>NZ_FNTX01000001.1:1200000-1800000 GCF_900105765.1 Ruania alba
GGTCCGCGGCCGTGACAGTGTGGGTGTAGGTGTCCTCGCCGCTGTGCGTGAGGGAGAACTCCCGCGGGGTGGTGTCCACGTCGTTGCTCAGCGTCAGGGTGGCGGTGCGCACCTGCACGTCATCGGTGAGCGCGAACTCCAGGGTGAAGTCCTGCGTCGGGTCGATCTCGGCGGGAGTGTTGTCGGTCACCTCGGGGGCGGTGGTGTCCGCGGGCACCACCATCAGCCCGCCCGGCACCTGGTCGGCCTGCACCGAACCGGGGGTCGCCGGTGCCGTGTCCAGCAGCGTCTGCAGGCCGAGGTCCTCGGAGACGGCGTACCGGATGCCCTGGTCGGCCGAGGTGTCGTCCGCCTCGGTCATGTTGTAGTAGGCGCGGTTGATCCCGAAGCCGGTGTTGGTGCGGATGGTCACACCGCGGGGCGACCCGTTCGCCATCCCGCCCTGGAAGACCTCCACGAGGTCCTCACCCAGGGTCAGGTCCGTGCCGAACTGGGCGTTGAACTCGGCGTCGCCGAGGTCGTCGTTCTGCCCGTTCTTCACCCAGAGCACCAGCGTGCCGCCGGCAGCGATCGTGACGTCGCGGGGGACGCTGGGCCAGTGCGCCTCGTTATTGTTCGTGGTGGTGTCCTGCGGGTACAGGTACGTGATCGCGTAGTCGGAGAAGTCCACCGGCTCGGACGTGGCGTTGTAGACCTCGATGAACTCGTACCCGTCGGCGGTACCCACATTGGTGGAGTCCGGGAGCAGCTCGGTCACCTGCAGCGGCGCCGTGGTCAGCTCCGGGTCCGGTTCTGGCTGCGGCTCCGGCTCGGGCTCCGGTTCGGGCTCCGGTTCGGCCGGGACCAGGGTGTCGGCCGCTAGCACACCGGGTGTGGGGGAGGCCTGCGTGGCCAGTACCGGGTAGGACGGCTCCTCGGCCGCGGCCGGGAGGCGGAAGGTGGTGCTCAGGTCGGTGCCCATGGAGTCGGCCGGGTAGAACGACCGGGTCTCGTCGCCGTCGGGCGCGGTCACCCGGATGCCCCGATCGCCGCCATTGGCCATCCCGGGCTGACCGGTGAGCCGAACCACCCGGGTGGCCTCCGGGGTGCCGGTGTGGGCGCGGAACTCGGCCTCGGTGCGGGCGAAGGAGTCGAGGGTGCCGTCGGAATTGGTGTAACTGAGCCAGAGTACGATCGTCTCGTCGGCCGCCAGCGGCGCCTCGCCGTCGATGCTCAGCGGAACATCGGAGCCGGTGTCGGCCGTGTCCCCATAGATGTAGGAGAGCTGGTAGGCGCTCAGGTCGACGCCTGCCGAGCCGGGGTTGTGCACCTCGATCCACTCGAACTCGTCGTGGCCGGCGTTGTTCGCCACGATCTCGGTGACGAACACCGAGTCGCGGGTTGCGGCGCTCGCGGGCGGGGCCGCGCTGACGGCGCCGATGACGGCGAGGGCGGATGCGGTGAGGGCGGCGAGGAGCCGACCCGATCTGCTGGCCACGGGGAATTGAGCCTCCGGTCGGGGAGCAACGGACCGGTTCACGCTAGTGAGGGCAGGCGAACGCAGGGCGAGCAGCGGGCGACCGGCCGGTGACGAACAGGGCACCGGCAGGTCACCCAGCCCGGCTTAGACTGCGGGAATGGTCGAGGTGTTCGAGTCCGAGTCCGTGCGGGTCACCCGACGGCTCCGGGACGAGATCATCGACGGCGTCCGTCCGCCCGGAAGCCGCCTGGTGGAGCGGGAACTCGCCGAGGAGCTCCAGGTGAGTCGAGTCCCGGTGCGTGAGGCACTGCGGGTGCTCACCTCCGAAGGCCTGGTCACACCCCGGCCCCGCTCGTGGGCCGTGGTGCGCGAGTTCACCCCCGACGACGTCGCCGAGCTGACCGAGGTGCGGGAAGCACTCGAAGTGCTCACCTTCCGGTTGGCGGCCGTACGGCGGGACCAGGCGGGACTGGACCGGCTGCGGGAGGCGTGGCAGCGGGAGAGCGAGGCGGCCGCCGTCGGGGACGGTGTGGCGGCGCGGCGTGCGGCGGCGGACTTCCACGAGGTGGCCACCGACCTGGCCGGCAACTCCCTGCTCAGCGAGCTGGGGGATACGTTGCGCAGCCGGATGCGGTGGCTGCTCGGCCAGCACGACGATCTCTCCCAGGTGACCGACGAGCATGCCGCCCTCCTGGCTGCCGTGGCCGACGGCGACAGCGCCCGCGCCGCAACCCTCGCCGAGGAGCACCTGCAGCGCTCCCGTGAGTGGGTCGCCCGGGTCCGCTGAGCACCCGCCGCACTGGCCCAGCCTCACCCCCGCCCCGCCCCACCCGGCGAACGCAACCTTGTGCGGCGGACCGGCAAATTCCCACGTGCCAACGTTGCGCTCGGCGGAGAGGGTTGTCAGGTTTGGTATACCATTTCGGGATGGCTGATCTTCTCCTGAGCAATGTGCGCCCCTGGGGTGCGGAACCGGTCGACATCGAGATCACCAGTGATCGGATCACCGGTACCCGCCCTGCCGGCGAGACGCCGCAGACCCCGGCGAGCTCCGCCGTCGTGGACGGGCAGGGCATGCTCGCCCTGCCCGGCTTCATCAATGCGCACGCCCACGTCGACAAGAGCTGGTGGAACCAGCCGTGGGTCTCCTACGGGGGTGAGCCCGGCACGCAGGGGCGAATCGCGCACGAGCGCGCCGAGCGGGACAAGTACGCCATCCCGAGCGTGCCCGGAGCCCGCGCCATCCTGGAGCAGTTCCTGATCCACGGCACCACCGCCACCCGCAGCCACGTCGACGTCGACCTCGGCGTCGGGCTGCGCGGGATCGAGTCGGTGCGCGAGGCAGCGGCCGAGCTGGACGGCGCCGTGCAGGTGGAGATCGTCGCGTTCCCGCAGGATGGCGTGATCCGCCGGCCCGGCGTGCTCGAGCTGCTCGACGCCGCGGCCGCGGCCGGAGCCACCAGCATCGGCGGGATCGACCCGTGCACCATCGACCGCGACCCCGTGGCACAGCTCGACGGCCTCTTCGAGATCGCCGAACGACGCGACGTCGGCATCGACATCCACCTGCACGACGGTGGCGAGCTCGGCGGGTTCACCTGCGATCTGATCGTCGATCGGGTGCGCCGCAGCGGGCTGCACGGCCGGGTGAACGTCTCGCACGGCTTCGCCCTCGGGGAGCTGGCCCCTGCGCGGCAAGCGGACCTGCTCGACGAGCTCGCCGAACTGGGCATCAGCTGGACCACCGTGGCCCCAGTGCGTTCGGCGCCGCTGCCGTGGCGGGCGATGCGGGACCGAATCGGGCTGGGGCTGGGGACCGACGGCATCCGTGACCTGTGGTCCCCGTTCGGTGACGGTGACATGCTGCGCATCGCACTCGCTTTCGCCCGCCTGCACGGGCTGCGCACCGACGAGGAGCTGAGCTATGCCGTGGAGCTGGCCGGCACCCGGGCCGCCGCCTTCGTGGGTCGTGACCAGCACAGCCTGGAACTGGGCTCGCGCGCCGACATCGTGCTGGTCGACGCCCAGAACGTGCCCGACGCGCTCGTGCGGGTACCGCGACGTGACCTCGTGCTTGCCGGCGGACGGGTGGTCGCGGCCGGGGGCGATCTGCAGCAGTGAACAGACTGCGCCAGTCCGTGGCGGTTCTGTCCGAGAACCGCCACTTCCGCCTGCTGTGGTGGTCGAACCTGTTCTTCTTCGGCGGCGTCTGGACCCAGACGCTGGTGCTGGCCTGGCTCGCCTTCGAGCTCACCGGGTCGGAGTTCTTGGTCGCGCTGTTCACGGCGGTGCGGCTGGCGCCGCTGCTGCTCGGGCCGTTCGCCGGAGCGTTCGCCGACCGGCACGACCGGGTCACCATCCTGCTGGTCACCTCCGCGTGGACGTGGGGCGCGGTGGTGCTGACGGCGGTGCTCGCCTCGGCGGGCGTCCTCACCTACTGGTGGGTGGTGCTCGCCGGCCTGGCGATCGGGCTGGGGCAGTCGCCGTCGCAGCCGGCCCGTGCGGCCCTGGTGCTGGAGCTGGTCGGGCGCAGCCGGCTGAGTAGCGCCAACGCCCTGAACGCGATGGCGATGAACATGACCCAGGTGGTCGGGCCGGCGCTCGGCGGGGTAATGATCGGCCTGCTCGGCGCTCCGGCCGCATTGTGGATCGCGGCGTGCTGGTTCGCCGCGGCGCTGCTGCTTGTCCTCCCGTTGCGCGGGGTCGTCCCGGCTCCTACACGCGAGGGGGCGCCAGTCTCCGCCGTGCGGATGGTGATCGGCGGTCTGCGCATCATTGCCAGGAACCGGCTCGCGGCCGCCGTGCTGGGTGTCACCCTCGCGGCGAACATCCTCGTCTGGCCGGTCTACCAGGCGTTTCTTCCCGTCTTCGCCGGGGATCAACTGGGCCTGACGGCGACCGGGCTCGGGTTTCTGCTCACCTGCTCCGGGGTCGGTGGGTTGCTCGGGTCGCTGGCCATCGCCGGACTCGGCGACTTCCGACGCAAGGGTGGCCTGTTCGTGATCGGCACCGGGCTGTGGGGTGTGCTCTGGGTGGCGTTCGCCTGGTCGCACCTACCGGCGCTGTCGTACCTGCTGATGATCGGGGTAGGGCTGACCAGTGCGGCTTTTGCCGTGCTGCAGACCACCCTGCTGCTGCTCACCACCGAGCCCGGGGTGCACGGCCGGGCGCTCGGGTTGCAGGAGCTCGCCATCGGGGTGATGCCGCTCTCCTCGCTGGTGCTCGGTGCGGTGGCGAACCAGGTCGGAGTGGGCCCGACGACGATGGTCAGTGCGGGCCTGCTGGTGGCGGTCATGGCGGTGGTGGCGCTGCGTACACCGGCGCTGCTGCGCTTCGACGGCAAGGACCCCGGTGGTACCGAGGGCCCCGCCGGTGGCGGTCCGCTTGCCCGCCGGGGCCGGACGGAACTCCCACCGGCCTGAGGTCCAGGCCGGGTCAGTCGGGTTTGTCTGCGGCCGTCAGCAGCGCGGCCAGTGTGGCGTCGTGGGCATCAGCGGGCACCGTGATCGTTTCGACGACGTCGAGGCGGTCGCAGGTGACCAGGTCCACGGCGATCCCGCCGCGCACCTGGCGGGTCCGCAGCTCGCCGCCGGCTGCCAGCCAGCGTTCGATGGCCGCGACCGGGTCGGCTCCGTTCACCTGGGGTCGTAGGTCAGACAATCTGCTTCATCGGTTCCCGCGCCCACACGCACTGAGGAAGCGGTGCATTCGAGCGAAGAATTGTGCGAACAGTCGGAACGCTGGCAGGCGCCGACGTGGGAGACCACCTTGTCCAGACCACCCTTGGAACTCAGTGGGATGAACGTGGCGCAATGCGCGTCTCCCGGAGTACCGGCGATGGTGACGGCGGCGGCATGACAGTGCGAGTGATCGTTGTAGGAGCAGCCCTCCACCGAGCACTCGGCGACAGTGGGCATTTCTGCGAGCGAACTCATTCGAAAACCTCCCGAGTAGCCGTGGTGAGTCAAGGTTAGACCCGTTCCCGGCTCACGGAAAGAGGAACAAAGAATTCCTCCGGACGAGTCGAAGAATGGCAATTGTGCTGCGCGAATATCACGTATTTCCACGGGTGTGGACGAGTCCGCCCAGGGCTGTAGGGCACCCGAGGGAGCACAATGGGACCATGCGTATCGCCCGCGTCTACGACGACCCCACGCCGCAGGACGGCACCCGCGTGCTGGTGGACCGGCTCTGGCCGCGCGGGCTGCGCAAGGACGATTCCCGGGTGGGCACCTGGGTGCGAGACGTCGCGCCCAGCAACGGGCTACGCCAGTGGTACGGCCACGACCCCGGGACGTTCGCCGAGTTCGCCGAGCGATACCGTGCCGAGCTGGACCAGCAGGACGCCGCGGACGCCCTGGAGAACCTGCGCTCCCTGCACGCGGGTGGCAGGCTCACCCTGGTCACCGCGACCCGGACGCTGGAGCTCTCCCACGCCGTCGTGCTGGCTGAACTGATCGACCCGGACGACGGTGAGGAGACACCATGAGCAACGTGGAAAGCGCACCCGTGGAGGTGGTGTGCACGGCGGTCGAGCGCGGCCCCGGTCCGGCGCAGGTGCGCCTGCTCGAGCCGCGCGACGTGCCGCTCGGTGGACCGCGTGCGATGTCCGTGCGCCGCACGCTCCCACAACGTGCCCTGTCGCTGATCGGTGCCTGGTGCTTCGTGGACCACTACGGCCCGGACGATGTGGCACGCACCGGCGGTATGGATGTCCCCCCGCACCCGCACACCGGTCTGCAGACGGTGAGCTGGCTGTTCTCCGGGCAGGTCGAGCACCGCGACTCCGCCGGGCATATCGCCACGATCGGGCCAGGTGCGCTGAGCTTGATGACGGCCGGCTCCGGAATCAGCCACTCCGAACGTTCCACCAGCGAGACCACCACCCTGCACGGTGTTCAGCTGTGGGTGGCGCTGCCCGAGGAGGCACGGTTCGGCGATCGAGCTTTCGACCACTATGAACCGCCCGTGCTGCGTGGAGACGGATATACCGCACAGGTGTTTCTCGGCAGTGCGTTCGGGCACACCTCCCCGGTCGCCACGGCCACTGAGCTTCTCGGTGCCGAGGTGCGGCTGGACCCCGGCGCCGAGGTGAGCCTGACGCCGTCGGGCATCTTCGAACTGGGCGTGCTGGTGGACCACGGCACCGTCACGGCGGACGGCACCCCGGTGCCGACCGACCACCTGGCCTTCCGGGAGGCGTGCGCCGACCCGATCACCCTGACGGCGGGGGAGCAGGGGGCCCGGGTGCTCGTCATCGGAGGGCCCCCGTTCGGTGAGCAGATCGTGATGTGGTGGAACTTCGTGGGGCGCAGCCACGACGAGATCGTTGCCTATCGGCAGGCGTGGCAGGCCGAGATCGGGGCGGCTGCCGGTGCCGACGGCGGAGCACCCCGCGCGCAGTTCGGCATCCCCGACGATCCAGGGGATCCGCTCCCCGCCCCGACGTTGCCACCGGTGCGGATCAAGCCGCGGGGAGCACCACGTTGAGCGCGGTGGCCGTGACCGGCGGTCAGAACACGGACTTTCCTCCCGTGACGCCGAGCACCGTTCCGCTGACGTAACTGGCATCGTCACAGGCGAGGAAGACCAATGCTGCGGCCACCTCGATGGGCTGGCCCGGTCGGCCCAACGGCGTGTCGGAACCGAATCCCGCCACCTTGTCCTCGTCGAAGGTGCTGGGAATGAGCGGGGTCCAGATCGGTCCCGGCGCCACCGCGTTGACCCGGATGCCGCGCGGTCCCAGCTCGGAGGCCAGGTTGACCATGAAGTTGTTCAGGGCGGACTTGGTGGCGGCGTAGTCAAGGAGCTGCTCGGACGGGCTGTAGGCCTGGATCGAGGTGGTGATGATGATGCTCGCTCCGGCTTTCAGATGCGGCACGAGAGCCTTCGTCAACCAGAAGGTGGCGAATACGTTGGTCTCGAAGACGCGTCGCAACTGGTCGCTGGGGATATCCACGATGCCGCCGGGGCGGGCCATCTGGTAGGCCGCGTTGTTGACCAGGACGTCGATGCCACCGAGTGCGTCCAGGGCTGCGGCCGCCAACTCGTTGTTGGCCTCCTCGGTGCGCTGGTCGGTGGGGAGCAGGACGCACCTGCCGCCTGCGTCCTCGACCACCGCGCGGGTGCTCTCGGCATCTTCCTGCTCCTCGGGCAGATACCCGATCGCGACCTCGGCACCTTCCTTCGCATACGCGATGGCAGTGGCTCGACCGATACCGGAATCACCCCCGGTGATCAGCGCCCTCTTCCCCTCCAAGCGTCCCCTGCCGGTGTAGCTCGTCTCGCCGTGATCGGGCTGTGGGTCCATGTCGGCCGTCCGGCCGGGCCATTGCTGTTGCTGTGCTGGAACATTCTCGAGGCGTGCGTGAGTGGCCATGTCTCCATCGTGTGCCGGTTCTGGTGCTGGTGCATCTGGGACCTTCGCTGCGATGGCTACGCTGGTCGGGTGTTCTCGGACTGGAGGCGGCGTCGCGCTGCCCGCAAGGTCAAGCCCGGCGACGGCCACTCGCTGCCGCGCTACCGCTGGTGGCAGCCACTCTCGCGGGCGCTGCTCCACCTTGAGATCCCCGAGGAGAACGGTTCGGGTCGCACTTGGTCGGTCGACGTCAGATTGTGGGGCGACAAGGACGGCGAGGTCCTGGCCCACCTGTACTGCGAGGGCCGTCACCACGCACGGTCCACACTGCCCGCGATCTTCCCGGTGCCCGGAGGTGTCGTGGAGGTGGCCGCCAGCAGCTTCGGACTCAAGCGCTGCCACTACGTGCGTGAGGAGGGCCCGGAGCGGCAGTTCCGCCCGGATCGGGCGTCCGCTGAGGGCCGCCGGGAGCGTCTGGAGCGTCGGCACCCGAGCCTGAGCCGTGCCATCGGGGTCATCTCCGTGGTTGTGCTCGTGGTCGGCGTGATCCTCGGCCTTCCACAGATCGCGCAGGAGGTCTCCCAGATTCCTCCCATCGCCGAGCGGTGGGGCACCTTCACCGCACCGATCGAGCTCCCGGCATCGCTCAACATCGCTGTGGTGATCGCCACCCTGGCGGCCAGCACCGAACGTGCGTTGCGCCTGCGCTACCACTGGTTGCTCGACGGCGGTCTGTTCGACGGCGAGGAGTAGCCGATCCCGCACCGAAACCTCGCCACGCGTGGCTAGATAGCCCAGGGGTCTAACGTGTCAAGCGGCTGTGCTCTGGCGGTGTGCCCAGGCGGTGTGCTCGTCGTAGGGGGTGGCGTGCTTGAGGCAGCCGTGGAGGATGGCGACGAGGCGGTTGCCCAGGGCCCGTAGGGCTTCGTGGTGCTTGTAGTCGGCGGCGCGGCGTTCGTCGTAGTAGTCGCGGGCTCCGGGGCTGTGGGTCAGGGAGCAGAAGGCCCACTGGTCGATCGCGTCGTAGAGGCGCTTGTTGCGCACGAGCCTGGCCACCACGGCCCGTTTCTTGCCCGAGGCCTTGGTCAGGGGTGAGGTGCCGGCGTAGTTCCTGCGAGACTTGGCGCCGGCGAAGCGTTCGGGGTCGTCCCCGAACTCGCCGAGTACCCGGGCGCCGAGGACGTCACCCAGGCCTGGCAGCGAGAGGTAGATGTCGGCGTCCGGGTGCTGCTCAAAAGACTGGTCCAGCTGCTTTTCGAGCTGGTCGATCTGTGTGTTGAGGGTGACCAGCAGTGCCACGGCGGACCTGGTGGTGGTCGCGTAGGCGTCGGCGATCTCCTGCGGCGCGCGCAGCTGCTCGGTGCGCAGGCTGGCCTGGATCCGTTCGGCGGTGGCGTCCAGGTAGCGGCGGCGCCCGCCTGCGCGCAGCGCGGCCTTGAGCTGGGTGATGCTCAGCCGGGCCCCGGTGGCCGGGTCGGGAGCGCGGCCCAGCACGGCCAGGGTGTCGCGGTCGTCCAGGTCCTCGAAGGCGTCCACCGCGGCCGGGTAATACTCGCGCAGGGCGTTGCGCAGCCGGTTGGTCTCCCGGGTGCGTGACCAGATCATGTTCTGGTGGGCCCGGGCCAAGACCTTGATGCCCTCCACCTGGGAGCTGTCCCCGGCGACCGGGCGGTGGTTGTGGGCGTCGGTGCGGACCAGGTCGGCCAGCATCTTGGCGTCGGCCGGGTCGGACTTGCCGCCGCCGACGTGGTGACGCTCCCGATACCGGGCGGCGGCCTTGGGGTTGATCGCGTAGACCACATACCCGGCCGCGACGAGCGCCTGCACCCACAGTCCGCGGTCAGTCTCGATCGCGATGGCCACCTGCTCGGGGTCCTCGGTGTGGGCACCGACCATGGCATGGAGGGCCCCGATCCCGGTGATGCCCTCCGGCAGCCTCCTGGTAGCCAGCTTCTTGCCCGTCTCGTCCATCAGGTGCACGTCGTGGTGATCCTCAGCCCAGTCGTCCCCGACGAAGATCATGTCCACCACCTCCTCTCCTCGTGTCGGTTCATTCTTGCGGAGCCGAGACCGCCCAGGCAGCGACCTAATGGATCAGTGCTCACCACGCGACCACAGGTGGACCGGCCGGGGCACGACACCCCATCAGCACTCGACGGGCGACCTATCCGCCGACCGGGGCACGATCTAGCCATAGAGGTCAATGCCTCAGGCTGAGGACGGTGCTCACCGGCCGACGGCTCGGCCAACAGCCTCCCACCCGAGGAAAGACCTCACCTCTGATCGGTGACTGCACTCCCATTAGGCTGAGCGGGCATCCTCACCTCAACTCCGAAGGAACTGCCTGTGCCACACGTCGACCTGCTCCTGATCGGCACCGGATCGGGCAATTCGATCCTGTCCGAGGACTTCTCCGACCGCTCCGTGGCACTGGTCGAACGCGGGACGTTCGGCGGCACCTGCCTGAACGTCGGCTGTATCCCCACGAAGATGTTCGTGCACACCGCCGACGTGGCCGCGACGCCCGGTGTGTCCTCGCGGCTCGGGGTGGACGAGACGCTCGATCAGGTGCGCTGGCTGGACATCCGCGACCGCATCTTCGGCCGGATCGACCCGATCGCCTCGGGTGGCCGGGAGTACCGCACCGTGCATCAGGACAACTCACACGTGCAGGTGCACGAGGGCACGGCCACGTTCACCGGGGAACGTCGGGTGCAGGTGACCCCCAACGACGGCGGCCCACCGGTGGAGCTGACCGCCGACCAGATCGTGGTGGCCGCCGGTGGGCGACCGTTCGTGCCGGCCATCGACGGACTGGAGGACGTGGACTTCCACACCAGCGACACCGTCATGCGGTTGGACCGGCTGCCCGAGCACATGACCATCCTCGGCGGCGGCTTCATCGCCGCCGAGCTCGCGCACGTGTTCAGCTCGCTCGGCGTGGCGGTCACCGTGATCAACCGCTCCGGTGCACTGCTGCGGCAGGAGGACGACGAGGTCTCCGCCCGGTTCACCGAGCTCGCCGCGCAGCGCTGGGACGTGCGACTGGACACGAGAGTGCGCAGCGTCAGTCAGCAGGGCGGCACGATCCGTCTCGAGCTGGACGGCCCGGAGGGGTCCACCACGCTGGAGACCGGTGAGTTGCTCGTGGCCGTGGGTCGGGTGCCGAACACTGACCTGCTGGATGCGCCGGCGGGCGGGCTCGGGATGAACCCGGCCGGACTCCTGGTGGTGGACGAATACCAGCGCACCACCGTCGAGGGTGTCTGGGCGCTCGGGGACATCTGCTCCCCGTGGGAGCTCAAGCACGTGGCCAACCACGAGGCACGCGTCGTTCAGCACAATCTGCTGCACCCGGACCACTTGCGGGCGAGCGATCACCGGTACGTGCCGCACGCGGTGTTCTCCTCACCGCAGATCGCCGCGGTCGGGCTCACCGAGAAACAGGCACGCGCCCAGGGGACGGAGATCTCAGTGGCCCAGCAGGCCTACGCCGACATCGCCTACGGCTGGGCGATGGAGGACACCACCGGTTTCGCCAAGCTCATCGCCGAGAAGGGGACCGGCCGGCTGATCGGCGCGCACATCATCGGCCCGCAGGCATCGACGCTGATCCAACCCCTCATCCAGGCGATGAGCTTCGAGCAAGACGTGCGCGAGGTCGCCCGCGGCCAGTACTGGATCCACCCGGCGATGCCGGAACTGGTGGAGAACGCGCTGCTGCAGCTGGAGTGAGACCGCCACATCGAGAAATCACACGTCGATCGGGCTACCCTACCGCCAGATCGACGTGTGACTTCCTGCCCTACTGGTACGGGTTCTGCCCGTACCCCGGCGGTGGGGGCGGGTTCTGCCCGTACCCCGGTTGCGGCTGACCCGGTTGCGGCTGGCCCGGCTGTGGAGGTTGGGGCTGAGCCGGATGCTGGCCGTAGCTGGTCTGCGGCTGCGGCTGATCGGGGGCGGCCGGGGCCTGCGCACCGTAGCCGGCGGCCGGGGGCGGCTGCGAAGCGGACGGACCCTGCGGCGTCGAGGCGGCCCCGCCCTGGGCGGCCACCTGCGCCGACTGCTTGGTGTGCCCTTCCTCATCCTCGTTCAGGGGAACGGCATACACGGCCGTCCCGTAGGCGCACACCTCGGAGAACGCCTGAGCGATGTCACCGGTGTCGAACCGCATCCCGATCACGGCGTTCGCACCGCGCCGCTGCGCCTCCGTGGTCATCCGGTTCATCACTTCCTGACGGCTCTCGTAGACGAGCTGGGTGTACTCGGTCACCTCACCGCCACCGATGGAACGGAAGCTGGCGACGAAGTTCTGGCCGGCGTTCGCGGCACGCACGGTCATCCCCATCACCTCTCCCATCACAGCGTCGATGCGGTACCCCGGGATCTCATTCGTGGTCACAACGATCATGGGCTCATCCTGACACCGAATCGTCGTCGGTGGGAGGGGAGCACTGCCCACCGGTGGCAACCGGCGGCAACCGTTCACCCACCCGAGATCACCGCCATAGGGTGAACGCAACGTTCGCCAGCGAAAGGGGCACCAGGTGTCGGAGCAGGTCAGGATCGGGATCATCGGCTACGGGGCACAGGGCTCGGTGTACGCCCGGATGCTCGCCGAGGGGTCGATCCCCGGCGCCACGCTCGGCGGCGTCGCCGACCACAACGAGGCCCGCCGGAGCATCGCGGCCGAGACGCACGCCGAGACGCCGCTCTTCGAGAACTACCCCAGCCTGCTCCATAGCGGATCCGTGGACGCCGTGGTCACCACGGTGCCGCACTACCTGCACCCGGAGGTGGCGATGGCCGCCCTCGATGCCGGGTTGCACGTGCTGGTGGAGAAGCCCGCCGGGGTATACACGGCGCAGGTGCGTGAGCTGAACGAGTTCGCGGCCACCAAGCCCGAGCTCACCTTCGCCATCATGTTCAACCAGCGCACGAACCCGCTGTACCGGAAGATCAAGGAGATCGTGGACGCGGGCGAGATCGGCGCGATCCGCCGTTCGAACTGGATCATCACCACGTGGTGGCGCCCGCAGGGCTACTACGAGCAGAGCGCCTGGCGTGCCACCTGGGGTGGCGAAGGCGGCGGCGTCCTGGTGAACCAGGCGCCGCACCAGCTGGACTTGTGGCAGTGGATTTGCGGTGTGCCGCAGTCCGTGGTGGCCAAGGCCGGGTTCGGGTTCCGCCGGGACATCGCCGTCGAGGACGAGGTCACCGCCATGGTCGACTACGGCGACGGCGCCACCGGTGTGTTCATCACCGCCACCCACGACCTGATCGGCACCGACCGGTTCGAGATCCTCGGCGACAAGGGCAAGATCGTCGTGGACGGCTCCGCCACCGCCACGGTGACCCGGCTGGTCAAGGACGAGCAGGAGATCAGCGCCGACGTCGGCGCCGAGGACGTAGGCAAGATGTTCAAGGGCCAGCTCAACTTCGACGACATGCACGAGTCCGAGACGATCTCCTTCGACTCCGCGTGGGGCTCCCAGCACGGTGAGGTGCTGCGCAACTTCGCCGCGAACGTTCGCGGCGAGGAGCCCCTGCTCGCCCCCGGCTCGGACGGGATGAACGGGGTGCGGTTGGCCAACGCCATCCACCTGTCCGCCTGGCTCGGCCGCGAGGTCCCGATCGACTTCGACGAGGCCGAGTACCTGAGCGAGCTGAACTCCCGGATCCGCGACGAGGGGCAGTTCCCCGAGCGTTCCTGAACGCCTCCCGACGGCGCGCCTTCGTGCGGTAGGTGCCACTCGCCGTCGCCTTCGGGCAAGGATGGCGACGACGGACGGCACCTACCGGCACGGGCCGCCCCTGGGTGCCATCCGCTGTTGGACTGCTGCCGCGACACGACGACGGATGGCGCCTACCAGGGCGAGGCCGACCGCTAGGTGCCATCCGCTGTCGGTCTGCACGTCGCCAGCCGACGGCGAACGGCACCTACCGCGACCCGGCCCCGGGTTGGTGCCATCTGTCGTCGGTTGAGATGCCGCGTTCCGACGACGGACGGCACCTACCGGCGCGTCTTGCCTTGACGGTTACTCAGTAACTGCTAGGTTACTCGGTAACCGAGGGAAACTGGGGAGGGCTGATGTCGGTCAAGCAGGGAATGCTGGCGCTGCTGAGCGTGGAACCGATGGGTGTCGCGCGGCTGCGCAAGGAGTTCGAGGCACGCACCGGGGGGACCTGGCCGTTGAACATCGGGCAGGTGTACACCACGATTCAGCGGCTCGAGCGGGACGGACTCGTTGACCGAGCTGATGACCACGGGGACCCGGCTGAGGATGACTCGGGCGCCGTCGTCGAACGGTTCGTGCTGACGGCGGCGGGTCGGGAGGCTGCCGAGGGGTGGTGGCTCACCCCGGTCCGGCGGGGCGCTCCGGAACGGGACGAACTGGTGATCAAGGTGGCGCTTGCCGTCACCACTCCCGGCGTTCAGGTGCGGGACGTGGTGCAGCGCCAACGCACCGAGACGATGCGGGCGCTGCGCGACCTCACCCGGCTCAAGGCCGGCGTCGAGGGGGACGGTACCGAGGACCTCGCATGGTCGCTGGTCCTGGACAACCATGTGTTCGCGGCGGAGGCGGAGCTGCGCTGGCTCGATCACATCGAGGCCAGAGCCGAACGTGCCTCGCGATTCCGGACGGAACCATCCCGGCGCGATGCCAACGCGGTGCGCAATCCCTCCGAGGAGCACACCCGATGAGCGCCGGTCCGGTGATCCTGCAGCTCGTCGGGGCCACCCGCGTGCACGGTGACGGTGCTCGCGAGGTCCGCGCGCTGGACGAGGTCGACCTCTCCGTCCGAATGGGCGAATTGGTCGCCGTGATGGGACCGTCCGGATCGGGCAAGTCCACACTGCTGAACATGGCCGGCGGCCTGGACACCCCGACCAGTGGCGAGGTGCTCCTGGCCGGTGACTCCCTCTCCGATCTGGACGCGAAGGGCCGAGCCGCGTTGCGCCGTCGACGGATCGGCTACGTCTTCCAGGACTTCAACCTGATCCCCGCGCTCACCGCGGCCGAGAACGTCTCATTGCCGCGCGAGCTGGACGGTGTGCGGGCACGCAAGGCCCGGCGGGAGGCGCTCGCGGCGCTGGACGAGGTGGACTTGCGCCAGCTCGCGAATCGGTTCCCGGATGAGATGTCCGGCGGACAGCAGCAACGGGTGGCGATAGCGCGGGCGCTCGTGGGCCCGCGACGCCTCGTGCTTGCCGACGAACCCACCGGCGCGCTCGACTCCACCACCGGTGAGGCCGTGATGAAGGTGCTCCGCGCCCGGGTGGACGCCGGTGCCGCCGGCCTGCTCGTCACCCACGAACCGCGGTTCGCTGCGTGGGCCGATCGGACCGTGTTCCTGCGCGACGGGGTGATCGTCGACGCCACCGAGCCGGACGAACCCGAGCACCTGCTGACTACTGCCGGACCGAGGCACCGGGACGGGCGATGAGCCGCTGGCTGACACGCTGGCGTGCTGCCTTGCGTATCGCACGCCGGGACGCGCTGCGGAGCAAGGGTCGCACCGTGTTGGTCGTACTGCTGATGATGCTGCCGGTCGCTGCGGGGACCTTCGCGATCGGTGTGCTGCGGATGTCCTCGCCCACGCCCGAGACCCAGATCGAATGGGCGATGGGTGAGTCGGCCCAGGCCCGCCTCTCGTTGCCGTGCGGTGAGCGGATCCCGACGGTTCAGGAGGCCGACGGCTCGCCCCTTTCATGCGATGGAGGCACCAGTCTGGGGCCGGTGACCGACGCAGAGTGGGCGTCCGTGCTGCCGGACGGAGCGGACACAGTGGACGGCGCGCAGATCGGGACGAGTATCCGTTCGGCAGATGCGCTGATCGACTACGCCGACGTGATCGAGGTGGACGCGCACCTCGTGCCCGGGTTGCTCGGGTCTGTCACCGGGGAGCCCGTGCCCACTGCCGGTGAAGCGATCCTGGTCCGCGGCGTCGCTGACCGCCTCGGCGTGGGTGTCGGGGATGAGGCGGAGATCGACCTTGCCGGGGACCTCACTGCGGTCACGGTCATCGGCCTCGGCGACAGTGCCACCGCCACGACGGGCGCCGTGCTCGGTCCGGGTACCATTCCCGACGGCGTCGCCGAGCCGATCTGGTTCGTCGTCGGGGATTCCCCGGTCAGCTGGGCCGATGTGGTCGAGATCAACACGATCGGCCTTGTGGTGGAGAGCCGGTCGGTGATCCTCGACCCGCCGCCGGACGATGTGGTCTACGTCGGACAGTTCGTCGCCCCCGGTGCCGACACCACGATGATCGGCTACGTCCTCGCGGTTGGTGGCCTGGGGCTGCTGGAGGTGGTCCTCCTGGTGGGTCCGGCGTTCGCGGTGGGTGCGAAGCGGAGCGCACGGTCGCTGGCTCTGGTGGCCGCCGCGGGCGGACAACCGGGCGACCTGCGCCGGATCGTGCTCGCAGGCGGCGTCGTGGCCGGACTGATCGCCGCGGTCGTAGGGGTCGTGGTCGGCGTCGTGGCCAGCTCGATCCTGTTCGCGGCATTACGCGGCTCGGCCAGCCCCATGGCGAACCTGGTCTTTCCTGTGGGGGAGTGGGTGGCTGTGGGGGCGGTTGCCTTGCTGCTCGGCCTCGCTGCCGCCTGGTTCCCGGCGCGCGCGGCGTCCCGGGCGGACGTGGTCACGGTGCTGGCCGGGCGCCGGAGTGAACCGCCGCAGCGGCGAGGAGTTCCGTGGGTGGGTCTCGGAGTGGCCGTCGCAGGTCTCGTGCTCGGCGTCGTTGCCGCGACCGTGAGGCAGCCCATCCTGCTCGCCGTCGGTGCGATCGCGGTAGAGATCGGCATCATCGTGTCCGTTGGAGCATTGGTGGCGCTGGTCGGGCGGCTCGCGCCACGGCTCGGTGTGGCCGGGAGGTTCGCGCTTCGCGATGCGAATAGGCACCGCAGTCGGACCACCCCTGCGGTTGCGGCAGTGGTGGCCGCTGTCGCGGCGATGACGGCGGGTCTGGCATTCACGATGAGTGAGGACCGAGCCCAGGAGAACATCCGGCAGCCGGTCGCCGCCGACGGAACCGGGCTGCTCAACCTCGGCACCTGGTACAGCTCGGCAACCGAGCAACAGGCGTTGTTCGAGGACGCGACCGCGATCGTCGAGAGCGAGCTCCCGGATGCGGCGCTCGCACCGGTGCTCGAGGTCGCCGAAGTCGAGACCGGGGCGTTCCATTGGCCCGTCGCCATGACCGACCCTGCGCAGGCATGCCCCGACCCGTCCCTGTGGGCAGCGGACGCGGAGGATCCACGATGCCGGTTCGAGACGAGTATGTCGGCCGGTTTCACCTGGGGCTACCAACTCGTCGACGACGGAACGTGGGTCAGCACGCTCGGGCTGGATGGCGCCGAAGAGGCAGCTGCAGCACTCGCCAGCGGCCACGCCCTGACTAATGACCCGAACGCGATCTGGCCAGACGGCAATGTGCACATTTCCTCCGGAGACGGCGACCCAGAGAATCCGGAGGAAGCACTGGTGCTTCCGGCCCACCTGGTGCCGTGGTCCTCGATCCAGTACAACCTCGTGCTTCCCCTGGATTCGGTGGCCCTGCTGCCCGCGGATGACGACCCCGGCAGCACAGCGCTCGATCAGGGCCTCATCGAGGTTCGGATCAGCGGTGGCACCATCACCGGCGTGTCCTTGGCTCAAGCCGAGGTGGACCGTGTCAACCGGCTGCTTTCCGACATTGGGCCCAACACGCGCCTCCAGGTCGAAGGCCAGATGCACCAGCAGGACTCCGGCGTGACTACGTTCGTCCTGCTCGCCATCGCCGCCTTCGTCGCTCTCGCCGCCACCGGCTTGAGCGTGGGACTGGCTCTGGCCGACTCCCGTGCCGATCTGGCTACGCTCGCCGCGGTCGGCGCCAGCCCGCGTATCCGGCGTCGGGTCACTGCCGCCCAGGCCGGCGTGATCGCGGTGATTGGAACGGCCACCGGAATCGTCACTGGCATCGCGCTCAGTTTCGTGGTGGGCCGGTGGGCGGCCACCAGTTACGGCTACGGCGATGCCTGGCAGACGATCATCCCGTGGCAGCCGCTGCTGCTCGCGCTCGCCGGAATCCCGGTCCTCGCCATCGCCGGCGGCTGGCTGTTCACGCGATCCCGGCTCCCGGTGGTGCGCCGGATCGCCTCCTGACTGCCGTGGGTGCACCGGGGGAGGGCCGGTGCACCCACGGCGACCCCGCTACGTCACGTACGCTCCGCCGTCGCCGACATCACGCTTTCGGGCCGTACGCGGCCGCGATGCTCTCCGACCCGGACCAGCCCGCGTAGGCGGGCTGCTGCGGCCACCCCTCGGGGGAGTCCTGCCACTCCTCCTGACGCCCGTACGGCAGCAGATCGATGAGCGGGAAGGTGTAGGTCAGCTGTTCGGTGCCGCGCCCGTCCGTGTGCCAGGTGCGGTACACCTCGTCACCGTCGCGGAAGAAGACGTTCACTGCGAAACCTTCCCCAGGCCCGGCGCCCATGTCCGCGCCGAACGGGCTGTCGGCCGTGGAGTACCAGGTCATCCGGTTGCCCACCTTCTCGGCATAGGCGAGCGCCTCGTCGATCGGACCCTGGGTGACGATCACGAATCGTGCGTCGTAGTTGTCCAGGAAACCGAGCCGGGTGAACTGCGAGGTGAACCCGGTGCAGCCGGGGCACTGCCACTCCGCGCCCGGCTTCCACATGTGGTGGTAGGTGATCAGCTGCGTCTTGCCGTCGAAGACGTCGGCCAGGCGCACCGGTCCGTCGGCTCCGACCAGGGTGTACTCCGGCAGCTGCACCATCGGCAGTCGTCGACGTTGGGCTGCGATCGCGTCGAGCTCCCGGGTTGCCGCCTTCTCCCGCACACGGAGCTCGTCCAGCGCGTTGCGCCACTCGTCCTCGGCCACCACCGGTGGCTGTGCTGCATTCGTCATTGCCGCTCCTCCGTCGCTCTGTCTGCGATGTGTACGATGTGCACATCGGCGATGTATACACTGTAGACATCCGACGGGAAAGGATCAAGAGGTGGCTCAGAGCGGTACCTACCATCACGGGAACCTGCGCGCCGCGCTGGTCGACGCCGGACTGGAGATGATCCGCACGGGAGGTCCCGAGGCGCTCTCGCTACGGGAGGTGACCCGCGCCGTCGGGGTCACCCCGAGTGCCGCCTATCGCCACTTCGCCAGCCGCCAGGCGTTGCTCGCCGCAGTCGCGGCCGCCGTGCAGGAACACATGGCCGAGGCCATGCTGCGGCACTGGCCGGACGGTAGCGACGCCGAGGCCGCCCGCGCGCGCCTGCATGCCGTGGGAACGGGTTACATCGAGTTTGCGCTCGCCGAGCCCGGATGGTTTGCCGCCTTCTTCCCGCCAGAAGGCGCCACGCCCGACGGCGGACCCTCATCTGCGCAGCCGCCGCGCCCGTTCGCTCTGCTCACCCAGGCGCTCGACTCGATGGTCGAGGCCGGTGCGCTCGGCCCAGGTGCCCGGGGCGGCGCCGAGTGGCCGTGCTGGTCCGCCGTGCACGGTTTCGCCCACCTGGCCAGCACCGGGCCGTTGCAGCATCGTCCCGATCCGGAGTTGCGTGCGCTGGCGAGTGCCACGGTGACGGCCATCATCGACGGGGTCAGTTCCCGCCCCTGAGTCGAGCGCCGACTCGAACCCGATGCGCGCTCCTCCGGTAGCGTCCCTCCTATGTGCTCCTGCCCGAACCGTCGTCAGGTGTTGCTCGCCACCGGTGGTGGTGCCGCCGCCGCGCTCACCCTCGCTGCCTGCTCTCAGCCCGCACCCGAACCGGACGAGCTCGGCGCAGGGGTGGTGCTGATGCCCCTCGACGACGTCGGCGTGGGCGAGGCGAAGGCGGTCACCACCGAGGACGGGGTGGAGATCATGGTGGTCCGCTCGGGGGAGCAGGACGTGCATGCGTTCAGCGCGATCTGCACCCACCAGGGGTGCTCGATCCGCCCGGAGGAGGGTGAGCTGTACTGCCCGTGCCACGGGTCCCGGTTCGACCAGAGCACCGGCGAGCCGACCGACGGGCCTGCGGAGGAACCGCTGCCCGAGGTTGCCGTGGCGATCGAGGACGACAACGTCGTCACCGTCTGACGGCGACCGAGATCGGACTTCGTCCTGGCCCGATGGCCGGTGAGAAGGTCTTCGCATCTTACAAATCG
This sequence comes from Ruania alba, assembly GCF_900105765.1. Taxonomy (NCBI): domain Bacteria; kingdom Bacillati; phylum Actinomycetota; class Actinomycetes; order Micrococcales; family Ruaniaceae; genus Ruania; species Ruania alba. Next base: position 1,219,968 of record NZ_FNTX01000001.1, read on the forward strand.
AGGACACAATGGCACGAAAGCGCAGTTCTTGTTGGGCGGGTCGCTTCTTTCTGATAAAGCGAGGTGGCGGCCCTGAGATGCTGGCGAGATGATGTGATCAATTCGTGCACCATCTCTCAGACAGGTCCCACTGACGTCACCTACGATCGGAGTGTCCATCCGAAAAATGTATTGGCATTCAGAAAATCGGTGATGTAGTGAGTGATCCCTCCCGGGAAACGATTGTCGACAAGCACTCGACCGTCGACGAGAAGTCGACGCATATTGCTGCTGTGCGCATTGGAGATATCCCGCTCAAACCTGGAGCATTGCCGATCCTTGATCGGGCCATGCGCCTGCGGAGAATGGACGTACACCCCGGCGGAGTCATTGGTCTGCACGACCATTCCGATCGGCCAGCAATCTTGTTCGTCCTGCACGGGAGCATGACGGTGCACGACGATAACCTCGGGACGTCTGCCGTGGTCAACGAGGGTGAGGCCGTAGCCGAGTTCGGTGACGTCCAGCACTGGGCTCAGAACAACTCCGACAAGCTGCCGCTGGCGCTGCTGACGTTCGACCTGCTCGACGACAGTGCCTCGCCCCTGCCCACGACGATGCCCCCGGGACACTGATATGGCTGAGCGCGAGCACCTTTCCCGATCTCGATGGAACCGCACCAGCGTGCACAGCGTCGTGACGACGTTGGATCGCTTGGAGTCAGCGATCAGCGACTACGGAGGAATCCGCCACATCGCTCGGGTCGACCAGACATCGGTCGCACGTACCGGCGGAGCACGCGTGGCACCGGCCGAGGTGCTGATCATCGAGAACCCTGCGCTCGTCGCCCAGGTGGCGTCTGTCGACCTGGAACTGCTCGTCGACCTCCCGATCCGCGTGCACGTCTGGCAGGCACCCGGCGGTCGGACGCGAGTGCGCACCGCACAGCCCTCACAGATCGCTGCCTCGAGCGATCATCCGACCGTGCGTCAGGTCCGCCATGCCATCGAGACGATCCTTGGCGCCTGGCTGGACTTCGCCGTCAGCGACGCCGAGCAGGTGGACCTGCCCGCGCAGAGCGGTGAAACAGGGGAACTGGGTGAGGGGCGAAGAGAGATGGTGCTCCCGGACAGTTCGTCGCCGCGAGAGCTGGCCGCGCGGTTCCATCCGAACTTCAATAGTCGCCGACTCGATCGGAATGGCGAACGTACGGCCGAGGACGTCGTGGTGAACTCCAATGGTGTGCACGTGTACGGTCGCGACTCCTTCGTCCAGCGGCTCAGCCGCTACGAGACCCCGTTCCCGGGTCTGCAGCTGCGAGACCGGATCATTATTGAAGACGACCGCTCCGCCGCAGTCTTGTACGTCCTTCAAGGAGCACACGGTGGCCCCTTTGCAGGGATCGACGCCACGGGTAACCAGGTCGAGGCATACAGCGGCGAGATCTTCGACTTCAACGAGCAGGGTCTGCTCGCTCACCTCCTCACCGTCACTCACCTCGGACACCTGAAGGAGCAGGTGCACGGCCACCGTGAGGTGTCCGACCACGAGCAGGTGACACTCCTGCCCGTGGTGCCGGTCTCCGCCGCGATGGGCGAGTCCGTGACAGCTGCTGCGCGTTCGCTCTACGACTGCGAAGGCGGAGACTCTGGCACCCCAGTCATCGATCCGGAGACCATCGTCATTCTCGACGGCACTCCTGAACGCGGTCCCAAGGCATGGAAGGCCCGGCTTGACGCGTGGCAGACGGCGCTTCCCGATCTCGTGGTCACCGTCGAGCGGGTCCTGGCGGACGGAAATCGGCGCGTGGTCTCGCTCCTTGCGCGGGGTACTCATCGTGGTCCCTACGCCATCGGGGGCGAGGAACCGCTACCTCCGACCGAGAAATTCGTGGAGTTCCGCATGATGGATTTCCTCGAGTTCTCCGAAGCCGGGCGGCTCGTCGAGGTCGTCTCCATCTACAACACCCATGACATCCGCGATCAGCTCACCTGATCCGAACACCTAGTCAGGAAGACGCTCGTGGAATCCAGACAATCTGAGCAGAAAATCCCTGATCTGCCGAGTCTGAGTGATCTGGGCTCGCTGCGGGGACGAGTTGCTGTCGTCACAGGTGCAGCCAAGGGGATCGGTCTAGCCTGCGCGAGGCGTCTCGCGGAGGCAGGGGCGGACGTCGCTCTGTTCGACATCGACGGCGCAGGAGTTGCCGACGCTGCAGAGCAGATCGCCCGCGATTTCGGTGTGCGAACGCTCGGCAGCATGGTCGACAGTTCTGACAGTGTTGCCGTGCGCACCGCTATCGAGACGGTGACGACTGAGCTCGCGGGCCTGCACATCTGGGTGAACAATGCGGGGATCTTCCCGGAGATCGCCACGTTGGACATCAGCGAGAGTGACTACGACAGGTTGATGACCTTGAATCAGCGGGGGATGTTCCTCGCATCGCTCGACGCGGCCCGCGCTATGCGCGACCACGGCGGCGGTGTCATCATCAACATGTCGTCGGTGTCAGGGTTGATCGCGGCAACGAACTCGGCGCACTACGTCGCAGCGAAGCATGCAATCGTCGGCTCTACCAAAGCGTTCGCACGTGACCTCGCACCCTACGGAATCCGTGTGCTCGCGGTCGCTCCGACGCTGGTGCGGACGCCAGGTGTGCAAGCCGGCCTGGACCACGACGAGCACAGTCGTGCCGCCCTTGAGGCGTTCGTGGCCCAGATCCCGATGGGGCGTGCCGCTGAACCCGATGAAGTTGCCAGGGTGGTGTACTTCGCGGCCACGGACCTCGCAGCGTTCATGACGGGCTCTGTGCTGACGGTCGATGGTGGAGAACTCGTTCTCTGAGGTCCGCAGCGATGGAACCTCTTGACCGGTGTTCCGCTGATGACGTGTGAAGGCCTGTTGCGTGACCTGATGTGAGTGGTGCGACCTGCAACGGAGGGCCGGCGCGTCCTTCACCGCTGAAGTGGGGTGTCATTCTCGAGAGATGGAGTTGTGGGGGCGTTCGCTTCCAGAAAGGCGTACACCTCGGCGTCGTCCACGCCCGGGAAGCGCCCGGCGGGCAGTGGCGCGAGTACCTGTGCGTGCGCCGCAGCGCTGGGCCAGGAGGCATCCCGCCACCGGGCGATGAGCGCCTCCTCCGGTCGCCGGCAGCAGGATTCGTCGGGGCAGGTGGAGGCCTCCCGACGGCGGGTCTCCCGGCCGCGGAACCATTTCGCCTCCTCGAACGGCACTCCCACCGTGATGGAGAACTCGCCCGACTCGGTGCTGCCGGTCTGGGTGGAGCACCAGAAGGTGCCGTGGGGAGTGTCGGTGTACTGGTGGAACTCGGTGGTGCGCGTGCGGCGAGCGAAGGCCGCGCGCGCCGCCCAGTGCCGGCACACGTACTGCCCCTCCACGGCACCGGTCACATCACTGGGCAAGCCCACGCCGTCGTTCGCGTACCCCTTCTCCAGGGTGCCGTCCTCAGCCACCCGCAGGAAATGCACCGGGATCCCCAGGTGCGCGGTGGCGAGGTTGGTGAACCGCTGCGCCGCGGCGTCGTGCGTCACGCCGAAGGCGTCCCGGAAGTCCTCGATCGCGATCTCCTTGGCGCGCTTGCGTGGCTCCAGGTGCTCCAGTGCTGCGCTGCGGGGGATCAGGCAGGTCGCGGCGAAGTAGTTGATCTCCAGCCGTTGGCGCAGGAAATCGGCATAGCTGGTGGGGCGCGTGTGCCCGAGCACGCGGTGCGCCATCGCCTGCAGGGCGAGGGAGCGCAGCCCGTGGCCGCCCGGGATGGATGCTGGTGGCAGGTAGATCCGCCCGTTCTCCAGGTCGGTCACGGTCCGGGTGGAGTGGGGCAGGTCGGGCACGTGGATGATCTCGAACCCCATGCTTCCGGCGAGGTTGCTCACCGTGGAGTGAGTGAGCGCACCGGAGGTGTAGCCGGCCTTGCGGACCGCCTCCTCGCCGAGCTCCTCGATCTCCGGCAGGTAGTTGTCGTGCCCACGCATCCAGTCCCGCAGCTCGGTGTTCGCCCGCCGTGCCTCCTCCGGGGTGGCCACGGCTCGAGCAGCTCGCTGCTCGAGCTCGGTGTGCAGGCCGACGAGCTGTTCCAGCACCGGCAGTGGCAGGGTGCGGCTCGGACGCACGGTCGACAGGCCGAGCTGGGCGAACAAGGGGCCGCGCTGCGCGCGTTCCAGGGCGATCTCCAGCTCGGCGCGCCGGTCCGGTGGTGGTCCCGCATCGAGCAGGTCAGCGGTGGGCACGTCGAGGGCGGCCGCGATCGCGGAGAGCAGGGTGAGGCGGGGCTCTCGCCGGCCGTTCTCGATGTGGGAGAGCTGACTGGCGGTGGATCCGACCTGGTCGGCGAGCTGGGCGAGAGTGAGTCGCTGCCGGGTGCGGGCGTGTCGGATCCGCTTGCCCAACGTCAACGCGTCCAGCGTCTCGGTGCCGTAGGTCTGGTTGGACGATGCACTATCTGCCATGTCATGACGATATGGCAAGAATCGCGAAACTTGCACGCGCAGGATGCGCATTGCGGCGTGTCGGAGGCGACATCGTGATCATATCGCCACTTCGGAGAGGATTCTGATGACCGCCACGCTGGACACTCGCACTGCCATCGACGCCCCCGCCGTCGAGAACCGGATCCCCACCCCGCACCGAGAGCCGGGGGAGAACCTCCCGCACGGGATCGCGGCGGCTCGCACCTTCGTGGCCGACGTCGCCGCACTCACCCAACCGGACGCCGTCGTGTGGTGCGACGGCTCCCAGGAGGAGAACGCCCACCTCCTGGCAGAACTGTGCGCTCGCGGCACCCTGATCCGGCTGAACCCCGAACGGCGCCCGAACAGCTACCTGGCCCGCTCGGACCCGCGCGACGTCGCCCGGGTGGAGTCGGCCACCTACATCTGCTCAGCGCGCGAAGAGGACGCCGGCCCCACCAACAACTGGCAGCACCCGGCCCAGATGCGCACCACGCTGCGCGGCCTGTTCACCGGCTGCATGCGTGGCCGCACCCTCTACGTGGTGCCGTTCTCGATGGGCCCGGTGGGCGGCTCGCTCTCCCAGGTGGGCATCGAGCTCACCGACTCGCCGTACGTCGTGGCCAACATGCGGTTGATGACCCGGATGGGGGAGGCGGCCCTGCGCGAGATCGAGACGGGTGCCGGGTGGGTGCCCGCCGTGCACTCGGTCGGGATGCCGCTGCGCACCCCCGCCGGCGACGAACTGAACGACGTGGCCTGGCCGTGCAACGAGACGAAGTACATCACCCACTTCCCGAGGACCGGGAGATCTGGTCGTTCGGCTCCGGGTACGGCGGGAACGCGCTGCTCGGGAAGAAGTGCTACGCCCTACGCATCGCCTCAGCAATCGCCCGTGACGAGGGCTGGCTCGCCGAGCACATGCTGCTGATCCGGCTCACCCACGCCGACGGGCGCCGCTACCACGTGGCCGCCGCCTTCCCCTCGGCGTGCGGCAAGACCAACCTGGCGATGCTGCGCTCGGTGCTGCCCGAGTGGGAGGTGACCACGCTCGGGGACGACATCGTCTGGATGCGTCCGGGCGCGGACGGCCGGCTCTGGGCCATCAACCCGGAGGCGGGCTTCTTCGGAGTGGCCCCGGGCACGGGGGAGAGCACCAACCCGACGGCGGTCCGCACCCTGACCAGGGACGTGCTGTTCACCAACGTGGCCCTCACCGACGACGGTGACGTGTGGTGGGAGGGCCTCACCGACACCCCGCCGGAGCACCTGGTCGACTGGCGTGGCGAGGACTGGACGCCGCAGCAGGCTGCTGAGACAGGCCGCACCGCGGCACACCCGAACGCCCGGTTCACGGTTTCCGCCGCCCAGTGCCCGATGATCGACGAGGACTGGGAGGCGCCCGACGGCGTCCCGGTGGACCTGATCCTCTTCGGTGGCCGGCGCGCCACGAACGTGCCGCTGGTGGCAGCCGCGCAGACCTGGCAGCAGGGCGTGTTCTACGGCGCCACGATCTCCTCCGAGCGCACTGCGGCGGCCGAGGGCACGGTGGGGGAGCTGCGGCGGGATCCGTTCGCGATGCTGCCGTTCTGCGGCTACCACATGGCCGACTACTGGGCGCACTGGCTGCGGGTGGGGGCCGGTCTGACCGGGCCGCCCGCCGTGGCGCAGGTGAACTGGTTCCGCAAGGATGCCGGCGGCACCTTCCTGTGGCCTGGGTTCGCGGACAACATCCGCGTGCTCGACTGGTTGGTGCGCCACCTGGAGGGTGCGGCACCAGGGCGAGCGACCGCCGTCGGGACGGTGCCCGAGGCGAGCGAGCTGAACCTGGACGGGCTCGACCTGCCGGCCGAAGACCTGGAGCAGGTGCTCACCGTGGACCCAGACGGGTGGGTGTACGAGACCAGGCAGACGGGCGAGTTCTTCGCCGGCTTCGGGCCGCGGCTGCCGCAGGCGCTCGCCGAGGAACTGACGGCGTTGCGGGGCCGCCTCGGGTAGGTGGGGTGGCGCCTATCCCAGCTCGAGATAGTGCTCGGTCAGGTCTGGCCAGTAGTCGGACCAGTCGGGCATCGGGGCGCCGGTGTGTGCGGCCACGAGGCGGTCGAGGTAGTAGTCCCAGCCGGGGCCGATGGAGCGGATCTCGTCGCCCTGACGCAGCAGATGGGCGAACACGAGCTGGGTGGTGCCGTCCACCTCATGCAGGTCCACCCGAAGGTGCCAGGTGCCCGCCTCGCTGGCGAACGCGGCCTGCAGGCGGTGCGGCGGCTGGCAGTCGATGATCGTGACCTGCTCGGGCTCGGCGCTCTCCTCGGCGTTCATGGTGAAGGTGACCGTGCGCCCCTCGAAGGCATCGCCCTGCTCGGCCGTCTTCGGCGGGCTCTGTCCCTCGTCCCATGCCCAGGTGCCGATCCAGGCAGCGGTGCCTTCCGGCGTGGTGAACGAGGCCCACACCTCGGCGACGGGAGCGGTCAAGGTTCGTTCGAAGACGAGCTCCAGGCCGGAGGGGTCCTCACGCAGATATCCGGTCGCTTCCATGTCCCTATCCTCGCCGACGCCGGCAACTCCTGCGCGCGTTCGCGCTCGATACGCTGCGCGGCGCGAGATGGGGAGTTCTCTCCTGCCGCGGACAGGAATGGTGCGCGGACGCCGCACTAGGGTGGCCGAGACCGTTTCGAGGAAGGTGGAGCACCCGATGAGCCAGTACCAGCCGCCGCAAGGCCAGCCACCGGTGCCCGGTGCGGCGCCACCGGGTGATGCCTACGGTCAGCCCGCCCAGCAGGGCGGTTACGGTCACCCGGCCCAGCCGGGTGGGGCCTACGGGCAGCAGCCGCCGCCCGGGGACTACGCACAGCAGCCGAGCGCCTACGGCCAGCCGGGGACCCACGCGGCAGGTGCACCAGCTCAGCCCGGCGCCCCGATGTCCTACCCGGCCGGTCCGCAGGGACCGGGACTGTTCGACACTACCTTCACCACCTCCACGATCGCCAAGACCGCAAAGCCGGCCTTCGTCGCAGTGATCGTGCTCTCCGGTGCGCTCGCCCTCGCGGGGCTGTTCTCAGCGATCGCTCAGTTCGCGCAACTGCGTTTCGGCGGTGCTGTCAGCGCACTCGGTGGACTCATCGACCTAGTGCTCTACGGCGGGCTCGCCTTCGCTGTGCTGGTGCTCGGCCGCCTCCTCGTGGACCACGTGGTGCAGTCGGCCAAGGAGCGTGAGGCGGTGGCCGCTGCTCGCGCCGCGGCCGAGCAGGAAAGCTAACCACCACTCCCGCGAACGCAACGTTGTGCGGCTTCCAGCCTCGAGAAGCCGCACAACGTCGCGTTCGGCCGGGCAGGTGCGGGCTAGTGTCGCCCCAAGATCGCCGAGGCCAGCGCCTCGACCGGCTCGCGGGCCGCACGTGGGTTGTCCACCAGGGTCAGGTCGATGTCACCGAGCTCGGGCAGCCCGCTGGAGGCCGGCATGATCACCAGGTCCGAGGGCACCAGACTCTGCGCGAGTACCGTCACGCCCAGTCCTGCCCGTACCGCTGCCAGGACGCCGTGGATCTCCCGGGTGGTGCAGGTGACCCGCCAGGTGCGGCCGGCCCGTTCCAGCACCCCGGTCGCGGTATTCCGGGAGGGGCTCGGGTTCGGGTAGGTGATCATCGGGACGATGTCGTCCGCAGTCAGTGCCGTGCTCTCCAGGCCGACCCAGGCCAGTCGGTCCCGTCGCACCAGCCGGCCGGTGGTCTCGTCCGGGAGCTGTTTGATGAAGACCAGGTCCAGGTGCCCGGCCAGCAGGCGACGGTGCAGCACCAGGGACTGGGCCACCGTCAGCTCCATCGTGATCTTCGGGTGCAGCTGCCGGAACTCGCGCAGGATCCGGGGAAGCTGCGTGAGGGCGAGATCATCTGCGGCACCGAACCGGAGCCGGCCACTCATCGCCGACCCGGTGAAGTATGCGGTGGCCTGGTCGTGCGCAGCCAGGATCGTCCGGGCGAAACCGGCCATCGCGTGACCATTGTCCGTGAGTGAGACCTCGTGGGTGTCCCGCAGCACGAGCCGACGGTTGGCGGCCTTCTCGAGCCGGGCGACGTGCTGACTGACCGTGGGTTGGCTGATCCCGAGCCGTTCAGCCGTCCGGGTGAAGCTGAGCGTCTCGCTCAGGGTGAGGAACGTGCGTAGTTGTGCGGGTTCGAACAATGGGAGTATCCAGACCTTGTATCGATTCGGCCACGATACGCCCGGCTATTGTGGTGCGCAATGGCTCTTATAGCAGGCATGCGTTGGATTAATGACGGTGTTCCTCCGTACGGTGGATGAGGTAGCCCCGATCGGGCACCACATCCCCTTCATCTACTTCGTTCTCGAGGGAACTTTCCGTGCGCTCGGCGACACCAGCCCCGACAGCCACCCCACCCGCCCACTCACCGAGCACCGCACCGGTGCCGCCCGTCGTCCCACCGGTCGAATCGCGCGGCTCACAACGGCGGACGAAGCCCCGTCGCAGGGAGTCGAGCGTGCTCGCGGCCCTGCGAGTACGCAATTATCGCTTCTACGTCGGCTCCATGATCCTGACCAGCACCTGCGGGTGGGCAGCACGGGTGGTGCAGGACTGGCTGGTGCTCGAGCTCAGCGGGTCGGCGGCCCTCGTCGGCCTGACCGTGGCCCTGCAGTTCGCCCCGATGCTGCTGTTCGGGCTCTTCGGAGGGGTGCTGGCCGACCGGTACGACCGACGCAAGATCCTCAGCGTCACCCAATCGCTGTTCGGGTTCTTCACCCTGGTGCTCGGGGTGCTGACCCTGGTTGGTGTGGTCGAGGTCTGGCACGTGCTGCTGGCCGCGTTCGCCGGTGGCATGACGATCGTGGTGGACAATCCAGCACGGCAGGCGTTCCTTCCGGAGATCACCGGGCCCACGCACCTGCGCCGTGCGATCAGCCTGAACACGTCGGTGTTCCAGCTCGGCGCCCTGGTCGGGCCGATGTTCGCCGCGGGCCTGATCGCGCTCGTGGGCAACGGGTGGGCGTTCATCGCGAACTCGATCGCGTGCGGGGTGGCCGCCTGGTTCATCTTCACCATGCGGCGTTCTGAGATGCATCCCGTGCCGCGATTGACGCGTGCCAAGGGACAGCTGCGCGCCGGTCTGCACTACGTGCGGCACACACCGGAGATCCTCTGGGCGTGCGTGCTCGTCGGGTTCGTGGCTCTCACCGGCGTGAACATGGCGACGGTGCTCGCCGCCTACGCCGATGAGGTGGTGCAGATCGGTGCCAGCGGATACGGCCTGCTCACTTCCACGCTCGCACTCGGCGCCATCACCGGTGCCATGCTCGCCGGGCGCGCACGGCGGCTGCGGTTGCGCACCCTGGTGTCCGGTGCCGTGGTACTCGGCCTCCTGCAACTGGTGGCCTCCGCCGTCGGAAGCCTGTGGCTGTTCCTGGTGGTGCTCTACCTGATGGGCATGACCTGCCTGCTCTACCTCACCCGCAGCAACACCATGGTGCAGACGAGCGTGGACCCCGCGATGCGCGGCCGCGTGCTGTCCTTGTACGTGCTCATCAACATGGGTGCTCAAGCGGTGTCCGGTCTGGTGATCGGTTGGGTGATCGAGCTCGGCGGTGTGCACGCGGGCCTGGTTGCCTGCGCGGCCGGGCCGCTGCTCGGAGCCGTCGTGGTCGGGCTGATCCTCGCTCGCCGCGGCCACCTGCGTCCGGTACTACGGCGCACCCAGGTGCACGCCGGTCGGCTGCACGCCCCGGCGTTACGCCTGGACTTCGAGCCCAGCCTCACTCGGGCTGCCTGAGCAGATCGGCCACGGACTTGTCCGGGCGCCACCCGCGCCACACGGGATGGCGCAGCCGTCCGCCGTCGGACCATTCCGCGAAGGCCACCTCGGCCACCTGCTCGGGACGCACCCACCGTGCCCCGCGGGCATCGAGGGGCGGGACGTCGTCGAATGGCGGATCGGGCACCTCCACCGCGGCGAACCGATCGACCCAGCTGCGGGTCTCGGCGTCGGTGAAACCCGTACCGACCCGGCCCACGTAGCGCCAGGACCCGTCCAGGTGCGGCAGCCCGAGCAGGAGCGCACCCACGCGACCGGCTCGCCCGCCCTGCCCCGGACGCCAACCGCAGACCACCGCGTCCACCGTCTCGACGTGCTTGATCTTGACCCATGACCGGCTCCGACGCCCCGGCAGGTAGCGGGAGTCCGGCCGTTTCGCCATCACCCCTTCCAAACCCCAGGCGCGGCTGGCCGCCAGGGCGGCATCCAGATCACCGTCGAACGCCGGGGGCACCTGCACCCGTGGTCCGGGCGTCACCAGGGCCTCCAGAATCTCCCGACGGCGGACCTGCGGTTCGTCGAGGAGGGATTCTGTCTCCCGAGCGAGGGCGTCGAAGAGCATCAGGTGCACGCCCTGGCGGCGTGCCGCCGCACGCACGTCAGCTTCCCGACTTGCCTGCATCCGTGGCTGGAGCCGGGCGAAGGAGGGGCGACCGGCCGCGTCCAGGGCGACCACCTCACCGTCGAGGATGGCATGCGAGGCGGCCACAGCGTCGGCCACCTCGGCCAGCTCCGGGTAGGACGCAGTGATCTCCCGACCGCTGCGTGCCCAGAGGCGCACCACGCCGTCGTTGATCTCCACCACGCACCGTTGCCCGTCCCACTTCATCTCGACCGGCCAGTCCTCGCCCACGTCGGCCGCCGTGCCGGCGACGGCGAGCATCGGCGTGGGGGCACGAAGCAGCGTGGCCCGGGGCTCAGCGGGCACCCGGGGCGTCGCCGGCCTGCGCGTGCCCTTCGCACCCGGTGGTCCGGCCATCAGGTGTAGCAGCCAGTGCCGCTTCTCCTCAGCGGACTCGGCGCGGGCACCGGTATGGATGAGTGCGAACGTGCTGGTGCGTCCCGGACCACCGGACAGTCCGCCGTCGGGGGCGCCGGTGAGCGTGACGATGATCTCGGCCCCCGCACGCCACTTGTGCACCTCGTAGGTACCGGTGTCCCAGATGCTCATCTCCCCGGCGCCGTACTCACCATTCGGGATCGTGCCGGAGAAGGTGAGGTACTCGATCGGGTGATCCTCGGTCTGCACCGCCAGGTGCTGGCGGGCCGGCTCGGTGGGCATGCCCTTGGGGACCGCCCAGCTCACCAGCACGCCGTCGTCGGCCAGGCGCAGATCCCAGTGCAACCGGCTGGCGTGGTGCTCCTGGATCACGAACACGCGCTCGGTGCCGGGCACCGGCGCGGCCTCCGGGACCGGCTCCGGGGTGCGATCGGGGCGGCGCATGGAGCGGTAGGTGGCGAGCGGGTCGGCACGCGCCGGGTCGGCACCGGCTGCGCCCTCGGGGGCGGCGAAGGTGTCGGACCCGTGCGCGCGCCGCTCCAGCGCGGCCATCGGGTCCTCGGTCGTCGCGATCCGCTCCAGCACCTCGGCCAGCTCCAGGTGTCGTAGACCTGGGTCGTCCAGCTCTGCCCACGTGCGGGGGACGGCGACGGTGGGCCGGTCCCGCCCCCGCAACGAGTACGGGGCGACCGTGGTCTTGTTCGGGTGGTTCTGGCTCCAGTCGATGAACACCTTCCCGCCGCGCTGAGCCTTCGCCATCTGCGCGGTGACGGCGTCCGGGTGGTCCGCCTCCAGGCTGGTGGCCAGCTCGCGGGCCAGGGCCCGGATCTGCTCGGCATCGTGGCTCCCGTCCAACGCGGCATAGAGATGGAGGCCCTTCGACCCGCTGGTCACCGGGACGCAGTCCCAGCCCATTCCGTCCAGCACGAGCCGGATCCATCGCGCCACCTCGGCCACCTGGGCGAGCTCCACCCCGGGGCCCGGGTCGAGGTCGAAGACGATGCGATCGGGGTTGCGGGGCTGTCCGGTGGAGTCGAACCGCCACTGCGGCACGTGGATCTCCAGTGCTGCCATCTGCGCCAGCCACACCAGCGTGGCGCGATCGTTCACCATCGGATAGGTGTTCCGGTGGTCGGAGTGCTGCAGTTCCGCCCGGGGCACCCAGTCCGGCGTGCCGGAGTCCAGGTTCTTGGTGAAGAAGACCTGCCCGGGCTCGTCCGCCGTACCCACCCCGTTCACCCAGCGCTTCCGGGTGGCCGCCCGGCCGGCGCAGTGCGGCACCATCATCGGCGCCACCTGGGAGTAGTAGCTGATCACGTCCGCCTTGGTGGTGCCGGTGGCCGGGTAGAGCACCTTGTCCAGGTTGGTCAGGCGCACTCTGCGCCCGTCCACCTGCGCGATCGTCTCCGTGCCGGCCATGTGCCCATCGTGGCGCATCCGCCGGACCTTCGGCAGGGCTCGGCGTGAGGGTCGCAGTGGAAATTGAGGCTCGAGACGTGTGTACTGGCCTGTGATGAGTGATTCGCTCATGGTGACTCGGAGGGAGCGGGGATGCGCGCGATCTGGAAGGGCTCGGTCACGTTCGGCCTGGTGAACGTGCCGGTCTCCGTCTACAGCGCCACCGAGAGCCACGACGTCCGGCTGCACCAGGTGCATGACGCCGACGGCGGACGTATCCGGTACCAGCGCAAGTGCGAGCAGTGCGGGGAGATCGTTCCGTACGAGCACATCGACAAGGCCTACACCGACGACGAGCAGAGCATCGTGCTCTCACAGGAGGACTTCAGCACCCTGCCGGCCGAGCGGAGCCGCGAGATCGATGTGCTCGAGTTCGTCCCGTCGGACCAGGTGGAGCCGGTGATGCTGGACTCCGCCTACTACCTCGCTCCGACCTCGAACTCCACGAAGTCCTACGTGCTGCTGCGGCGCACTCTGGAGGAGTCCGACCGTACGGCGATCGTGTCCTTCACGCTCCGGCAGAAGACCCGGCTCGCCGCGTTGCGGGTGCGCGGGACGTGCTGATGCTGCAGACCCTGCTGTGGTCCGACGAGATCCGTGCGCCCGAGTTCGAGAGCCTCGAGACCGAGGTGAAGATCAGCGCCAAGGAGCTGGAGATGTCCGCCGCTCTGGTCTCTGCCTATGAGACCGACTTCGCACCGGAGGAGCACCAGGACGACTACCAGATCCAGCTCAAGGCGCTGATCGACGCCAAGCTGGAGAAGGGCGAAGGCGTCGCGGTGGAGGAGACCGTGGAAGAGGAGTCCGGCGAGGTGCTCGACCTCATGGAGGCGTTGCGCCGTAGCGTCGAGGCGAGCCGGGGGAGTCGGGCGGCGGAGCCCAGCTCGAGCGACGACCCGGGCGAGGATGAGAAGTCCAGCACGGCCGGCAAGAAGACCGCGAAGAAGTCCAGCAGCTCCGCCTCGAAACGAGCCACCAAGAGCGCCTGAACCCGCGACCTCGGCGATCCCTCTGCCGCTTCGAGGGAGAGCAGGAGTATTATGGACAACGCTGTCCAACGTGGGGGACCGCGCGCACCGGGCACCAGCACGACCGAGCCGGGCAGCACCGCCGGCCCGAGTGGTGTGCGAGGCTGCGCGCCGCCATCGAGACGGTCACCGCCGACGACTGAGGAGGCCCACTCCACCCATGCCCTCTGATCATCCCGGCCGCGGGCGACGCGGTTCCGCACCCGATCAGTCCCACTCCGACCAGTCCGAGCCACGGTCCGGCGCCCCGAGCACCCTCCCGCCGAGCGCCGCCGTCGTTGCCACCCTGGCCCGGCTGTACCCCTTCTTCCGCCCAGCGATCCCACGATTCGTCGCCGGGATGCTCTGCGCCCTCGGGGCGAGCCTGGCGGCCCTGGCCATCCCGCAGGTGATTCGTTGGGCCGTCGACAACCCGCTGCTGGACTCCGTGGGCTCGGCCGACCGCAGCGGCGTCTGGCTCGCGGTGGCGCTCGTGCTCGGCCTCGGTGTGCTCGAGGCCGCGTTCATCGCCCTGCGCCGTGCATTCATCCTGATCCCCGGCACCAGGGTGGAAGCCAGCATGCGGTTGGCACTCTTCCGCCACCTGCAGGACCTGCCGGTCGCCTTCCACGACCAGTGGCCCGGGGGACAGTTGTTGTCCCGCTCGATGAGCGACCTCGGCATGCTCCGCCGCTGGCTCTCTTTCGGGATGGTGATGCTCGTGGTGAACGCCACCACGATCGCCGTCGGGGTGGGTCTGATGATCTACCTGGGCGGCTGGCTGGGCATCGCCTACCTGGCCAGTGCGGTGCCGGTGATGTACTTCTCCTACCGCTTCTCCTCCCGGTTCCGCCGCATCTCCAGGCTCAGCCAGGACCAGGCCGGCGATCTCGCCACCACGGTGGAGGAGTCGGTGCATGGGATCCGCGTACTCAAGGCGTTCGGCCGCGGCCGCGAGGCCTACCAGAACTTCTCCGCGCAGGCTGATCGGCTGCGCCACACCGAGCTGCACAAGGCGCGCACGCTGGGCGCCTTCCTGTTCGCGATCACCGCGATCTCGGAGGTGATGCTCGGACTGTGCCTGATCGCCGGTGTCTGGCTCGCGCTCGACGGCCAGATCACCGTGGGCGCCCTGGCCGCGTTCTTCACCACGGCGGTCGTGGTCAGCGGACCGGTGGAACAGCTCGGGCACCTCGTCTCGATGACGCTCTTCGCCAAGACCGCGGTGGACCGCTACTTCGACGTGCTGGACACACCGAACGTCGTGGACGATCCAGCCGAGCCGCAGCGTCCCGAGCATCCGCGGGGCGAAGTGGTCTTCGACAAGGTGCAATTCGTCTACCCCGATGAACCACCCCCGGATCATGCCTGGCGTGACCCCGACCGCCCGTGCGAGGAGCCCCGCCGGGAAGTGCTGGACGGGATCGATCTGACCGTCCGCCCGGGGGAGACGATGGCGATCGTGGGCCTGACCGGCTCCGGGAAGACGACCCTGATCTCGCTGGTGCCGCGCCTGTTCGACGTCACCGGAGGGTCACTGCGGATCGACGGCGTGGACGTGCGCGACATGACCCGCCACGACCTGCGCGAGCTCGTCTCCATCGCATTCGAGGACGCCACGCTGTTCTCGGCCACGGTGCGCGAGAACGTGCTGCTCGGCGCACCGGAGGGACAGGACGGCGATGCCGACCTGGACCGTGCCCTCACCGTCGCCCAGGCCCAGTTCACCCGCGGACTGCCACACGGCCTGGAGACCACGATCGGCGAGGAGGGCCTCAGCCTCTCCGGGGGGCAACGGCAGCGCCTCGCACTCGCCCGTGCCGTAGCCGCCCGGCCGCGGGTGCTGGTGCTCGACGACCCGCTCTCCGCTCTGGACGTGGCGACCGAGGAGATCGTCACTGCCCACCTGCGGGAAGAGCTCACCGACACCACCACCATCGTGGTGGCGCACCGCCCCTCCACCGTGGCGCTCGCAGACCGCGTGGCGGTGCTGCAGGACGGGGTGATCTCCGCCGTCGGCACGCACACCGAGCTACTCGCCACGCACGAGCACTACCGTTTCGTGATCTCCAGCCTGGTGGACGAGGACTCCGGCGAGAGCCGGCCGGTGGAGGTGAGTTCCTGATGCGTACGACCACGCCCGTGACGCCACGCGGAGTGCAGGACGAGGAGAACAGCAACCTCGACCGCGCAGACTCCCGGTTCATCCGCCGGAGGTCGCTCCGGCTCTTGGGCAGCCTGCTGCGACCGCTGCGCACGTTGTTCATCCTCACCGTGGCCCTCGTGGTCGCGGCGCAGGCAGCCCGCGCTGCCGGGCCGGCCCTGATTGCGCATGCGATCGACGTCGGCCTTCCCGCCGCCCAGGACGGGACCTGGGTGCCGACCGTGGTCACCGGTGGGATCTACGTGCTCGCTGCCCTGGTCTCCGGCGCCGCGACCGCAGGGTATGTGCGCCTGGCCGCCCGGGTGGCTCAAGCGATCCTGCTCGACCTGCGCCAGCGCGTGTTCCGGCAGACGCAGCGGCTCAGCCTCGAGTTCCACGAGTCCTACACCTCGGGCCGGATCATCTCTCGGCAGACCGCCGACCTGGACGCGCTCAAGGAGCTGCTCGACTCCGGGATCACCCAGCTCGCTGCCGGGTTCCTGTACATGACCTTCGTCGGCATCTCGCTGTTCCTGATGGACTGGCAGGCCGGCCTGGTGCTGTTGGTCGCCGTGATCCCGGTGGCGCTGATCACTCGCTGGTTCCAGAAGCGGTCCCAGGTGCTCTACCGCATCTCCCGGGTGGCGTCGGCGCGACTCATCGTCAACTTCGTGGAGACGATGAACGGGATCCGCGCCGTGCACGCGTTCCGGCGCGAGGACGCGAACAACGTCACCTACTCAGGGCTGACTGAGGAGTACCGGCACAACAACGCCCGCACCATGGGCCTGAACGGTATCTACGACCCGGCGCTGCAGCTCACCGGGAATGTCACGGTCGCGGTCGCCATGGCGATCGGTGCATTCCGGGTCCTCGACGGGCAGCTCGAGGTGGGCGTGCTCGTCGCCACCCTGCTCTACACCAAGCGGTTCTTCCAACCGGTGGGGCAGATGGCGATGTTCTACAACTCGTTCCAGTCGGCGGCGGCCGCCCTGGAGAAGATCTCCGGGCTGCTCGAGGAGGTCCCCACCGTCCGCCAGGCCGAAAGGCCGGTGGCACTCCCGACGGCGTCCGGTCACCTCCGCTTCGAGGGAGTGCGGTTCGGGTACGGTTCGGACGCGGTGGTGCTGCCGAACCTCAACCTGGACGTCCCCGGTGGGCAGACCATCGCCCTGGTGGGACAGACCGGTGCGGGCAAGTCCACGGTGGCCAAGCTGGTCGCCCGGTTCTACGACGTGACCGCCGGCCGGCTCACCCTGGACGGGGTGGACCTGCGGGAGATCTCGATGAAGGACCTGCGCCGCGCCGTGGTGATGGTGACGCAGGAGGCGTACCTGTTCTCCGGGACGGTGCGGGACAACATCGCCCTCGCACGCCCGGACGCCACGGACGAGGAGATCGAGGCGGCAGCCCGCGCGGTCGGCGCGCACGAGTTCATCCTCGACCTGCCCGAGGGCTATGACACCGACGTGAACAAGCGCGGTGGCCGGGTCAGTTCCGGGCAGCGCCAGTTGATCTCGTTCGCTCGCGCGTTCCTCGCGGATCCGGCGGTGCTCATCCTGGACGAGGCGACCAGCTCGCTGGACATCCCGGGGGAGCGGCTCGTGCAACGGGGGCTGCAGACGCTGCTGGCCGACCGGACCGCGCTGATCATCGCGCACCGGTTGTCCACGGTTGCGGTCGCCGATCGGGTGCTGGTGATGAGCGAGGGTGAGGTGGTCGAGGACGGCTCGCCGGAGGAGCTGATCGGCGGGACAGGACGGTTCGCTGCCCTGCACAAGGCGTGGCAGGACTCCCTGGTCTGAGCCGGCGCCGCACGTCCAGAGGAATCCGGGCCCGTCAGTGGGCAGTGTGGGCAGCATTGCTGCAAGGATGTGTTCATGAGTGATGCTGCTCGCAAGCCCGCGTCCTCGGCGCCGCCTGCCTGGATCCGCACGATCACCACCGTGCTCGGCGCTGTGATTGCCGTGGTGGTGCTGTTCGCCCTGGGGAGTGCGTTGCTGCCCGGGTGGTGGGCGTCGGTGGTGACCGGGTGGGTGGCCGGTGTCTCCAGCGCAGGCGTCCTCGCGGGCCTGCTGATCGGTGTGCTCTTCACGCTCGGGCCGGTGGCGGTCGGCTACCTGGCATTCCGGCTCCGCACGGCATGGCGAACTCGGCTGATCATCGGCGCAGTGGCGCTGCTCCTCACCCTGCCGGTGGTGCTCACCATCGCGATCGACGCGTCCACCACACTCGCCGCCACGCAGGCACGCACCGAGATGGTGATCGGAGCGCCATCGTTCACCGGGGCGGTCTACGCGGGTGCGCTCATCTCCCTGGTGGTGGGTGTGGCGACTATTGCACTGACCTGGCGCTGGGTCGTCGCCCGCCGGGAGGTACGCAGCCTGCGTGGCAACCTCGCCAAGGGCAAGGCTCGGGAGAAGGACCGGGATGCCCGGGACGCCGCGGCCGAGGAGGCCCGCAGCGCAGCCGCCCGGGACGCCGCTGCCCGCGAGCGGGAGGCGTCGAGCACCGACCCCGCGTCCCCCGATGGCACGGACGGATCGGCCCCTCGCACGTAGATACCGGGCGGGTCGACCGCCGGTACCTGCCGCGATGCTCAGCCGATCGCTGCCAAGGCGTCCCACGCCGCGGCGAGCCGGGCAGGCCTTCGCAGCTTGTCCGCCGCTGCGGGCGCGTGGTCATATCGGGCATCGTGAGAAGGGCGTTCGGTGGCGAGGATCCCTGAGTTGAATGCCCCCGCGATCACGACCGACCGACCACCGGCGGCCTCGAACACTGCGTCCGCCTGTGACTCCATCAGGGTGTGGCGCCCCGCGAGCATGGCCCGATCGATGTCGGCTGTGCGGAACAAGGTGGCTACAGCGTCCACGGAGGTGGAACCGATACCCACCCCCGTCACGAGCCCACGGGTCGTGCAGGGAGCACAGTCATCGGTCAGCCTGCGTTCTCGCGTGTCTCGAGGAGGTGGTCCTGCTGGGTCTGGGCCACCTCTGCCGGGCTCAGCTCGCCTGCCAGCATGTCTTGCACCAGGGGGTCGATGAACTGCTGGCCGAAGCCGCCCGGCACGGTCGCCGTCCATCCTGGCTGGCCACCGTTGTCTCTGATGTCGGCGAGGAACTGTTGGGAGATCTCGGGCAGCTGAGCGAGGGCGTCGTCCGGAAGGGAATTGACCGAGGGGAGGGATGCCCCGACGCCGACGACCGCTTCTTCCTGCATCTGGTCGCTGAGCACGAACTCGATGAACTCCATCGCCCAGGCCCGGTTCGGGGCGTTCTCGGGGACGCCGAGGGCGTCGCCGAAGTACATCGACATCTGGGTCGGTGACCCGCCGTCCATCGGGGGCAGCAACGCCCACTCCGGGGTGAACTCCGCATCGGTGAAGTTCGCGACCGATGCGGTGGCGCCGAGGACCATCCCGGCGAGGCCTTGGATGAAGGGCCCTTCCGCGATCGGACTGTCCTGGCCGAGGAAGCCGTCCTGGAACACTCCGGCCGCTCCCAGTCCGTCGATGGTCTCGATGACGTCGACGAAGGGGGCGGAGGCGTACTCTGCGGTGACCTCGACGTCGGGGTTGTAGTTGCCGAGGTAATTCGCCATTTCCTCCTCGGTCGTGACCGTGGGCAGGAAGGCGTCGATCATCCAGCTCAGCCGGTTGCCCGAGCTGCCACCGATCTGGAGCGGGCCGTAGCCGGCGGCGCGCAGTTCATCGGCGGCCTCGACGAGTTGGTCGATGGAGTCGAAGCGGTGGTTCTGCGGGGCCTCGATCCCGACCTCGGCGAACAGGTCGGGGTTGTAGTAGACGATGTTGTACCCCACGGAGGTATACGTGGCGACGTAGGGCACGCCGTCGGTCTTGAGCGACTCGCCGGACTGACCAAAACGACTGTCCAGGTCCGCGGATTCCCACACGGGGGTGAGGTCGGCCAGCGCTTCCGCGCGGATCAGCTGGGTGTAGACCTCGCTGTTGATCGGGATCAGCCCGACGTCGGGTGGTGAGTTGGAGGCCAGCGTGGCGAGGTTGGAGCCGGTCTTCTGCTCGACCGAGACCGTGACGAGCTCCACCGTGACGTTCGGGTTGGCCTCCTCGAACGCGGTCGCGATATGGGCCATCATCCCTTCGCCGGCCGGCTGTTGTTGCACCGTCAGCGTGATGGGTTCGTCGGTACTGAGAGAGTCCGGGTCTGACTCGCTGGCTGCGTTCGACGAGCAACTGGCCAGGGCCAGCGCCAGTGCGCTTCCAAGCGTGAGAGCCAGTCGTCGTGTGGTGTCCCGTTGCATGTGTCCTCCTTGACATCGGATGGCTTGCGTTGCACAGTAAATGGAATTACCTCCACCATGCAAGGGCTGCATGTGCGTGACGTGACGGAGATGAGCTGATGAACAGCAGGGCAAGGGTGCAACGACGGATACCGCAGATGCGGCGGGAGAGCGCGTGGTTCGACGACGCGAAACTAGGACTGATGTACACGTGGGGGTTGTATTCCGTACCAGCGTGGGCACCTACGGACCCGAGACAGCTCGAGGAGGTAGCGGGTGGCACCCCGGGATCGACTGGTCCATGGGGTCACATGTCACCACTGGCAACCACGAGCTATGCGGAGTGGTACCAGAACTCGATGAGTCTGATCGGTTCGCCCACCTGGTTCTACCACCAGGCACAGTGGGCCGGTCGTTCGTACGAGAGCTTCAGGAATGAGTTCGAGGCCGGTCTCGAGACCGTCGATCTTTCTGGCTGGACGGAGCTTGCATGCGCGGCCGGGGCGAAGTACATCGTCCCGTTGGCCAAGCATCACGATGGCTATCTGCTGTACCCCTCGCAGGTGCCGTCGCCGTACCGCGACGGCTTCCACACTCCACGTGATGTGATCGGCGACCTGGCTGAACTCGCTCGAGCGGCAGGGCTCCGCTATGGGGTCTACTACTCGGGCGGACTCGACTGGACTGCTGCAGGACTCCCGGTGGCGCGCGGGAGGACCTGGTCACTGATCGTGATGCTCCCCGCGACGTGAGGCGGCCGCCGCTCACCGAACAGTACTGGCCGGAGCCCTATGCCCGTCTCGCGCATGCTCACCTCCGGGAAATCATCGACCGATACCAGCCGTCCATCCTGTGGAACGACATCGGGTATCCGGACGCCGGTGACGCGCCCGACATCATCGCGCACCTGCGTGCCACGGTCCCCGATGCGGTCATCAACGACCGCATCCAGCACCCGGACCACGACTTCGAGAGCCCGGAGTACGACGCGACCTACCAGTCAGACCGGAAGTGGGAGCTGTGCCGAGGTCTCGGGATGTCCTTCGGGTACAACATGAACGAGAGTGAGGAGCACATCCTCTCCGGGCGAGAATCGATCGACCTGCTGATCGATGTTGTCGCCGGCGGCGGGAATCTGATCTTCGGTATCGGTCCGGACGCTCACGGCGGGTTCAGCGCCGAGCAGCAGCGGCCGCTCCGTGAGCTCGGCCAGTGGCTGGAGGTCAACGGGGCGGCGATCTACGGGACCGCACCTCTCCTCGATCCACCGAAGATCCCGGAGGTGCGCTTCACGGCGACCGAGACTCGCACCTTCGCTCTCACGTCCCGTCAGTCCTTCGAGATCGACCTGGGATTCGTCGACGTACAGGCCGTGGATCCGCGCGTTCATGCCCGGATCGAGGGAACGACGGTCGTCGTCGACAACCCGACCGGCGCCCCGACTGCGATCGCGTTGACGTGACGACCGCCGTGCACGAGAGGACAAGCGAAGCGATGGCTGACCAGATCCGAATCACCGACCTCCGCCCAGTGCTTCTGAGTGCGGTGTACCCGCCCGGTGAGGAGTTGCGATGGATCGGTGGGACGATCCGTGGGTGGGACGCCGCCCTGGTGGAGGTCACGCTTGAGGACGGCACCACCGGACTCGGCGAAGTGGGCGCCGGCATCATGGCCGCCGCGGCGGTACCTGGCCTCGTCGAGGTGTATCGGCCGTACGTCATCGGTAGGGAGTTCGCTCACCCGCTCGAGGTGGGCGATCACCTGCGGGCCTACACGGCCTTCTGGTCTCGCGGCGGAATCGCCAGCGGTACTGCCGGGGCCATCGAGATCGCTGTGCTCGATGCGGTGGCCAAGCGCAGTGGCGTCCCGGCTTACGAGCTGCTGGGCGGGTTGGCGAAGTCGCGCGTCGAGGCGTATGCCAGTGGCGGGGTGGGCAGCGAGTTCGACGAGGTCCTGCGATGGGTGTGCGACCAGCTGGAGCACGGGTTCACGACCGTGAAGTTCCGCGCCATGCAGGACGCTGAGACCACGGTCGCGCTTCTCGACCATGTGCTTCCCGCACTCCCGGAGGGAGCCTCATTCGTCCTCGACGGCGTGCAGGCGAGCGCATCCCGACCGTGGACCTGGGAGGAAGCACTGGTTGTTGCGCAGCGGCTGGAACAGGCCGGAGCGCGATGGTTCGAAGAGCCGTGCGGCGCGTCCGACGTGTCCGGCTACGCCGCGCTGCGTTCGCGCACATCGGTCCCCATCTCGGGGATCGAGTCGACGAGCCGCGTGCAGGACTTCGAGCAGCTGTTCGCGGCTGACGCGGTGGGCATCGCACAACCTGATGCGACCTTCGTCGGCGGTATGGCGGCCTTCAGGTCCGTCGCCGATGCGGCAGCCCGGGTGGACGTCGCCGTGGTGCCACACGTCTGGGGCTCGGCTGTGACATTCATGGCGAACTTGCACGCCACGCTGGCGCACGAGCACGTGCGCTTGTTCGAGTTCTGCCGCCTGCCCAACCCCCTTCGCGACGAGCTTCTCGTCGAACCTGTCGACATTGATGCTGAGGGTTTCGTCCATGCACCGATTACGATCGGACTTGGTGTTCAGCTCACTCCGGAGCTCGAGCACCGGTTCGCCTACAGTAAGGAGTCCGGCCATGTCATCCGATAGTGCGATCGTCCCGACGTTCGAGCCACAACCCGGGGACGAGCGGCTCACAACGGCCATGATCTCCGACTCGCTCGATGCGATCGGACTGCGGCACCAGACCACGACCCGCTTGTCCCCGGTGGTTCCCGGCGTGGTGTGCATCGGGCGTGCCCGCACGTTGCGGTTCGTCCCCACCGGCGTGGACGCCCCCGACGGTCCGTACGACGACGCGATCGCCTACATCGACGCGCTTCGTCCGGGACACCTCGTCGTGAGCGCGACAGGCGGCAACGATGTCACCGCGACCTGGGGGAGCTGTTCAGCGCCGCGGCCAAGGGCCGGGGAGCGGTCGCTGCTGTCACCGACGGTGCAGTGCGTGACAGGGCGAAGATCCAAGCCGTCGGCTTCCCGGTGTACTCGGCAACCTGCCGCCCCAACGACTTCCGCGGGCGGATGCGGGTGGAATCTGTCGGGGAGCGAGTGACCTTTCACGGTATCGAGATCTCCGACGGCGACCTGCTCGCGATCGACGACGATGGGATGGCGGTCGTACCCCAGGCCCACGAGCAGGAGGTCCTGTCCCTGGCACGGGAGCGGGCCACGGCTGAGTCGGACGTTCTTGCCGATCTGCTCGCCGGAGAGACTTTGAGCTCGGTGTGGGAGCGGTATCGAATCCTCTGACCTCAGCGCTGAACGCGCTCACGACGCCATCCCCGGGCCTGTCACGGCTCGGGGATGGCGTTTTTGTCGCTGGTGCGGCAGCCGGACCCGACGGTGCGACACAGCCACGCGATGTCCCGCGCACGGGACGGCGTCGAGCCCCACACCCACGGGGCCGGCTTGGCGTCGGCCGCTACTGTGCCGTCTTCCGGCCGGAGAGCGCACAACGGTGCCCGCTCCCTTGCGGGGGAGCGGGCACCGGGGTCTCGGCTGGGCTTGTCAGCCCTATTTGCCGCCGAACCCACCGAGGGCGATGCCCTTGGTGACGTAGCGTTGGAAGATCAGATAGACGACGATGATGGGAACGGTGCCCATGGCGAGCCCCGCGAAGATGGCCGTGTAGTTCGACGTGAACTGTCCCTGGAAGGACAACAGGCCGAGCGGGATGGTCTGACTGTCCGGGGATTGCAGGAGCACCACGCCGAGCTGGGTCTCTCCCCAGACATTGATCAGCGTGAGGATACCGATCGCCACGATGATGCTGCGCGAGAGTGGGATCACGATGGTCAGGTAGGAGCGCCACGGCCCCATCCCGTCGATCGCGGCCGCTTCGAGTAGTTCGTGTGGGAAATCGGAGAACGCGGCTGAACAGATCAGGATCGTGCCAGGCAGTCCGAGCGCACCGTAGGCGACCCCGACGGCGACCGGGACGTTCACCAGCCCGACGGCGTTGAAGCCTTGATACATGGGAATCAGCAGGATGATGATCGGCAGCACGGTCGCGGCGAGGACGATCCGTAGGAATATCGCACGCAACTTCTGCGATACATGGGAGATGAAGTACGCGGCCGTGACGCCCGCGCCTAGATTGACCGTCAACGCCGTGGCGGAGACGAGCATGCTGTTCGCGAAGAACGTCGACATCCCGCCACCACCGCTTGGCCCTGTCCAGGCTGCGCGGTAGCCCTCGATCGTGAATTCGCCGTTGAGGCCCAAGCCGCTCGTGATGATGTCACCGTTGCTGCGGAAGCTGAGCAGGATGATGAGAATGAACGGGACGATCGCCAGTGCAGTCCAGGTCAGGAGTCCGAACTGAGCAAGGGAGCGTCCTAGGGTGGCACGTAGGTTCATTGTTGTCTGCTCCGTGTCAGGGCGAGGCCGATAGCGCCGAGGATCGTCAGGATCACGGCACCGATCACCGCGAGGGCTGCGGCCGTGCCGTAGTTCGCGAACTGGAACGCCTCTTTGTAGACGGCCACCGGAATCGTGTTGGTGGCGGATCCGGGCCCACCACGCGTCATGGCCCAGACCTGGGTGAACCCGTTGAACGTCGCGATCAGCGCGAGGATCGAAGTGGTGGCGATCACGGGCTGGGCGAGAGGAAGCGAGATGCTGAAGAACTGTCGCGTCGCGCTTGCTCCGTCGATCCTGGCTGCCTCATATGTCGTGGGTGGAACATCTTCCAGCGCACCAAGGATGAGGAGGAAGGAAAAGCCGACGGAACTCCAGATCGTCACAAGGATGATCGGGATCAAGGCGGTTGCACCAGAGGCGAGTAGTGCCGACGAGCCTTCGAATCCCAAGAGTTTTGCGATCTCGTTGATTGCTCCGAAGTTGGGTTGGAACGCGGACGCCCAGAAGATGGCAGCTGCCGCGGCCGGGGCAATTCCTGGCATGAACCAGATGATGCGGTAGCTGGTACTTCCCCACATCTTGGCGCTGACGGCTGCCGCGAGTAGCGTTGCGGTGACGATGACTCCCGCCGTGCTCGCGAAGGCGAACACGGTCGTGACGCGCAGCGCCTCCCACGTCGCGGGCTCGGCGAGTACCTCGGCATAGTTGCGTAGCCCGACGAATTCCAGGGGGCCGATGCCATGCCACTCACTGAGGCTTATGACGCCGGCTTGCACGACCGTTACCCCGACGAACGTGGCCAGCAGGACCGCTGCCGGGACGGCGCCGAGCAGGCCCCACCGTCCCGTCAGCGAGCCCACGTTGCTTCGACGTCGGCGCTGGACATGATGACCGCGGACGTCCGAGATACCCGCCGGAGTGGGCGTGTTGATCTGCGACGGCATCGGTCAGCTCGCGTCTTCGCGTGTCTCGAGGAGGTGGTCCTGCTGGGTCTGGGCCACCTCTGCCGGGGTCAGCTGGCCGGCGTGCATGTCCTGCAGCAGGGGGTCGATGAACTGCTGGCCGAAGCCGCCCGGCACGGTTGAGGTCCATCCTGGCTGACCGCCGTTGTCTCTGATATCGGTCAAGAACTGCTGGGAGATCTCGGGCAGCTGAGCGAGGGCGTCATCGGGCAGCGAGTTGACCGAGGGGAGGGATGCCCCGATACCGATGATTGCTTCTTCCTGCATCTGGTCGCTGACGACGAACTCGATGAACTCCATCGCCCAGGCCCGGTTCGGGGCGTTCTCGGGGACGCCGAGGGCGTCGCCGAAGTACATCGACATCTGGGTCGGTGACCCGCCGTCCATCGGGGGCAGCAACGCCCACTCCGGGGTGAACTCCGCATCGGCGAAACTGGCGACCGATGCGGTGGCGCCGAGGACCATCCCGGCGAGGCCCTGGATGAAGGGCCCTTCCGCGATCGCCCCATCCTGGCCGAGGAAGCCGTCCTGGAACACTCCGGCTTCTCCCAGTCCGTCGATGGTCTCGAGGACGTCGACGAAGGGTGCGGAGGCGTACTCTGCGGTGACCTCGACGTCGGGGTTGTAGCTGCCGAGGTAGTTGCTCATCTCCTCCTCGGTCGCAATGGTCGGGAGGAAGCTGTCGATCATCCAACTGGCCTGGAAGCCGGAGCTTCCGCCCATCTGGAGCGGGCCGTAGCCGGCGGCGCGCAGTTCATCGGCGGCCTCGACGAGTTGGTCGATGGAGTCGAAGCGGTGGTTCTGCGGGGCCTCGATCCCGACCTCGGCGAACAGGTCGGGGTTGTAGTAGACGATGTTGTACCCCACCGACGTGTAGGTAGCCACGCGGGGCACGCCGTCGATCTTCAGCGATTCGCCGCCATCGCTGAACCGGTTGTCCAGGTCGGCGGACTCCCACACGGGGGAGAGGTCCGCCAGGGCATCTGCGCGGACCAACTGGGTGTAGACCTCGCTGTTGACGGGGATGATCCCCACGTCGGGTGGTGAGTTGGAGGCCAGCGTGGCGAGGTTGGAGCCGGTCTTCTGCTCCTGCGAGACGGTGACGAGCTCCACCGTGACGTTCGGGTTCGCCTCTTCGAACGCTTCCGCGATGTAGCTGATCATGTCTTCGCTACCGGTCTGCTGCTGCACCGTCAGCGTCACTGGTTCGTCCGTGCTGAGGGATTCCGGATCCGATCCGCCACTTGCGTTCGTCGAACAGCTGGACAGGGCCAGCGTGGCTGAGCTTGCGAGAACAATGGCGATTTGGGGGATGGAGCGCTTCATGTGTGTCCTCCTTGACATCAAGTGCGTACGCTTCAGAGTAAATGGAATTACCTAAGGCTGCAAGCGCGTCGTGGACGTGAGCGCTTCCGTCGGTACAGCGGTGTGGCGTGGCGGGCGAGCCGGCGGCTCGGTGCCGCGCGATTCGCGCGCGAGGGCGACCGGGGTGGTTGCTACCGACGCGTACCCGCGCTCAGAGTGGCTGTACGGAGCTGCGCGGGATGAGCTGTGGTTTCGGGTCCTCGATCGTGGTCTCTCCGGTCGAGGTGTTCTGGGAGAGGTGCTCGACGGCGGCTATCCCCAGCTCGTGCAGAGGGAGCTTGACTGTCGTCAGTGGTGGCCAGACCGCGTCGGCGTACCAGACGTCGTGCAGGGTGACGATGGAGAGGTCCTCGGGCAGGCGCGCGCCAAGCAGGTGCAGTTCGGCGAGTGCGCCGATGGCAGCGTTGACATTCGCGACGACGACGGCGGTCGGCCGGTCGGAGAGGGTCCAGAGCTTCCGAATGGCTGCTCGGCCATCGGTGGCGAGGTAGCCGGCGTCGGTGGCCCACTCGGATCGCGCGCGCAAGCCGTGAGCGCGCAGGCCGTGGACGAAACCGTCGTGGCGGCGATCTGCCGAGGCGAATCCCGGAACGCCGCCGAGAAAGCCGATCCGGTGGTGTCCGTGGGCGATCAGATGGTCCACGGCCACCCGGATGCCCTGGGCGTCGTCCAGCACCACGGACGGCAGGTGGACCTGGGGGTCGGTCGAGAGGATGGTCACGACCGGAACACGCAGCTTCATGAGCTCGGCGCGCTGCTCGTCGCTGGTGGCGGGTGTGGGCTGCAGCAGGACGCCGTCGGTCCGCCCTTCGTCCACCATGCGAGTGAGCCATCCCGGTGCCTGGTTCGCGGTCTCTGCCCCGGCGACGACGACTTGGAGGTCGCGGCCGAGTGCTGCGCGCTCGATCCCGCCGATCAGCTCGGTGTACATCGCGCTCGTCGGTTCCGGGGTGACGAGCGTGATCGCTGACTGGAGGTTCATCCGCAGTGCTCGTGCGGCACGGCGTGGGACGTAGTTCAGTTCTTCGATGGCGCTGAGCACGCGTTGGCGGGTGTCGGACGAGATCCGCAGCGTCGGATCGCCGTTGTACACGCGCGAAACCACGGCAGGTGAGACCCCTGCGCGCTTGGCAACGTCGTGACTAGCAGGCACACGCCCTCCTCATCGGGTAGTGCCGTGATTCTATGTGTCGTTGTTCGTTCCTCGTTGCCGATCCTCGGCCATCGATAGTGGGCGGTCCAGGTGGAAGCGACTCTGAGCTCGTGTGATGTGGGAGCATCCTCGAGTGAGTACCGACCGCCCGGTCCGGATCACGGACGTCGCCGAGGCCGCCGGCGTGTCCATCGCCACGGTCTCCAGGGTGCTGAACGGATCGAGCACGGTCGACCCGGTGCTGGCCGAACGCGTGCGCTCCGCCGCGCTGGCCACCCGGTACGTCCCGAACTCGAACGGCCGGGCCCTGCGACGGCAGCGTGCCGACGTCTGGGCCGTGATCGTCTCGGACGTGAAGAACCCCTTCTTCACGTCCCTGGTCACTGCGGTCGAGCATGTGGCGGTCCGGTCCGGGCACTCGGTGATGTTGTGCAATACCGACGAGCATCTCGACCGGGAGCGCGGATACCTGGACGCGGCCATTGCCCAGCGGATGTCCGGCGTGGTGGTCTCGGTGACGTCGGAGGACCACTCGGATCTGACACCGCTGCTCGCTGCCGGGATTCCTACCGTGGTGGTGGACCGCAGGGTGCACGACTTTGCCGGGGACTCGATCCTCCTGGACAACGAGAAGGCCGGCCGGATCGCGGTGGAGCACCTGCTCGCCCTCGGGCACCGGGACATCATGTGCCTGGCCGGGCCGTCCGGGGTGAGCACCACCGAGGACCGTCTGGACGGGATGCGCCACGCGCTCGCTGATGCCGATATCCCGCTGGAGTCGGAGCGGATGGTGCGGACCGATCTGCAGATGGCAGATGCCGAGGCGGCGGTGCGCGCGGCCGTGCAGGGACCGCGCCGACCGGACGCCGTGGTGGCGATGAACGGCCCCCTCACCGCCGGTGCCTACCGCGGCATCCAACAATCCGGGCTCCGGGTGCCCGAGGAGATCTCTTTGGTGGGCGTGGACGACGATACGTGGACGCAGATGGTGCACCCTGCTGTCACCTTGGTCGCTCAACCGGTGGAGGAGATGGGCACCCTGGCGGCCGAGCGGCTGAATGCCCGAGCCGCGGACGAGCACATCGCCCCGGTCCACCTGCTGCTCGAGCCCGAACTCATCGTCCGAGGCACCACCGCACCGCGCCGCTGAAGCAACCGGCTCGAGCCCTGGTGACCGCAACCTTGTGCGGCCTCTGCTCGGGAAGAAGCCGCACAGGGTTGCGTTCGAGTGCCCGGGGACGGCGGAGCGGCGCCCGGGGACGGCGGAGCGGCGCCGGGGGAGTGTTGCACGGCGTGGGCGGCTCTATTGACACGACCCGGAGACGGTGCCATTCTCGATCACAGTAAACGTTTACTGAGCGGCGTGCTCCGGACCGAAAAGCACCCGTGGCAAAGACTCGATGGAGAGGATCACGATGAGCACTCACCCGGTGCGCTACGGCAGCTATGGATCGAGCCTGCGTGACCTGCCCCGGCTCCGCGACCATCGCCGGCTGCGCGTGTCCAGCTGGGACCAGACCGGCGGCAACGACGATCGCCTCACGGTCCGTTCCGGCGAGGCCCGCACACTGGCCGACATCACCGGTGCCGGGTCGATCAACCACATCTGGATCACCGTCGCGCCGGCAGCGGGAGACGGTCCGGACTCCAAGGACAAGGACTACCTGCGCAAGCTCGTCCTGCGGATCTTCTGGGACGGCGCCGAAACCCCGAGCGTGCTGGTGCCGCTCGGTGACTTCTTCGGCGTCGGCCATGCCCGTACGGTGAACTTCGCGTCCCTGCCGCTGCAGATGAGCCCGGAGAACGGGAAGGGCCTGAACTCGTTCTTCCAGATGCCCTTCGCCGACGGCGCCCGGCTGGAGATCACCAGCGAATGTGAACAGGACGTCTACTTCTACTACTACATCGACTACGACGCCTTCGACGAGCTCGAGGACGGGCTCGGCCGCTTCCACGCGAGCTGGAACCGGGAGAACCCCACCGACGGCACCTCCGAGGAGGGTCGCAGCAACGCCGAGCACCTGTTCGGTGGCGAGAACACCACCGGCGCGGGCAACTACACGATCCTGGAGACGACCGGCCGCGGTCACTTCGTCGGTTGCGTGCTGAACGTGACGAACCTGCGCCACACCAGCGAGTGGAACTGGTATGGCGAAGGAGACGACATGATCTTCGTCGACGGCGAGTCCTGGCCACCGAGCCTGCACGGCACCGGCACCGAGGACTACTTCAACACCGCATGGTGCCCTTCCCAGAGCTACAGCTCGCTCTATCACGGGATCACTCTGCCTGGTGGGGAGAACTGGTCCGGGCAGATCTCGTTGTACCGCTTCCACATCGAGGATCCGGTCACTTTCCGCGAGTCGATCCGCGTCACCATCGAGCACGGGCACGACAACCGACGCAGTGACGACCTTTCCTCGACCGCCTACTGGTACCAGGCCGAGCCGGCCACCCACCTGTCGCTCCCGCCGGTGGCCGACCGGCTGCCGAGGCTGGGATGAAGGGAGCCCGCAGTGTCCGATTCGGTGCCGTCGCTCTCGCTGCGGTCGCGCTGATGGTGACCGCGTGTACGCCGGGTCCGGGCGGGGATGCCTCCGGCACACCGGCTGTGCCGTCGGGGACCCCGGCCGATGGTGAGTTCCTGATCACGGGTATCGAGAACGTCACCCAGGTCGCCCAGCTCACCGGACCCGACTCTACGATCAACGACACCGAGGCAGTCGCGGTGGCCGGCACCGACCTCGGGTCCATGTTCAACGACGGCGAACGCACCTACGTCGTCTTCGGCGACACCTTCGGCACCCGCGAGCCGGACGCCTTCGGTGGTGGCGGTGGCAACTGGCGCTCGAACGCGCTGGCCTGGACCCCTGACGACGACCCCACCGATGGGATCACGTTCGAGGACTGGGCGAGGGACGACGTCGGACTGGCGCTCGAGGTGATCCCCGGCGAGCACGATGCCAACAACGGTGAGGGAGAGGTGACGAAGATCCCCACCCACGGGTTCGTCGTCGAGGATGCCCTCTACCTGCAGTACATGTCAGTGAATTTCTGGGGCGAGGCCGGGCAGTGGGACGCCAACCACGCCGGGCTCGCCAGGTCCACCGATGACGGCGCCACCTGGGAGACCCTGGACGATCCGCAGTGGCCGGGGGACTCCGGCTTCGTGCAGGTCTCCGCGGCGCACGTGGCCGAGGAGGGTGAGGACTACCTGTACCTCTGGTCCATCCCCTCCGGGAGGTTCGGCGGCGTGCAGCTGATGAAGGTGCCTGCCACCACCGATGCCGTCGAAGACCTCGGTGCCTACGAGTACTTCGCGGGTACCGACGCCGACGGAGGGCCTCTCTGGTCGCAGGAGATGGGCGAGGCGGAGACGATCGTCGATGCGCCCGTCGGCGAGATCTCCGTGATGTACCACCCCGAGCTGGACCGATGGTTGATGAGCACACTGCGCAACGAGGACGCGGTCTTGTTCGAAGGGCTCACCCCGTGGGGCCCGTGGAGCCAGCCGCACACGATCAGCACCCAGGCCGAGAACCCCGGTCTGTACAGCCCCTACCTCAATCCGCGCTACGTGAGCGACGACGGCAGCACGCTCTATTTCTCGCTGTCCCTGTGGGGGCCATACAACGTCTTCTGGTACAGCGCCGATCTGGTCACTCAATAACACCACCCGACTCATCGACGAGTCACCCATCAAGGAGGATGAGATGCGAACCACCCGAAGAATGGCCGGCGGCCTGGCCGCCGTGGTCGCGGCCGGTCTCGCACTGGCTGCATGCTCAGGAACACCTGAGGGCCCCGACAATGCCGGAGGTGGCGAGGATGTGCCCGAGGGTGCCACCGAGGTGACGTTCTGGCAGACCCAGTTCACCGACGAGGAGAACGAGTGGTATGAGTCGATCGTCGACTCCTACAACGAGTCCCAGGACGACGTGCACGTCTCGCTCACCGTGGTTCCCGGCGACGCCTGGGAGCAGCGGATGACCGCCGCGCAGGCAGCCGGAAACGCACCGGACGTGCGCACGATGAACTATGGCGACATCCGCGACGCCGCACGCACCAGCCAGATCGTTCCGCTGACGGACCTGATCAGCGAGGACGCGTGGGGTGACGTGCAGGAGAACGTGCTGGAATCGGTCTCCTCCGACGGCGAACGCTACGCCTATCCGATGCTGGTGGAACCCTCTGCGGTGCTCTACTACCGCACCGACCTGTTCGAGGACGCGGGCCTGGACGGGCCCCCGACCTCGTGGGACGAGCTGATCGACTACGCCAATCAGCTCACCGACGACCAGGTGTTCGGTATGCGGCTCGCGCAGACCTCGGTGGACATGTCCTGGTCCACCTGGGGTTACCAGTGGAACGTGGCCGGCCACCTGCCGATCAGCGAGGACTGGTCCGAGCCGGCGGCGAACGAGGACTTCGCCCCGCTGCTGCAGGCGTACCAGGATCTGTTCGACTCCGGTGCGCTGCCTCCGGGGGACGGGATCGGCTACGCCGACGCGACGCCCTACGGCGAGGGCGAGTTCGCGATGATGGCGAACGGTTCATGGGCGGCCAGTCAGCTGCTGGCCGACTACCCCGAGATCGCTGAGGTCACCGAGGTAGCCGCGATGCCCAGCTTCAGTGGCGAACCGGGCGAGACCACCGCCACGCTCGGCGGCTGGACCTGGGTGGTCGACGGCAACAGTGAGGTGACCGAGGAGGCCGCCGGCTTCATCGAGTGGTCCCTCGGTGGTGACACCGCGAACGTGGTGCCGTTCTTCGAGGCCACGGTGTTCTCGAAAGTCTCCCCACGCCAGTCGGTGGCGGACGCGATCGCCGAACTGCCGGACGTGGACTCGGTGAACCCGTGGAACGCGACGATCCAGGAGGACATCGTTCCGTTTGCTCAGCAGGAGCCTGCGTACCCGTGGAACGTCTCCCTGGCGATGGGTGAAGCGATCGAGGCGGCGATGCAGGGCACCCCGGTCGATGAGGCACTGGCCACTGCGAACGACAAGATCGCCACCGAGATCGCCAACTCCGAGCTGGCGGGCACCGGATCCTGACTCCCCGGTCGGGTGCCGTCGCGGCGGCACCCGACCACCATCGCGAGGAGGCGGTGGCATGACCACGACTGAGACACCCGTCCCACGACGGGCGCCGACCCTGCCGAACGGGCGCCGGCGGCCCAAGCACAAGGACAACAAGATCGCGTTCGCGATGCTCGCCCCGGCGGTGATCCTGCTCAGCATCTTCGTGATCTGGCCGTTGGTCTACGCCTGGGTGGTCAGCTTCTACCAGTGGAGCTTCTACGAGGACTCGATCTTCGTGGGGCTGCGCAACTTCCGCATCGTGCTGGAGGATCCGGTGTTCTGGGACTCCATCGGCCGCGGGCTGATGTTCTCAGGGATCACCGTGCCGGCGATCATGCTCATCGCCTTCGTGTTCGCCAACCTGGTGAAGACGATGAGCGCCCGGATGGCCACGGTGCTCAAGGTGAGCATCTATATCCCGGCGGTCATCTCCTTCGTGATCGCCTCCATCGTGTTCGTCCTGATCTTCGAGTACCGCCAAGGCCTGCTGAACTACCTGGTTAGCTCCTTCGGTGGGTCCGACATCGCGTGGATCGGCAGCGCCGATACGGCCCTGCTCGCCATCTCCGTCCCGGCGATCTGGATCGGCCTGGGACTGGCGTCGCTGATCATGCTCGCGGGCCTGCTGGATATCCCGGAGAGCTACTACGAGGCGGCCGAGATGGAAGGCGCCAACTGGTTCCAGCGCACGTTCTTCATCACGATCCCGTTGATGAAGAACATCCTGCTCTATGTCCTGGTCACCACCTTCGTGGTCACCATCCAGCAGTACGAGCTGCCCCTGGTGATGACCCAGGGCGGACCCACCCAGTCCACCTTGCTGCCGAACCTGCTGATCTTCCAACGGTTCACCAACGACACCTACCTGGGATACCCGATCGCGGCCGCACTGCTGCTCTTCCTGGTACTCGGCGGAATCAGTCTCGTGATCTTCAAGCTCATCAACTCCGAGAAGGCGGTGGACGGCTGATGGCCGCGCTCCCCACCCAGACAGCACCAGCTCCCGACGGCGGCCCGTCCGCAGGTGCACCCCTCGCCCGACGCAGCTGGTACCGCCCCTCGTCCCGTTCCGGAGGGCCCGCCTCCTTCGTGCTGCGGTACCTGCTCTCGGCCGCCATCATCCTGGCGGCGCTGTTCCCGCTCGCCTGGATGGCGATCTCCGGGTTCAAGGCCCGCAACGAGGTGGTCACCTCACCGTTTCAGTTCTTCCCGGACGTATGGATGCCGGAGAACTACGCGCAGATCCTCGCCGATCCCGGGTTCACCCGAGCGCTCGCAGTCTCCTTCGCCGGGGCTGTCGCCTTCTCCACCCTCACCCTCGCGGTGAACTCGATGGCTGCGTACGTCTTCGCACGCCTGGACTTCGCATTCAAGAACGTGCTCTGGCCAGCCGTGCTGATGACCATGTTCATCCCCCAGATGGCGATCCTGATCACCTCCTACATCGTGGTCACCAGGATGGGGATGCTGAACACGTTCTGGGTGCTGCTCGTGCCGGGAGCGGCCTCGGCGGTGCACGTATTCTTCATCCGGCAGTTCTACCTCGGCATTCCCACCTCGTTGGAGGAGGCAGCGCTGATCGACGGCGCCGGACGGTGGAAGATCTTCACCCACATCTTCCTGCCGATGTCCAAGCCGGTGTTCGTCGTGGTGGGCATCACCTCGTTCCTGGTGTTCTGGAACGCCTACGTGTGGCCGATCCTCACGATCACCGAACCGGACTCCCCGCTGACCCAGATCCAGCAGTACCTGGCCACGTTCCGGTCCGAACGGCGGGTCGAGTACGGGTTGCTGCTAGCGGGATCCACCTTGGCCGCCACCCCGGTGATCGTGCTGTTCCTGATCTTCCAGCGCTACATCATCTCCGGGATCCGGATCTCGGGGATCAAGTAGATGGGTGTGGACATCCCCCTCGTCCCCGAGTCCGCCCGGGCGATCGCCCACACTGACGCCCGGCACGTGGCGCTCCCGCTCGGCGGGATCGGCACGGGAAACCTGGCGCTGGGCGCCGATGGGGCGCTGAAGCAGTGGCAGCTGCACCATCTCGGCAACCACCGGGGCGAGCTGCCCGGTGCGATGTTCGCGCTCCGAGTGGCCCAGTGGGAGCCCCCGTCGAACGAGATCCGGGCGCTGCAGGCACCTCCGGCACCGCCGGAGCAGACCCGTACTCCGATGGTCAACGACGATCACGTGCCTCCCTGGCAGCGCGAGCTGCTCACCCGGCACCGCGGCGTGCAGGGCACCACCTTCCGTGGCATCTATCCGGCGGGCAGGATCGACTACCACGACGACACCCTCCCGGTGACGGTGAGCCTGGAGGCGATGACCCCGCTGGTGCCGTTGGACACGGCCCGCAGCTCCTTGCCGACGGCGCTGTTCACCGTGCGGATCACGAACCGTTCCGAGGTGCCCACCCATGGGTGGATCGGCGCCGCTATGCAGAATCCGCTGGGCGCCGATGGCGCCCTCCCTCCCGACGGCGTCCGCTCACCCGGGTACGGCGGCAACACCAACCGCACCGATCGCCGTCGGGACTGGACGGCCCTGGTGATGGAGAACCACGCCCTCGCCCCCGACCATCACGGGGCCGGGCAGGTGGTGCTCGCCGCCGACGCACCAGGCACCACGGCGCTGCCGGCGTTCACCAGCGGTGACCAGTTCCTCGCCTTCCTCGGCAGCCGGCAACCGTTCGGGCCCCGCGATTGGGCGCACATGCCGGTCTCGATGGCGGACCCGCAACCCACGGGCACCTGGTCGGCGGCTGGCCCGAGCCCGGAGGGCA
This sequence comes from Ruania alba, assembly GCF_900105765.1. NCBI lineage: Bacteria > Bacillati > Actinomycetota > Actinomycetes > Micrococcales > Ruaniaceae > Ruania > Ruania alba. Next base: position 1,255,880 of record NZ_FNTX01000001.1, read on the forward strand.
GCACCTGGAACGGGGGACTGGCCGTGCCCTTCCATCTGGAGCCCGGGCAGAGCACACAGCTGCGGGTCGCCCTGACCTGGCACCTGCCCAACCGGTATGCGAACTTCACCCAGTTCGGCGGCATCCGGCCGGAGTGGGGCGCCAGCCGGTACCTGCTCGGCAACCACTACACGAACCAGTTCGACGACGCCCTCGACGTCCTCGACACGGTCACCGAGCAATGGGAACCGCTGCACCGGGACACGGCCACCTGGATCCGCACGCTCACCGAGAGCTCGCTCGGCGAGCAGGCGGTCGAGCATCTCGCCGCGCTGCCGGCGGTGATCCGCAGCCCGAGCTTCTTCCGCACCGCCGACGGCCGGTTCTACGGTTTCGAGGGCGTGCAGGGCGAGTCGACCACCATGTGGTCCGGGGACGTGGGCGGTTCGTGCCCGCTGAACTGCACCCACGTGTTCACCTACGAACAGGTGCTGGCGAAACTGTTCCCGGACCTGGAGCGGAACATGCGGGAGAGCGACTTCGACGTGCTGCAGGCACCGGACGGGTCGATCCCGCACCGGCTGATCCTGCCGACCGCACTCGGTCAGCTCTGGGACCGACCGATCGGCGGCCCGGACGAGCCCGCCCTGGACGGGATGCTCGGCACCGTGCTGAAGACCTACCGAGAAGTCCGCACCGGAGCGGGCACGGCCTGGTTGGCCCGGTACCGCCCGAAGGTGGAGCAGTTGATGCGCTACGTGGCCGGGCGGTGGGACCCCGAGGGAACCGGCGTGCTGCACGGGATTCAGCCCTCCACCCATGACATCGATCTCGCCGGAATCAACTCGTACATGGGCACGCTCTGGCTCGCGGCGTTGCGCGCTGCGGAGGAACTGGCGCTGCTGGAGCGTGACTCGGAGGCGGCCGCGCACTGGCGGAGCACTTTCGAGCAATCCTCGACCGCCTACGACCAGGCGCTGTTCACCGGCGAGTACTACCGCCAGGTGCTCGAGGATGGTGACCCACGCGACTTCCAGTGGGGTGCCGGGTGCCTCGCCGATCAGCTCCTCGGCCAGTGGTGGGCGCACACGCTCGAGCTGGGCTACCTGCTGCCGGCGGAGCACGTGCGCACAGCGCTGCAGGCCGTGGTGCGCCACAACCTGCGCACCGACTTCACCGGATTCACTCACCCGTATCGAGTGTTCGCCGACGGCGACGAAACCGGTCTGGTGGTGTGCACCTGGCCGCACGGCGGGCGCCCGGAGGTCCCCACCCGGTACGCGGACGAGGTGTGGACCGGGGTGGAGCAGCAGGTCGCGGCGCACTGCCTGATGGAAGGGCTCGATGCCGAGGCCCAGCAGATCCTGACCGCTCTCTGGTCGCGCTATGACGGACGCCGCCGCAATCCGTACAACCAGGTGGAGTGCGGCGACCACTACGTGCGTGCCCTGTCCGGCTGGAGCGTGCTCGAAGCCCGTACCGGGCAGCGGTGGAACGCTGCCACCGGTGTGCTGCGGATCAGCCTCCCACCGCCTGGAGGTGCCTGGCCGGTGCTGCTCGACACCGGATGGGGGAGCCTGCGGAACACCGACGACGGCGCTCACCTGGAGTGCCGTCACGGCTCCGTGGAGGTGGCCCGGCTCGAGCTGATCACGCCTGGCGGCGTGACGACATGCGGACCGGTGCGGCTGACGGCCGGCGAGGGACGTCGTCTGGGGCCGTGACACCTGCATGACCACGGCGGACTGCACCGCCGAGAAGGAGAGCACATGCGCATCATCTACCTGGACATCGACTCGCTCCGACCGGACCACCTGGGCGCCTACGGGTACCCGCGTCCGACCAGCCCGAACCTGGACGCTCTCGCCGCCCGCAGCGTGGTGATGGGCCAGGCCTTCGGCTCCAGCTCACCGTGCGTGCCCTCTCGCGCATGCACGCTCACCGGGCAGTTCGCCATCCGGCACGGGGCGCTCACGCACTGGGGCCCCGGCGGAACGCTCCGGTTCCCCGGGCATGCACACGACTACGACCCGCACCGGCCGATGCTCACCCGCCTGTTGCGCGAGCACGGGTACGAGACCGTCTCCTTCTCCTCGTTCCTGGACCGGCACCAGGCATTCTGGTTCGGCGCCGGGTGGTCGCAGATGCACACGCACACCCTCAAGCAGGGTGACGAGAACGCCGATGAGGTGAACGGCGCCGTCATCGACTGGCTCCGCGCGAACATCCAGGACACGCCCGATCTGTTCCTGCACCTGCAGTACTGGGACCCGCACCGCAACTACACGATGCCGACGGCGTGGCTGGAGCGCACCGGCCCGCCCCACCTGCCGTCGTGGCTCACCGAGGACGAGGTCGATCGGCACCGGGGGATGTGGGGGCCGTTCACCCCGCGCCACCTGTTCCCGTTCCGCACCGATGCAGCCAGTCCGGTGCCCGCCATGCCCGGGCAGATCACCTCGTTGGACGACGCGGCCCAGTTCATCAACGGGTATGACGCCGCCGTGGCCTTCCTGGACGATCAGCTCGGGCAGCTCTTCGCCGTGCTCGACGAGCTCGGCGTGCTGGAGGAGACAGCCGTCGTGGTGACCGCCGACCACGGGGAGGCGCTCGGTGAGGAGGGTGTCTACGGCGACCACACCTCGGCTGCCGAGGTGGTGCACCACGTGCCGATGATCGTTCACTGGCCCGGCGTCGAACCAGGGCGCAGTGACGCGCTGGTGTATCAGCTCGACATGGCGGCCACGGTCTGCGAGATGCTCGGGATCGCGGTGCCAGGCGGATGGGACTCGCGTTCGTTCGCCTCGGCGTTGCGGCAGCCGGGAGGCGCTGCTGGACGTGACCGTCTCGTCTGGGACCACGGCCTGTACTCCGCCCAGCGCGTGGTGCGCACACGCGAATGGTTGTACCGCCGGAGCTACCACCCGGGCCTGTATGCCGCCGAGGACGTGGGGCTGTTCGCCGTCGATGACCGGGCTCAGCTGCGGAACATGGCGAATGAGCAGCCCGACGTGGTCGCTGAGCTCGCCGCGCACCTGGAGGACTGGCGGACCGCGCATCTCGCCCGGTCAGGTGCGCCGGACCCGATGGACGAGATTCTCGGCACCGGTGGGCCGTTCCGGTACATCCAGCCGGGTCCGTGGGCGCGCTATCTGCGGGAGACGGGCAGTAGCCAGGAGGCGGACCGCATGGAACGCGTGATTGCCGAGACCGGGCTCGACCGGGTGGGCTGACGCTGCGCCGCGCAGCAGGGAGCAGCGCTGGGGGACCACGTAGACTGGGAGTCGTTCGTGCCGACATGGGCGGAACTCGACCCACCCGGGGGGAGACCTGTTGCGCAGACTTGCCGCCCTGATCGTGTGCGTGGTGCTCGCGACCGTGTCGGGATGCACCGGTTCGATGGAGATCGACTCCGGCCCGAGTTCGCCCCCGCCGGAGCCTCGCCCGGCAGCGGAAGCACGGCTGCCGGAGCAGGCGAGCACCCTGGTGCCGTCCGAGGATCCGACGTCACTGGCGCTCGCCGCCAGCGACGCCCTGTTCGAGGTGGCCCGCGTGGTGGTCCTCGCTCCGGTCGGCGACGAGGCTGCCATGGCCCGAGCGGCGTCACTCGCGATGGCGCTCGGGGTGCCGGTCCTGCCGACCGGGGCTGACGACCCGGCCGTGGGGCAGGAGCTGCTCCGGCTCTCGACCACCACACTGCTCCCGGTCGGTGATGTCGACCTCACGTCCTTCGACCTCACCTCGATGAATGTACAGCCGGCGCCCGCGGACGACGGCGGGGTGACCGACCTTCTCGGCGTCGAGACTGCGGGAGCCGGTGCTGATGCATCTGCTGACGTGGCCACGCTGGCCTCGCTGGAGCAGGGACAGCTGATGGCGGGCCCAGGCGGGACGCCCGCAGCCGAGGGGCACATGCCGCAGATACTCCCGGGCGAACCGGTGGACGGGCTACGCGTGCTGGCCGATGGAGACCAGGCCCAGCTGGCCGCCGTCGGGACGGCCCGCGCAGCGGGGGCCACGGTGACCGTGGTGGACGGGGACCCGCGCGCCTCGGTGGACCAGTTCGACGGGGCAGCACAGCCCGACGCCATCCTGGGGCTTGGTGTGAGCTTCGGTGACCCGGAGACGTTCGCCTGGCAATCCGAGACGGCCCTGACCGGTGTGCAGCTTCCGGGCGGCGGTCAGTTCGCTTTCGACGGCACGCGTTATGTGGGCCTGTACGGGACCCCGCACACGGAGGTGCTGGGCGCACTCGGCGAGCAGGATCTGGGGGCCACTGTGGATCGTGCGGAAGAGCTGGCCACGTCCTACCAGCAACATACTGACGACGTTGTCGTGCCGACTCTGGAAGTGATCGTCACCGTGGCGGCCAGCGCGGCCGGAGCGGATGGGAACTATTCCAACGAACTGGCACCCGAGCGGTTCGTCCCACTGGTCGAGGCTGCGGCGGAGGCGGGGCAGTACGTGGTGCTGGACTTCCAACCCGGGCGATCGACGTTCCTGGAGCAGGTGGAACAGTACGCCGACCTGCTCGCCTATCCGCACGTGGGAATCGCGCTCGACCCCGAGTGGCGTCTCGAGCAGGACCAGGTTCACCTGGAGCAGATCGGATCGGTCGGCATCGATGAGGTGAACGCTGTGATCGAGTACATCGCTGATTTCGTCCAGGAGCGCCGGTTGCCGCAGAAGATCGTGGTGTTGCACCAGTTCCGGACCAGCATGATCACCGACCGATCGGAGCTGCAGACCGAGCGGCCTGAGGTGGAGGTGGTGATTCACGTGGACGGCTACGGCACACCGGAAGCGAAGGAATCGACCTGGCGCACCGTGCGCGCGGATGCTCCGGATGGCGTGTACTGGGGGTGGAAAGTGTTTCTCGACGAGGACGATCCGCGCCTTCGGGCAGCCGAGGTGATGCAGGTCGATCCCGTCCCGGACTTCGTGAGCTACCAGTGACCAATACAACAACGCCTCCGGCAGAGCCGGAATCGCACGACGAGAATGACGGGGCACCCGCCGAGCGCCGTGGGTGGTGGCACCGGCTGCGTCCGATGACCCGCCGCACGGTGCGAGCCGGGTTTGCCTTCGTGGCGGCCGGACTGATCGCCGGGGTGCTCGGGATGCTGACGGCGAGCTACACCGGGTCCCTCGGACCCCATGCCGCTGACTACTCGGTACGTCTCAACGGTGAGGTTCGGGTGGACATGGGCCCGCTCGGGGCACTGATCGTGGACTCGCCGCTGCCGGCCCAGCTTGGGGTGGAGGTGCTGGTCAAGGAGATCCCGGTCGAGCTGAGCGATCCGGAGGCGAACCCGGTGGCCGGCCTGACCGCGGACCTGTCCAGCTACACGCAGTTCCTCGCCAACCCGCAGGCTGCGATCGACGATGCCGCCCAAGGGCTGATCACGGATGCTCTGGGCCGGTGGGTGCTGATCTGGACGACGTTGCTGGTGCTGGTGGCACTGGGGAGGCTCGCCGCGCACGGTGTGCTCCGTGACGCGTTCCGTAGCGCCTGGGCACGGACCGGCGTCCCTGCACTGAGCATCGCGCTCGCCGTGGTGGTGGCTGGGGTGCCACTGATCGAGCTCACGCGCCCATCAGGGGGGAGCGGGCGGACGTCGGCGATCCTGGCCGGAACGCCGCTCGAGGACGCGCGCATCACGGGGCGCCTGGCCACGCTGGTGGACCACTACGGCGGCTTCGTGGTGGAGGCTGTGGACGAGAACACTGCGTTCTACGAGGCTGCTCGGCAGAACCTGGTCTCGGCTTTCGAAGCTGATCCAGAGCCGACCGGACCCACAGCACCACCGGAGCCCGCCGACATCGACGGTGCCGACGTGGATAGCGGTGCGGACACCGACGGCGGTGCGGACGGCGTTGGTGTCGACGGAGCCGGCGACGACGGGGCGGGCGGACAGGAAGCCTCAGCGCCACCGACGGACGATGCCCAGGACGAGGCGGAAGCCGCGAGCGAGGGCCCTGCCGAGGATGAGCCGACGGCGACCGGGGAACCCGCTGAGAACGAGGAGGCCGCCGAGACGCCGGACGAGGATGGCATCACCACCAGCCTGGTCGTGAGCGATCTGCACTGCAATGTGGGAATGGCTGACGTGATCGGTGCCGCGGTGGCGGGCTCCGACGCTGAGGTGGTGCTGAACGCGGGGGACACCGTGATGGGTGGTACGTCCGTGGAGTCCTACTGCGTGAACGCCTTCGCCGCCGGGATCCCCGATGACGTCCCGATGGTGGTGGCCGACGGGAATCACGATTCGCGCACCACCACCGAGCAGGAGCGATCCAACGGGTGGATCGTCCTGGAGGGGGAGCCGGTGGAGGTGGCCGGTCTGCGCATCCTGGGCGACACCGACCCGACCCTCACCTCGCTCGGGGCGCCGACGCGTCCGCAGCGGGACGAGACAGTGAATGCCATGGGCAACCGGCTCGCCCAGCAGGCATGCGAGCTGGAGGAAGCAGGTGACGGCGTGAACCTGCTGCTGGTGCACAGCCCGTATGCAGGACGACAGGTGGTGGAAGCAGGGTGCGCCCCGCTGAGTATTTCGGGCCACCTGCACCGGCAGATCGGCCCCCGTCAACTGGGATGGGGTGTGCAATGGGTGGTGCCCAGCACGGCAGGCGCGGGGAGTGGGACACCGACGATTGGGCCGCTCAACAACGAGGCAGTGATGATGGTGCTCCGTTGGGACACCGAGACCGGACTGCCGTTGGAGTATCGGATGATCACGATCGGCACCGACACCAGTGCACTGCTCTCGGAGTGGTTCCCCTTCCCGGAGCAGCCCACCGAGTACACCGAGGTGTCGGTCGACCAAGAGTAGGCGGCGTCTTCCGGATAGGGCCTGGGTAGGTCCAATGTCATACCTGGCTGGAAGAATGTGGGGATGACGTCGACATCCGCTGGGTCCATGTTCTCGGAATGGGTCGAGAACGAGCTGGCTGCCGTGTGGATGAGCATTCCTGAGCCGCTGACTGAGGGATTCTGTGTCAATGTTCCAGGACGGGGTATCACCATCTCTCGTCTGAGCGGAACTTATCCACAGGTGTCGATGCTGTCCGGCGCATTGTCGGTGGTTCCTGGGAGAATAAAGTCATGACGTCGACAGCTACTGGTTCCGCGTTTTCGGCTTCGGCCGGGAATGCGGTGTTGGCTGCTGTGCGGGAGAACGTCACCGCGGCTCGGGCGGTTGATGTTGAGCGTGCTGAGCTGGTGGTGGAGTGGGTGGGTGAGCGGGCGATCGACCCGGCCACCATGGGCACCGGGTCGGGTGGGCCGGTGTTCGACCCGGATGAACACGCGGGCATGCCGGTTCCGGACGAGCACGCTGGACTACTGGAGACGCTGGAGCGGGCCGGGTTGCCGGGCGAGCATGCGGGGTTGCCCGGGACGGAGCAGCCGATGCGGTTGGCTGGGGATGGTGCCCCGTTGGTCTCGGATCTGGAGTTCACTCGGTTGGCGACGGCGTTGGGGCAGTCGAACGAGGCCGCCCTGGCCTATGTGGGCGCCATCGTGGAGCTCGCCTACCGGTTGCCCCAACTCTGGGAACGGGTGCGGGCCGGGCAGGTGAGTGTCCACCGGGCCCGGGCAGTGACTCGGATGAGCAAGAGGCTCCCGTTCGCGGGTGCGGCGTGGGTGGATGCGCAGGTGGCGTGGACGATCGGGTCCTGCACGGTCGCGCAGATTGAGCGGACCGTGAGTGCGGCGATGGTGTCGTTTGATCCCGACCAAGCCGCGAAGGATGAGGAAGCGGCGTTGGAGGGGCGCCATTTCGATATCCGTCTCGATGAGGCAGGCACCACCGCGGGACCGGGACTGGGATTGGGTGTGGGGTCGGTGGTGCGGGTCGAGGGCGGCCTCGACCAGGCTGACGCGTTGGATCTTGAGGCTGCGGTGTCCGACCAGGCCCGTGCGCTGGCAGGGTTCCTTCCCGGCACCAGTGAGGACGTGCGTCGTTCCATCGCCGTGGGTGATCTCGCTCGCGGGCAGAGCAGTTTGCCCATCCCCGACGCGACCACCGGCGCCACCGTTCCGACGGGGGCACCCGGTGCAACTGGTGGGATGGGTCGGACTGTGATGCTCTACCTGCACCTGCCTGCTGACGCCCTCAACGACCACACCGGAACCGCCACGGGTGAGAGCTCCGGTACCGGTGAGGGTGCGGGTAACTCTGGTGAAACGGGCCCTGTGTTCGGTTCCGGGGTCGTGGGCCGGTGCGAAAACACCCGCTCCCCGGTGTCGAAGGAACAGATTCGTCAATGGTGTTCCACCGCTGGACGAATCCTGGTGCGTCCGGTGATCGATCTGGCCGGGCATACCGATGCCACCACGTATGAGTCCAGTCCGACACTGCGCGAGCAGATCATTCTTCGTGATGGACGGTGCCGGTTTCCCTATTGCAATCGCTCCGCTCGTTCTGCCGATCAGGATCATAGTGTTCCCTTCGATCAGGGCGGCCGAACCAGTTCGGTGAATATGGCCGCCTTGTGCCGACGTCACCATCGGGCGAAAACCCATGCCGGGTGGTCGTATTCGATGATCACCCCGGGCGTGTATTACTGGGCCGCGCCCGATAGTGTGCAGTACCTGGTCACGCCCTCCGGCACGTATCCCATCCCGAGCGCTGGGTCAGCCCGACCACCAGGGAGCAGTCCGCCCGGTGGTCACAGGCATCCCCCACATGGTGCGGCTGAACCTCCCGGTGATCCCGGTGATCCCGGTGATCCCGGAGATGCCGGCCGCCACGCCGGCAACTCCACACACTCGGATCCACCCGGCCACACCGACCCACCACCGGTCTGACCACCCCGCCCCGAACCCCGCCGACACCACCCGTCGACGGGGCCACCGGCATGCTCAGGACTACCTGGAGTGAACACCAGCGCGCACCTGGTCCACTGACCGCGGGCTGTGACGATGACGCATACTGTGGGGGTGAGACGCTCGCACGCAGGCACTCAGGGAAACTCGTCGGCTTCTGAAGATGGGCGCAGTCCCGCACACGACGAGACGAGCGATCGTGTGCCCGACGAGCCCGTCGAAGCCGTGGGCACCGAAGGTGACGCTGACGATACCGACGACGAGTACGCAGACGAGTTCCCGGTCGCCACGAGCTCACTCGGTCGCGGCCAGCCGAGCGAGCACGAGCAGGCTGGTGGGACGCGCAGGGAGTACGCGATCCTGACGATCGTGGCCGGGGTGCTCGGTGTGCTGGCAGCGATCGAGCTGATGCTCGACTACCTCCGAGTGCTTGCTGACCCGAACTACGTTCCCGCATGTGACATCAATCCACTGGTCGGCTGCGGCATGTTCCTCGGCAGCTGGCAGTCGAGTGTTCTTGGGATCCCGAACACGGTGATCGGGATGGTGGCCTTCCCGGTGCTCATCACGACGGGCATCCTGCTCCTCGTTCGACTCCGACTGCCCCGGTGGTACTGGCGCGGACTTCTCGTCGGTGCCACGTTCGGGATCGGATTCGTCACCTGGTTGCAGTACCAAGCGATCACCCAGATCCGAGCTCTGTGCCCGTACTGCCTCGTGGTGTGGCTGGTGATGATCCCGTTCTTCGTGCACACGGTGGCACGTGCGATGCAGAACGGCTCGCTACCTGTCCCGGACGGTGTCAGAGCATTCGTCGTTCCGAACCGGTGGCTCATCACCGTGATCTGGTATCTCCTCGTGGTGGCAGCAGCGGCCTTCGGCCTCGGCGCGGACTGGCTCACCGTCTTCTGAGCGTCGGCCGAAGCCCAGCACCGTGCCCTGCGAATGAGCTCGGGAACAGGAGGGCTCAGGCGCGGCGCGGACGGCGGGAGTCATCCCGGATCACGCCGACCAGTTCCTCCAGCACGTCTTCCAGGGCCACCACACCCAGAGTGATGTCACCAGTGTCACGAACCTCGGCCAGGTGCGCACCACCGGACTGCATGGTGGCGAGCGCTGTGCGTAGCGAGTCTGTCGCCTGCACGACCGGCATGGTGCGCACCACCTCAGGTGCGACTGGCTGGTCCCGCTGCGCAGGATCGGTCTCCAGAAGGTCCTTGATGTGCACATACCCGGCAAGGGAGCCGTCACTGCGCTTGACCGGAAACCGGGAGAACCCCTCGGCGGAGACCGCCTCCGCTGCTGCCGGGGTGATCCCTTCCGGCATCGTGCGCACCGTCTGCACCGGGAGCAGCACGGCGGAGATCTGACGGTCGGCGAACTGCAGCGCCCCCATCAGCAACCGTTCGTCATTGAGCTCCAGCAGCCCGCCGTTCCGGGACTCGGCGACCAGTCCGGCCACCTCATCGCGGGTATAGGTGCTCGCCACCTCGTCCTTCGGCTCGATGCGCAGCAGGCGCAGGGCCATGTTCGCGATCTGGTTCAGCACCCACAGCATGGGATAGAGCACCCGCACCAGACCCGCCAGCGGCGGCCCGAGCACCATGGCGCTGCGTTCCGGTCCCGCGAGAGCAATGTTCTTGGGCACCATCTCGCCGAGCACCACGTGCAGGAAGGTGATCAGCGCGAACGCAATGACGAACGCGATCGGGTGCACCAGAGACTCACCGACGCCGGCCGCGAGCAGCGGGTCCTCGATGGCATGCGCGATCACCGGCTCGCTCACCTGGAGCAACAGCAGCGAGCACACCGTGATGCCCAGCTGCGCACCGGCCATCATGAGAGAGACACGCTCCATCGCCCACAGTGTGATGCGAGCGACGCGCTTGCCTGCCTTTGCAGCAGGTTCGATCTTGGTACGGCGTGCGGAGACCAACGCGAACTCCGCACCCACGAAGAACGCGTTCATGGCGAGAAGAGCCACCGTCAGCAGAATGGTCCAGCCGTCGCTCATCGGTCGGCCTCCGTTCGCTGATCGTGGTCGGTGGGAGCGTCCGCGTCCCCGGTTCCTGTCTCGTCCTCGGGCGCGTCCTCCGGTGATTCCCCAGTCGACCCACGCTTCGTGGCCGTGTCTTGGATCTCGTCCTGGTCGTCGTCCTCGTCCGGGGTGATCGGAGTGAGTTCGAGGCGCACCGTGTCCACGCGGTGCCCATCCAGGCTGACCACCTCGAAACGCACCAGCAACTGGCCCTCGGACTCCTGTCGGTCCACGGTGAGCTCGATGTGGTCACCGGGCTCGGGGAGCCGTTCCAGCTCGTCGGCCAGCAGACCGCCGATCGTGTCGTAAGCCTCGTCCTCGGGCAGCTCCGCGTCGATGAGTTCGCTCACCTCGTCCACGCGCATCAAGCCCGGGATCGCCCACGTCCCGTCGTCAGCGGCCACCGGTTCCGGCTCGTTCTCGTCGTGCTCGTCCTTCACCTCGCCGACGATCTCTTCGACCAGGTCCTCGAGCGTGACCAGCCCCGCGGGGGAGCCGAACTCGTCGATCAGGACGGCCATCTGCAGTCCGCCGTCGCGCAGGTCGTCCATCAGCGTGTCCAGCTCGAGCGAGTCCGGAACGAGCGTCGCATCGGTGACCACCTGCGAGACGGGGGTGATGTCCCGCCGGTCGAACGGCACCGAGAGCGCGCCGCGCACGTGCACCAGGCCGAGCACGTGCGACTCGGTGTGACCACTGTCCTGGGTCATCTCGATCACCGGGAAACGCGAGTGTCCGGAGCTCTTCGCCGCCCGGATCAGGTCGGTGAGCGAGTCCTCCGGCCGCATGCTGATCACCTGCGAGAGCGGGGTCATCGCGTCCCGCGCACGCCGGTCACCGAACGCGAGCGAGCGTTCCACCAGTTCCGCGGTGTCCTCGGCAAGCGTGCCTTCGCGAGCAGAGTGGCGCACCAGTGCGGAGAGTTCCTCAGCGGAGCGGGCCGAGGCCAGCTCCTCCTGCGGTTCGATCCCCATCAGGCGCAGGATGCGGTTGGCAGTGCCGTTGAAGAACCGGATCGGCCAGGTGTTGACCCACGTGAAGCCACGCTGGAACCTGACCACCGCCTTGGCGGTGCGCATCGGTGCAGCGATGGCGAGGTTCTTCGGGATCAGTTCGCCGACGATCATCGTCACTGCGGTGGCCAGCAGCATCGCGACGGTCAGGGAGACCGAGCGCGCTGCCGTCTCGCTGAGGCCGGACCTGTCCAGTGGCCCCTGCAGCAGTCGGGCGATCGACGGCTCGGACAGGTACCCGATCGCGAGGTTGGTGACCGTGATCCCTAGCTGGGCGCCGGAGAGCTGGGTGGACAAGGTGCGGAGTGCACCAAGAACGCGCGTCGCGCCACGATCACCGGCGGCGGCGTCGGCCTCCACCTGCGCACGGTTGACCGTGACGAAGGCGAACTCGGCGGCCACAAAGGCGCCGCATCCGACCACGAGTGCCATGGCAAGGATGAGGAAGAGAATCTCGATCATCGACGTGCCTGCTCAGGCTCGCCGGAAGGTGAGAGTACGGGGGGCCCGGGCGAGACGCCGTCGGGCCAGGGTCTGTGACCCTCCAAAGAGTCGGATTCCTCGGCGGAATCCGCATGCTGTGGTGCGCCGGTACTGTCATAGTCGCCGGTGGCGGCCATGGTCTCCATCCTGTCTCACTCCTGCACGGTGCAGGGATGCCGGTGATTCTAGCGGGTCTCGGTCCTGATGTGGACCGTCGGGCTCGCGGCTCTGTATCCAGGTGTTATGAGGCGGTCCGAGAGGTGTGAGCGATCTGGGCTGCGAGGTGGCCCGCTCCGTAGCCGTTGTCGATGTTCACCACGGCGACGCCCGGAGCGCACGCGTTCAGCATGGTCAGGAGCGGCGCGATCCCCCGAACGCGGCACCGTACCCCACCGAGGTGGGCAGTGCGACCACCGGAACTTCCACGAGTCCGGCCACCACGCTGGGGAGCGCACCGTCCATCCCCGCCGCCACCACGATCGCGTCGGCTGCCCGGAGCGCGTCGAGCTCACCGACGATCCGGTGCAACCCCGCCACCCCGACATCGGAGATCAGGGAAGCGTTCCGGCCCAGGTAGGTCGCCGTCAGCTGTGCTTCCCGGGCGACCGGGAGGTCGGAGGTACCTGCGGTGAGCACCAGCACTGCGCCCCCGACCGCCGGCGGTGGCTCGGACGGCCAGGCGAGCATTCCGGCGTCGGCGTGGTCGGCCGCGTCGGGGAGGGCCTCCAGGACCGCTTGTGCGTGCTCGCGGGTGGCGCGGGTGAACAGCACCGGTGCAGGAGAATCTGAGTCGCACGAGGCACCGATCTGTGTAGCGATCGCCCGCACCTGCTCCGGGGTTTTTCCGGAGCAGAACACGGCCTCGGGATATCCGCGCCGGGCGAATCGGTCGGTGTCGAGCCGGGCGAACTCCGCGGGCGGGTGCCAGGGCTCAGTCATGGGCGCCCAGCAGCGTCAGGGAGAACGCCCCGGACTGGATGCCGCGCAGGTCCACCGCAGCGAACCGGAACCCGGCTGAGGTCACCAGCGCGTGCAGCTCGGAACGCACCTCGGGCTGCACCGACCGTGCCAGCTCCTCCTCAAGGAGCTCGATCCGGGCGACGTCGCCGTGGTGACGCACCCGGGAGTCGGTGAAACCGAAGCGCCGCAGACCCGCCTCTACCTGCTCCACCTGCCGCAGCTTCTCGGGCGTGACGCTCTGGTGATGCGGGATCCGCGAGGCCAGGCACGGGGCGGCGGGCTTGTCCGCGCACGGCAGGGCAAACGCGCGTGCGATGGCGCGCACCTGCTCCTTCGTCGCCCCGGCTTCGGCCAATGGGCGCAGCACCTGGTGGTTCGTCGCGGCCTGGGCGCCTGGCCGGTCCGGGCGAGCGGCGTCGTCGGCGTTCTCCCCGTAGGCGACCGCGCGCAACCCGTGCGCGGCCACCACCTCGTCGGAGATCCGGGTGAACAGCTCGTCCTTGCAGTGGAAGCACCGGTCCAGGGCGTTGCGCTGGTACGCGGGGTTCTCGGCTTCGCGAGTGTGCACCTCCACCACCCGTGCACCGATCACCGCGGCCACGTCGTGGGCTGCGATCCGTTCGTCGGTGGCCAGGCTGGGGGAGACCCCGAGCACCGCGACCACCTGGTCGGCACCGAGCTCGAGCACAGCGAGTGCCAGCAGCGCGGCGGAGTCCACTCCACCGGAGTAGGCCACCCCGAGCGGACCGGAGCCACGCAGCACCGCCCGCGCCCGGTCGGCCACCTCGAGCACCTCAGGGTCGAGGTGACCACCCGCGACGGCGGCGGCGACGGCCTCAGCCGCGCCGGCCGCCGTCGGAGTGGTTCCTGATTCGCTCATCCGTGCAGTGGACCTCAGTCGAGCCGGGTCTCGGACCGGTCGGCGGACCACTCGGTGTGGAAGGTGCCCTCGGTGTCCACCCGCTGATAGGTGTGCGCACCGAAGAAGTCCCGCTGCCCCTGGATCAGGGCCGCCGGCAGCCGCTCGGCACGGACCGCGTCGTAGTAGGACACCGCAGCCGCGAACCCAGGCACCGGCACCCCGGCCTCGAACGCCCGCGCGAGCACCCGGCGGGTGCCGTCGGAGGCGTCGGCCAGCCCGGCAGCGATGCTCGGGGCGGCGAGCAGGGTGGGGAGCTGGCCGGCGGCGTACTCGGAACGGATCCGCTCCAGCAGGCGGGCGCGGATGATGCAGCCGGCCCGCCAGATCGTCGCCACGCCAGCAACATCGATGTCCCAGCCGTACTGCTCGCTCGCGGAGCGAATCAGGTGTAGACCCTGCGCGTAGGCCACGACCTTCGCGCTCCACAACGCCTGGCGCACGTCCTCGATCAGCGCGGCCTTGTCCTCCGGGGTGAACGAGTGGGCCGGGCCGCTCAAGTGCTCCCGGCCGGCGGCACGCAGGTCCAGGTGACCGGAGACCGAGCGGGCGAAGACCGACTCGGCGATCGTGTTCACCGGCACGCCCAGATCGAGGGCGATCTGCACCGTCCACCGGCCGGTGCCCTTCTGCCCGGCGGAGTCGGCGATCACGTCCACCAGCGCCTTGCCGGTGGTGGCGTCGGTCTGGTCGAGCACCTCGGAGGTGATCTCGATCAGGTACGAGTCCAGGTCCCCGGTGTTCCACTCGCGGAACGCTGCCGAGATCTCCGGCACGGTCAGGCCGGCCGAGCGCAGCACATCGTAGGCCTCCGCGATGAACTCCATGTCGGCGTACTCGATGCCGTTGTGCACCATCTTCACGAAATGACCGGCACCGTCCGGGCCGATGTAGGTGCAGCACGGAGTGCCGTCGTAGGAGGCGGCGACGGTCTCCAGCAGCGGGCCGATCGCCTCGTAGCCCTCCTTGGAGCCGCCGGGCATGATCGAGGGGCCGTTCAGGGCGCCTTCCTCACCACCGGAGATGCCGACGCCGAAGAAGTGCAGGCCCTTGGCACGCAGTGCTTCCTCGCGCGTGCGGGTGTCCTCGTAGTGGGCGTTCCCGCCGTCCACCACGATGTCGCCTTCCTCGAGGTGCGGCAGCAGTGACTCGATGGTGGCGTCCGTGCCGGCACCGGCCTGCACCATGATCACGATCCGGCGGGGCCGCTCCAGGCTGGCCACGAACTCCTCGATGGTGGTGGACGGGACAAACGAGCCGTCGTCACCGTGGGCGGCCATCAGGTCGTCGGTGCGGGCGGTGGTGCGGTTGTACAGCGCCACCGTGTAGCCGTTGTTGGCGAAGTTGCGGGCGAGGTTACGCCCCATCACCGCCAGTCCGACCACTCCGACGTGAGCATTGGCAGAGGAGGTCATCTAGGGTCCTTCCGAAGGATTGCGGGCTCGGGCCGGTCGTGAGACCAGCACTGCACTGATCGTGCCAGGAAGAGCGTGCCGGTGCGACGGTGTCTCACGACCTCGCGTCCGCGGGGTGTCGCAGAGCAGGCGAGGCGTCATACACCTGATGGATCGCCTGCACCGTCGCCAGACCGTCCCGCGGGCTGATCCAGAACGGTGCCTCCTCACCCAGTCGGGCGTAGAAGTCCTCGATCAGGATCCGGTGCGAATCGCCCCAGTACGCCCGGCCCACGCTGCCGGGCGCCTGGGCGGCCACGGTCTCGCTGCGGCCGTCGTTCCAGGCGACCACGAGATCACCGGCCACGGTCGCCGTGGCCAACTCGGCGTGCACCTGCACGCTCACCGGAGCGTTCACGGGATAGGCATTGGTGGCGTACATGGTCGAGGAGGCTCCGCCGTCGTGGGTGATCAGCAGCTCGGCGGTGTCCTCCACCTCGATCGCCTCGGCGAGAGCATGCGTGGCGGCCTGCCCGCGCACAGCAGTGGCCGGGCCGAGCATCCAGAGCAGCAGGTCCAAGGTGTGGATCGCCTGGTTCATCAGCACACCGCCTCCCGCACCGGTCCAGGTGCCGCGCCAGGGTCTCGCCGCGTAGTACTCGGCGGTGCGGTGCCAGGTGACGGCGGCCCTCGCCCCGTGCACGCGACCGAGGGCACCGGAGGTGATCAGCTCGTGCAGACGCTGGTTCGGCGGGTTGTACCGGTTCTGATAAACCACACCGGAGCGAACGCCCTGGTGTGCCGCCGCGTCGGCGGCGTCACAGAGCACACGCGCCTGAGCGGGGGAGTCGGCGACCGGCTTCTCCAGCAGCAGGTGTGCCCCGGCAGCGAGGACGTCGATGGCCACCGGCACGTGCTCGGCGTGCGGGGTGCACACGTGCACCACGCTCGGTGTGGTCGCAGCGAGCAGCTCACGATGGTCGGTGAAGGCCGGCACGTCGAGGCGCTGGGCAACGGTACGGGCGCGCTCCGGGTCGACGTCGCACACGCCCACCACATCGATCTGGAGATCCTGGAGCGCCTCCAGGTGGACCGCGGAGATGTCTCCGCAGCCGACGATCGCTGCCGTCGGAGGTTCAGGGCTGGATGTGGGTTCCGGAGTCGGCACCCTCGGCATGCTACTCATGGCGCTCAGGCGTACTGAATCCCCTCGGCGTCCAGGAGCTGGGTGAAGGCGCGGTGCGCCTCGGTGAACAGGTCCGGCCCGGAGAACCCGCCGAAGGTGCCGACGGCACTCAGGTGCGGCTCGAGGGAGAAGAACCCGTCGAAACCGTCTGCCGCGAGCGCCCGCATCGTCTCGGCGACCTCCCCGTCGCCCTGACCGGCCGGGACCACGTGCCCGTCTGCGAGCAGGGCGTCCTTGATCTGGATGTACACGGTGTGCGGGCGGAGCAGCTCGTATCCGTCAGTGAACGGCCGCACTCCGCACTGCACGAAGTTCGCCGCGTCCCAGGCCAGCCGCAGGTGGTCGTTGTCCACGCTGGTGACGATGTCGTGGCACCGCTGCGGCACGTCGCCGTAGATCTCCTTCTCGTTCTCGTGCAGCAGCACCAGACCTTCGGCGGCACCGACGGTGGCCAGCGCGTCCATCCGGCGCAACACCTCGTCTCGCACGGACTCCGGCTCGGCACCGTTGAGGAAGAATGAGAACAGCCGGATGTAGGGGGCCTTGAGCCGGTGCGCCACCTCGGCGGCGTGCTTCATCCGATTCAGGTGCGGGGCGAAGTCGTCTCCGATGCCGATCTTGCCGATCGGCGACCCGATCGCCGAGACCTTCAGGCCGGTGTCGGCCAGCGTGTCCGAGACCCGCCCCAGCTGCTCGTTCGTCAGGTCCAGCACGTTCGTGCCCCATGCGCTGCGGAACTCGATGTGCGTGAGTCCCAGCCCGGTCGCCACTTCCACCTGGCGGTCGAAGTCGGTATCGATCTCGTCCACGAATCCAGAGAGCGTCCACATGGTTGCCAGCCAACGGCCCAGGTGCGCGGAGCGGCAAGCGGTTGCCACTTGTTGCAAGCCCCGCCTACCGTGGAGCCGTGTCGAGTAGAGCGGGCGGGAAGCAGACGACGACCATCTATGACGTCGCCGAGAAGGCCGGCGTGGCGCCGTCCACGGTTTCTCGGGCCTTCTCCCGGCCGGGGCGCGTGAACGCCGAGACGGCCGAACGGATCCGCACGATCGCGGCCGAGCTCGGCTACCGCGCGAACCCTCAGGCCCGGGCGTTGAGTACCACCCGCACCGGCATGCTCGCCGTGGTGCTGGCCGACGTGACGAACCCGGTCTTCGCCGAGGTGGTGCGCGGCGCGGGCCGGGCGTGCGACCACGCCGGGTACACGATGCTGCTGGCCGAGACCGAGGAGTCGGCCGAGAAGGAACGCGCCATGGTCGACCGGGCGCTCGGCTCCGTGGACGCGATCGTGCTCTCCAGCTCTCGGATGTCCGACGCCGCCATCCGCCAGGTGGCGAAGGTGGAGCCGTTGGTTGTCCTGAACCGGGAGGTCGCCGGCGTGCCGTGCGTGCTGGTCGATTTCGAGCCGGCGATGCGCCGGATCACCGAGCACCTGCTCGAGCTCGGGCACCGGCAGGTCACCTATGTGGCCGGGCCGGAGGCGTCCTGGGCGGACGGGATGCGGTGGCGCGGTCTGCGCGCTGCGACCGAGGAGCTCGGCCTGCGGTTACGACGAGTGGGGCCGGTAGCCCCGACTGTGGCGGGTGGTCAGACGGCGGTCGTGGACTGGGACGCACATCGCACCAGCGCCGTGGTCGCCTACAACGACATGGTGGCGATCGGGGTGATCCGCCGGCTGACGACACTGGGGGTGCGGGTGCCGCAGGACGTGAGCGTGGTCGGGTTCGACAACACCCCGGTGGGGGAGCTGGTGACCCCGGCGCTGACCACCGTCGCCGCCCCGTTGCGCGCCCTCGGTGAGACAGGGGCGAGCAACGCGCTCGCCCTGGCACGCGGGGCGCGCTCGCGCGCCACCGAGCCGGTACGTCTGCCGACCCGGCTGATCGCGCGCGGCTCGACGGCGGAGGCTCGCTCGTGAGGGTCCGTGCCGCCGTGCGTGGGGACGCCCGGGCGATCAGCGAGCTGCGGATCGCCGGCTGGCATGCCGCCTATCGCGGACTGGTGCCGGAGGAGATGCTCGATTCTTTGGATGCGGACCGGGAGGCGGAGCGGCGCACCGCGACCTGGGACACCCGGGCCAAAGATGCCGAGCTGGTGGCCGTCGACGACGACGGGGCAGTGATCGGATGGGCGGTGGCCGGCCCGGCCCGCGACCCCGAGTGGTCCGGCGCCGGGGAGCTCTACGGGCTCTACGCCGACCCCGACCACTGGTCCACCGGGGTGGGCCACGCGCTGATGGTCGCCATCGAGGACGCCCTGCGTGAGGTGGGCTATGCCCGCGCGTACCTGCTGGTGCTGGTCGGGAACGATCGCGCCGCCGGCTTCTACGAGCGGCACGGGTGGGTCGAGGACGGTGCCGAGGTGCGCGACGAACGCCCCGGCGGGGCGCTGATCGAGCGGCGTCGAGTGCGGGACCTGACAGAGTGAACGGCGGGCAACTCGTGGCAACGGGTTGCCTTGCGATGGTGGCCGGGCCAGCGTGGGGCTCGTGCCTACGACGACGCCTTCTCTCGAGCTGCACCCGGACCGGCTACTCCCGGCAGACCGTGAGCGGCGGCCTATCGCGCGCCGCCTCTACGAGTCCGTCAAGGATCTGCCGATCATCTCCCCGCACGGGCACGTCCCGCCGAGCTGGATCAGCGAGGACACCCCGTTCCGGGACCCCACCTCGTTGCTGATCACACCGGACCACTACATCACCCGGATGCTGCACGCCCACGGGGTGCCGCTCAGCGACCTCGGCGTAGGCCGTGGTCCGCTTGACGACAGTGCGGCCCGTGCCGCGTTCACCGCCCTGTGCACCCACTGGTCCGCCTACCGTGGCACCCCGGTGCGGTACTGGCTCGAGGAGGAGCTGGCCGGCATCTTCGGGGTGACCGTCCGGCCCAGCGCCGAGACCGCGGACGCGATCTACGACCAGATCGCAGCCAAGCTCGCAGAGCCCGGCTTCCGGCCCCGGGCCCTCATGGATGCCTTCGGCATCGACGTGCTTGCCACCACCGACGACCCGTGCGACTCGCTCGACGAGCACGCCACCCTCGCCGCCGACTCGACCTTCGCCCCTCGCGTGGTGCCCACCTTCCGGCCGGACAAGTACCTCGATCCGGCCCTGGCCACCTGGGCCGCGGACGTGGACCGTCTGGGCCAGGTCTCCGGCATCGACACCGGCGACTACGCTGGATACGTCGCGGCCCTCGAGGAGCGGCGGCGCTACTTCGTCTCCCGTGGTGCGGTCTCCGCCGACCACGGCGTGATCGACGCCGTCACTGTGATCCTCGACGAGGCCGAGGCGAGCCGGATCTTCACTGCTGCGCGCGCCGGCACCGCCACCGAGGAGGAGGCGACCGCCCTGCGGCGGCACATGCTCAGCGAGATGGCCCGGATGTCCTGCGAGGACGGCCTCGTGATGACCATCCACCCGGGGGTGCGGCGTAATCACCACACGGCCACCTTCGACACCTACGGCCCCGACGTCGGCTGCGACATCCCGATCTCGGTGGAGTACACCGACTCGCTGCGGCCGCTCCTGGACGCCTACGGCACGCACCCGAATCTCAACCTGGTGCTCTTCACCATCGACGAGACGGTCTATTCCCGCGAGCTCGCCCCGCTGGCGGGCTTCTACCCGTCGGTCTACGTGGGTGTGCCGTGGTGGTTCATCGACGCCCCCGAGGCGATCCGCCGGTTCCGCTCCGCGGTGACTGAGACCGCCGGGTTCTCCCGCACCTCCGGCTTCATCGACGACACCCGCGCGTTCTGCTCCATCCCCGCCCGGCACGACATGAGCCGCCGCCTCGACGCCGGCTACCTCTCCGAACTCGTGGTCGAGCACCGGCTGGGAGAGGACGAAGCGCACGAGGCCATCCAGGACCTCGTCGTTGCCAACCCGCGGAAGGTCTTCAAGCTCGGAGGTGAGTCACGATGACGCAGCGCCTCGCCCGTGGCCTCGATGGCCTGCCCGCCGGCTCGGCCCCGGTGCGGATCGTGCACCTCGGCGTGGGCAACTTCCACCGCGCCCACCAGGCCTGGTACACCCACCAGGCGCCGGACGCCGAGGAGTGGGGCATCGCCGCCTTCACCGGCCGGCGGCCCGACCAGGCCGACGCTCTCGGCCCGCAGGACGGGCTCTACACCCTCATCACCAAGTCTGCCGCCGGTGACGAGCTCGAGGTGATCTCCTCGATCGTCGCCGTGCACCCGGCCACCGATCACGAGGCCTACCTGACCTACCTCGAGGACCCGGCACTCGCCGTCGTGACCCTGACGGTGACCGAGCACGGCTACCGCAGGGACGCCGTCGGGAACCTGGATCTGACGGCCGACGACGTGGCCGCCGACGTGACGGCGCTGCGGGCCGACCCTCGTGCGGTGGTGACCTCGGCACCGATGAAGCTGGTCGCAGGACTACTCGCCCGCCGTGCGGCGGGGGCGACCGCGATCACGATCCTGCCGTGCGACAACCTCCCGGACAACGGTGACGTCGCGCGCGCCCTGGTGCTGGGTGGAGCGGCCGCCGTGGACGAGTCCCTGGTGCCGTGGATCGAGCAGCACGTGGACTTTGCCACCTCGATGGTGGACCGGATCACCCCGGCCACCACCGACGACGACCGCGCCCTGGTGGAGCAACGGCTCGGCTACGCCGACGCCTCCCCGGTGCCCACCGAGCCGTTCTCCGAGTGGGTCATCTCCGGGACCTTCCCCAACGGACGCCCCCGTTGGGAGGACGCCGGCGCGCAGATCGTCGATGATGTGGCCCCGCACGAGCGCCGCAAGTTGTGGCTGCTGAACGGGTCGCACTCCCAGCTGGCGTACGTGGGCAGTGCTCGGGGTCACGAGACCATCGATGCCGCCATCGCCGACCCGCAGTGCCGGGCCTGGGTGGAGCAGTACTGGGACGAGGCCGAGCGCAACCTGGGCCTGCCGGGCGAGGAGGTGCAGGCCTACCGCGCCGCACTGATCGCGCGGTACGAGAACCCGAGGGTGCGCCACCTCACCGCCCAGATCGCCTACGACGGGTCGCAGAAGCTCCCGGTGCGCACTCTGCCGACGCTGAACGCCGACCGCGCCGCCGGCCGGCTTCCGACCGGCTGTGCGACCACGCTGGCCGGCTGGATCCTGCACCTGCGCGGTATCGGGGCGCCGGTCCAGGACGCCGGTGCCGGGCCTGCGCAGGAGGCCGCGAACGCCGGGGACGCGGCCGACGTGGCCGGGGCCGTGCTGGAGACCCTGCAGCCCGGACTGGGCGAGGACACCGAGCTGGTGGCCGCCGTGGTGGCCCAGGCGGGGGCCATCACCACCTGACGGCCGGGCAGGAGTCGACTGACGCGTGCGGGAATACCTCGACGTGTGTGGCGTTACACCTCTCAGAAGTTCATGCAAACGCATGAATTAGGTACCGTGAGAACCACGGCAGCAGACGAGAGGGACATCATGCAGTTCGGGATCTTCAGCGTCGGGGACGTGACCACGGACCCCACGACCGGCCGCACACCCACCGAGCACGAGCGGATCATGGCGATGGCGACCATCGCCAAGCACGCCGAGGAGGTCGGTCTGGACGTGTTCGCCACCGGCGAGCACCACAACCCGCCCTTCGTGCCGAGCTCGCCTACGACGTTCCTGGCGTACGTGGCCGCGCAGACCGAGCGGATCATCCTGTCCACGTCCACCACCCTGATCACCACGAACGACCCGGTGAAGATCGCCGAGGACTACGCCTACCTGCAGCACTTGGCCGGCGGCCGGGTGGACCTGATGCTCGGGCGCGGCAACCACGGACCGGTCTACCCCTGGTTCGGGCAGGACCCGCGCCAGGCGGTACCGCTGACCGTGGAGAACTACCAGCTGCTGCGCCGCCTCTGGGACGAGGAGGTGGTGGACTGGGAGGGCCGCTTTCGCAAGCCCCTGCAGGGCTTCACCGCGACCCCGCGCCCCTTGGACGGCGTGGCCCCGTTCGTGTGGCACGGATCGATCCGCACCCCGCAGGTGGCCGAGCTGGCCGCCTTCCACGGGGACGGGTTCTTCGCCAACCACATCTTCTGGCCGAAGCAGCACTTCCAGCAGTTGATCGGGCTGTACCGGGAGCGGTTCGAGCACTACGGGCACGGCAGCGCCGACCAGGCGGTCGTCGGGCTCGGCGGCCAGGTGTTCATGCGGAAGAACTCCCAGGACGCCGTGAACGAGTTCCGGCCGTACTTCGACAATGCGCCGGTGTACGGGCACGGCCCCAGCCTGGAGGAGTTCACCGAGGCCACCCCGCTCACCGTGGGCAGCCCGCAGGAGGTCATCGACAAGACCCTCAGCTTCACCGAGAGCTTCGGCCACTACCAGCGCCAGTTGTTCCTGATGGACCACGCCGGCCTGCCACTGAAGACCGTGCTGGAGCAGCTCGACCTGCTCGGTGATGAAGTAGTGCCGGTGCTGCGCAAGGAGTTGGCCAAGAACCGGCCCGCGCACGTACCGCACGGGCCCACCCACGCCGCCCGGGTGGAGGCCGCCGGTGGACCGGTGGACCTCACCCCGCAGTTCGCCGTGGACCCGATGTCCGGCAGTGCGGTGCCCCGATGAGCGCGAGGAGGGCACGATGAGTGCCACGACGGCGGCCCCCGCCTGGGAGGCGCTGTTCCGCGCGCAGGTGCACCTGATGCGCCACTTCGAGGCTGCCAAGGACTTCGAGCCGCTCAGCGCCCGGGAGTATGACGTGCTGTTCACGCTCTCCCGGTGCGGTGGCGCGGCACGGATGCGGGACATGGTGCCGAACCTGCTGCTCAGCCAGCCGAGCTTGTCCCGGATGGTGGACCGGCTCGCCGCCGATGGGCTGCTGGAGCGGAGAGTGGTTGACGGCGATGGTCGCGGTGTGGTGGTCGCGCTCACCGAGCGCGGGGCCGAGCTGCAGCGCCGGGTCGGCCGCAGGCACGTCCGCTCGATCACCGGGATGGTCGACGGCGTGCTCACCGAGGACGAACAGGCGCAGCTGGTACGGATCTGCACCAAGCTCCAGCGAGCCACCCACGAGGAGGGATCGGCATGACGACACAGACAGACGAGGCCATCCAGGTGGTGGCCGTCAACGGGGGAGTGGGATTCCCCTCCAGTACCCGTTCGCTCACCGACGCGTTGGTGCGTGAGGTCGCGGCCTCGGCACCCGGAGTGAGCACCCGGACCATCGACGTGCGCGACCTGGCCTCCGACATCGCGGAGGCGACCGTCATGGGGCTGGGGTCGGCGACCCTCGACGAGTCGCTGCGGGCCGTAGAGCGCGCCGATCTGGTGGTGGCCGGGACACCCGTCTTCCGTGGCTCCTACGCCGGATTGTTCAAGGGGTTCTGGGACCTGGTGGACCCGGTGGCGATGCGTGGCAAGCCGGTGCTCCTCGCCGCCACCGGCGGAAGCTCGCGGCACCAGTTGATGATCGACCAGGCGATGCGGCCGCTGTTCGCCTACTTCGGCGCCCTCGTGGTGCCGACGGCTGTCTACGCCGCGAAGGACGACTTCGCCGTCGCCGGAGCGCCCGGTGCGGAGCTGGCGGCCCGCGTCGAGCGTGCGGGCCGAGAGGCGGCCCGTCTCACCCAGGCTGCCGCGAGGGTGGCATGAGTGTCGAGATCCGGCGCGATCGCGACATCCAGGCCACCCTCGTGGTGACGCGGTGCGCTACCATGTGCCCATGACGTCGGTCCTGCTCCTTACCGAGCCGCGACGGTAACTCCATCGCCGCGGCCGCCCCTCTGCGTGAGGGGCTTTTTTGTGCCCAGGACCCCACGAACGGAAGACGAGGGATGAGCGAGACACGCAGCAGCGAACCGGCCGGCTACGACCCGCACGAGCTGGAGGCAAAGTGGCTCCCCGTGTGGGAGGAGCTCCAGCCCTTCCGCGCCGACGACGCTGCCGTGGTCTCCGGCGCGAAGGAGAAGAAGTACGCGCTGACGATGTTCCCCTACCCCTCCGGGGACCTGCACATGGGGCACGCCGAGGTCACCGCCCTGCACGACGTGATCGCCCGGTACTGGCGGCTGCGCGGGTTCGAGGTGATGAACCCGATGGGCTGGGACTCCTTCGGCCTGCCGGCCGAGAACGCCGCCATCCGCAATGACGAGCACCCCGCCACCTACACCTACGGCAACATCGAGACCCAGGCGGCCTCGTTCAAGAAGTTCGGCATCAGCTTCGACTGGTCCCGCCGGCTGCACACCTCCGACCCGGAGTACTACCGCTGGACCCAGTGGCTGTTCCTGAAGTTCGCCGAGCGTGGTCTGGCCTACCAGAAGTACTCGCCGGTGAACTGGTGCCCGAACGACCAGACCGTGCTCGCGAACGAGCAGGTCGTGGACGGGCGGTGCGAGCGGTGCGGTGCCGAGGTCACCAAGCGTGAGCTGAACCAGTGGTACTTCCGGATCACCGAGTACGCCCAGGAGCTGCTGGACGACCTGGACACGCTCGGCCCGACCTGGCCGGACCGGGTGGTCACGGCACAGCGGAACTGGATCGGCCGCTCCGAGGGTGCGCACGTCGACTTCAGCCTGCACCTGGCCGACGGCTCGGACCGGTCGGTGACCGTCTACACCACCCGCCCGGACACCCTCTACGGCGCCACCTTCATGGTGGTCGCCGCCGACGCTGGCCTGGCCGGGGAGATCGTGGCCCCGGACCGCCGCACCGCCTACCAGGAGTACCTGGAGCAGACCCGCCGGGAGTCCGACATCGAGCGGATGTCCACCGACCGGCCGAAGACCGGCGTGGACCTGGGCATCACCGCCACCAACCCGGTCAACGGCGAGCAGGTGCCGGTGTGGGCCGCCGACTACGTGCTGGCCGACTACGGCA
Organism: Ruania alba; assembly: GCF_900105765.1. Classification (NCBI taxonomy): domain Bacteria; kingdom Bacillati; phylum Actinomycetota; class Actinomycetes; order Micrococcales; family Ruaniaceae; genus Ruania; species Ruania alba. The sequence goes on from NZ_FNTX01000001.1 coordinate 1,281,505, forward strand.
CCGGCGCGATCATGGCGGTGCCCGCGCACGACCAGCGCGACCTGGACTTCGCCCGCGCCATGGACCTGCCGGTGCGTCGCGTGATCGACACCGGCGAGGAGAACCCGGAAACCTCCGGGATCGCCACCACCGGCGACGGCACCTACGTCAGTTCCGGCGAACTGGACGGCCTGAGCGACAAGGCCACCGGGATCAGCCGGATCGTGGAGCGGCTGGAGGCCGCGGGCACCGGAACCGGCGCCGTGAACTTCCGGTTGCGTGACTGGCTGCTCAGCCGGCAACGCTACTGGGGTTGCCCGATCCCGATCATCCACTGCGAGTCCTGCGGCGCCGTGCCGGTGCCCGAGGACCAGCTGCCGGTCACGCTGCCCGACATGCGCGGCGCCGACCTCAAGCCCAAGGGTGTCTCCCCGCTCGCCACCGCCACCGACTGGGTCAACGTGCCGTGCCCGAGCTGCAGCGCACCGGCGAAGCGGGACACGGACACGATGGACACCTTCGTGGACTCCTCCTGGTACTTCCTGCGGTACTGCTCACCGAACGACGACACCCAGGCGTTCGACCCCGAGCTCACCAACGCCTGGATGGCGGCCGACATCTACGTCGGCGGTGTGGAGCACGCCGTGTTGCACCTGCTGTACGCGCGCTTCTTCACCAAGGTCCTGGCCGACATGGGCCTGCTGGAGGTCCGCGAGCCGTTCGCCGCCCAACTGAACCAGGGCGTGGTGATCAACCAGGGCAAGAAGATGAGCAAGTCCCTGGGCAACGGCGTGAACCTCGGTGAGCAGCTGGACGAGTTCGGGGTGGACGCCGTGCGTCTCACCCTGGTCTTCGCCGGCCCCCCGGAGGACGACATCGACTGGGCGGACATGTCCCCAGCCGGGTCGCTGCGGTTCCTGCAGCGGGCGTGGCGCCTGGCGGGAGACGTGACCTCCGCCGTCGGGACCTCGGTAGTCCAGGGCGATCCCGCCCTGCGCAAGGTGACTCACAAGACCCTGCACGAGGCGGCCTCCCTGATCGAGGCGCACCGGTTCAACGTGGTGGTGGCCCGCACGATGGAGCTGGTGAACGCCACCCGGAAGGCGATCGACTCCGGCTGCGGCCCGGCCGACCCGGCGGTGCGGGAGGCGACCGAGACGGTCGCGATCCTGCTCTCCCTGGTGGCGCCCTACACGGCCGAGGAGATGTGGGAGCGGCTCGGCCACGAGCCCACCATCGCGCGCACCTCCTGGCCGGAGGTGGACGAGGCGCTGCTGGTGGAGGACACCGTCACCTGCGTGGTGCAGGTCAAGGGCAAGGTGCGCGACCGTCTGGAGGTCTCCCCGTCGATCTCCGACGGCGACCTGGAGGCTCTGGCACTGGCCGCACCCGGGGTGCAGCGTGCGTTGGACGGCGCCGGGGTGCGCAAGGTCATCGTGCGCGCCCCCAAGCTGGTCAACATCGTGCCCGCCTGAGTCAGCGGCGGCGCCGCCGGGTGCCGAACAGCGAGCGGGTGACCTCCCGGGCGACGACCGTGCCGGCGCTGCGGAGCACCGAGGTGAGCACGGACCGGCCCGCCCGGGCCCGCTGCTGCGCCGCACGCTCCTCGGCTTTCCGGGCGGACTCGGCCTCCTTGCGGAGCTTGGCCTCCATCTCCTCGAGCTCGTCGGCCTTCGCCGCTGCTGCCGCTTCCTCCTCGGCGGACTTCTCCTCGGCCTCGATGCGTTGGGAGAGCAGCTCGAAGGCGGACTCCCGGTCCACCGCGGCGCCGTACTTCTCCTGACCCCGTGAGGCGGCGATCCGCTGGTCCATGGCCTGCTCGGGGGCCGGGTCCATCGAGGCGCGCGGGGCGCGCATCCGCGTCCACGCCACCGGGGTGGGGACCCCCTCGTCGTCCAGCACGGTGACGACCGCCTCACCGGTGCCGAGCGAGGTGAGCAACTCCTCGAGGTCGTAGCCGGAGGTGGGGTAGGTGCGCACCGTGGCACGCAGCGCCTTCGCGTCGTTCGGGGTGTGTGCCCGCAGCGCGTGCTGCACCCGGCTGCCCAGCTGCGCCAGCACGTCGTCGGGCACGTCCTTGGGCGTCTGGGTGACGAAGAAGATGCCGACCCCCTTGGAGCGGATCAGCCGGACAGTCTGCACCACCTGTTCCGTGAATGCCTTCGACGCCCCGTTGAACAACAGGTGCGCCTCGTCGAAGAAGAACACCAACTTCGGCTTCTCCGCGTCCCCCACCTCTGGCAGTTCGCCGAAGAGGTCCGCGAGCAGCCACATCAGGAAGGTGGAGAAGACCGCGGGCCGGTCCTGCAGGGCGGGCAGCTCCAGCGCGGAGATGACCCCGCGCCCGTCCTCGACCGTGCGCAGCAGGTCTGCGGTCGCGAACGCCGGTTCGCCGAAGAAGGCGTCGCCGCCCTGTGCCTCGAGGGCGGAGACCTCCCGCAGGATCACCCCGGCGGTGGAGCTGGCCACGCCACCGATGCCCGTCAGCTCGTCCTTACCCTCGTCGCTGGTGAGATAGGCGATCACCGACCGCAGGTCCTTGAGGTCGAGGAGCGCCAGGCCCTGCTGGTCCGCCCAGTGCACGATCAGGGTGAGGGCGGACTCCTGGGTCTCGTTCAGGTCGAGCACCTTGGCGAGCAGCAATGGACCGAAGTCGGTCACTGTGGTGCGGATCGGTACGCCCTTGCCGATGCCGCCGAGGCTGTAGAACTCCACCGGGTAGTCCGTTGGGCTCCAGCCCTGCCCGATCCCGGAGGTGCGCTCGAGGAGCTTGTCGCTGCTCTCGCCCGGCACCGCCAGGCCGGAGAGATCGCCCTTGATGTCGGCCAGGAACACCGGCACCCCCGCCTCGGAGAGACCCTCGGCCATGCCCTGCAGGGTGCGGGTCTTCCCGGTGCCGGTGGCGCCGGCCACCAGGCCGTGCCGGTTCAGGACCGCGAGCGGTACTCCGATCTGCACACCGGGCACCGGCTCGTCCGCCTCCACCAGGGCCCCCAGGGGCAGGTGCGGGACGTCCGTGCGGTAGCCGGCCGCGATCGTTGCCGCCTGCTCGCTCAGGTCCGCCGGGGCTGCCGGCTCAGGCGGGGCCGACGGCGCAGGCGGGGCCGACGGCGCAGGCTCAACCCCACGGGGCGCAGGATCAGCCCCAGTGCCCGCCCGCGCCTCCGCGGCCGCCAGAGCCGCCTTCGCTGCTTCGGCCCGCGCCGCCGCGGCCTCCGCCTCGGCCTGAGCCGCTGCTGCCCGCAGTGCCGCCAGTTCTGCCTCGCTCATCTCGCTCATGAGCGCCGAGACTAGCGGGGTCGGCACCCGGGGCGCTCGATGGACAACGAATGTTCATCCCCACGGCCGTCCCGATGCACCGCTGTCCACAGGGGCCGAGACGCACCGCACACCCGTGTCGGACCACTGGTTAGCGTGCCCGCGTGAGCGATGCCCGTGACCGTCTCCGCCGCGCCACCGTGGCCGCGTACCGTCCGGCCGTGGCGTCCTCCGACACGCGTGTACGGCGCCGGTCCGGGAAGCGGGGGATCCGCACCGTGGTGGTGGCCCGGGTCGGGATCGTGGTGCTGGTGCTCGGTCTGCTCGGAGCGGGTGTGCTGGTCCTGGGGTCCCCGCCCGTGAGCGTGGCGCCGATGCCCATGCCCAGCGTGGTGTCCACGCCCAGCGCGGTGCCCACCCAGGAGCCGACTGGCGGGGCGTCCGAGGCACACACTCTGGTGCACGTGGCCGGGGCGGTGCACGAGCCAGGACTGGTCGTGCTGCCGGCCGGGTCGCGGGTCGCTGATGCGATCGACGGCGCCGGGGGAGCGGTCCCGAACGCTGACCTCGACGCCGTCAACCTGGCTGCACCGGTCATCGACGGCCAGCAGGTGTATCTACCGACCACGGAGGAGAACGCACCACCGGGGGGCAACAGCTCAGGAGCGGCGGGGCCGGGCACTCCGGGCCAGGACGGAAGCACCGTGGTGGACCTGAACACCGCAGACGCCGCTGCCTTGCAGAGCCTGCCAGGAGTCGGCCCGGCCCGGGCTGCCGACATCATCGCCTGGCGCGAGGAGGCCGGTGGCTTCGCTTCGGTTGATCAATTGCTCGAGATCTCCGGCATCGGACCGGCGACGCTTGAGAGAGTGCGGGACCGGGTCCGGGTGTGAGCGGATCTCCCGCGCATGACTGGCGCCTCGCTCCGGCCGCGGGCCTCACCTGGGCGGGGTGCTGGGCGGGGCTGGTCGCGCCGACCTCGGTGACCTGGGCAGGGGTGCTGTGCCTGCTCGTCGGTGCGGCCGTACTGCTGCGGCACCAACGACGGTGCCATCGGCGGCGCCACCATGCTCGTACCGGTCACGCCTGCACCACCACCGGAGTGCTTGCACTGCTGATCGCGGCCGTGGTGCTGGCCGGCCTCGCCGTGCGGGTGGAACAACGCGCCGAGGAGGTGGCGGCTCTCGACGGCGTCACGGCTGAGGTGTGGTTGCGCCTCACCAAGGAGCCGGTGCCTCTGGACGGGCGGCCCGGGGTCCGCGCTGATGCGATCCTCGTCACTGCGAACGGCGCGAACGTCGACCTCCCGGTGCTCGTGCTTGCGGACGAGAGCTGGCGCGACCTGCTCGTCGGTACGGAGTTGCGCGTCGTTGGCCGGCTGGCGGCCACCGAACGCGGTGACGACCGTGCCTTGCTCGTCCTCCCGTCCGGCTCGGGGGAACGCGACCCACCGCATGGGTGGTGGAGCGTTGTTGCCGAACTCCGGAGCGGCCTGGTGCAGGTGAGCACCGAGCTGCCGCCGGCAGCACGGGGGCTCGTGCCCGGCATCGCGCTGGGGGACGATCGCGGGCTCCCACCCGCGCTGCAGCAAGCGATGCGGGACACGAGCCTGACTCATCTGACCGCTGTGTCCGGCGCCCACGTGGCGCTGGTGCTCGCGGTCGTACTCCTGGTGATGTTCTGGGCACCGCGGGCGGTGCGTGCTGGGGTCGGCGGGGTCGTACTGATCGCCTTCGTCGCTCTGGTGCGTCCGGATGGCAGCGTGTTGCGCTCGGCGGTGATGGGCGCTGTGCTCCTGGTGGGGCTGTGCCTACGCCGGCCGCGTGCCGCGCTCCCGGCGCTCGCCACTGCCGTGATCGTGCTGCTGGCCGCGGATCCGTGGATGGTGCGCTCCTTCGGCTTCGCCCTCTCCGTCCTCGCCACGGGTGGCCTGCTCGCTGGTACCGGTCCGCTCGCAGAGCGGCTCGGCCAGTGGCTGCCCCGGCCGCTGGCGTGGGCGGTCGCGGTGCCGGTGGCCGCGCAGCTGGCCTGCACCCCCGTCCTGCTGCTGCTCGACCCTGCCGTCCCGCTGTATGCCGTGCCCGCGAACCTGCTGGCAGGTCCCGCGGTCGCACCGGCCACGATCTTCGGCCTGGTGGCCGCGTTGCTGGCGCCGTGGGCGCCCGATACGGCCTCCGCGGTGGCCATCGCGGCGTCCTGGTTCACTGCGTGGATCTCCTCGGTGGCGTTGGTGTTCGGTGCCCTTCCGGGTGCACGTGTCGAGATCGCCTGAACCGTCAGCGTCCTGAAGTGTCGAGGTGAGGGTTCTGATCGCGAACGAACGCCGTTCCGCTCACTCGCGGTCCGGTTTGTGTGCCGGTCTCGTGGATTTCACCCCGCTCTCACCCGGGCGTCACCTAGATCTCATCCGGTGCGCTCGTGTGCCAGACGGTAATCTGCGACGAACGGCGGTCGATGTGTGGCGCACTCGCGTCCTCTCGGGGGAGAGGCATCGGCCAGCGAGGGCACTGAAGGGACCAGATGAGTACCGCATTGAGAAGCGTCATGTCCAGGCGTGCGCGATGGCGCAGGGCGGCCGGAGTGTTCACGGTCGCGCTGCTCGTTGCGACGGGCCTTGCTGCCGTGGAGGCGACGGTTGCGCCGGCTCCCGCGGCGAGCGCGGCTTCGAGTCCTGACGGCACAGGTATCCGCCAATCACAGACGTTCTATGCGTATGCCGATGCGGGGGAGACAGTGTCGGCGGCCTTCGAAGTGGTCAATCGCTGGAGTTTCACTGGCTCTGCGGTCTTCACCGTGACGGCGCCGGATGGTGCGACGCAGACGTGCACCACTCCCGCTGGGGCTGCCCTCGGATCCGTGTGTGAGATCGGGCCGATGACGTCGGAGACATCCGGTGTCTGGACGGTCGATGTGCATCGTCCTGGTGATTTCGGTGGAGCATTCACCTGGGACATCACGGTGGCCGATGGCGGAACGGCTATCCCGGGGCGGGTCTGGACGGACCGCTTCCTGATGTGGAACCGGGAGTTCGTCGACCTCACGCTCTGGTACGTGGGCGCATCCGGCCATCAGTACGAGGTGTCCTACTTCGACTTCTACGGTATCGAGAGCCTGTTCTCGTCCAACCAGTTCGGCGTCGTCTACGACGGCACGTGTGAATCGGCCTATCAGAGTGCGGAGGACCGCCCGTCGGGGCCGTACTACGACGATCACCTGAGCAACTCCGGTCAGGAGTGCGGCCCGCTGTACAACATGTTCTTCGCTCCTCCTGCGGCTGATCTTCCGGCGTCGGCTGCCGATGCGACCGGTGCGACCCAGTTCATTCTGCCTCCCGTGCAGCCCCCCACAGTGTCGGAGCTGAGATTCACGCCGGACACGCCGGACACGCGGGAGGGGACGTTCTCCTTCGAGACGAATCATGTCGGGAACGCGGACCTGTTGATCGATGCCGATGGAAACGGCAGTTACGACGACACTGTGGATCGCACGATCCCCGTCTCGGTCAACACCGGCGCGGAACCGTCGGTGGCCTTCGACGGCTTGGACGGTGAAGGAAACGCGATCTCACCGTCCACCCGGTTCAACGCGACGATGCGGATCACCCAGGCTGGCGAGATTCACTTCGTGAACGGCGATGTCGAGTCCCGCGGCGGAATTTCGGTCACGGCGTTGACCGGAACCGCAGATGGTACCTCGACGCTCTACTGGAATGATTCCGAGCTGCAGACTGAGGAGCGGGATCAGTCCTGCCTACCCCCCGTTCTGGACGGACGTGACGGGCAGGACAGTTCGGTGTCCGGTGGTGTGCATGGCTGGCCCTGTACGCCGCGGAACCCCAACGACGGTGTGACAGGCCCGTGGGGTGACGTTCGGCTGATCGACGATTGGACGTTCAACCCGGTCGATGTCTCGGCATCGGTGGAAATCCCGGCCGCGGAGGGGAACTACGTCGTGACGAAGTCCTCCGACCCGGAGCCGGGAACGGCTGTTCACCCAGGGGACGTGGTGACCTACACGATCGAGGTCGCGCAGATCGGGAACGACTCGGCAGCGGCCAACGTGAGCGATGACTTGTCTGATGTGCTCGATGATGCGAGCTACAACGGTGACGCCAGCGCTACTGCCGGCGAGGTGGACGTCACCGGCACGACGCTCAACTGGAACGGGACACTTCTCGACGGCGGGAGTGCCAGGATCACGTACTCGGTGACTGTCGACGACGCCGGAGACGTCTCGTCTGGCGACGGACAGGTGGGGAACGTTGTGACGAGTCCGGGGTGTGGGTCGGATGCGTGTGCGACTGAGCACCCGGTTGGTGACTACTCGGTGGAGAAGTCTGCTGAGCCGGCGCCTGGTAGTGCGGTCACTGATGGTGACACGGTTGCCTACACGCTGACAGTGGCACAGGAGGGTGCTGCGGCGGTGGAGGGGGCGTCGTTGGTCGATGACCTCTCTGATGTGTTGGATGACGCGGTCTGGAATGGTGATCTCGTTGCTTCGGCTGGTGCGGCGGAGTTCGACGAGGACGCCCAGGAGTTGAGGTGGAGTGGTGATCTTGGCATCGATGACGTTGTGACGATCTCGTATTCGGTCATGGTCACCGGTTCGGGTGACACCTCTGTCGACAACACCGTGGCCAGTGATGGGTGCGGCACGGCCGAGGAGTGCCAGTCGAGTCATCCCTACGGGGGGTACGGCGTGGTGAAGTCTGCCGATCCTGCTCCGGGTGGTGGTGTGGCAGAAGGCGAGACGGTCGCCTACACGTTGACCGTGACCCAGTCCGGGCAGGGGAGTGTGCCGGCTGAGTTGAGTGACGATCTCACCGCGGTGCTCGATGATGCGGTCTACAACGACGATCTGCAGGCCTCGGCCGGTGCGGCGTCCTACGATTCCGAGTCCGGCACGATCGACTGGGACGGCACGTTGGCACGCGGCGATGTGGTGACGATCTCCTATTCGGTGACGGTGCAGCCGGTGGGTACTGGTGATGGTTCGTTGCGGAATGTGGTGACCAGTCCGGGATGTGACTCGGATGCCGACTGCGTCACGGAGAACAGGGTCGGTGGGTTCGTGTACTCCAAGTCCGCTGATGGTGGTCCCGGTTCGCAGGTCAGCCAGGGTGATGTCATCACGTACTCGGTGACCGTGACCCATACCGGGGCAGGGCCGGTGGCTGAGGCGAGGGTGAGTGATGACCTGTCCGGCGTGCTGGATGATGCCACCTTCAACGATGATGCGTCGGCGAGCAGTGGTTCGATCAGGGTTGATGGTTCGACCCTGGACTGGACGGGAAGTCTGGCTCCCGGTGACGTTGTCGAGATCACCTATTCGGTCACGGTGACCGGGGCTGGGGACCTGGCGGTCGACAATGTCGTCCTCACGGACGATCCACGCGGCGTCTGCGACCCCGATGCCACCTGTGCGACGGAACACCAGGTGCCGCCGTCACCGGACCTGCCCGCGACGGGCGCACGCGTGGGTGCGTGGGTGATTCCTGCGGCGTTGCTGATGACCGGTCTCGGTGCACTGGTGCTCATGGGCGCGCGACGACACCGCGCCGCCGAGAAGTAGCGCTGCCCTGACCAAGGTCGGGGCGGGCAGCCACCGTGCTTCCCGCCCCGATCCCGGGCACGCATTACCCGATGTGGGCAGGTGATGGCAGGCTGTGCACGTGCCTCCTGCTCGTCGTTCCCGCCCTGCCGCCGGCCCATCCTGGCGCGACGTCCCGCTTGCACCGATCGTGCTGGTGCGCGGCGGCGAAGGACTCCTCGTCGATCGGGCCGTCGCCCGTGTCGCGGCGCTCGTCCGCGAGCACGACCCAGAGGCCGAGGTCACCCAGATCGAAGCCGGGGTGTATGACCGCGGTCAGCTGGACATGCTGACCAGCCCGTCATTGTTCGGCGAGCACCGCCACCTCGTCGTATCCGGCGCAGAAGCTGCCTCGGACGCCTTCGTCGAGGACGCGCTCAGTTATGTGGCCTCCGCCGGTCAGACGGTGAGCGACGTGACCATGGTGATCCGCCACGAGAAGGGCACCCGCGGCAAGAAGCTCCTCGACGCGATCGCCAAGGCCGGCTACCCGGTGGTCACCTGTGAGGTGATCAAGCGAGACTCGGACAAGGTGGACTTCGCTGCAGCGGAGTTCAGCTCCGCTGAACGCCGCGCGACCCGACCGGCTGTCCAGTCTCTGGTGGAAGCACTCGGGTCCGATCTGCGTGAGCTGGCCGCCGGCTGCTCCCAGCTCATCGCCGACACTTCCGGCACCATCACCCCGGACGTCGTGGAGCGCTACTACGGCGGCCGGGTGGAGGCCACCGGGTTCCGGGTGGCCGATGCCGCCGTGGCGGGGGAGCGCACCGAGGCAATCACGTTGCTTCGGCACGCCCTGGAGACCGGTGTGGATCCTGTTCCGCTGGTCGCCGTTCTCGCGATGAAGCTACGCACCTTGGCGAAGGTGGCTGCCGCCCGTGGCCGCGGAACAGCCGCGGACCTGGGCATGGCGCCGTGGCAGATCGACCGGGCGCGCCGGGACCTACGCGGTTGGGGCCCGGACGGGCTGGCCGCGGCGATCACCGCCGTCGCCGATGCCGATGCTCAGGTCAAGGGTGAAGGGCGGGACGCCCGCTTCGCCGTCGAACGTGCCGTGCTCCGCGTGATCACCGCACGCGAAGGATGATGCCAGGAGGAGCCTGCTGCGGCTCCCGAAGGTTCACCAGAGAGTCGGACCCCCGCTGCGCTGCGTTCACACGCCGTCACAAGAATGGCGCGTGTGCGAGTCGCTGTGGTGACCGAATCGTTCCTTCCCAGCCTCAACGGCGTGACGACCTCCGTGTTGCGGGTGCTCGACCACCTGCGCGCCGGCGGGCACGAGGCGATCGTGGTCTGTCCGGGCCCCGCGCCACGTGAATACGCGGGTTTCCCGGTGCATCCGGTTCCCGCGCTGGACTACCGGGGCTTCCGTGCAGCGGTCCCGAGCCGGCGGCTGACGAAGGCGGTGCTGGACTTCCAGCCGGACGTCCTGCATGCCGCGGCCCCGTTCGGGATCGGCGCCCAAGCCCTGGCGCTGGCGCGCCGTCAGGGCATCGGGTCGGTGGCCGTGTTCCAGACCGACGTGGCGCGGTACACGAGGTCCTACGGCCTCTCCCTGACCCACCACGCCGCCTGGCGGTGGATTCGCCACGTGCACGGGCTCGCAGATCTGACCCTCGCGCCGTCGCGCGCCTCGTTGGACGATCTGGCCGCGGCCGGGGTCGAGCGCACCATGTGGTGGGGCCGTGGCGTGGACTCGGCGCTCTACCACCCCCGATGGCGCACCAGCACGGCCGGCCGCGAACTGCGGGAACGGCTCAGCCCACATGGCGAGGCGCTGATCGGATACGTGGGTCGACTCGCGCCGGAGAAGAACGTGACGGAGCTGGCGCCGCTCGCGCGCATGCGCGGTGCCCGCCTGGTGGTGGTCGGTGACGGCCCCGACCGGCTCGCGCTCGAGCGGACGCTGCACGGCACGGACGCGGTCCTGCTGGGCCGGATGGAAGGGAACGAGCTCGCCGCGGCGTATGCCGCGCTGGATGTGTTCGTGCACACGGGCACGTCGGAGACGTTCGGGCAGACCCTGCAGGAGGCGATGGCGTCCGGACTGCCCGTGGTGGCTCCCGCCGTCGGTGGACCGCTGGACCTGGTGCAGGCGGGGGAAACCGGATACCTGGTCGCCCCGCACGACGCCACGGCTCTGTACGGTGCAGTCCGCACCCTGGTGCAGGACCGGGGGATGCGGGCCCGGATGGGGGAGGCGGGCCGTCGGGCCATCCTGCCGCGCAGCTGGCACGCGCTGTGCGAGCAGCTGGTGGACTACTACGAAGGCGTGGCCCGGCCGCTCACCGTCCGTTGATCCGGCGGCGTCGGGACGCGAAACGGCGCTGCACCCGGATCGGGTGCAGCGCCGTTCACCTGCTGTGATGGCCGGGTCGGCTCAGAGCGAGGCGACCTGCTTGGCCAGCGCCGACTTGCGGTTGGAGGCCTGGTTCTTGTGGATCACGCCCTTGCTCACCGCCTTGTCCAGCTTCTGCGTCGCGGTACGAAGCGCGGCGTCGGCGGTCTCCTTCTCACCGGCGGCCACGGCATCGCGCACCTTGCGGACGTAGGTCTTCAGCTCGGAACGGTACCGCTTGTTCCGAAGGCGAGCCTTCTCGTTGGTGCGGATCCGCTTGATCTGGGACTTGATGTTTGCCACGTGTTGACTCTCTCGTGCGTTCGCTTGCGCGAAACTCTCATTGATGACGTCGTAGAGGGCGTCCCATGACCGCGGGACGGGGCGTGGGGATGCCCTGTGGTGGGTCGATGGGCGGCTATCGCGCGAGCATCGGTGATCCCGCGCTGATGTCCAGCGGCCGATTCTAGCAGCCGTGCGGCAGATCAGTCGCCGTGTCGGTGGTCACGCAGCGCTGCGACGACGTCGTCGAACCGGGCTCGCTCCAGTGCGGCGCCCTCACGACGTACCGCATCGTCGGCGAGCCAGAGCACGCGATCGAGGCGCGCCTCCGACGGTCGCCGCTGCGAGTCCCAGCCGCCGCTGCCCACATCTACCCAGTAGCGGCCCCAGCGTGCCTCATCCTCGGCGTCCCGGTCGTGGTCCTTGGAGGTCAGCTGCAGTCCGAGGAGACCACCGGCGTGCTCGGCGATGATCAGCACCGGCCGGTCTTTTCCCTGGCCGTTGTTCTCGTCGTAAGGAACCCAGGCCCAGACCACCTCGCCCGGGTCGGGCCGGCCGTCCGAGCGGGGCGCGTATGCGAGCGTGGGCAGCGGCCCGTCGAACTCGTGCACCCCCTCCTGTCGCGGTGCGGGCCGCGCGCCGGAGGATGCGCCGCGCCGCCGGCGGCTCTGGTGACGGATCGCCTCGACGGCGACGTCGGCGACCACGCGAACGGCACGACTCAGCAGGCTCATGGCAGCCAGGCTAGCGGTGCGGTCGCATTCGGCACGCGCCCGACACATCGGGGCACTAGCGTCGGGGGTATGGCAGATCTGTTCGACGGTTACCCCGACGGCGTGGCCTGGGACGAGATGATCGAGCCCGGGCACGAGGTGCGGGGCCCGTATCAGCATGTGCACCGCACCATGGGCAGCCTGAACGCCGACGAGCTGCGGGTACGCGCCGATGCGCTGGCGCGCTCCTACCTGGCGCAGGGGGTCACCTTCGACGTCGGCGGGGAGGAGCGGCCGTTCCCGTTGGACTCGGTGCCACGGGTGATTGCCGCGGAGGAGTGGGACGTGCTCGCCCCGGGCATCGCGCAGCGGGTGCGTGCCCTGGAAGCACTCCTCGCCGATGCGTACGGTCCGCAGCAGGCGATCGCCGACGGCGTCCTGCCCCGTGCTCTGATCGTCTCGTCCGGGCATTTCGCCCGGGCAGCGCGGGGGATCGAACCCCCGAACGGGGTGCGGGTGCACGTCGGCGGAATCGATGTGATCCGCGACGGGGCCGGCGGATGGCGGGTGCTCGAGGACAATGTGCGGGTGCCCAGCGGCGTCAGCTACGTGCTCTCCAACCGGCGCGCGATGGCGCAGTCTTTCCCGGAGCTGTTCGCCCGCATGCGGATCCGACCGGTGGCCGACTACCCGCGCCGCCTGCTGCACGCGTTGCACGCCGCCGCACCCTCGGGTGTGGACGAGCCGGTGGTGGTGGTGCTCACACCGGGCGTGTACAACTCGGCCTACTTCGAACACTCCCTGCTCGCCCGACTGATGGGCGTGGAACTGGTCGAAGGCCGGGACCTGTTCTGCGCCGGCGGCAAGGTGTACATGCGCACCACCGAAGGGCGCCGCCGTGTCGACGTGATCTACCGGCGCGTGGACGACGACTTCATCGATCCGGTGGTGTTCCGGCCGGACTCGCTGCTCGGGTGCCCCGGGCTGCTCGGCGCGGCCCGTGCCGGCTCGGTGACCATCGCCAATGCCATTGGCAACGGGGTGGCCGACGACAAGCTCACCTACACCTACCTGCCGGACCTGATCCGCTACTACCTCGGTGAGGAACCCCTGCTGAACAACGTGGACACCTGGCGGCTGGAGGACCCGGACTCGCTGACCGAGGTGCTGGACCGGTTGGACGAGCTGGTGGTCAAACCCGTGGACGGTTCCGGAGGAAAGGGCATCATCATCGGCCCGGCAGCCTCCCGGGACGAGCTGGACCAGGCGCGCTCGCGGCTGCGGGCCGACCCGCGGGGCTGGATCGCTCAGCCGGTGGTGCAACTGTCCACTGTGCCCACTCTCGCCGGAGACTCCCTGCGGCCCCGGCACGTCGACCTGCGCCCGTTCGCCGTCAATGACGGCGACGACGTCTGGGTGCTGCCCGGCGGGCTCACCCGGGTGGCCCTCGCCGAGGGACAGTTGGTGGTGAACTCGTCCCAGGGTGGCGGGTCCAAGGACACCTGGGTGCTCGGTGCGTCCCGGCGCGGTGCTCGCCCTGCCGTGGTGCCACGTGACGACACCGCAGAGCCGTCGGGGCCCGCCGGGGTCCGCCAGGACGCCAACCCCACCGATACCGAGATCCGGGAGCAGAACCAGCAGCAGCAACAGGCCGGAGCCACCGGCACGACCGAGCCGCCGACCCGGCGATTCACCGCCCGGAGGCCAGGATGCTGAGCCGCATCGCCGAGTCCCTGTTCTGGATCGGCCGATACGTCGAGCGCGCGGACGACACCGCCCGGATCGTCGACGCCCACCTGCAGTACCTCCTCGAGGACCCGTGGATGGAGGAGGACGGTGCCTGCCGGGAGCTCCTGGCCGTGATGGGTGCCCCACCGCCACCGGAGGACACTGAGGCCACCCGTACCACCGTGCTGGACATGCTGGCCTACGATCGCACCGCTCCGGGCTCCATCGCAGGGGCCCTCGCAGCGGCGCGAGAGAATGCCCGCCGGGCCCGGGAGGTGCTCTCCTCCGAGCTGTGGGAATGCCTGAACTCGTCCTGGAACGCGCTGCCGGGCCGGATCCGCGCCTCCAGCCCGCACGAGTACTTCGGCTGGGTGCGCGAACGTGCGGCGATCGTCGGTGGGATCACTGATGCCGCCACCCGGCGGGACGACACACTGCAGTTCTTCCTGCTCGGCCGCAGCATCGAACGTGCCGACATGACCGCCCGACTGGTCACCAGTCACACGCTCGCCGGTGGCAGCGGACCCGGCTGGACCACTCTGCTGCGTTCGTGCGGTGCGCACGAGGCGTTCCTGCGCACGTACCGGGGCCGGGACTCGGAGGCACTGGCAGCCGAGTTCCTGCTGCTGGACCGCCTGTTCCCGCGCTCGGTGCTGTTCTCCCTGGAGCAGGCCGAACGGTGCCTGGGCCGGCTCGCCCCGATCGACGGGCGCGGTCTCGGCGAGGAGGACGCCCGCAAGGTGCTCGGCCGGGTGCGTTCGCGGCTGGAGTATCAACCCCTGCTGAGTCTGCTGGGATCGCTCACCGACGAGATGGTGGCCGTCCAGGAGGGCTGCTCGGAGGCGAGCGACGCGATCCGGCTGCGTTACTTTCCCTCGGACGTCGCCGAGGACTGGATTGGAGACCGACTGTGAGCCGACTGCACATCGTGCACCGCACTGCGTTCCAGTACGCCCGCACGGTCACCGCGTCCTACAACGAGGTGCGGATGCGGCCCGCGACGCTCCCCGGCCAGGCAGTGCTGGAAGCGAGCCTGCAGGCCACCCCATACACCTACAGCTCGGAATACCGCGACTACTGGGGTGCATCGGTCACCGCGTTCGAGATGCTCGGCGCGCACGACGAGTTGGCGGTGGTGGCCGAGTCACGGGTGGAGGTGACCGCGCCGGTACGGTCGGCGAGCCCGGCGGGATGGACCACGCTCCGGTCGCCTGAGCTGCGCGATCGGATGAGCGAGTATCTGGCCACCACACCGACCACCGAGCCGGCGACGGACCTGGTCCAGTTGGCCAGGTCGGCGGCCGGAGATCTCGAGCCCGTCGATGCGGCACCGGCGGTCGCCACGGCGGTACGCGAGGAGGTCGAGTACGTGCCCGGCGTGACCGGGGTGCACACCCGCGCAGCCGAGGCATGGGCCGCCCGCAACGGCGTCTGCCAAGACCTGGCCCACCTGGTGGCGGGGGCCCTGCGCAGCTTGGACATTCCCACCAGGTACGTCTCCGGCTATCTGCACCCGCAGACCAGCCGAGCCGAGATCGGGGTCCCCGTCACGGGGAGTCGCACGCCTGGGTGGAGTACTGGTGCGGGGAGTGGATCGGCTTCGACCCGACGAACCTGATTCCGGTGCAGGAGCACCACGTTTTGGTCGGTCGGGGCCGCGAATACCCGGACGTCACTCCGATGCGTGGGGTGTATGCGGGCGGTGGGAAGTCCACCCAGCAGGTCGAGGTGACCATCACCCAGGAGGCGTGAGGAGGCTCAGGCGGTGAGCAGCACCAGGGCCAGGATGATCGCCAGCAGTGAGGCGAGTGGGACCACCAGCACGGTGCCGAGCAGGGCCAGGCCGCTGATCCGCAGGTCGTCCTTCAGGTAGGGAGCATGCATCGGTCCGCCGGCGGCCACCAGCAAGGCACGCTGGGCCTTCTCCACTCGGGTGAAGGCATAGCCCACGATGCCGAGGCGCCCCGAACCGAGCCATCGGCCCATCCGTCCGGCACCGTAACCGGCGGGCAACTGACTCTCGGTGAACGCGTCGAGCACCACCTGGACGTCCTCGGCGCCGGGCTGGCCCCGCATCTGTTCCTCCACCCGGTCGGCGAGATCGTCCGGGCCCAGCACCTCGGTACTGACCACAGGCCCACTGGAGGTCTCGGTCAGGCGCAACCACCGCCGTCGGCGGATCGCGAAGGCGACCACGGGCGCAGCGAGCAGCACTGGAAGTGCCAGCACCACCACATGACCGACTGTCATCGGTTCGGCAGTGAGGGCGTTCACCACGGCGAGCACGGTGGCCAGGGTGAGGGCCGCCGTCGCGAGGATGAGCAGGGCGCCGGTGGGCAGGCGTAGGAATCGCCCGATCCCGCGGGCGAACGCTCCGATGGATTCGTCTAGTGCGCTCACCACGCCATCATCTCCCGCGAGCACGCCTGATGTCAGGTACCAGGCCGTGGCGTGGGACCATGGGCCCATCCTGTCCACGACCGACTCTGATCGAGGTTGACCTTCCTGTGCCCATCGTGACACCGGCCGCCGCCACTCAGATCACGCCCAGCGCGACCGCGCCGGAGCTGCTGCGCAACTTCTGCATCATCGCGCACATCGATCACGGCAAGTCCACCCTCGCTGACCGGATGCTGCAGCTGACCGGGGTGGTCGACGACCGCACGATGCGAGCCCAGTACCTGGACCGGATGGACATCGAGCGTGAGCGGGGCATCACGATCAAGTCCCAAGCGGTGCGGATGCCGTGGCAAGTCGGCGAGCAGGGCTACGCCCTGAACATGATCGACACCCCCGGGCACGTCGACTTCTCCTATGAGGTCTCCCGCTCGTTGGCCGCCTGCGAGGGTGCGATCCTGCTGGTGGACGCGGCGCAGGGGATCGAGGCGCAGACCCTGGCGAACCTGTACCTGGCGCTGGAGAACGACCTGGCGATCATCCCGGTGCTGAACAAGATCGACCTTCCGGCCGCGCAGCCGGAGCGCTTCGCCGAGGAGCTCGCCGCCCTGATCGGTGGAGAACCGGAGGACTGCCTGAGGGTCTCCGGCAAGACCGGCGAAGGGGTGACCGAGCTGCTGGACCAGATCGTGGCTCAGATCCCGGCCCCGGTCGGGGATCCGGACGCCCCGGCACGGGCGATGATCTTCGATTCGGTGTACGACACCTACCGCGGCGTGGTCACCTACGTGCGGGTGATCGACGGCTCTCTCTCACCCCGCGAGAAGATCATCATGATGAGCACGCGTGCCACCCACGAGCTGCTCGAGATCGGCGCATCCGTGCCCGAACCGCACCCCACCAAGGGCCTCGGTGTGGGGGAGGTGGGATATCTCATCACCGGCGTCAAGGATGTGCGCCAGTCCAAGGTGGGGGACACGGTGACGAATGCGCAGAAGCCGGCGGACCAGGCGCTCGAGGGGTACCAGGAACCACAGCCGATGGTGTATTCGGGGCTGTATCCGATCGACGGCTCCGACTACCCCGTGCTGCGGGACGCGCTGGACAAGTTCAAGCTCAACGACGCGGCCCTGGTGTACGAGCCGGAGACGTCGGTGGCGCTCGGGTTCGGGTTCCGGGTGGGCTACCTCGGGCTGTTGCACGTGGAGATCGTGCGCGAACGGCTCGAGCGTGAGTACAACCTCGACCTGATCTCCACCGCCCCCAGCGTGATCTATGACGTGACCATGGAGGACGGGACCGAGCACGTGGTGACCAACCCGAGCGAGTTTCCCGCCGGGAAGATCTCGTCGGTGCGTGAGCCGATCGTGAAGGCGACCATCCTGACCCCGTCGGAGTTCGTGGGCACGGTGATGGAGCTTGCGCAGAGCCGCCGCGGTTCGATGGAGGGGATGGACTACCTCTCCGAGTCCCGCGTGGAGCTGCGGTACACGCTGCCGCTGGCCGAGATCATCTTCGACTTTTTCGACCAGCTGAAGTCACGCACCCGCGGGTTTGCGTCGTTCAACTACGACGTGGCCGGCGAGCAGGAGGCGAACCTGGTGAAGGTGGACATCCTGCTGCAGGGCGAGCAGGTGGACGCGTTCTCGGCGATCGTGCACCGGGACAAGGCGTACTCCTACGGCGTGATGATGACAGCCAAGCTGAAGGAACTCATTCCCCGTCAGCAGTTCGAGGTGCCGATCCAGGCGGCCGTGGGGTCGCGGATCATCGCCCGCGAGACGGTACGTGCGATCCGCAAGGACGTGCTCGCCAAGTGCTACGGCGGTGACATCTCTCGTAAGCGCAAGCTCCTGGAGAAGCAGAAGGAGGGGAAGAAGCGGATGAAGTCCATCGGCCGGGTGGACGTGCCGCAGGAGGCCTTCATCGCCGCACTCTCCTCGGATGGCGCAGGGGGCAAGGAATCCAAGAAATGAGCCCGACGGCGGCCCCTGGGGTGGCCGTGGAGGGTTTCCTTCCGCCGTCGGTCGCCGACGGTGCTGACGGGCGAGACTTCGGGATCTACCTGCACGTGCCGTTCTGCCGGGTGCGCTGCGGATACTGCGACTTCAACACCTACACCTCCGATGAGCTGGGGGAGGGAGCGAGCCGGTCCGACTACGCGGCCACAGCGGTGCGCGAGATCGAACTGGCGGCTCACGCCCTGTCTGATGCGGGGGTGCCGCGGCGGGAGGTGCGCACGGTCTTCGTCGGTGGTGGGACGCCCACCCTGCTGGCGCCCGGTGAGCTCGCGTCGATGCTGACGGCGGTGGAGTCCACGTGGGGGCTGGCGCCGGACGTGGAGGTGACCACCGAGGCGAACCCGGACTCGGTGGATGCCGATGATCTGGTGGCCTTGGCGGAGGCGGGTTTCACGCGGGTGTCGTTCGGGATGCAGTCCGCAGTGCCAGAGGTGCTCGCCACCCTGGATCGTACGCACGACCCGGAACGAGTGCCCCAGGTCGTCCGGTGGGCACGCGAGGCGGGTCTGTCGGTGTCGCTGGACCTCATCTACGGGGCACCCGGGGAGACGCTGGAGCAGTGGCAACGGTCGGTCGAGGCGGTCGTGGCTCTCGAACCCGACCACGTCTCTGCCTACGCCCTGGTGGTCGAGGACGGGACGAAGATGGCGGCCCAGGTACGGCGCGGTGAGCTGCCGATGCCGGACCCGGACGACGAGGCTGACAAGTACGAGTTGGCGGCGGCCCTGCTGGCGCGTGCCGGGTACGACTGGTACGAGATCTCCAACTTCGCCCGGACCCCGGCTGACCGGTGCCGGCACAACATCGCCTACTGGCGGTCGGCGGACTGGTGGGGGATCGGCCCGGGGGCGCACTCGCACGTGGGCGGGCAACGGTGGTGGAACGTCAAGCACCCGCGTCCGTATGCGGCACAGCTGGCGGCGGGCCGGTTGCCGGTGGCAGGGCGCGAGATGTTGAGCGCCGAGGACCGGGAGGTCGAGCGGATCCTGCTCGGTGTGCGGCTCGCAGAGGGACTGGACGTGGGCCCGGAGCTGGCGGACCAGCTGTCGGCGCTCGCCGGCGACGGGCTGATCGAGCGTGGGCCGGCCGTGGAAGGGCGGGCTGTCCTGACGCTGCGGGGCCGGTTGCTCGCCGATGCGGTGGTCCGGCGCCTGACGTAGCGGGCGTCGATGGGGAGCAGTCCCCGATGTATCAGGCGCTCAGGTCGTGGCTCTGGAGCGAGGAAACCGATAGCGTGTTCCCGCCGTCACTGTGACGGCCCCCGACGCAGAAGCTTGAGGAGATATGAGCCAGCAACCACCGGAGCAGGGCCCGCCGCAGGGTCCGGCAGACGACTCGCACGACGGGCAGCCGTACGGAACCCCGCAGCAGCCCGCAACTCCGCCGCCGCCTCCTCCGGGTCAGCAGCCGCCACCCTACGGGGCGGCCGGTCAGCCACCGAGCGCATTTCCGTCGCCGGAGCAGGGCGGGTTCCAGGCGCCTCCGCCGCCGGGACCGAGCCAGCCCGGACAGTACGGGCAGCCGGGGCCGGGCTACGGTGGCCCGCCGCCGGCACCGGGTGTGAACCCGGGCCAGTACGGTCACGGCGGCTACGGCGCCGGTGTCCCGCAGCCGTTCGGCGTGGGTGCTGCGCTGGGGTACGCGTGGAAGACCGTGTTCCAGAACCCGCTGGTATGGATCGTCGGCGCGCTTCTGGTCGTCGTCGTTTTCGTGCTGGTGAGCCTGCTCAATCCGAGTGCGCAGGCTGCGTTCGATGCGTCCAGCGGCAGCATGGACTTCGCGACCAGTCAGTCGTTCTCGGCGATGGGGTTCATCGCTAGCCTTCTGGCCGCGCTGGTGCTCGGGTTCGTTCAGGCCGTGGCGCAGAACGCGGCACTGCGCGAGACCGCCGGGAACAAGCCGAGTTTCGGGGACATCTTCCAGGTCCCGAACATGCAGAATGCGCTGATCTGGGCCGTCGTGTGGGGTGTCGCCTCCGGCATCGTGAACATGATCCCGGGCGTGGGTCCGTTGGTCGTTCTGGTCGCCTCGGTGTTCGTGATCTTCACGATGTCGGCGATCGTCGACCGGGGCATCTCCTGGGTGGACGGGCTCAAGGTATCCGCGCAGCTCGTGCAGCAGAACGCGGGATCGACGATTCTGCTGATCCTGGCGCTTTTCGGGATCAACATCCTCGGGCGATCCCCTGCGGTCTGGGACTCCTGGTGACGATGCCGATGGCTGCTGTCGCCACGGCGTTCGCCTACCGCTCCTTCAGCGGTCAGCCGATCGCGCCGAAGGCCTGACGAAGTTACGTGGGATGGCGGCGGCTCGGGACACCACGGGCCGCCGCCGTCGTCTTCAGGGGCGGATACCGTCCGGGTGGAGAAAGTGAGATGTCATGAGTGATCACGAGCAGTGGCGGCCGGAGGGTCCAGACGAGTCTCCCAAACCGGAGCAGCCTCAGCCGCCCGAGCAGCCGACGGAAACCGCCCAGCAGAGTGGTTCGGGGCAGCAACCTCCGCACGATGCTGCGTCCGGCCAGCCGCCCCACGCTGGGCCGCCTCCCCAGGCTGCTCCATACGGCACGCCGCAGCCAGGTCCCGTCCCGGCTCAGCCACCTCCTCCCGGCGGTGGGTACGGACCGCCCACACAGCCGGGTTCAGCTCACCCTCCGTCCTATGGCGCTGCGTCCGGCCAGCCGCCGCAAGGCGGAGCCTACGGTCAGCCGCAGCCGGGTCCGTATGGTCAGCCGGTTCAGCCGGGACCAGGGCAGCCGCCGCCCCAGCAGACGGGTCCGTATGGTCAGCCCGTGCAGGCCGCACCGGGGCAGCCGCCGCATGGCGGTACCTATGGCCAGCCGGGGCCGGGCCCGTATGGCCAGCCGCAGCCGGGTGGTTATGGTCAGCAGCCCCAGCCCGGCCCGTACGGCCAGCCGCTGGGCCAGTACGCGCCGGTTGCTGCTGAACCACAGGCGACGGATGCGTTCGGCTGGGCATGGAACGCGTTCAAGGCGCACTGGAGCACCTTCGTCCTCGGACAGCTCGCTTGGGGCGCGATCATTCTGGCCGTGACGTTGCTCTGGTTCGCGCTGCTCAGCGCTATCGGTGTCTTTGGCGCAGGCATGGGTGACGAAGCGGCTATCGCCGTGCTGACCGGAGCAGGCTTCTTCGGGATCCTGCTGTTCATCGTCGTCGTCGTACTCGTCAGTGTCTTCTCGGCGGCGGGCGTGGCGAACGCCGCCGTCAAGGTAGTCCGGGGTGAACAGGTCTCGGTGGCGGACTTCTTCAAAATCCCCAACGCAGGCCACGTGCTGCTAGCGACGTTGTTGATCTCGCTCGCGGCAGCTGTCACCTCGTTCGTGATCGTGGGGCCCCTCGTGGTGATGTTCTTCGCGATCTACGCCAACTACTTCCTCGTGGACCGCCGGGACAGTACCTTCGAAGCGATCGGTAACACGATCAAGATGGCGACCGCTACCGCCGGACAGACCATCATTCTCATCCTGCTGTCGATCGTGGCAGGGATGGTGGCGAGCCTCACCTGCGGGATCGGCTCCCTTGTCACCGTGCCGCTAGTTGTGTTGGCGACTGCCTGGATGTATCAGCAGAACCTGGGGCGGATGCCCAGCGTGCGCTAGCCGATAGGCACGCCCGCATGAGGGTGTGCTGAGCCTCCAACCACGGCTGGCCACACGTCGGTGTGGCCAGCCGTCGTTGTCTCCACCGACTTCGATGGCTGGAACCCGCCGAACTCTGGAGACGCGGCGCCGACCGCGCATGCTGGGCGACGTCCTCGGTGACGCGTCTGCTCACGATCGGCGGGTGGAGCGACGTTGATGCCGAGCGCCGCGCGCATCTGAGCATGCCGGTGGCCCCGTCGACGGGTGGTGTCGGCGGGGTTCGGGGCGGGGTGGTCAGTCTGGTGGTGGGTCGGTGTGGCCGTGCGGGTTTGGGCGCGGTGGATCCGTGACCGTTTCGCTGCGTGGCTGGTCGTGCCTGCTTTCGGGCGGACTGCCGCCACGAGGGCTGCTCCGCCCGTTTCGCGCCCCCACGCTGGTGCCGGCGGTGGGAATGGGGTAGGTGCCGGTGGGTGTGACCAGGTAATGCGCACCATCGGGTGCGGCCCAGTGATAGACGCCGGGGGTGATCATGGAATACGACCACCCGGTGTGAGTTTTCGCCCGGTGGTGACGTCGGCACAAGGCGGCCATATTCACCGAGCTGGTTCGGCCGCCCTGGTCGAAGGGAACAATGTGGTCCTGGTCGGCGGAACGCGCGGAGCGGTGGCAGTAGGGGAACCGGCACTGTCCGTCACGAAGAATGATCTGCTCGCGGAGTGTCGGGCTGGCCTCATAGGTAGTGGCATCGGTGCGCCCGGCCAGATCGATCACGGGACGGACCAGTATTCGGCCGGCAGTGGAACACCATTGACGGATCTGTTCTTTGGTGACCGGTGATTTGGTGTTTTCGCACCGGCCCACGATCCCGGATCCGAACACAGGGCCCGTTTCACCAGAGTTACCCGCACCCTCACCGGTACCGGAGCTCTCACCGGTGCCGGCTTCGGTGTGGTCGTTGAGGGCGTCAGCGGGCAGGTGCAGGTAGAGCATCACAGTCCGACCCATCCCACCAGTAGCACCTGGCGCCCCCACGACACTGGTCCCGGTCGTGGTGGTCGGTGCTGCGCCACCGCCGGAAACTCCTTCACTGCCGCCCTCACCGCTGCCGGGGGTGGTGGGGATCGGGAGTGTGGTGTGTCCGCGGGCGAGGTCGCCGATGGCGATGGAGCGGCGCACATCCTCACTCGTGCCGGGCAGGAACCCGGCCAGCACCCGCGCCTGGTCGGTGACCGCAGCCTCGAGATCCAACGCGTCGGTGAGGTCGAGGCCACCCTCGACCCGCACCACCGACCCCACACCCAATCCTGCTCCTGGTCCAGGTGCTGCGGTGGTGCCTGCTTCATCGAGGCGGATGTCGAAGTGGCGCCCCTCCAACGCCGCTTCCTCATCCTTCGCGGCTTGGTCGGGGTCGAAGGTGGCCATCGCGGCACTCACGGTGCGTTCGATCTGCGCGGTCGTGCAGGATCCGATGGTCCAGGCCACCTGGGCGTCCACCCAGGCGGCACCGTCGAACGGGAGGCGTTTCGTCATCCGGGTCACTGCCCGTGCCCGGTGGATGCTGACCTGCCCGGCCCGCACCCGTTCCCAGAGTTGGGGTAGCCGGTAGGCGAGCTCGACCACCACGCCCACATAGGCCAGGGCTGCTTCGTTCGACTGCCCCAGTGCGGTCGCCAACCGAGTGAACTCCAGGTCCGAGACCAACGGGGCACCATCCCCGGCCAGACGCATCGGCTGCTCCGTCCCCGGTAGTCCGGCGTGCTCGTCCGGAACCGGTAGGCCCGCGTGCTCGTCCGGGTCGAACACCGGCCCACCCCTCAAGGCGCCCAGGGTGGCCGGGTCGATCGCCCGCTCACCCACCCAGGCGATCACCAGCTCAGCACACGCCACATCAACCGCCCGAGCCGCAGTCCGGTTCTCGCGCACAGCAGCCAACACCGCATTCCCGGCCGGAGCCGAGAACGCGGAACCAGTGGCTGTCGAGGTCATGGCTTTATTCTCCCAGAGGGCACTGACATTGCGCTGGACAGCATCGGCACCTGTGGATAAGTTCCGGTCAGACGAGAGATGGTGATAGCCCGTCCTGGACCATTGACACAGAATCCCTCAGTCAGCGGTTCAGGAATGCTCATCCACACGGCAGCCAGCTCGTTCTCGACCCGTGCCGAGAACATGGAACCAGTGGTTGTCAACGTCATCCCCACATTCTTCCAGCGGGGTATGACAGTGGACTTACCCAGGCCAGTTCCTGTGGAAACAGAAACGAGCGCCCCGGGTCAGTGGTGTGCAACCGACACCCCGGACATTGCCAGAGCCTCGCCTGCACACCGGTCCCGACTACAGGAAGCACGGCACGACCGGGCCCGAGAGCACGGAACGGCGGCCGGCAAGATTATGGCGAGCAGGACAGGCCCAGCGGGCAGGTCCAGCGTCGAGGTGCGAACAGGATTATGGAGCAGTGACGAAGTCGACGAGCTCTTCCACTCGTCCCAGCAGACTGGGTTCGAGATCGCGATAGTCGCGCACCGTGCCCAGGATGCGCTTCCAGCCACGCGCGATATCGGCCTGATTGCTGGCCGGCCAGCCGAGCGCCGTCAGGGTCCCGACCTTGATGTCGGTACCCCGGGGCACGTGCGGCCATGCCTGTAGCCCGACCCGGGCAGGCTTGACGGCCTGCCACACGTCCACGTACGGGTGCCCGACCACGAGCACATTGTCCGCGCCGAATCGCCGTACCACCTCGCTCGCCACCCGGGATTCCTTGCTCCCGGAGACGAGATGGTCCACCAGCACGCCGACACGCCGCCCCGGCTCGGGTCCGAACTCGGTGAGACGCTCCTCCAGGTTGTCCACACCGTCGAGCAGCTCCACCACGACGCCCTCGATCCGCAGGTCGTCCCCCCAGACCTTCTCGACCAGCTCAGCGTCGTGCCGGCCCTCCACCCAGATGCGCGACCCCCGCGCCACACGCGCCCGTGCGTCCGCCACGGCGAGCGAGCCGGACGCCGTCCGGGCACGTCCCTGGGGTGCAGCGGCAGGTCGATGGGGAACCAGCCGCACCGGCTTGCCATCCACCCAGAATCCCGCGCCGAGCGGGAAGGTGCGGGTGCGCCCCTTCCGATCTTCAAGGACCACCACCTGCTGGCCACCGCTCTTCTCCACGCGGACCACGGCACCGACCCACCCGGATTGCACATCCTCCACCACCAGCCCTGGTTCAGCCGGGATGTCCTGGGTGCGCACCCGGGTGCGCTCGTGCGGGTCCTGGGAGAGCACGTCCGTGCCGTATCGATCCTGAGTCACGCTGTGAGAGTAGAGGTGACAGCAGGCGCGCCCCAGGAGCCACGCGGTGAAGTGGGCGAGACAACCGCGTAGAATTGGCACTCGCCCACGTCGAGTGCTTGTTGAGCCAGGGAGGTGATCCGGTGAGTTCGCAGCGACAGTTGCAGGTATTGCGCGCCATCGTGCAGGACTACGTGCGCAGCCGCGAACCGGTCGGCTCGCGCAACCTGGTCGATCGGCACAACCTCAATGTCTCACCGGCCACGATCCGCAACGATATGGCGGCCCTCGAAGAGGGGGGCTACATCGCCCAGCCGCACACCTCGGCGGGGCGGATCCCCACGGACAAGGGGTACCGCCTGTTCGTGGATCAGATCTCGGTGATCAAGCCGCTCTCCGGGGTGGAGCGGCGAGCGATCGGTGAGCTGCTCGACGGTGCTGTGGACCTGGACGATGTGCTCGAGCGCACCGTCCGCCTGCTCGCTCAGCTCACCCAGCAGGTCGCCGTCGTCCAGTACCCGTCGTTGCGTCGCTCCGCGCTGCGACACGTCGAGCTGATCCCCACCAGCCCGCGTCACCTCCTCGTGGTGATCATCACGGCGAACGGCCGAGTCGAGCAGCGCACGGTCGAGTCGGCCACCGAGCTCGACGAGACGATGGTCGCCGAATTGCGCGCCCGCGTGAACGCGGAGGTCGCCGGCCGCAACGCCGCTCGTCTGCGTTCGGTGCTGACGAGTGTGGAGGAGGCGTTCGCACCCGCCGACCGCCCGCTGGTCGCCGACGTGCTGGGGACGATCACCGACACCTTGTCCGAAGATGCCGAAGAGCGCATCGTGATGGCAGGGACCGCCAACCTGGCCCGCTCCGACGTGGACTTCTCCGGCACCATCGGCCCGGTCCTCGAGGCGCTCGAGGAGCACGTCGTGCTCCTGCGGCTGCTCACCGAGATGGCTGCCGGGGACGTCGAGGCAGCCGCACGCAGGGACCACCCGCTCGCGGTGCGTATCGGCAGCGAGACGCACCATGAGAACCTGTTGGAGACGTCCATCGTCGCCAGCGGTTACGGTGGCGAGGGCACCGAGTCGGTCGGGCAGCTCGGAATCCTCGGCCCGACCCGGATGGATTACCCCACCACGATGGCCGCCGTGCGCGCCGTCGCCCGCTATCTCTCCCGCTTCCTCGGTGGCTGACCCACCGTGACCTCCGACCCAGAAAGCCACACGTGACCGACTACTACGCGACCCTGGGCGTCTCCCGCGACGCCAGCACCGAGGAGATCAAGCGGGCCTACCGCAAGCTCGCCCGGCAGCACCACCCGGACGTCGCCGGTCCGGGCAGTGAGGACAAGTTCAAGGACATCACTGCCGCCCACGAGGTGCTCTCCAACCCCGAGAAGCGCCAGATGTACGACATGGGCGGACAGCCCGGGATGGGCGGTGGTGGCGCCGGTGCCGGATTCGGCTTCTCCGACATCTTCGAGACCTTCTTCCAGGCAGCCGCCGGTGGCGGTGGCTCCCGTGGACCTGCGTCCCGGTCGCGCCGCGGTCAGGACGCCCTGCTGCGCATCAGCATCGACCTGAACGAGGCTGCATTCGGCGTCAGCAAGGACGTCGAGGTCGAGACCGCCGTCATGTGCACCACCTGCCGTGGCACCTGCTGCCGGCCCGGCACCAGCCCCACCACGTGTGAGATGTGCCACGGTCGTGGCTCGGTGCAGCGGATGGCTCGCTCCTTCCTCGGCCAGGTGATGACCACCTCCGCCTGCGCCAACTGCTCCGGCTTCGGTACCACCATCAACGACCCGTGCACCGAGTGCGCCGGCGAGGGCCGCGTGCGCACCCGCCGGACGGTCCGGGTGAACGTGCCGGCCGGCGTCGACGACGGCACTCGGATCAAGCTCACCGGGCAGGGTGAGGTGGGACCAGCCGGTGGGCCTCCGGCCGACCTCTACGTGGAGGTGCGGGAGAAGCGGCACCCGCTGTTCACGCGCCGCGGGGACGACCTGCACTGCACGACTGACCTGCCCATGACAGCCGCAGCACTGGGCACGGTGCTCGAGCTGGAGACCCTGGATGGCACCCGCGAGCTCGACATCCGCCCGGGCACCCAGCCGGACGAGATCGTCACGCTGAGAGGTCTGGGTGTCGGGCACCTGAACGGTGGCGGACGAGGTGACCTGCACGTGCACGTCCAGGTCACCGTGCCCACGAAGCTGGACGAGGACCAGGAGCGCCTGCTGCGTGAGCTGGCCGGGCTTCGGAGCGAAGAGCGCCCGGAGGCTCGTCTGGCACCGGCCGGCAACGGTGTCTTCTCCCGATTGCGGGAGAAGCTGCAGGGCCGGTGAGCCGCCCCGTCTTCCATGCGGTCGCGGGCGATCTCGACGGCGCCCGGTCGGGCCGGTCTGTCGTCCTCACCGGTGCAGACGCCCGGCACGCCGTCACGGTGCGGCGGGTACGCAGCGGTGAGGTGATCGACCTCGTCGACGGCGCAGGGTTGCGGGTCTCCGGCACCGTCACTGAGACGTCGGGTGGCCAGGACGCCACCGTCACGGTCACCGCCGAAAAGATCAGCAGCGAACCTGCCCCCGATCCGGAGCTGGTCCTGGTGCAGGCGCTGGCCAAGGGCGGGCGGGACGAGCTCGCCCTGGAAGCCGGCACCGAGGTGGGCCTGGACCGGGTGGTGCCCTGGCAGTCCGAACGTTCGGTGGCCCAGTGGCGGGGCGAGAAGGCCCGCAAGGGGGTCGCCCGCTGGCAGCAGATCGCCCTCGCGGCAGCCAAGCAGTCGCGTCGGGCGTGGGTGCCGGTGGTCGAGGAGCTGCTGGTGGGGCGCCAGGTCCTCAAGACCGTCACGTCCGCCGTCGACGCACGCAGCACAGTGCTCGTGCTGCACGAGGAGGCGAGCGCCCCGATCGCTGAGGCGAGCATCGACGACTCAGCCGAGCAAGTGTTGGTGGTTGTGGGTCCCGAGGGAGGGCTCTCCGAGCCGGAGGTCACAGCCCTGACCGAAGTCGGAGCGCAGGCAGTCCGCCTCGGTCCGCACGTGCTCCGCACCTCGACGGCCGGGCCGATCGCGCTGGCGCTACTCGCTCAGCGGCTCGGTCGCTGGGCCTGAGGACGATATGAGGTCGGCGCCTGTCGGGTCGCCTCGGTAGGATCGACATATCCGAGCCCACCCACGAGGGGAAGATTGGGGACATCCGCCCCGCCCATGACAAGTTCCAGCTCTCCCGCCGCTGACGGTTCCGTGCGGCATCAGGTGACCATTCCCGAGCACGTGCCCATGGTCGCGTTGCTCGGTCAACGTGACGAAGTGCTCACCGCCATCGAGGCAGGTTTTCCCTCGGTGGATGTCCACGTGCGCGGCAACGTGGTCACCCTGACCGGACGCCCGGGCGACGTCGCCCTCGCCGAACGGCTCGTGGACGAGCTCAGCGAGATCGCCTCCTCGGCCACGCCGCTCACCTCGGATGCAGTGGAGCGGGCGATCAAGATCCTCACCGACAGCACCACCGATCGCCCCGCCCAGGTGCTCACGATGAACATCCTGTCCAACCGGGGCAAGACCATCCGGCCCAAGACGCTCGGACAGAAGGAGTACGTCGAGTCGATCGATCGGAACACCCTGGTGTTCGGGATCGGACCGGCCGGTACCGGGAAGACCTACCTGGCGATGGCCAAGGCGGTGCAGGCGCTGCAGGCCAAGCAGGTGAACCGGATCGTGCTCACTCGCCCCGCAGTGGAGGCAGGCGAGCGCCTCGGGTTCCTCCCCGGTTCGCTGAACGACAAGATCGATCCGTACCTGCGCCCGCTCTATGACGCGTTGCACGACATGGTGGACCCGGAGTCGATCCCGCGGTTGATGGCCGCCGGCACCATTGAAGTGGCCCCGTTGGCGTACATGCGCGGACGCACCCTCAACGATGCGTTCATCATCCTCGACGAGGCGCAGAACACCTCAGCCGAGCAGATGAAGATGTTCCTCACCCGGCTCGGTTTCGGGTCCAAGATCGTGGTGACCGGCGACGTGACGCAGATCGATCTGCCCGGTGGGGCGGACTCGGGGCTGCGGGTGGTGCAGGACATCCTCACCGATCTCGACGATGTCGCGTTCTGCCGACTTACCAGCGCCGACGTGGTGCGGCACCGGTTGGTGGCCGACATCATCGATGCCTACTCGCGGTTCGAGACGGAGCGTCCCAGTGCCTCGGCCCGCGCCGAGCACGGTGGTCGAGGCTCGCGACCCTCCCGTCCGGCACGAGGCAGCTCGGAGGGGCATCGATGAGTGTGGAGATCACCAACGAGTCCGGGCACCGCCTGGACGAGTCCGAGTTCGCTGCGTTGGCTCGGCACGTGCTCGACGCGATGCACGTGCACCCGCAGGCCGAGCTGGAGATCCGGTTCGCCGACACCGAGGTGATGTCCGAGCTGCACGTGCGGTGGATGGACGAAGACGGCCCCACCGATGTGCTCTCCTTCCCGATGGACGAGCTCCGCCCGGGTGTGGAGGGGGAGCCCAGCGCTGAGGGCATGCTCGGCTCGATCGTGGTGTGTCCGGACGTGGCTCAGGAGCAGGCGCGCACCGCCGGTCACTCGGCCGAGGAGGAGATGCTGCTGCTCGCCACGCACGGGATCCTGCACCTGCTCGGTTTCGATCACGTCGAGCCTGAGGAGGAGAAGGAGATGTTCGGCCTGCAACGCCAGCTCCTGCTCACCTTCCTGGCGGGCCGATGAGCGGCCAGATGAAGGCGCCCGACGGCGGGGCGCGCGATCACCGCGCAGGTTTCGTCTGTGTGGTGGGTCGCCCGAACGCCGGCAAGTCGACCCTGACGAACGCCCTGGTGGGGCAGAAGGTGGCGATCACCTCGGGTCGCCCGCAGACGACCCGGCACGTCATCCGCGGCATCGTGCACCGGGACGACACTCAGCTGATCCTGGTGGACACTCCTGGAGTGCACCGCCCGCGCACCCTGCTCGGGGAGCGGTTGAACGAGCTCGTGATCGGCACGCTGGCCGAGGTGGACGCGATCGCCTTCTGCCTGCCCGCTGATCAGAAGGTCGGACCGGGGGACCGGTACATCGCGGCCCGGCTCGCGGAGGCACGCACTCCCGTGGTGGCGGTGGCCACCAAGTCCGACGCCGTCGGTCGCCCGCGCCTGACCGAGCACCTGCTGCAGGTGGCCGAGCTGGGCGAGTGGGCCGACGTCATACCCGTCGCTGCCCCCACCGGGTACCAGCTGGACGAGCTCGTGGAGGTGTTCCGCAGCCACATGCCGCAGTCGCCTCCGCTGTACCCGGACGGCGAGCTCACCGACGAGCCGGAGCACGTGATGGTAGCTGAACTGGTGCGGGAGGCCGCTCTGGACGGTGTTCGTGAGGAGCTCCCGCACTCCCTGGCGGTGGTGGTGGAGGAGATCGTGCCGCGAGAGCGGCCAGCGAAGGACGGACGTGAGTTGCTGGATGTGCGGGTGAACCTCTTTGTGGAGCGAGACTCGCAGAAGGCCATCGTGATCGGCACTCGCGGTTCCCGGCTCCGTGAGGTCGGCACTCGGGCACGCCGCGGTATCGAGGCGCTGCTCGGCGCTGCGGTCTACCTGGACCTGCACGTGAAGGTGGCCAAGGACTGGCAGCGGGACCCCAAGCACCTCCAGCGCCTGGGGTTCTGACGCGAGTGTGCCCGTTCAGGCGCTTCGACGCCTGGCGCCGATCAGAGATGGATAATCTGACACGGTGAAGTACCGGAAGATCGTGGTGACGCTGGTCATCGTCATCGTCTTCGGGATGATCGGTTCGCTCAGCGGTCCCCGGTGGACACCACAGCCGCTCGAAGAGACCATCGTCCCCGAGAGCGAGGACGTGGCGATCGGTGGACCCGTGCGCACGGACCCGGTCGGTACGTATGAGATCGACCAGCAGGTCTTCGAGGTCGCTCTGGATGGCGCCCAGGTGCTGGCCACCCTGACGTTCCCCGTCGGGGCGCCGGGGGAGCGCCCCGGGATGCTCTTCATGCACGGTGCGGGCACCGGGGCGCACACCAACTTCGCCGACCAGGCGCAAGCATTGGCCAGCGCCGGCGTGTACGTGCTGGTGCCGGCGAAGCGGCTGGACACGTACACCACGGCGAGTCGGGACTACCCCGCGATGGCACAGGACTACCTGGCCTCGTGGGAGGTGCTGAGGGACTGGCCCGGGGTCGACCCGGCCCGGGTGGGCGTCTATGGGGAGAGCGAAGGGGCCTGGATCGCCCCGATCGCTGCCGTGCAACAGCCTGCGGTGGCGTTCGTGATCCTCGTTTCCGCGCCAGTGGTGGCGCCGCGAGAACAGGTGGCCTTCGCGGCGGACTCGTACCTGCGCAATGTGGGTGTGCCGGAGTCGTTGTTGCGCGCCATCCCTCGCGGAGTGGGAGCTCAGCCGCCCGGCGGGGGGTTCGAGTACGCGGACTTCGACGCTGAACCATGGCACAGCCGTGTCACTCAGCCGGTGCTGATGACCTACGGCACCGACGATCCGTCGATGCCGATCGTGCAGGGCCCGTTGGTGTTCATCGACAGCATGGCCGAGGCGGGGAACACCGACTACACGGTGCGCTACTTTCAGGGTGCGAATCACGGCCTGCGTCTCGACGGGGAGCTGGTCGAGGGGTTCGTGGACGTGCTGGCCCGTTGGACGCTGGGGCTGCCGGAGACCGCGGACGCCGAACCGAGGATCGCCGGTGCGCAGCCGGAGCAGCGCTTCCGTGCGGCACCGTTGGACCACCCACACTGGTACGCCGACGGCGACATGCTGGTCTGGACGCTCCTGGGGTCGTTCGTGCTCCTGCTGGTTGCCCCGGTGGTGTGGTTGGCGGGCCGTGGCGTGGCCCGGATCCGGGGGCGTCACCCGCACACGTTCCCACCACCGCTGGCGCGATTCACGGCCGCAGTGTCACTGAGCTCGGTGGCGATCATGGTGGTCTTCGCGGCCTACGTCGCCTATGTGGCCTCGCTGGCGCTCAACTACCGCACCGACGACCTCGTCGTGCACGGTGGTTGGATCGCCTTGCACGCGCTGGGCATCCTCACCGTCGGAGTAGGGGTGCGATCGGTGGATGCCGCTGCGAACGCGCGTCGTACGCTCGGCCGGACCGCGTTCAGCGCCAGGCAGGCGGTGATCTGGTGGAGCGCGCATCTCGGTGCGACGTCGTTGCTGATCATCGCCGCGTACTGGGGGGTGTTCCCGACCCTCTTCTGACCACCGTAGGATCGACCGCAGCTCAAGTCGGAAGGGCTGGGCGAGAAAGGATGAGCGAACCGGTGCAGGTGGCGTGGGGAGTCGGGACCGACGCAGGCGGTCGGCGTGCCGTGAACGAGGACGCCGTGCTCGCGAAGCCGCCGTTGTTCCTCGTGGCCGACGGGATGGGCGGCCACATCCACGGCGCCCTGGCGTCGGCTGCGGTGGTGCAGGCGTTCGAGGAGTTCATCGATGCCTTCGACCCGAACCACGAGGTCCGTCCGGACCAGGTGCAACAGGCCATTCGGGCGGCGCAGGATCGGATGCGGCTGGCGCTCCAGGGGGAGGTCGATTCCGAGGGGGTGCCGGTCACGGCTGGCAGCACCGTCTCCGGGGCGCTGATCACGGTCCACGAGGGGGCACCGTTCTGGCTGGTGTTCAATGTCGGCGACTCGCGGGTGTACCGGTACTCCGATGACGCCCTGACCCAGATCAGCGTCGATCATTCGCTCGTGCAGGAGATGGTGGACTCGGGTGCCATCGACGACGTGACCGCGCGGCACCATCCGCAGCGCAACGTCATCACCCGGGCCGTGGACACTCACACCGATGCCGAGGCCGATTTCTGGCGGCTCCATGCCGGTGCCCGGGACAGGTTGGTGATCTGTAGCGACGGCCTGAGCGGCGAGCTCACCGATGCCGAGATCGCGACCGTGCTCGCCGAGGAATCGTCGGCGACGGCGGCAGCGGAACGTCTGCTGAACGGTGCGGTCGCCGAGGGAGCTCGGGACAATGTCTCGGTGATCGTGGTGGATCTGGAAGGAGCGGACATCTCGATGACGGCGCCTCGAACGCGCACGGAGGACGACTTCGCCGATACGGTGCCCAGAGGGAAGCGGCTCACGCAGGAAGGGGAGGCGTCATGGCAGCAGTGACTCAGGTTCAGGCGCGCTATCTGACCGGATCATGGTCGGCGATCGTGACCAACGCTGGTGCGGCCCTGCTGCACCCGTCATTCAGCTCCGTGCATGTGCGCACTCTCTGGGATGCGATGGCGGGTGGTCGTCCGCTCAGCTCCTGGCTGGAGATTCTGGCCGGCGGTGGCCTCACCAGCCTCGCCGACTTCGCCCTCGTGGAGCGGTCCGGCGATCAGTTGCGCGTGCTGGTTCGTGGTGGTGCCGTGGTCGTCTGCGGTGAGGAGTCGTTGCGGGCCCAAGGGATGAGCACCTGGCGCGAGGCTGTGCTTCCTGCGGAGGACTTCCGGCTCGAGTCGGGTACAGCCGACGGCGGACGGCACCTGGAGGAGGATGGCTTGCCCTGGTCCCTGGGTGTCGTGGCGGCCGATGCCGTCGGTGTTGCGACGGCGGAACCGGGCGATGTGCGCCCCGCCGGAGCGGCGGCGCCGGTCGTTGCCCCGGTTGCCGCGGAGCCCGAAGCATCACCGGTGGTGCCTGACATGCCCGAGCCGGTGGTCGAGATGGAGCCGGAGGAGCCGTCCTCGCCATCGGCGGACGAGCCCGAGCCTGAGGTCGTTCCCGAGCCGGAGACAGGCCCGGAGCCGCAGGAAGAGCCCGTCGTAGAGCCCGAGCCCGAGCCCGAGTCCGAGCCTGAGCCTGAGTCAGCGGTCGAGGAGGAGGTGTCCGAGGCGACGGTGCACCCCTCGGTCGAACCGGCACCCGAGCCACCGAGCGGCATCATCGACTCGGTGCCGTGGACCGTCGCGGACGCTGCACGGCAGGGCAGCCTGGAGCCCGAACCGCACGCTCCGGACGCTGGCGGGATGGGTGGTGACGCCATTGGCAGCGGGGCCGCGGACATCGACGAACACACGGTGCGTGTGCCGTTGCGCGGACGTGGAGGGGGGCAGCAGGATGACGCCCCCGCGGCTGCACCCACGGGGGGCGGTGACCTCGAGGGTGATCACGACGGGTCCACCGTGATGGTTTCGGACCTGGCGAGCATGCGCGACGCCACGATCGTGCCCGGCACCGGTGAGCCGGACGACCTCACCGGTTCTCCACCGGGCGACGCTCTCGGCATCCTCGCACTCTCCACGGGTGCGCGGATCCCGCTGGACCGGCCGGTGCTGATCGGACGGGCACCCGAGTCGAGCCGGTTCGGGGTGAATGTGGAACCGCGCCTGGTCACGGTGCCCAGCCCCGAGCAGGACATCTCCCGGACGCATGTTGAGCTGCGAGTCGAAGGTGACCACCTCCTGGTGACCGATCTGAACTCCACGAACGGAACGATCGTGGTCATCCCGGGCGGACAGCCGCGACGGCTGCACGCCGGCGAAGCGGTGCCGGTGCCCACCGGTACCGTCATCGATCTGGGCGATGGGATCTCCGGCACCATCGAAGCGCCGGAGCAGGCCTGAGCGACGTGGCGCGACGACCTCCTTCCCGGCCCCCGGAGATTCCGGGGTACACCCACGATCGCTTGCTCGGCAGCGGTGGTTTTGCTGACGTCTTCCTTTACCACCAGCACATGCCCCGTCGCGAGGTGGCGGTCAAAGCCCTGTTGGCGAGCGCCGTCACGGACGACGGGCTGGAGCAGTTCACGGCCGAGGCGAACCTCATGGCCCAGCTCTCCACCCACCCGTCGATCGTCACCGTCTTCCACGCGGCCACCACCGAGGACGGCCGCCCGTACCTCGTCATGGAGTACTGCCCACGCCCGAACCTCTCGGTGCGCTACCGCAACGAGCGGATCGGGGTGGCTGAAGGGTTGCGGATCGCCGTGCGCCTGGCTGGTGCCGTGGAGACGGCTCACCGGGCCGGCATCCTGCACCGGGACATCAAACCAGCGAACGTCCTGACCACCGCCTATGGGTGGCCGGCACTCACAGACTTCGGCATCTCCGTGGCGACCGGCACGAGTGCGGCGGAGGACACCGAGCAGGCCGGTATGTCGATCCCGTGGGCGGCGCCGGAGTTCTTTGCCGACGACGCCCCCCGCGGGGTGCCGGCGGACGTCTACGCGTTGGCTGCCACGATCTACACCCTGCTCGCGGCGCGATCGCCGTTCGAGCTCCCCGGCCGGTCCAACACGGCGCTCGATCTGATCACCAGGATCGAGCGGGACCGGGTGCCGCCGATCGGACGCGACGATGTGCCCGCCTCGTTGGAAGCCGTCCTCGCGCGGGGAATGGCCAAGGATCCGGCACAACGCTACGGCTCGGCGGCGGAGTTCGCCCGTGCCATCCATCAGGTGGAGCAGGAGTTGCACCTGACACCGACCGCCCTCGACATCCCGGACACCTCCTGGATGGACGGGCCGGCAGACGGCGACGACGGCGAACAGACCCGGGTTCGTTCGATCAGCACCGTGCCGCAACGCGGGCCCGTTCAGGACGACGCCACTCGGCTGCGCGGGGTGGCCTACGCCGCGCCTGAGGCGCCCAGTGCCGCCGAGCAGGCTCCCGCACCGGCCGACCCCGCGGTGCCCGACCCCGCAGTGCCCGCCTCGGCGGCCGGGGACGGCTCGCGCCTGCGTCCTCGTACCCGGACAGCCCTCATCGCCTCGGCCGCGGCAGTGCTCGTGGCAGGCACGGTCACGGTGATCGCCTACGGGGCGCTGAACTCGGGGACACCGATCGACCCGACCGAGCCCACCACCGAACCGATCACCGCGCCGACGGTGACGACGCGTGCGGCGCCCCCACCGCCGGAGGGCCTCACCTTGGAGCGGGACGGCGGCGACGTGCACGCGGCCTGGAGCGTTCCCGAATACGATGGCGAACTGGAGTACGCCTACCAGGTGACCGAAGGGGACTCGGCAGGGGGCCTCACCTCGGTCGGTTCGACCACGTCCGTCGCGATCGAGGACGGAGCCGACCGGGTGTGCATCCTGGTGGTGAGCATCAACGAGGACAGGCAGTTCTCGGACGAAGCAGACAGTCCGCAGGAGTGCGTATGAGGTGGCAGGGAGGAACACGGACATGAACGTCCAGGTGGAGTTCTGTGGGGAATGGTTCGACGTCGTCGACGGGCAGACGTTCCAGATCGGTCGTGAGGGTGACCTCGAGATCGACGACAATCCCTACCTGCACCGTCGGTTCCTGACCATCTCCTTCCACGACGACCTGTGGTGGCTGGAGAATGTGGGTAGCCGCATCTCCGCCACCGTGGCCGACTCGGACGGCAACATGCAGGCGTGGCTGGCGCCGGGCGCCCGACTCCCGCTGGTGTTCGCGCACACCTCTGTGCTGTTCACCGCTGGCCCGACCACCTACGAGCTCGGCATCGTGGGAGACTCGCCCAGCTTCGAGGCGTCCTCCCCGTCGACCACTCAGGTGGGGGAGACCACCATCGGCCCGGTCACGATGACGGAGACGCAGAAGCTGCTCGTGATCGCCCTCGCCGAGCCGGTGCTTCGGGGACGCGGCTCGACCGCCTCCATCCCCACCTCGGCACAGGCAGCGGCCCGCCTCGGCTGGGCCATCACCCGCTTCAACCGCAAACTCGACAACGTCTGCGAGAAGCTCTCCCGGTTCGGGGTCCGTGGACTCCGCGGCGCCCCTGGGCAGCTGGCGGTGAACCGGCGGGCACGCCTGGTGGAGCACGCGGTCGCGTCCCGGCTGGTGGTCGCCGCAGACCTGGAGCTGCTGGAGGCCAACGCCGAACGGGCCGCCGCCGAGGACGAGAACGACTGACCGACCCGGATGGGGAGTTCTCTCCCTCGGAAGATCGCTGAGGAGAAAGTAAACTGTGCGGCGGGATCTGCTGCGTAACGAGTTGGGGACATCGTGACTTGGAAGGCTGGGCTGCGCCGGAACCGGCGCACCGTGGCCAGTGCGACCGTGATGTCGCTCGTGCTCGGGACGGTCGTCGCGCTCAGCCTCAATTACGAGGGAGTCGCCACCGCCGACGTCGATCTGAACGACGGTGGGGTGTGGGTCTCGAACAACGAGTCCATCCTGGTGGGCCGGCTGAACTATCCGGTGGAGGAGATCGACGCCACCCTGGCGGCGTTGAGCCAGGACGTCGACCTTCTGCAGCGTGAGGAAACGGTCCTGATCCGCGATCGTGCCGGGAACACCCTGCAGCAGGTGGACCCGGTGTCGGTGGGCGTCCGAGGCTCGGCCGTGCCGTTGCCGACCGGGTCGGACGTGCAGCTCGGCGACAACACGGTCGGCGTGCTCGTGGAGGAGACCGGTGAGTGGCGCGTCCTGGCCCTGAACCAGTTGAACGTGCTGGCCGAGGCGGCTGAGGAGCCGCAGGCGGTGCTGGGTGAGGGGGCGGCCCAGGCGATCGCCGACGACGGCACGGCCTATGGTCTCGACGTGGCGGACGGCGAACTGGTCACCTTCCCACCGGGAAACCGTGAGGAACCCGAGGTCACCGAGTTCGACCCGGGACTGTTTGCCGACACCACCACCCAGCTCACCGTTGTCGGGGACCAGCCGGTGGCCCTGGCCTTCGACCCCACCACCGAGGACCTCACCGTGGTCCGGCCTGGCGAGGATCCTGTCTCGCTCACCGGCCTGGACGTCGACGGTGCCTCTGCTCGCCTGCAGGCGCCCAGCCGCGACGGTGACAAGGTCGCAGTGGCGACCTCTGATGCGTTGATCACCGTTCCCCTCGACGGGTCCACCCCGAAGGTACATCGATCGCCGGCGGCCGGTGATCCGGCACAACCGGTGCAGGTGGCCGGGTGCGTGCACAGTGCCTGGGCAGGTGGCCCCTCGGGCTATCTGCGCCAGTGCGGCGACGCCGTGCCGGAGGTGCTGGAGGTTCCGGGCGCGACCGGTGGCGACCTGGTGTTCCGGGTGAACCGCCACTATGTGGTGCTCAACGAGCTCGCTTCCGGCAATTCCTGGATGGTGGAGGATGCGCTGATCCTGGTGGACAACTGGGAAGACGCGACACCGCCGACTGATCAGGAGGAGGAAGAGGAGGAGCAGTCCCAGGACCTCGAGGAACGTGAGGTCGAGCTGGACCGGGACGCGGAGAATCGTCCACCGGTGGCCCAGGACGACCAGTTCGGCGCCCGGGCCGGCCGGGTCGTGGTGCTGCCCGTCCTGCGGAACGACTCCGATGCCGACGGCGATCTGCTGACGGCGTCGGTGAGCGAGGCCATTCCCGAGTCCTTCGGCTCGGTGGAGGCCGTTCACGGCGGCCGTGCGATCCAGATTCGAGTGAGCCCGGATGCCTCCGGCCGTACCTCGTTCCAGTACACGGCCGACGACGGTCGTGGTGGTACCGATAGTGCGACCGTCCGGCTTGAGGTCGTGCCCTCGGGGACGAACAACCCGCCGGAGCAGCAGGGCGATCCCATCACCGCGCAGATCGCTGTCGGTGAATCGGTCGAGGTGAACGTCCTCGAGAGCGTGATCGACCCGGACGGGGACGCGTTGTTCCTGGCAGGGACCACCGACGCTGCCGGGCTGCAGGTCCGTCCGCAGCCGGACGGCACTGTCTCGATCACCCATCCCGGGGGATCCACCGGGATCAAGTCCGTCTTCGTGCAGGTCACTGACGGTCGAGCGAGTGCGGACGTGCAGATCGATGTTGAGGTCCTGCCCGATGCGGCGCAGCCACCGACGGCCGTCTTCGACTACGCCACGACGTTCGTGGACCAGACCATCGAGATCAACCCGATCGCGAACGATCTGGATCCGAACGATCGGCCGCTGCGGCTCGCGAACGTGCGATCCGCCGAGGGTGCGACGGTACGTCAGCAGGATTCGACCTTCACCTTCTCGGCGTCCTCGGCCGGGGACTACTACCTCGTGTACGTCGTGGCCGACGATGACGGGCTCTCCGCCACGGGTCTGGTGCGGGTGCGGGTGCTCGCGCCGGAGAACCAGGACCCGATCGCAGCCTCGGACACGGCCTTCCTGCCATCGGGGGGAACCACACTGGTGGACGTCCTCGCCAACGATGAGGACCCGGCCGGAGGTGTGCTCGGTGTGCAGCAGATCGACGTGCCATCGGGACTTGGCCTGCGTGTCGCCGTGCTGGAGCACCGGATCCTGCGGATCAGCACCGACCGCACCTTGAACGAGCCCGTCACCATCTCCTACACGGTCTCCAACGGCACACGCTCCGCCGAGGGTGAAGTCCTGGTGCAGCCGATGGCGACCGAGAGTGGCACCCGTGCACCGGTCGCGGTGCAGGACGAGACCCGAGTACGGGCCGGGGACCATGTGACGATCCCGGTGCTGAGCAACGACACGCACCCGAACGGCTTCGAGTTCACCCTGGACCCGGAGCTGTCGGAGGAACCACAGGCGGGGCTGATGTTCACCGCCGGTGAGGTGATTCGGTATCAGGCGCCGCAGGAAGCCGGGACCTACACCGCGGTGTACTCGATCACCGACGAGTACGGACGCGAGGACTCGGCAACCATCCGCGTGCATGTCCAGGCGCGAGCGGAGGGCGCGAACACTCCGCCGGAGCCCCGCGATGTGGACACCCGGGCGTTCTCCGGTGAGCGGATCCGGATTCCGATCGAGTTGTACGGGATCGATCCGGACGGGGACTCGGTGCAGCTGCTCGGGGTGGACGAGCCACCAGCTCTTGGGCGGATCGTCGAGGTGGGTCCCAGTTATATCGACTATCAGGCGTTCACCGATTCGGCCGGCCCGGACCAGTTCACCTACACGGTGCGGGACCGGATGGGCGACATCGCCGACGCGCAGGTGTCGGTGGGGGTGATCCCCCCACCGGGCGAGAACCGGTCCCCGGTTGCCGTCGACGACGAGATCGAGGTGCCTCCGAACCGTCCGGTCGAGGTGGATGTCCTTGCGAACGACACGGACCCGGATGGTGACCTGCTCACCTTCGACAACCCGGTGGTTTCCGAGAGCGCGGTCGAAGATGTCGGTAGCCGGGACGGGAAGCTGACGTTCACCTCTCCCGGCAACGCCGGGGAGCATCTCGTGACCTACCACGTGACGGACCTGCACGGTGGCACTGCGAGTGGGCTGCTGACGGTGACCGTGGATCCGGACAGCCCACGGCTGCCCCCTGTCGCCGTCGACGATGTGGTGCCGCCGTCAGCGATCCTCGAGCAGGACGAGGTCGAGGTGCAGGTGCTGCCGAACGACACCGACCCGGACGGCAGTGTCGAGGCCCTCACCGTGGATGTTCCGGACGATCAGGAGAATGCGCGCTCCGACGACGGGGAGACGGTGACGGTGACCCTGGCGCCGACCCGTCAGGTGGTCACGTATCGGGTGACTGATGAGGATGATCTGACGTCGTATGCGTTCATCGAGGTGCCTGGGACCGAGGACACCGGTCCGGTGCTGCGCCCGGGTACTGAGGTGATCGAGGTGCTCGCCGGGGAACCGGAGACCATCGAGATCAATGACTACGTGGTGGCGCTCAGTGGCCAGCCGGTGCAGCTGTCGGACACGGCCGGTGTGCGGGCGACGAACTCTGACGGGTCCTCGCCCGTGCAGGACGGTGACACTCTGCAGTACACCTCGGACCCGAACTATGTCGGTCCTGCCACGATCACCTTTGAGGTGACCGATGCTGAGGACATCAATGACGATGACATCCTGACGTCGGTGCTGACGTTGGACATCATGGTGGTCTCGAACGAGAACCAGCCCCCGCGGATGCGGGACGGTTCGGTGGAGGCCGAGCAGGGTGGCGAGGCGGTCACCCTGGACATCGCCCGGCTGGCGGAGGATCCGGATGGGCGGTCCACCGATCTGGAGTATCGGATCGCGGAGGAGGCCGACGGTTTCGAGGCGAGCCTGGAGGACTACATCCTGACCGTCACCGCCGATGAGGACACCCCGGCCGGGTCCTCGCAGGACCTGGTGATCGAGGTGACCGACGGAGAGAGCGACCCGGTTCGAGCCGTGATCTCTCTACGAGCCACGGCGAGCAACAGGCCTCTGATCTCCACGAACTCCGACGACGTCGGGGAGGTGCATCAGGGCAGCTCGGTCAGTGTGCCGGTGCTGGAGAACGACTCCAACCCGTTCCCCGGCGAGCCGCGCGAGATCCTGTCGGTCGCGATCAGTGACGGGAACGGCACGGTGTCCGTCGAGGGTGATCAGGTGGTGCTGACCCCCGCAGCCGACTTCGTCGGACGTCTGACGGCCACGTACACGGTGGTGGATGTGACCGGTGAGCCCGACCGGGCGGTCGAGGGGCAGATCACCGCCGCGGTGCTCGGCGTACCGGAGGCACCGACGATCCCGCTGATCGAGGACGTCGCCAATCGTGAGGTGACGCTGAGCTGGACCGCGCCGGAGGACAATGGCGCATCGATCAGCGGCTACACGGTGACCTACGGCAGCGGCTCGCAGGCATGCCCGACGACCACCTGCACCATCACCGGCCTGGCCAACGGCACCACCTACACCTTCACGGTCACGGCCGCCAACGAGGTCGGGGACTCCCCGGCGAGCCCCGCCTCGGCCGAGGCCACCCCGGACGTGCGCCCGGAGGCACCGGGTGCTCCGACCGTCGAGTTCGGTGACGGGGAGTTGGATGTCACCTGGAACACCCCACGGAACGAAGGCACACCGATCACGCACTATGACGTGCAGATCTCCCCGGCCGACGGTGCAGGTCAGCAGCAGGTGAACCAGACGTCGATGACCTGGGACGGGCTCACCAACGGGCAGGACTACACCTTCCGGGTGCGCGCGCTGAACGACGCTCCCGACCCCGGTGAGTGGTCCGAGTGGTCCGCGCCCGAGCATCCGTCCGGGCCACCTGCGCGACCTGCTGCACCGCGCACGACGCGCATCGACGACTCTGCCGGCGGTC
The DNA here is from genome assembly GCF_900105765.1 of Ruania alba. NCBI lineage: Bacteria > Bacillati > Actinomycetota > Actinomycetes > Micrococcales > Ruaniaceae > Ruania > Ruania alba. The sequence continues at coordinate 1,323,635 of NZ_FNTX01000001.1, forward strand.
GCCTCCAGGTGGAGTGGACCGCGCCGAACAACAACGGGGCAGCGATCCAGTCCTACGAGCTGCGCATGTACAAGGACGGGGCTCTCGCGCAGACCTTCACACCGGGTGGTGGACAGACGTCGCGTGAGGTGCAGGTGCAGAACGGGCACGATTATCACTTCACCCTCGTGGCTCTCAACCGGTCCGGCAACTCCGAGACCTCTCCTGCCTCGAATGAGGTGCGCTCCTTCGGGGCCCCCGGGCAGACCACAGGGGTCAGCGGTGAACCGACCGGGAACGACAACGAGGCGAGGATCTCGTACACGGCGCCGAACAACAACGGCCAGGCGATCAGCCGATATGAGTACCGGTTGAACGGCGGGTCGGTGCAGAACCTGCCTAGTGGCAATCCGAGCACCATCTCCGTTCCGCGGGACGGCCAGAACTACCGCGCCGAGGTGCGCGCCTGCAACACCTATTGCGGGCAGTGGAGCCAGCCCTCGGCGGCGTTCTCCACCTACGGACCGCCGGGTGAACCAAACGTGACGTCGTCGGCCAACGGTCGTGAAGTGACGTTCTCGTGGACCCCGCCTGGCGGGAACGGTGCCACCATTGAGCGCAGCCAGTTCCGCATCTGGAACGACGGATCCTGGAGTGACTGGCGCAACGCGAACCCCTCCGACTCGGTGAGTCGCACGGGCAGCTGGGAGGAGGAGTACCGCGTCCGCGTTCGGGTGGTGAACAATCACGGCCAGCAGAGTTCCGTCGTGCAACGGACTCGCAGTGCCGAGGCTGATCCCAACCCACCGCCCCCACCCGACCCGCCACGGATGTGGGTCACCCAGGGCCGCCAGATCAACTGTGACAGCGGTGGGTCCGGGTGCCGCACACTACAGCTGAACTGGTCGGACATTCCGGGCGGCGACCGAGGCAACTACGACGTCTCCTTCTCGATCACTGGCGACAGCTGTGGTGGCTTCTCCCGGAGCGGGTACACCGAGAACGTCAACTCCGCGAACGGCAACACCGAGATCGGCCACGCGGGCTACACGCCACCGCACTTCGGGGCGAACTGTGGGGGCACCGTCAACCTCACGATCAGCCCGAACGGCCACTACGCACAGAACTCGTCGTGGTGAGCCACGACCTCAGAGGAAGGCACCGATGACCGCCACCAGCACTGCACCTGCGCAGCTCACGCCCGACCAGGCCGCCTGGTTCTCGGAGACCTTCGAGCGCATGGTCAGCAACGTCTCCGCCGCTGTGCTGGGCAAGTCGCACGTGGTGCGCCTCGCCTTCACCTGTCTGCTCTCCGGCGGTCACATGCTCCTCGAAGACTTCCCGGGCACCGGAAAGACGTCGCTGGCGCGGTCCCTGGCGGCCACGGTGCAGGCCAGCCACAGCCGGATCCAGTTCACCCCGGACCTGCTGCCCTCGGACGTCACGGGCGTGACGATCTACGACCAGGCGACGAAGGAGTTCCAGTTCCACCAGGGCCCGATCTTCGCCTCGGTCGTCCTGGCTGACGAGATCAACCGGGCCTCCCCGAAGACGCAGTCCGCCCTGCTGGAAGTGATGGAGGAGGGGCGGGTCACCGTGGACGGTGAGCCGCACAGCGTGCCGCAGCCGTTCATCGTGCTCGCCACCCAGAACCCGATCGAGCAGGCGGGTACCTACAAGCTGCCCGAGGCCCAGTTGGACCGGTTCCTGATGCGGTCCTCGCTCGGTTACCCCGACTCGGAGGCGACGGTGCGGATCCTGGCGGGCTCCGCCGTCCGGGATCGTGCCAGCACCCTGAGCCCGGTGATTGCCGGCGCCGCCGTGACCGACATGGCGAACCTGGCCTCCGCCGCCCATGTGGACTCGGCGATCCTCGGCTACGTCACGACCATCACCGAGGCCACCCGCACCGCGCCGGAGGCCGCCCTCGGTGTCTCCGTCCGTGGCGCGCTGGCGCTGGTGCGCTGTGCGAAGACGTGGGCGGCGGCACACGGACGGCACTACGTGATTCCCGACGACATCAAGGCCCTGGCCGAGCCCGTGCTCGCGCACCGGATCGTCCTGGACGCCGAGGCCGAGTTCGAGGGTGCTGATCCTGCCGCCGTGATCTCCCGGATCGTCTCCGAGGTGGCTCCGCCCACCCAGCGAGGTGCCGCGACACCGTCATGACCATCCCGACAAGAGAGCGTTCCGGCGCATCGCGGGGGAACGTCGGCATCACCAGGCTCGGTCTGAGCACCAGCTCGGTCACCCGTGCCGTGGACTCCCTACGCGGATCGATGCGGCGCACCACCTCCGTGCTCAGTTGGATCACGTGGGCTGCCTGGGTCCTGCTCGCGCTCGGTGGGATCGCATGGATCGCTGGAGTGGTGCTCGGCTGGCTGGAGCTGGTGGTGCTCGGCGCTGCCCTGGTGGCCACCTTCGTGGTGTGCGGGTTCTTCGCGATCGGTCGCCATCCGTATGCCATCACGCTGCGACTCCGCGACGGACGCGTCGTCGCGGGCGAGCGTGCGATGGGCGGCATCGAGGTGCGCAACACCGGATCCGCGCCCGTGATGCCCGCCCGGATGGAGCTGCCCGTGGGGCCCAGCCTGGCCCGTTTCGCGCTCCCTGCACTCGGACCGGGGGGCGAGCACGACGAGCTGTTCGCCATCCCGACCGAACGTCGTGCGGTGCTCGTGGTGGGGCCGGTGCGTTCGGTGCGCGGCGACCCGTTCGGGCTGATCCGTCGCGCGGTGCAGTGGACCGAGCCGCAGGAGCTCTACGTCCACCCCCGCACGGTGACTCTGGGATCGGCATCGGCCGGGTCCTTGCACGACCTCGAAGGGCTCGCCTCCAAGGACGTCACCAACAGCGACCTCTCCTTCCACGCCCTGCGTGAATATGTGCCCGGCGATGACCGGCGCTACGTGCACTGGCGGTCCTCCGCCCGCGTGGGCGAACTAATGGTGCGCCAGTTCGAGGAGACCCGGCGCACGCACCTGGTCACCGCGTTGTCCGTGCACGGGCACGACTACGAGGACGAGGACGAGTTCGAACTGGCCGTGAGTGTGGTCGGATCGTTGGGGCTGCACACCTTGCGCTCGGAGTCCGAGCTCAGTGCCATCACCCAGCTCGGCGCGATCGGCACCCGGAGCCCGCGCGACCTGCTGGATTCGCTCACCCGGATGGACACCGTGCGCCGGCCGGGCCGGCTGCCGGATCTCGCCCGCGTGGTGACCAGGGATGTCACCCGCGCGACCGTGGCGATCCTGGTGTGCGGCGGGGGAGTCGGGGCGGACCAGCTGCGCGCCGCAGGGGCGGTGCTCCCCGTCGGTGTGCGTGCGTTGGCTGTGCAGTGCCGGAGCGGTGTGGACTTCTCCGCCCATCGCCTGGGTGCGGTGACCGTGCTGGAGCTGGGCCGGCTGGAGGACCTGCCTCGAGGGTTCCGGAGGCTGCAACGGTGAAGGAGACGCGCAGGGGACGCCGTCAGCAGGAGGCGGCCCAGAAGGCGGCACGTGTCGCAGGTGCCCGCACGGCCAACGCGGAGGGCGGTGCTGGTGCTGCGCACGTGCTGCGCCGGTTCCGTTCCTGGTGGACGATCGCCCGCGGGGTGAACACACTGGTGCCGATGGTGCTGCTGATGGTGGCGCTGCTGCCGTTGGATGCCGTCTACCTGGACCGCGGGTTGTACGTGACGATCCTCGGAGGGCTGATCCTGGGTGCCGCGATCGCGGTCACGGGCGCCGTCTTCCGGCTCGGGATCATCACGATGACCTCGGTGGCGGTGGTGGTCTTCTTCCTGTGTGGCGCTCTTGCAGCACCGGGCAGCGCCCTGCTCGGTGTGCTCCCGACGCCGACCACCTGGCAGCTGATGGGGATCGGCGTGGTGACCGTGTGGAAGCAGGTCCTCACCGTCACCCCGCCGTTGGGCGCGATCGGTGCCGTGCTGCTGCTGCCGTACCTCCTCTCCTTCCTCGGTTCGCTCCTGGCCGTCACGATCTCCCTGCGGGCCCGGCACTACAGCCTGATGCTGGTGATCCCGCCGTTGGTCCTGGTGGCCGCCATCCTGTTCGGTACCCACCTGTCCGTGCTCGCCGGGGTGATCGGGGTGCTCGGCGCGGTGGTCGCTCTCGTCTGGGTGGCGTGGCGCGCTGGGCGACTGGAGCTGCACCGGGTGCTCGCCATCGCGATCGTGCTGGCTGTGGCTGCAGTCGGTGGCACCGCCGCATCGATGCTGGCGCCCCCGGAGAACACCCGGGTGGTGCTCCGTGACTATGTGGAGCCACCACCGGATCCGCGTGATCTGCCCAGTCCGCTCGCCGGTTTCCGGACCTATGCCGATCGGCTCAGTGACGAGGAGTTGTTCACCGTGACCGGCGTGCCGGGCGAGGAGACCTTACTGCGGGTCGCGGCGTTGGACTCCTACGACGGCACGGTCTGGAACGTGACCGGAGCCTCCACCCCGGGCACGGGGGTGTTCCGGCGCATCGGCGAACGGATCGAGGTGGAGGTGCCGCCGGGTGCCTACACGCTGGACGTGAGCGTGGATGCCTACTCGGATGTGTGGGTGCTCAACGGTGGCGGCAGCGCCGACGTGACGTTCACCGGCGGCGATGTGGCCGACCTGACCGAGACGTTCTACTACAACACCGTGACCGACACCGGCCTGGTCACGGCTCGGCTGGACCGCGGCGACCAGTTCCAGGTGGTGGCTGACCCGGCCGCGCAGGCCGAGCCGACGAACGTCACCGAGCTCCTCGTCAGCGAGATCGATCTGCCGGAGCCGCGCGGAGTGCCGGACACTGTGGGCAGCCTCGCGGGCCAGTGGGCGGACGGTGCCGACTCCCCGTATGCGGCGATCGAGGCGGTCGCCGCTTCCCTGCGCAACGGCGGGTTCTTCTCGCACGGATTGGAGGGGGAGACGACGTCCCGGCCCGGGCACGGCTCTGCTCGCCTCGCGCAGATGCTCGACGGCGAGGAGATGGTCGGTGACGAGGAACAGTACGCCGCGGTCATGGCCCTGATGGTGCGTTCGCTGGGCTATCCGGCACGTGTGGTGATGGGTTTCGAGACCACCGATGCCGGCACGGTCACCCTCACCGGGGATGACATGATCGCCTGGGTGGAGGTCCCGTTCGAGGGGGTCGGGTGGGTGCCGTTCTTCCCGACCCCGCCGGAGGACCAGATCCCGCAAGAGGAGACACCCGAGAAGACCGACCAGCCGCAACCACAGGTGTTGCAGCCGCCCCCGCCGCCGCGTGAGCCGCCAGAGGTGCCGCCGCAGGATCGCGATGACGCCGACGTGGACGCCTTCGGGCGAGAGAAGGCGGTGACGCCGAACCCGGTGATGATCGGGCTGGTCGCAGCCTCGGTCCCGCTGGTGCTGGTCGGTGTGCCGGTGCTGCTGATTGCGATGCTGAAGGCGTTCCGTCGCTCCCGCCGCCGCACCCGTGGGACCCCGCACGAACGGCTCGCCAAGGGGTGGGATGAGGTGCAGGACCAGATGCTCGACCTCGGTGTGGCGGTCCCTCGCGGGCAGACCCGCCGGGAGTCGGCCACGGGCTTGGCCGAGCAGTTCCCGAACGCGGGTGTGCTGGTGCTGGCCGAGCGTGCCGACGAGGCGGTCTTCGCACCGGTGAACCCCGGGGACGAGCACGTCGGCAGTTATTGGGACGAGGTGCGACGCAGCCTGCGGAGGGTGCGGGACGCCGTCGGGTGGAAGGCTCGGCTACGAGCCCTGGTGTCGTGGCGGTCGCTGCGGCGCCGGCACTGAGTCGAGCCGGCAGAGCGCGGCGGATAGGGTCAGGGTCATGGTCTGGTTCTCCCATGAAGACACGTCGATCGATCGGCCGACGATCGAGGCGCTCTGCGACCGCCTCGTGGACGAGGCGAAGAAACGTCTGGGCATCTCCGAGCTGCGTCGGGTGCTGCTGCTACCGCCGGACATTACCCGGGCGCATGCGGGCGTGGGCTGGATGACGGAGCATCTCTACCATCGGCTCGACGGAGCCGGGGCCGAGGTGCACGTGATCCCCACCCTGGGCCAGCACGTCCCGCACTCGGCGCAGGAGAACACGTGGATGTTCGGGTCGATCCCGAACGAGCGGATCCACGCCCACGACTGGAAGAACGGGGTCACCCACGTGGGGACCGTGCCGGCCGAGGTCGTGGCCGAACGCACCGGGGGAGCGGTCACCTGGGAGATGCCGATCGACTTGAACACGATGACGGTCACCGAGGACTGGGACCTGATCATCAACGTCGGTCATGTGGTGCCGCACGAGGTGCTCGGATTCGCCAATCACAACAAGAACTACTTCATCGGCCTCGGTGGCAAGCGCACCCTCGGTGCTGCACATATGGCCTCGGCCGTGTACGGGATCGAGAACAATCTCGGCAACTTGCTCACCCCGGTGCGGGCCTGCTTCAACTGGGCCGAGGAAGAGTTCCTCGCCGATCTGCCGGACGTGTACCTGCAGGTGGTGATGGCCTACGACGACGGCGGCTCGCTCGTGCACACCGGCGTGTACGTGGGTGACGGCCTGGACACCTACTACAGCGCCGCACGAGCCAGCATGGCGCAGAACATCACGGCCTTCGACGAGCCGGTGGACAAGATCGTCGCCGTGATGCAGCCCGACGAGTTCCACGCCACGTGGGTGGCGAACAAGGCGGTCTACCGCACCCGGATGGCGATGGCCGACGGTGGTGAGCTGGTCATCATCGCGCCCGGTGTGGAACGGTTCGGTGAGCAGCCCGAGGTGGATGCCCTGATCCGCAAGTACGGGTACCTGAGCAAGCACGAGGTGCTCGAGAAGTACGCCACCGAAGCCGATATGCAGGACATCCCGCATGCGACCGCCCACCTGGTGCACGGCAGCGCCGAGGGCCGGTTCCGGATCACCTATGCCCCGGGCAAGCTCACCCAGGAAGAGGTGGAGTCCGTCGGCTACGGCTATCTCGATATCGAGGAGGCGTTGCGCCGGTACGACCCGGCCGTGATGAAGGACGGGTGGAACACGATGCCCGACGGCGAACGTGTCTTCTTCATCTCCACCCCGTCCGCCGGGCTGTGGTCCACCAGCGACCGGTTGGCCTCCCGCGCCGACCACGAGATGCACGACTAGGAGGCGTCATGTCCTTCCTCAACCTGAACAGGCAGGCCGAGGGGTACTTGAACCCGCCGGCCGACCGGCCACGCTGGCCGGACACCTGGACCCTGCGCCGGACCCGCGGTGAGGCACTGGGCCGGTTGCTCGCTGCGTATGCCGGGTGGCAGCGCACCATCGCCGGCGGGATCGCACCCGTGCTGGTGATCGGCGGCGCGTACCTGCTGGGGATGGGGCTGGACGGCGACGCCGGTTGGGTCTCGATCGTGCTCACCATCGCCGGTGTGCTGATCGGTCTCGTGGGACTGCTGGCGTGCGGCGTGGTGCTGGTGACCGGGCTGACCGTGGTGGGTGCCCTGCGCGCGTGGGCGGCGATCCGGGCCCAGGACGGTGGTCCCGGGGTCCGCGCGCTGTTCACTGCTGCGGGCGTGGTCCGTGTGGTGCTGGCCGTGCTGGCGCTCACCGGTGGTGTGTGGCTGGTGCTGGGACTGCTCGACGTGGTCGACCCGGTGCTGGAGTCTCCGGGTGGGCGGTTCGCCTCCTGGGCCGCGGCCGGGATGGGTGTGATCGCCGGGGTGGTCGCGCTGCTCGGGTTCGTGCTGGTTGCCGCCGCGGTCCGGCGGATCCCGGCCGGGAAGGGCGCGGGCCGTCCTGCCGCAGAGCCCGACGGCGGAGGTGCGGCTGCTCCTGGCGGCGCACCCGCCCAGGGCACTCCTCCTGTTCCGCCGATGCCTGGTGCACCTGGCGCACCGGGCGTGCCGACCGCCCCGCAGGGGCAGGCGCCGTGGGCCGCCGGACCTGGAGAACCCGGCCAGGGCCGGTCTGCTTACGGCGCGGCCGGGTACGGATCTCTGGCCACCGGGGCCGTCCCACCAGAACCAGCAGAACAGGCGGGGTACGGCCCGCCAGCACAGCCCTTCGAGGCGGGGGCAGGTGCTTCCGCACAGCAGCCTGAGGCTCCCTGGCAGGGGGGCTATGGCCCGTCGGCACCGGCCGGCGCCGAGGCCCCCACGGTGAGCCGGAGCACGGCGCTCAGGGTGGACCTGCGCTCGAACAGACCCACATGCGCGCCGACATGGAGCAGCCGGGCGCACCGGAGCCGGGGGACTGGGCACCGCCGCCGGATGCTGTACCGACTCCGGCGCCCCTCGGTGAAGCGCCAGCACCCGGCACGCCTGTTGGTGGGCCGCCGAGCGGACTAGAGGCGACCGCGGTACGGCCGGGCGCCGAGGATCCGGGACTCGATGGTGCTGCCGATGTGGATGACACGCGGCTGGTGGCCGGATCGAACGAGCCGGCCAGGGTGCGGTTCCACATGGACGATGGCCGCGTGATGGGTAGTGAAGGGGTCAGCCTGCTCGGCCGATCGCCCGCCGCCCGCGACGACGAGCCCGTCGCCACTCTGGTCACCCTCGCCGACTCCGCCGTCTCCAAGACGCACCTCGCCCTGCGTATCGAGGGTGCACGGGCATGGGTGACCGACCGGGCCTCCACGAACGGCACCCTGCTCGTGACCTCGGCTGGGGAGGAACGCCGCCTGGTGCCGTGGGAGGAGACGCCGGTGGCGCCGGGCGAGGCGCTGCACGTGGGCACCTCGGTGCTGCGGGTGGAGCTCGACCGGGCGCCCGGTGCAGCCACGCTCAGCCGCGACGGCGACTGAGTAGCGACCTCGGACACTCCGCGACGTGCGGAGCCGCCCCTGTGCGGCGGACCTGGAGTGGTGCGGTAGCATGCCAGACATGCAGACGCGCGTCAGCCTCCTCCTTCGCTGCCGCGACGAGGCCCACTAGGCCGGATCCTCGTCGCGGAGTGGTGTGGTGCCCGGCCCCACCCGAACAACCAGCGATGAAGGATCAGCAGATGAGTTCTAGCACGCACAGCATCCACGGGATGCCGTTGGCCAAGTACCGTCCGTTCGTCGGCGTCGACCTGCCGGACCGTACCTGGCCGACCAAGACGATCACCCAGGCTCCGCGGTGGCTCTCGACCGACCTGCGCGACGGCAACCAGTCCCTGATCGAACCGATGGACCCGAGCCGCAAACGGATCATGTTCGACCTGCTCGTGCAGATGGGCTACAAGGAGATCGAGGTCGGCTTCCCGTCCGCTTCGCAGGCCGACTTCGACTTCGTCCGCTCCATCATCGAAGACGATGCGATCCCCGAAGACGTGACGATCTCGGTGCTCACCCAGGCCCGCGCCGAGCTGATCGAACGTACGGTGCGCTCCCTGGTCGGGGCTCACAAGGCGACCGTGCACATGTACAACGCCACGGCACCGGTGTTCCGCGACATCGTCTTCCGGAACGACAAGGACGCCACCAAGGAGCTGGCCACCGCCGGGACCCAGCACGTGATCGACTACGGCGAGAAAATCCTCGACCCGGACACCGAGCTGGGGTACGAGTACTCCCCGGAGATCTTCATCGACACCGAGCTGGACTACGCCCTCGAGGTCTGCGAGGGCGTGATGGACGTGTGGGCCCCCGAGGCCGGTCGCGAGATCATCCTCAACCTGCCCGCCACGGTGGAGCGTGCGACCCCGAACGTGTACGCGGACCAGATCGAATGGATGAGCCGGCACCTGAGCCGCCGTGAGTTCGTCTCCCTGTCAGTGCACCCGCACAATGACCGGGGGACCGGTGTGGCGGCCGCCGAGCTGGCCGTGATGGCCGGCGCCGATCGCATCGAGGGGTGCCTGTTCGGTCAGGGCGAGCGCACCGGCAACGTCGACCTGGTGACGCTGGGCATGAACCTGTACAGCCAGGGCATCGACCCGCTGATCGACTTCTCCGACATCGACGATGTTCGTCGCATCGTGGAGCACTGCACCCAGATGGACGTGCACCCGCGCCACCCCTACGGCGGTGATCTGGTCTACACCGCGTTCTCCGGCTCGCACCAGGACGCCATCAAGAAGGGGTTCAACGTCCGCTCCGAACGCGTGGCTGCCGCCGGTGGCGACGACACGGCGATCGCGTGGAACGTGCCCTACCTGCCGGTGGATCCCGAGGACGTCGGCCGCAACTACGAGGCCGTGATCCGGGTGAACTCGCAGTCCGGCAAGGGCGGTGTGGCCTACCTGCTGCAGAGCACGAAGAACCTGGATCTGCCACGACGGCTGCAGATCGAGTTCTCCCAGAGCGTGCAGAAGCACACTGATTCCTTCGGCGGGGAGATGACGGCCGAGACGATCTGGAAGATCTTCTCCGACGAGTACCTGCCCGCCGGCGAGCACGACGGGCTGACCCCGTGGGGCCGGTTCGACCTGCGCGCCACGCAGGTGTCCTCCGCCGGTGACGGCAGCGACGATGTCCTCACCGCGACGATCGTGGACTCCGGGGTGGAGCGGACCGTCGAGGCACGCGGGAACGGCCCCGTTGCGGCGTTCACCGCGGCGTTGGCGCAGTTCGGCGTCGAGGTGGCCGTGCTCGACTACGCCGAGCACGCTCTCTCCGAGGGAGGCGACGCGTCAGCGGTGGCGTACGTGGAGTGCGAGGTGGCTGAGCAGGTGATCTGGGGCGTCGGGATCGACCCCTCGATCACCACGGCCTCGCTCAAGGCGATCGTCTCCGCCGTCAACCGCGCGGTGCGCTGAGCCGCACCAGCTCCCGGGCGGGCCGTGCCGGCTCGTCCACGAGATCTCCCGCAGGACCCTGTGACCCGGAGGGCCAGCGGGCCGGCGCACGGCACTGACGACGGCGATCCTGTCGCAGGTGCCTGTGCTCGCCGAACGAGGGCGTCACCAGTCACGGCTGGCGGTGGCGCCCTCGTGACGCTCGGCGGCGTGCCGGGGCGGCGATGTCACCCGGGTGGGAGACAATGGCGCGGTGAAGTTGTACCGGGACGAAGCCATCGTGCTGCGCACCCATAAGCTGGGTGAGGCCGATCGGATCGTCACCCTGCTCACGCGGATGCGCGGCCAGGTGCGCGCTGTGGCGAAGGGTGTGCGCCGCACGTCCTCGAAGTTCGGTGCCCGGCTCGAACCGTTCGCGGTGGTGGACGTCCAGCTCTATTCCGGGCGGACCCTGGACGTGGTCACCCAGGTGGACACGATGGCCCCGCACGGGCGCGCGCTCGGCGCCGACTATGGCCTGTACACCACGGCCACGGCGATGGTGGAGACCGCGGAGCGGCTCACTGAGGTGCCGGGAGAGCCCGCCACTCAGCAGTACCTGTTGCTCTGTGGTGCGTTGCGTGCGTTGGCGGAGCAGCGTCATCCGGCAGGTCTGGTACTTGACTCGTATCTGTTGCGCGCCCTCGCGGTGGCCGGCTGGGCGCCGTCGTTCGCCGAGTGCGCCCGGTGCACCGAGCCGGGCCCGCACCGTTCGTTCTCCGCCCCTGCCGGCGGCGCGGTGTGCGGCACCTGCCGCCCGCCGGGTGCGGCGGCTCCCGCACCGGAGACGTTCACCCTGCTCAGTGCACTGCTCACGGGCGAGTGGCCGGTCGCCGAGGCGAGCGAGGAGAAGCATCGGCGGGAGGCCTCCGGACTGGTGGCTGTGTATACGCAGTGGCACCTGGAACGTCAGCTCCGGTCGCTGCGCCTGGTCGAACGCGCATGACGGCGCCCACGCCTCCACCACCGCACCCTTCCGGGGACCGGCCGCCGTCGGTCCCGGCTGCCCTGGTACCCCGGCACGTGGCGATCGTGATGGACGGCAACGGGCGCTGGGCCAACGCGCGTGGACTGACCCGCAACGAAGGACACGCCGCGGGAGAGGCGGTCCTGCTGGACGTGGTGGCCGGAGCGATCGAGCTGGGCATCTCCCACATCAGCGCCTATGCCTTCTCCACCGAGAACTGGAAGCGCTCGCGCAGCGAGGTGCGGTTCCTGATGGGATTCAACCGGGACGTGCTGCGCCGCCGCAGGGACGAGATGAACGCCTGGGGGGTGCGGGTGCGCTGGGCCGGGCGTCGCCCACGGCTGTGGCGGTCGGTGATCAACGAGCTCACGGAGGCTGAACGCCTCACCGAGGGCAACTCCACCTGCACCTTGACCATGTGCGTGAACTACGGCGGCCGGGCGGAGATCGTCGATGCCGTGCGCTCGATCGGTCGTGAGGTGGCGGCGGGCCAGCTCGACCCGGACCGGATCAGCGAACGCACCGTGGCACGGCACCTGGACGAGCCGGACATGCCGGACGTGGACCTGTTCCTGCGTACCTCCGGGGAGCAGCGGATCTCGAACTTCCTGCTCTGGCAGTCCGCCTACGCCGAGCTGGCTTTCGTGGACAAGCCGTGGCCCGACTGCGACCGGCGCGACCTGTGGCGCGCCGTCGAGGAGTACGCCCGCCGCGACCGCCGCTACGGTGGTGCGGTGGATGCGCCACGCTAGACGTGCTCGGTCAGCCGTACAGGTCCATGATCCCCAGATGGTCGCCGTAGCCGAGCAGCGCGGCGGAATCGTCGCAGCGCGTGGTGCTCGGGCTCATCGTGAGATCGCCCTCACCCCGTTCCGTGACATGCGCCATCCCGGTGGCGTGCCCGAACTCGTGCATCACACCGGCGATCAAGACCACCTGGTCGGAGCATGAGTCGGCGTCGAGCGCATACTCGCGGTCGGAGGAGTCCATCCGCAGGTCGAACTCGACGATCTCGCCGCTGCTGTAAGCCCAGAAGCAGGTGACGCCGTACACGCTCCCGCTGTGCGGACCCCAGTCGACCACGTTCCGGCCGTCCCGGGCCGTGCAGGAGGACCCACTGATGTTGGCATCCCTCGACGTGGACCCCTCGTGCACGAGGTTCAGCTGGCTCGGTGCACCGCTGAGCCCACAGCTGTTGCTGCCCTCGTTCCATCGCTCGGCAGCGGTGCCGGCCGTGCTGCCGAGTGTTGCCGAGCTCACCCCGTCGGGACGGCGCTCAGAGCCGTTCACCGAGAATGGCACCGAGTCCGACATCCACCGGTAGCCGTACGCGGCGTTCTCGGGGTCATTGCAGCGCTGCGAATCCTCCGAGGTCGTCTCGGTCGTACCCGGCTGGGCGCGAGGGGAACCCATGGGCGGCAGCCCGAGCGCTGCGGACCCGCCGTGCCCGGCGGCGCCGTGGCTGTCCGAGGCATGATGCAGCACCCCGTCGGCGTCGGTCATGACGGTCTCGACCTGGCTCGTCCCACCGGAGTCGTCGACGGCGATCGTGACGCTCTCCCCGGCTGCCGGGATCGGGACCTCGAGGCCGCCCGGCAGCTCGATCGGGACCCCGACCAGGTCGCATGCGACCACGTCGACCTCGCCGAGGATCTGGCCGATGTCCAGCGCACCGACGGTCTCGACCAGACCGCCGAGGTCGATACCGCTGGATGCGGGCGCGCATCCGCGCTCCGGGGAGGCCTCGGCCGGGGAGGAGGTCACCATGGTGAGGCCGATCCCGAGCGCCACGGTCCAGGTCAGGGGCTTGTGAATAGCATCGTTGCGTCGCATCGCGCCCGATGTTAGCGGAGGGTCGCGTCCCTGTCGCGCGGAGCCTCGCCGCTCATCGGCCGGTCCTCGGCTCGCGCGGGCCGGTCACCATGGCGCCGTCGTGCCAGGACGACGACCGCGACAGCGGTCGCCACCAGGGCGACGATCACAGCGATCCCCCAGGGGCTCCCGGCCGCAGCAGCGAGGGTTGCCTTCCACCAGACGAACCCGATCGTGGAGTAGATCGTGCCCCACGCCAGCGCCCCGGGAACCTGCGCGAGCGCGTACTTCCACCAGGTGATCCGCAGGATCCCGGCCGCGGCCTGCACCATCGACTGGAACCCGATCGTCACATAGCAGACCGGCACCGCGACCAGACCCCACCGGCGGATGGCGGCGATGCCCGCATCCGCGCCCCCGTCGGCGAGCCAGTCGTGAACCCGCTTGCGCCAGCCGATCGTGGGGTGGGTGCGGCGCAGTGCCTGATCGGTCGGCACCCGCCCGAGCCAGTACAACAGCTGGCCCCGTACCCAGGCACCGGCTGAGAGCGCGAGCAGTGCGACGAGGAAGGGCAGATCGGTGAGGAAGTCAGGAATGGTGACTCACTCCCTCGGTGACGAGCGCACGAGAGGTCACCGGCCGCCGTCGGGCCGCTCGGCAGCGGTGCACTCGGCGCAGATGCCGAACAGCTCAGCCGTGTGCTCCACAGCGGTGAAACCGTGCTCGGCTCCCACGGTGGCCGCCCACCGCTCCACGCTGGCGGCGTCGAGCTCCACCGTGGCCCCGCACCGGCGGCACACCAGGTGGTGATGGTGCTCCTGGGTGGCGCACCGGCGGTACAGCGACTCACCCTCGGCGTTGCGCAGTACGTCCACGTCGCCGCTCTCGGCAAGAGCCTGCATCGTCCGGTAGACGGTGGCGAGGCCGATGCCCTCGCCGCGGTCCCGGAGCATCTCGTGCAGCTGCTGGGCGCTGCGGAAATCGTCGGTGCCGGAGAGGAGGTCGCTCACCGCTGCGCGTTGGCGGGTCATGCGTTGCATGGCGAGACCTTCCTATCCGTGTGTCGAGCCCAACTGGACGTCGTCCGCCACATCGGGGTGCGGATCGACGTCGTGTCGCCGTCGGGGTCGGATCACGGCCCGCACGGCGGCTACTCCAGCGTAGACGGTCACGGCGAGCACCACGATCGTCGCTCCGGGGGCGAGTGGCTCGGTGAAGGTGATCAGCAGGCCACCCACGCACACCGCCGCACCGATCCCCATCGCCGCGGTCATGGTGCGCCGGAAGGACGTCGTGAGCTGCTGGGCGATCGCCACCGGCACGATCATCAGCGCACTCACCAGCAGCAGACCCACCACCCGCATCGAGGCGGTCACCGTGAGCGCGGCCACCACCGCGATGGCGATGGTGAGCAAGCGCACCGGCACCCCGGTGGAGCGTGCGAACTCCTGGTCCTGGCTCACGGCGAACAGTGCGGTGCGCAACCCCAGACCGACCAGCAGGATCACACCGGACATGATCATCGTCGTCACCAGGTCCCCGGTGGAGACAGTGGAGAGTGATCCGAACAGGTAGGCCATGAGGTTGGCGTTCGTCCCGCCGGCGAGACTGATGATCACCACGCCACCGGCGATACCGCCGTAGAAGAGCAGCGCGAGGGCAACATCGCCGTTCGTCCGGCCCCGGGCGCTGACCACCTCGATCAGCACCGCGCCGATGATCGCAGCGACGACGGCCCCCACCAGCGCGTAGGCGTCGTTCTGGGAGGCGTGGGTCCAGCTGCCGACGAGCCAGCCCATCGCCACGCCCGTCAGAGCCACGTGACCCACGCCGTCGCCGAGCAGGGAGAGGCGGCGCTGCACGAGGAAGGTGCCCACCACCGGTGCGGTGAGCCCGACCACGAAGGCGGCGATCAGCGCACGCTGCAGCAGCGGGCTGGTCAACGCGCTCCCGATCTCGGTGATCCAGTCGATCACGGCAGACTCCGTTGGATGGTGGCTGGTTCGTCGACCGTGCCGTGGTCGGCGTGCACGTGCTGGTGGTCGGCCCCCGCGTGCCCCGGTGCTGGTTCGGGAACAGCGCCGTCGTGCACCACCTGGCCGTGCCGGAGGACCACAGCACGCTGCAGCAGTCCGCGCATCTCGCCGATCTCGTGCAGCACCACCACCACGGTGGTGCCGCCGGCATGCAACTCACCCAGCACGCCCGCGAAGGCTCGCTGGGTGGCGGAGTCGACCCCGGCCACGGGTTCGTCGAGCACCAGCAGGTCGGGGTCACGCACCAGGGCTCGCGCGATGCTGACCCGTTGCTGCTGCCCACCGGAGAGCTCGTGCAGGGCACTGCCGGCCCGGCTGGCTAGACCGACGGCGTCCAGCGCCTCGAGTGCGCGTGTGCGGGCGTGGCGGGGCAGCCACAGGCGACGGCGCTGCAGCAGCCCGGTGAGTACCATCTCCAGTGCGGTGGCCGGCAGTCCCGTGGAGGCGGGGGTGCGTTGCGGCACGTAACCGATCCGATGCCAGGGCACTGCTCCAGGGCTCTGCAGGCCGTGGTCGAACAGGCGTACCTGACCGCTGGTGATCGGTGCCATGCCGAGGAGTGCGCGCATCAGGGTCGACTTCCCGGAACCGTTGGCGCCCAGCAGGGCGACCGCCTCGCCGGATCGAACCGTGAGGGTGACCTCGCGCAGGATCCGTGCACTCTGGTACGCCACGTCCAAGCGATGCGCGGCGACGACGACGTCGCGGTCGTCCGAGGGCTGCGGCGTCGGTGCATGATGCTGCGCCTGGTCGGTCGTCGTCGCGGCCGGACAGTTCGACGCCTCCGTCTGGACGGCACGCTGGCCGGGACGCAGTGTCATGCGAACGATTCTCACTCCGCAGAGGAGGGGTGTCAAAGGGGAGCGGTGAGAGATCCACCACGCCGCACCTGCGCGGGCCGGTGATCGAGGACTGTGCCGGTAGCCTCAGGGGTACGTCATGCCCGAGCCAGCCAGGTCCGGGCCCCCGACCCAGGAGTTCTCGCTGTGGCCAAGGAGCAGTCTCGTCTCGATGCCGTCGTCAACCTCGCCAAGCGCCGAGGTTTCGTGTTCCCGTCCGGGGAGATCTACGGCGGTACCCGCTCCGCGTGGGACTACGGACCACTGGGGGTGGAGCTGAAGGAGAACATCAAGCGCCAGTGGTGGCGCACGGTGGTCTCCAGCCGCGACGACATCGTGGGACTGGACTCCTCGGTGATCCTTCCGTCCAAGGTCTGGGAGGCCTCCGGGCACTTGAAGGCATTCGTCGACCCGCTCGTGGAGTGCCTGAGCTGCCACAAGAGGTACCGCGAGGATCACCTGCTGGAGGAGTTCGAGGAGAAGAAGGGCCGCCCGCCGGAGGGGGGTCTGGCCGGCGTGGCCTGCGCCAACTGTGGTACCCGCGGGCAGTGGACCGAGCCGAAGATGTTCAACGGACTTCTCAAGACCTATCTCGGTGTGACCGAGGACGAGTCCGGGCTGCACTTCCTGCGCCCGGAGACCGCGCAGGGCATCTTCGTCAACTTCGACAACGTGCAGCGCACGTCCCGCATGAAGGTGCCGTTCGGCATCGGGCAGATCGGTAAGTCGTTCCGCAACGAGATCACGCCGGGGAACTTCATCTTCCGCACCCGCGAGTTCGAGCAGATGGAGATGGAGTTCTTCGTCCAGCCCGGCAGTGACGAGGAATGGCACCAATACTGGATCGAGGCCCGTACCGACTGGTACACCGGTCTCGGTATCGACCGGAACAATCTGCGTCACTTCGAGCACCCGGCCGAGAAGCTCTCCCACTACTCCAAGCGCACCGTGGACATCGAGTACCGGTTCGGCTTCACGGGAAGCGAGTGGGGTGAGCTCGAGGGCATCGCGAACCGCACCGACTTCGACCTGTCCACGCACTCGGAGCACTCCGGCAAGGAGCTCAGCTACCTTGACCCGGCCACGAACGAGCGCTACACGCCGTACGTGATCGAGCCGGCAGCCGGTCTGACCCGCTCCCTGATGGCCTTCCTCGTGGAGGCCTACACCGAGGACGAAGCGCCCAACACCAAGGGCGGCGTGGACAAGCGGACGGTGCTGCGGCTGGACCACCGGCTCGCGCCGATGAAGGCCGCCGTCCTGCCGCTGTCCCGGAACGAGCAGCTCTCCCCGGTGGCGCGTGACCTCGCGGCGAACCTGCGCAAGAACTGGAACGTCGACTTCGACGACGCCGGAGCGATCGGGCGCCGGTACCGCCGTCAGGACGAGGTGGGTACCCCGTTCTGCATCACCGTGGACTTCGACACCGCCGAGGACCAGGCCGTCACTGTGCGCGAGCGAGACACGATGAGCCAGGAGCGGGTGGCCCTGGACCAGGTCGAGTCCTACCTCGCTGCGCGCCTCGTCGGCGCCTGACCGCATGGGTCACGAGCCCGGTGAGCTGAGCCTGGACCACGGCGAGGCTCGCCGTGCTCGCAAGATCCTGCTGGCGATCACCCTCCCGCTGCTGATCGGCACCCTGATCGGACTGGCGGTGCTCTGGCCGCGGGGCGAGACCCCGGTGGGCTCCCAGCCGAACCCGATCGCGGGGCCGAACTTCTCGGTGGCCACCGTGGTGGAGGTGACCGGCGAGGTCGGTGAGGAGATCCGCGCCGAGCTGCAGGACGGCAGCGGGGACGTGGTGCCGGTTCAGGTGGCGCCGGAGATCATGGCGGGCGGGATCGACCCGGGCGATGAGATCCGGGTGTTCTTCACCGCAAGCGCACTCGGTTCGGGCAGTCCGTACGTCTTCGTCGATTTCGTCCGGAACGTGCCGCTGCTGCTGCTGGGCGCGGTGTACGCGTTGCTGGTGCTCGCCGTCGCGCGGTGGCGCGGTCTGATGGCGATCGTCGGGCTGCTGCTGTCCTTGGCCGTGGTGGTGGCATTCCTGGTGCCCGCACTGATGGCCGGCGGGCCGCCGCTGCCGGTCACCCTGGTGGGAGCGAGTGCCATGATGTTCGTGGCCGTGTATCTGGCGCACGGTGTCTCGATCCGGACCACGACGGCGTTACTCGGCACCTTCGTCGGACTCGCCGTCACCACCCTGCTGGCCGGGTGGTCCACCAGCGCCGCCGAGCTGAGCGGGGGCAGTACGGACGCCTCCATCATGCTGAACACCCTGCTGCCAGGGGTCGGACTGCGCGAGCTGCTGCTCTGCGGCATCGTGATCGCCGGCCTCGGCGCACTCAACGACGTGACCATCACCCAGGCCTCCGCCGTGTGGGAGCTGCACGCGGCCTCCCCGACGACGTCCCGTACCCGGGTCTTCGCCCGTGCCATGCGCATCGGCCGGGACCACATCGCCTCCACCGTGTACACGCTCGCCTTCGCATACGTGGGCACGGCCCTGCCGACGCTGATGGTCGTGATGCTCTATGACCGGTCGCTGGCCAGCACGCTGACGGCGGGGAGATTGCCGAGGAGGTGGTGCGCACCTTGGTCTCCTCCATCGGGTTGGTGCTGGCGATCCCTGCCACCACGGCGCTGGCCGCGGTGCTGGTGCGGACGGCACCCTCCCGGGAAGGTGATGTGAGGCGCTCCGGCGACGGCGATGCCACCCCAGCCGGAGGAATTGGCGACCAGTCGGCTGACGAGCGACAGTCGTGACCTGAACGACGCTGATACGTCGAGCCGTGCGAGATGCTGCGCGGCTCGACGTATCAGCGTCGACTGCGCCCGCGAATCACTCCCGGTCGACCTGAGATACTGCCAGGGTGAGTGTGCTGCAGATCGGACCTATCGCCGTCGGGACCCCCGTGGTGCTCGCGCCGATGGCCGGTGTGACGAACGCCCCGTTCCGGCGGCTGTGCCGCGAGGCGGGTGCTGCCGGCCTGCCCGCCGACCGTGCGACCGAGGTGGCCGCCAGCCCCGCGCCGGCCGGGCTCTACGTGGCCGAGATGGTCACCTCCCGCGCACTGGTGGAGCGCACCCCGGAGTCGATGCGGATCATCTCCCACGATGCCGGTGAAGGGGTGCGCAGCGTGCAGTTGTACGGGGTGGACCCAGCCACGGTGCGTGCGGCTGTGCGGATGCTGGTGACCGAGGAGCGTGCCGACCACATCGACCTGAACTTCGGTTGCCCGGTGCCCAAGGTCACGCGCAAGGGCGGGGGAGCGGTGCTGCCGTGGAAGAGCGAGCTGTTCTCCGCGATCGTCTCGGGCGCATGCGAGGAGGCCGCCGGTAGCGGCATCCCGGTGACCGTGAAGATGCGGATGGGTATTGACGCCGACCACCTCACCTACCTCGACGCCGGGCTGCGTGCGCAGGATGCCGGCGTGGCATCGGTGGCGCTGCACGCGCGCACGGCTGCTGACTACTACTCCGGCACCGCGCACTGGGACTCGATCGCACGCCTCAAGGAGACGGTCACTGACGTTCCGGTGCTCGGCAACGGTGACATCTGGTCCGCCGAGGATGCGTTGGCGATGGTGGCCCACACCGGCTGCGACGGCGTCGTCGTGGGTCGTGGCTGCCAAGGGCGGCCGTGGCTGTTCACGGATCTGGTGGCGGCGTTCGCGGGATCGGACGTGCGGGTGCGTCCGGGGCTCGGGGAGGTGACCGCGGTGATCCGCCGGCACGCCGAGCTCATGGTGGACCACTTCGGCAACGAGCTGAAGGCCCTGCGGGAGCTGCGCAAACACATGTCCTGGTACCTCAAGGGGTATGTGGTCGGTGGCCAGGCCCGTGCCGCTTTGGGCCTGGTGAGCACCCTGGCGGAGCTGGACGAGCGTCTCGGTGCGCTCGAGCTCGACCAGGCATACCCGGGTGAGGGTGCCGAAGGACCGCGCGGTCGAGCAGGCAGCGCCAAGGTCCCGCACGTGCCCTCCGGTTGGTTGGACTCGAGGGACATCGACGACGAACTTCGCGCCATGCTGGAGCAGGCGGAGTCCTCCGTCTCCGGCGGCTGACGTCAGCGAGGGCAGGCAGCCGTCGACCCGCGCACGATCAGCTCGGGGGTGAACAGCAGCTCGGTCCGTGGAGCGGGCTGGCCGCTGATCTCGGCGAGCAGGGAGGTCACCGCCGCGGTGCTCATCGCCTCCACGCTCTGGCGGATCGTCGTCAACGGTGGGTCCGTGAACGCGATCAACGGAGAGTCGTCGTACCCGACCACCGAGACGTCGTCGGGTACCTGCAGGCCGCGGGCGCGCACCGCCCGGATCGCGCCGAGCGCCATGATGTCCGAGGCGCACACGATCGCGGTGTGACCGCCGTCCAGCAGTTGGGTGGCGGCTGCCTGGCCACCTTCCAGCGTGAAGAGCGAGGTCGCGATGTGTGGTTCCGCGCTGGTGACCGTCAACCGCTCCGCCAGGGCCTGGGCGAATCCCGCGACCTTCCGGGCTGCGGGGACGAACCGCTCGGGCCCCACGGCCAGCCCGATCCGGGTGTGCCCCTGAGCTGTCAGGTGGCGGACCGCGATGTCCATGCTGGCGATGTCGTCGGAGGAGATGAACGGGGCGTCCAGGCCCTCGGCGAAGCCGTTCACCAGCACGATCGGCGTGCCCAGCCCGACGATCCGGTGGTACCGATCCCGGCCGGCCTGCGCATCGGCGTGGAGGCCGGAGACGAAGATGATGCCGTCCACCCCGTGCTCGAGCAGCATTTCCACGTACTCGTCCTCGGTGGTGCCGCCGGGGGACTGGGTGCACAGCAAGGGCGTGTACCCGGCATGGGCGAGTGCCGATTCGATCTTCTGAGCGAAGTTCGGGAAGACCGGGTTGGTCAGCTCCGGCACCACCAGTCCGATCAGGCCGGCGGACCGTCCGCGCAGCTTCTCCGGGCGCTCGTAGCCGAGCACGTCCAGGGCCGCGAGCACAGCACCGCGCGTGGCGTTGGACACGCCCGGCTTCCCGTTCAGCACCCGCGAGACGGTGGCGGTGCTGACCCCGGCCTGCTCGGCCAGGTCGGTGAGTCGCGTGCGTCCGGACACCGGACCTCCCTCGTTGGTGGCGCCGACGGCGCGCCGATGCCGCCTGCAAGTGTGACGTGAAAGTTACAGCAAGGTCTTGCAAGGCGACAACTCTGCCGTTACGGTCCATTCATCCAGGCGCGCCGTGCACCCACGACGACGCCGTCACGACCTGACAGGAGACACCGATGCGACGGAGCATCATCACAACAGCGGCTGCAGGCCTCACCCTGGTCCTGGCCGCGTGCGGGGGAACGACCGGCTCGGAGGATTCCACCGAACCCGAAGAGTCCGAGACCACGGCAGGGGCCAGCGGCACGCTGACCGTCTGGGCGGACGAGTTGCGCGCCGAGCCGCTCGCCGACATCGCCGCGCAGTTCGAGACGGACACGGGCGTCACCGTGGAGATCGTCCAGCAGAACTTCGACGACATCCGCCCGCAGTTCCTCGCCCAGGCACCCACGGGCGAGGGCCCGGACATCATCGTCGGTGCGCACGACTGGGCCGGCGAGCTCGTCACGAACGGCGTGGTGAGCCCGGTGGAGCTCGGGGACCGGGCCGGCGAGTTCTCCCAGGTGGCCGTGGACGGCTTCACCTACGACGGCAGCGTCTACGGCGTGCCGTACGGGATCGAGAACATCGCCCTGGTGCGCAACAACGACCTCGCCTCGCAGACCCCGGAGACCTTCGACGAGCTGATCGCCCAGGGTGAGGACTCCGGCGCGGAGTACCCGGTGCTTCTCCAGACCGGTGAGGAGGGCGATGCCTATCACCTGTACCCGTTGCAGACCTCTTTCGGAGCTGAGGTGTTCGCCACCGACGACTCCGGCTCCTATGTCCCCGAGCTGACCCTGGGCAGTGACGGCGGCACCGCCTTCGCCGAGTGGCTCGCCACGGTCGGGCAGACCGGATCCGGAGCCCTGGACACGGCCATCACGGCCGACATCGCCAAGGAGGCCTTCGCCAACGGCGAGTCGCCCTACATCATCACCGGCCCGTGGAACATCTCCACCTTCACCGATGCGGGGCTGGACGTGAGCGTGCTGCCGATCCCGTCCGCCGGTGGGGAGACCGCAGCTCCGTTCGTCGGGGTGCAGGGTTTCTACGTCAGCGCCTACTCGGAGAACGCGATCCTCGCGAACGAGTTCCTCGTCAACTACGTGGCCACCGAAGAGGTCCAGGTGGCGTTGTACGAGTCCGGTGGACGCATCCCGGCGCTCACAGCCGCGGCCGACACCCTCACCGAGGACCCCATCATCTCCGGGTTCGCCGCTGCCGGTGAGGTGGGCGTGCCGATGCCGTCCCTGGCCGAGATGAACTCCGTGTGGGAGTTCTGGGGCACCACCCAGGCGGCCATCATCTCCGGCGCCGCGGACGATCCCGCGGCCGCCTGGGAGACCATGGTCGGCAACATCCAGGGCGCCATCGACGCCGCCTGACCGCGTAGCGCCGGGGCACCATGCCCCGGCGCGACGCCGGCCGCACCCGCCTACGCCCGACGGCGTCCGGTGCGCATCCCGTCCCACCTCACCTCGTTCCTGAGGTGCGATGCCCTGCCCGGCGAGCCTGCGCCGTCGGGGCTCGCACACCTCACGCGGAAGGCACTTCGTGACCACGACCCCGAGGACAGACCACTCGAGAGGCAGCACCTCGCACGCCCGAGACTTCCGCCCGGCCTTCTGGGTGAAGCTGGCGATCATGGCGCTGGTGAACGCCTTCGCCCTGTACGTCCTGTTCGCGTCCTGGCAGGTGCAGCACTGGGGCATCTTCGCCACCATGGTGATCTTCGCGGCCGTCGCGAACTGGGTGTACTTCTCCCGGCGCCACCTGGCCGCCAAGTACCTCGTGCCGGGACTGGTGTTCCTGGTGGTGTACCAGCTGTTCGTGATGGGCTACACCGGCTACATCGCGTTCACGAACTACGGCACCGGGCACATCGCGACCCAGGAGGACGCGGTCGCCGCCAACCTCGCCCAGTCGGTAGAGCGGGTCGAGGGATCCCCGGCCTACCCGCTCACCGTGGTGATCGACGCCGACGGCGATCTCGGCTTCGCGATCATCGACGACACGGGCGTGCTGGTCGGGACCGCCGACGAGCCCTTCGAGCCAGTGCCGGACGCACAGGTCGCGGGCAGCGACGTCACCGAGGTTCCCGGGTACACAGTGCTGAGCTTTGCCCAGGTGCTGGAGCAGCAGAGCGAGATCACCGCATTGCGGGTGACCTTCGACCCGGAGGGGGAGGATAGTGTCCGCACCCAGGACGGCTCGAACGGGTACCTGTACCGCTCCACGCTCAGCTATGACGAGGCGGCCGGGACGATCACCGACACCGAGACCGGCGTCGTCTACAGCGACAACGGGCGAGGGTCCTTCGCCGCACCGGACGGGTCCACCCTCGCGGTCGGGTGGCGGGTGGCGGTAGGCGTGGACAACTTCCTCGCGATGTTCACCGACGCCCGGCTCAGCGGCCCGTTCCTCTCGGTGCTGGTGTGGACGTTCGCCTTCGCGTTTCTCTCGGTGGCCACGACCTTCTTTCTCGGCCTGATCCTGGCGATCGTGTTCAATCATCCCGGGGTGCGCGGCCGGAAGATCATCCGCTCGCTGCTGATCCTCCCGTACGCCTTCCCCGGTTTCCTCTCCGGGCTGGTCTGGGCGGGCCTGCTGAACCGGAAGTTCGGGTTCATCAACCAGGTGCTGCTCGGGGGCGCGGAGGTGCCGTGGCTCACCGATGCCTGGCTGGCGCGGTTGTCGGTGATCGGAGTGAACCTGTGGCTCGGCTTCCCGTACATGTTCCTCATCTGCACCGGGGCGCTGCAGGCGATCTCGGCGGACATGTACGAGGCGGCGAAGCTGGACGGGGCGAAGGCGCCGCGGGTGTTCAGCGCGATCACCTTGCCGATGCTGATGATCTCGGTGGCGCCACTACTGATCGCCTCCTTCTCCTTCAACTTCAACAACTTCAACCTCATCTACTTCGTGACCGAGGGCGGTCCGAACTTCCCGGGGTCACCGATCGCGGTCGGTGCCACGGACATCCTGATCTCGATGGTCTACTCGGTGGCCATCGAGTCCGGGTCGACCCGGTACGGGTTGGCGTCGGCGATGTCGATCCTGATCTTCGCCCTGGTCGGGCTGGTCTCCTGGCTCGGCTTCCGGCAGACCCGCAAGCTCGAGGACGTGATCTGAGTGGTGGAGATGAGTCGGCGCCGCTGGTGGCGCGAGGTGAGCTGGCGGTACGTCGTCGCGGCGATCGCGATCGTCTACGCCGCGTTCCCGATCGTGTACGTCCTGTCCGCCTCGTTCTCCGAGCGGGGCACGCTGACCGGGTCGAACAGCCTGTTCACCACCGTGACCGGCGCGCAGTACGCGGCGCTGTTCGCCACGCACTACCCGCAATGGCTGGTGAACACCCTGATCATCGGGTCCGTCACCTCGGTGGGTGTGGTGATGATGGCGGCGGCGGCCGCCTACGCCTTCTCCCGGTTCCGGTTCGCCGGGCGGGACTCCGGGCTGACGTTCCTGCTGCTGGTGCAGATGTTCCCCCAGATGCTGGCCTTCGTCGCGATCTTCCTGCTGCTGCTCGGCCTGCGCGACGTGGTGCCGTGGCTGGGGCTGAACTCACGTCTGGCGCTGATCGCGGTATACCTCGGTGGGGCGCTCGGCGCGAATACCTTCCTCATGTTCGGGTTCTTCAACTCCATCCCGAAGGAGCTCGACGAGGCCGCGAAGATCGACGGTGCCGGCCACGCCCGGATCTACTTCACCATCATCCTGCGCCTGGCCGCACCGGTGCTGGCAGTGGTGGCGCTCCTGGCATTCGTGGGGACCTTCTCGGACTACATCCTGGCGGGAGTGATCCTGCAGGACCAGGACAAGCTGACTATCGCGGTGGGGCTGTACCAGTTCATCGCCGGCCAGTTCGACGCCCGGTGGGGGATCTTTGCCGCAGGTGCGATCCTCAGCGCGATCCCCGTGTTGCTGCTGTTCCAGTTCCTGCAGCGCTACATCGTCGGAGGGCTGACGGCAGGCTCGGTGAAGGGCTGACGGCCCTCCACAGGGGCGAACCGACTCGCCACCTTGACTGACTAGGGTGGAGCGCGTGCACACGGACAACACTGCGGAGCCTGCGGGCTACGGCGCCGCCGACGTGGAGCGGTGGTACGCCGAGCCTCCCAAGTCCGCGCAGCGCACCCCGTTCGAACGGGACCGGGCCCGGATCGTGCACTCCTCGGCGCTGCGGCGGCTCGGTGCGAAGACGCAGGTGCTCGGCCCGGGTACGGACGATTTCGCCCGTACCCGGCTGACCCACACCCTCGAGGTGGCACAGGTGGGCCGCGAGCTCGGCAAGTCGCTCGGCTGCGACCCGGACGTGGTGGACACGGCGTGTCTCGCCCACGACCTGGGCCACCCCCCGTTCGGTCACAACGGCGAGACCGCGTTGCACCAGGTCTCCTCCGGCATCGGGGGCTTCGAGGGGAACGCCCAGACGCTGCGTCTGCTCACCCGGTTGGAGCCGAAGACGTTCACGCCCGACGGCGTGGGCGTGGGCCTGAACCTCACGCGCGCGAGCCTGGATGCGTCCACGAAGTACCCGTGGCTCGCCGGCCGCGGCCCGATGCGGGCTGATGGGCGCGGCTCGGCCAAGTTCGGGGTATACGACGATGACGCCCCCGTGTTCCGCTGGCTGCGGGAGGGCGCCCCGGCGCTGACCCGGTGTATCGAGGCGCAGGTGATGGACCTCGCTGACGATGTCTCCTATTCGGTGCACGACGTGGAGGACGCGATCTTCTCCGGCCGGGTGGACCTGGAGGAGGTGACCACCGAGCGCGAACGGGACCGGGTGATCACCCAGGTGCGCAGCTGGTACGACCCAGCCGTGAGCGATGCCGCCCTGGACGCCGCGATCGACGACCTGTCCGCGCTGGACTACTGGGTGACCCGCTACGACGGCACCCGGCGTGGGCAGGCGCGGCTGAAGGACATGACCAGCCAGCTGATCGGCCGGTTCTGTGACGGTGCGGCCCGTGCGACCCGGGAGAAGTTCGGCGACGGCCCGTTGGTGCGCTACGACGCGGATGTC
Organism: Ruania alba; assembly: GCF_900105765.1. Classification (NCBI taxonomy): domain Bacteria; kingdom Bacillati; phylum Actinomycetota; class Actinomycetes; order Micrococcales; family Ruaniaceae; genus Ruania; species Ruania alba. Next base: position 1,350,119 of record NZ_FNTX01000001.1, read on the forward strand.
GTGATCCCGGACTCGGTGATCGCCGAGATCAGCGTGCTCAAGGGGATCGCTGCGACCTACGTGATGGCCCCGCGCGAGGAGGACGCCCTCTACCGGCGTCAGCGCCTCATCCTCACCGACCTGGTGGCGGTGCTCTACGACCGCGCCGAGATCGCACTTGCGGAGATGTTCGCCGAGGACTTCGGGCATGCCGGCGACGACGACATCCGCCTTCGCGTGGTGGTGGACCAGGTGGCCTCGTTGACCGATCTCTCCGCCCTGGAGTGGCACGCGCGCATGTGCGGGCCGGACGTGGGCACATCCCTGTGATCGGGGCCGCCCACGGCCGGGAACGACTTACACTCGGCTCATGGCTGGTCTGATCCGCCGCGAGGACATCGCGGCCGTGCGTGAGCGCGCGAAGATCGAGGAGATCGTCGGCCAGCACGTCACGTTACGCAGTGCCGGGGTCGGCTCGATGAAAGGGTTGTGCCCGTTCCACGACGAGCGCACTCCGTCCTTCCACGTGCGTCCACAGCTGGGTCTGTGGCACTGCTTCGGTTGTGACGAGGGCGGTGACGTCATCTCATTCATCCAGAGGATCGATCACCTGCCGTTCACCGAAGCCGTGGAGCACCTCGCCGGCCGGGTCGGTGTGCAGCTGCGCTACGAGGACGATGGCGGCCCGCGCCGCCCGCGGGAGGAGCCGGGCCGGCGCCAGCGTCTGATCGAGGCGCACCGGGTGGCCGCGGAGTTCTACTCCGAGCAGCTCACCAGCCCGGGTGCTCGGATCGGGCGAGAGTTCCTTGCCGAACGTGGCTTCGACCGGGCCGCTGCGGAACATTTCGGGGTGGGCTTCGCCCCGCAGGGGTGGGACAACCTGGCCAGGCATCTGCGCGGGAAGGGTTTCACCGAGCCCGAGCTGACGGCGAGCGGGTTGCTCTCGCAGGGCAACCGCGGCTCCTACGACCGGTTCCGCGGACGCCTCGTGTGGCCGATCCGCGACCTCGCGGGGGACGTGGTGGGGTTCGGTGCCCGCAAGCTGTTCGAGGACGATCCGGGTCCGAAGTACCTGAACACCCCCGAGACCACGATCTACAAGAAGTCCCAGGTGCTCTACGGGATCGATCTGGCCAAGCGGGAGATCGCCAAGGGGAAGCGCGTCGTGGTGGTGGAGGGGTACACCGATGTGATGGCGATGCACCTGGCCGGGGTGCCCACCGCCGTCGCGACGTGCGGGACCGCGTTCGGTACCGAGCACATCAAGGTGGTGCGCCGTCTGCTCGGCGACACTGCGGGAGCTACGGCGGGACTGATGCTCTCCTCAGGGGCTGCCCTGGGTGGTGAGGTGATCTTCACCTTCGACGGCGATGCGGCCGGACAGAAGGCAGCGTTGCGGGCCTTCGACCAGGACCAGCAGTTCGCGACGCAGACCTTCGTAGCGGTCGAGCCCAGCGGTGCCGACCCGTGCGAGCTGCGCCAGCAGCGGGGCGACGAGGCCGTGCGGGCCCTGGTGGCCGACCGGGAACCGTTGTTCGAGTTCGCGATCCGTTCAGTGCTCAAGCAGGTGGATTTGGACACGGTGGAGGGACGGACCACCGGCCTGCGCGTCGGTGCACCGGTGGTGGCCCGGATCCGGGACCAGGTGCTGCGAGCCGGGTATACCCGAGAGCTCGCCGGGTGGCTCGGCTTGGACGAGTCCACGGTGCGTCAGGCCGTGGGGCGGGCGCCGAGAACGGCGCCACGCCAGGATGGCCCCGACGGCGGAGGTCACCGGGACCAGTCCGGTTCGCCCCGGGCAGGTGGGCGGCCGGGGCAGGTTCCCGACGGCGGATCTCACCGCGGTGCAGATCCTCGAGATCCGGTGGCACGCCTGGAGCGCCAGGTGCTCGAGGTGGTCGTCCAGCTGCCGCAACACGCCTTGGAAGCGGGTTTTGACGACCTGGGTGCGGATACCTTCGTGGTGCCCGCCCATCGCGCTGTGCACGATGCGATCCGCGCAGCCGGTGGGCTGCGCCGGTTCGGCGAGCTGACGGCCGAGCAGGCTGCTGCCGGGGCCGGTGGGCAGGCGGGTGAGCGCGCGGCTGCCCTGTGGGCGGAGCAGGTGCGGGAAGCCGCCGACGGCCCGGTCGCGGTGCTGGTGACCGAGCTGGCCGTGTCCCCGTTGCCCGAAGACCGTCCGGAGGCGCTCGGCCAGTACGCGCGGGGCGTGCTGGTGGCACTGCTGAAGATGGGGATCACCCGGCAGATCGCGGATGCGAAGGGCCGGCTGCAGCGGATGGACCCGGACGATCCTGCCTATGCCGAGACGTTCAGTGAGCTGTTGACCCTGGAGGACCGGCGTCGCACGCTGCAGGACTTGGCCTGACCGGCGCGCGGGGTCGCTGGGGCGGCGGCCGTGGGTGAGCGGGGAGTTGTACCCAGGGCCCAGGTGTACCGCCGGTACCTGTTCGGTCTAGCCTGGCGGCATGAGTCATCAGAATCCTGACGGGTCGTACGGTCAACCACCGAGCGGGGAGCCGGGGCAGCCCCCGGTTCCGCCACCCCCTGGACCCGGGCAGGGGCAACCCGGGTATGGCCAGCCGGGCCCGCAGCCGGGATACGGGCAGCCGGCCCAACCAGGTTATGGACAGCCGGCCCAGCAGCCGGGCTATGGGCAGCCGGCCCAACCAGGTTATGGACAGCCGGCCCAGCAGCCGGGCTACGGGCAGCCGGCCCAGCAGGCGTACGGGCAGCCGGTCTACGGGCAGCAGGCCGGACAACCCGGCTACGGCGCGCCAGGTGGACCGGGCGGCAGCGGCGGTCAGGGGCCAGGATCGAATCGGACGGCGATTATCGTCGGTGGCGTGATCGTGGGTGTGGTTCTACTCGCGTTGCTGATCTTCGGACTGTCCCGCGCTCTGGGAGGGGACGGGCCGGATCCGACCACGGATCCGACCACCACGCAGCCCACGGAGGACCCGAGCGAGGAGCCCACGGAGGACCCGAGCGAGGAGCCCACGGACGACCCGACCGAAGGCCCCACCGAGGAACCGAGCGGCAACCCGGAGTTCCTTGCGCTGGGAGAGTCGACCACCGTCGGTGACTGGACGGTGTCGGTACACGATCCGGTCCTGGACGCCACCGACGAGGTCGTCGGTGACGGCCAGCCCGAACCGCCGTCCGGCACGAAGTACAGCTACGTCTACGTCACGGTGACCAACGACGGATCAGAAGCACTGGAGGTCTGGGACTCGTTGGCGATGGGGTACTTCGACACCGCCGGTGAGGCCTACACCAGTTCCGAGGCTGTGGCACCGGATGATGTGTTCCTGCTCGACCCGGTGGACCCGGGGCAGGAGGTCTCCGGCACGTACATCTTCGAGATTCCTGCTGAGGACACCGGCGACGGCACCTGGGCGATCGCCGAGCGGGTCGAGGACTCCACCGGCGACATCGCCTACTTCGAGGACCGGTAGGCGCTTCTGCCTCGTGGGCCGCAGGATGGACACACCTGAGACGAGCGGAGGGGCGCCGTAGACTGCCCGGGTGCCTCTCCGCGTCGCCATGGTCAGTCTGCATACCTCGCCGGGCGCCGACCCCGGGGCCGGCGACGTCGGCGGGATGAACGTGGTGATCCGGCACCTGGCCGGCGAGCTGGCGGCACTGGGGTGTGAGATCGACATCCTCACCCGGCGCACCGATCCGGCCGCTCCGACCGTCGTCGAACTCGCCGCGGGTGTGCGCCTGCGTCATCTCGATGCGGGGCCGGCGCAGGTGCGACCCAAGAGCGAGCACGAGGCGTACATCCACGAGTTCGGGGACGCGATGTCCACCTGCGGCGGGTACGACCTCATCCACGCGCACCACTGGTTCTCCGGGCTCGCCGCACTCGACGTGGCACGCGCGTGGGGGACCGGCATGGTGCAGTCGTTCCACAGCATCGCGGCCGCTCCGGAGTCCGCGCTCGCCGAAGGGGAGCGGCCAGAGTCTCCGGGCAGAATGGTGGGGGAGGCGCGGCTGGCACGTGAGGCCAACGCCTTGCTCGCCGTCAGCAGCGCTGAACGCCGGACGATCGTCGACCGGCTCGGCGCCGCACCAGATCGGGTCACGGTGGTGCGACCGGGCGTGGACGTCACGCAGTTCCACCCTGCGGGCGAGCGCGAATCCGGGGCTGGCTACCTGCTCGCGGCCGCACGCTTGGAACCGCTGAAAGGCATCGATCTGGCCATCGAGGCGGTGGCCGGGCTGGATCCGCAGGTCGCGCCGGAGCTGGTGATCTGCGGCGGAGCGACCAGCGGGTTCGAGGACTACCCGGACCAGCTGCACCAGCTGGTCGCTGCCCGGGGACTCTCAGGTCGGGTGCGATTCCTCGGTCCGTGCAGCCGGGATGAGCTGGCTGCTTTGATGCGTGGTGCGCGGATCTTCCTGAACCCCTCGCACTCCGAGACCTACGGACTGACGGCCCTCGAGGCCGCTGCGAGCGGGGTGCCGGTGGTGGCCGCCGAGTCCGGCGGTCTCGTCGAGGCGGTCCGGCACGGCGAGACCGGACTGCTGCTGCACACCCGTGACCCGGATGCGTGGACCGGGGCGTTGCAGGCGCTGCTGACGGATCCGGCCCGGGTCGCGCGCCTGGCCCGCGGGGGACGGGCCCACGCCGAGCAGCACACCTGGGCGCAGATGGCGCAGCGGACACTGGCCGTCTATCAGCAACTGATCGGTGCGTGACAGCGTCCGCACCCACCGCGTCACCATCATCGCGCGCCGGGGTGGGTAAGAAACTCCCACCAAACTCCCACCAGGCGGGTTGGCAGCTGCTGCCGAATCCGGCGTTTCCGCAGGTCAGGGAGTGCCCCAGGTGGGGCTTGAACCCACGACCGACGGATTATGAGTCCGCTGCTCTGACCGGCTGAGCTACTGGGGCGGCTCAGACAGCCTAGTCGCCCGCGGGAGAGGTTACGGTCAAGGTATGCGTCGCCGAGATCTGCCCAGTTCCCTCCACGGCCGAGTTCCGTCCGGAGCGCGGGCGCTGCGAGTCCTGCCCCTGCCCGACGGCGGACATGCGGTGCTCACGTCCGACACGGTGATCGTCGGGTCCGCCGAGACGGTCACGGTCGATCGTCCGTGGTCAGACGTGGATACCGCCGCATGGTCGAGCGAGACCGGTCACGTGACGGTGACCTGGGTGGACGGGTCGGAACCCACCACGCTGTCCGTGGGTGACGACGCCGCGGTGAGCGACTTCGTCTACGCCCTCAAAGAGCGGGTGGACCATTCGCTGGTACTGCTGGAAACCGTGCAGATCACCGGTGGCGGCTATTTGCGCGGAGCCATCCGGCGCAACCCGGACGGATCCCTGTTCTCCCAGGTGACCATTTCCGGAGTGCGTCGGCCGCCGGCTGACGTGGACGCCCGGGCAGCCGCGCTCGAGACACGGATCAGGGCCGCCGTCGGGCTCGACTAACTCTGACCGAGGCCAGGTGTGGGCCCGCGCACACCTGCTCGGGATCCGGCGACGGGGGCCGGAGCACCTCTGGCCCCCTGCTAGTATTTTTCGAGCGATCCCTCATAGCTCAATTGGCAGAGCATCCGACTGTTAATCGGACGGTTGTTGGTTCGAGTCCAACTGAGGGAGCCGAGAAGGGCCCGGAACCACAGCGGTTCCGGGCCTTTGTTCGTCAGCGCCCGAACAGCGCGCGGGCCTCGGCCCAGCGCTCGGCCGGGACCGTCTTCAGCCCGTCCAGCGCGGCGGTCAGGTCCACCCGCACGATCTCGGTGCCCTGGATGGAGACCATGCGTCCCCACTGCCGATCTCGTACCAGGTCGACGGCGGCCATCCCGAACCGGGTGGCGAGCACGCGGTCGAAGCCGGTCGGGTTCCCACCTCGTTGCACGTGACCGAGGCTGGTGTTGCGGGTTTCGATCCCCGTGCGCTCCTCGATCGCGGCGGTGATCACCTCGCCGACCCCGCGGGGCCGTCCATCGGCCGCCGTGGCCAGGGCCGGCGCCGTCTCCGTACCCTCGGGGACGAACCCCTCGGCCACGACCACCAGGGGAGACCGGCCGCGTTCGTGCACCTCGGTGACCCAGGCGCACAGTTGGTCCATCGAGACCGGTTGCTCCGGGATCAGCACCGCGTGCGCACCCGCGGCCAGGCCGGAGTGCAGCGCGATCCAGCCGACGTTGCGTCCCATCACCTCGGCGACCATGCAGCGGCGGTGCGACTCACCGGTGGTGCGCAACCGATCCATGGCGTCGGTAGCAATCGACACAGCCGTGTCGAAACCGAACGTGTAGTCGGTGCCGCGCAGGTCGTTGTCGATCGTCTTCGGAACACCGATCACGGGCAGCCCCGCGTCGGCGAGGCGCTTCGCGCCCGCCAGGGTGCCCTCGCCGCCGATCGCGACGAGGGCGTCGACCTGGCGGCGCTCGAGCACCTCGGCCACGGCGTCCGCGCCACCGTTCGGTCCGTCGAACGGATTCGTCCGAGAGGACCCGAGGATCGTGCCGCCCTCGCGTGCGAGGCCCTTCACGTCAGCACGCACGAGGCTCACCGCGTCATCGGCCAGCACCCCGGCCCACCCGTGCCGGAAGCCGAGGAAAGTGTCGCCGTAGGACTTGATGCCGTGCAGCACAGCGCTGCGGATCACAGCGTTCAGGCCGGGGCAGTCGCCGCCACTGGTCAGGAGTCCGATCTTCACGCGTCGCCTCTCGTCTCGGGTCGCCGCCAGCGTAGTGGCGCTGCATGACGCCGCGGTTTCGAATCGAAGAACGGACAGGCCGCCTCCAGGTCTGAGAGTTACGATCGCGGTGTCCGATGCGATGTCGCACGGACGAAGGAGGGTGTTCGTGCCTGTCCCCGAGACCGACCCAGAGCCGAACGGTGAAGCCACCGTCCCGCTGCGGATGGTGACCGCGGCCAGCCTCTTCGATGGCCACGATGCCGCGATCACCCTGATCCGCCGGCTGCTGCAGGACCGCGGAGCCGAGGTGGTCCACCTCGGGCACAACAGATCCGTGGCCGACGTGGTGCGCGCGGTGCTGCAGGAGGACGCCGACGGCGTGGCGGTCTCCTCCTACCAGGGCGGTCACCTGGAGTACTTCGACTACCTGGTGCGCGAGCTGGCCGAGCACGGCGCCGAGCACGTGCGCGTCTTCGGCGGCGGAGGTGGCACGATCACCCGCGAGGAGATCGCCTCGATGCACGCCACGGGCGTGGAGCAGGTCTACCACCCCGACGACGGACTGCGTCTCGGCCTGGACGGCATGATTTCCGATGTCATCTCCCGTACCGAGTCCCGCCGGCGCGCCAGCGCAGCACCGGCCGGCCTGCTGGACCCGTCCGATGGCCTCGGGGTCGGTGCGCTGCTGAGTGCTATCGAGGACGGCGTGGCGGGCGCGGTCGCCTCGGGCGGTCACGCACCGGTGATCGGGGTGACCGGAACTGGGGGAGCGGGCAAGTCCTCCGTGATCGACGAGCTGTTGTTGCGGTTCCTCACCACCTTCGCGAACGTGCGGATCGCCGTGCTCGCCGTGGATCCGACCCGTCGCCGCAGCGGGGGTGCGCTGCTCGGGGACCGGATCCGGATGAATGCGCTCCGGTCCGGCCGGGTCTTCATGCGATCGTTCGCTACCCGACGGCGGCACGCCTCGCTCAGCGACGTGCTCGCCGAGTGCGTGCAGGCGGTGCGCGCCGTGGGTTTCGATCTTGTCCTGGTCGAGACGGCCGGGATCGGGCAGGCGGACTCGGCCGTGGTGGAGCTCGTGGACGTGCCGGTGTACGTGATGACCAGCGAGTACGGAGCCGCCACCCAGCTCGAGAAGATCGACATGCTGGACCTGGCCGAACTGATCATCCTGAACAAGGCCGACCGCCGCGGCTCGGCCGATGCGCTCCGGGACGTGCGCAAGCAGTGGCGCCGGAACCGGTTGGCCTTCGAGGTGCCGGACGAGGACGTGCCGGTGTATCCCACAGTGGCCAGCCAGTTCCACGATCCCGGGGTCACGGCTGCCTTCCGTGCCTTGTGCGCAGCCCTCCCGGGCGAGTGGGACGCCGGACCATCGGGAGGGGAGCAGGACACCACACCGGTCGCCGTCGTGGCCACGATTCCACCGGAGCGCACGCGGTACCTCGCCGAGATCGCCGCCCAGGGTCGTGAACTCACCGCACGGGTCGAACGCGACGCAGCGACCGCTGACCTCGCCCAGAGCCTCTGGCGCGCGATGCAGACGCTCGACGACTCGGCGCTCCCGCGGGAGTGGCAGCCGATCACTGACGGCGCGGGGGACCCGCCGGATGCCACCGCCGCCGCGCTCCGGGACCGCTACACGGCCGCGCTCGACGACCTCTCGCCTGACTCCCTGGCACTCCTGCGGGAGTGGCCCGACCGAGCGGCCGCCCTGGCGAGTGATACGGCGCGGTACACGGTGCGCGGACGGGAGATCGCCGTCGACAATCGCCGTGCCACGCTGAGCGGCACCCTGGTGCCGCGGGTGGCGGCACCGACCTACCGGAGCGCCGGCGACCTGCTGCGCTACCTGCACGCGGAGAACCTGCCGGGCGGTTTCCCCTACACCGGTGGGGTGTACCCGTACCGGCGCGGCGAGGAGCACCCCACGCGGATGTTTGCCGGCGAGGGGCCGCCGGAGCGAACCAACCGGCGCTTCCACTACCTGCGCCACGGGTCGGTAGCGCGGCTGTCCACCGCGTTCGACTCGGTGACCCTGTACGGCGAGGACCCCGCGACCCGCCCGGACGTGTACGGCAAGGTCGGCAACTCCGGCGTCAGCGTGCCCACCCTGGACGACATGAAACGCCTCTACTCCGGGTTCGACCTGTGCGCGCCGAGCACGTCGGTCTCGATGACGATCAACGGCCCGGCACCGATCATCCTCGCCATGTTCTTCCGCACCGCCATCGACCAGCGGGTGGAGCAGTACCTGCGTGATGACGCCGGCCGATGGGAGGCCGCCCAGGAACGCATCACCGAGCTGCTGGACGGACGCGCTCAGCCCGCCTATCGGGCGGAGCTGCCGGAGGGGCACGACGGGCTCGGTCTCGCGCTCCTGGGCGTCGATGGTGCCGACCTGGTGGACCCCGACACCTACGCGCGGCTCCGGGACGACGCGCTGGCTGCCGTGCGCGGGACGGTGCAGGCGGACATCCTCAAGGAGGACCAGGCACAGAACACCTGCATCTTCGGTATCGATTTCGCGATGCGGATGATGGGTGACGTGCAGCAGTTCGTCACCGACGCCGGGGTGCGCAACTTCTACACCGTGTCCGTCTCTGGCTATCACATCGCCGAGGCCGGGGCGAACCCCATCACCCAGCTCGCCTTCACCCTGGCGAACGGGTTCACGCTCGTGGAGTACTACCTCTCCCGTGGCATGACGATCGACGACGTGGCCCCGCACCTGTCGTTCTTCTTCTCCAACGGGATGGACCCCGAGTACGCGGTGATCGGTCGGGTTGCCCGCCGGATCTGGGCGCGCGCCATGCGGGATTGCTACGGTGCCTCGCCGCGTTCGCAGATGCTCAAGTACCACATCCAGACCTCGGGCAGGTCGTTGCACGCCCAGGAGGTCGAGTTCAACGACATCCGCACCACCCTGCAGGCGCTCTACGCCGTGCTCGACTCCTGCAACAGCCTGCACACGAACGCCTACGACGAGGCCGTCACCACCCCCACGGAGGAGAGCGTGCGCCGGGCGGTGGCGATCCAGCTGATCCTCGAGGCCGAGTTCGGGCTGAACCAGTGCGAGAACTCGTGGCAGGGCAGCTTCGTGATCAGTGAGCTCACCGACCTCGTGGAGGAAGCCGTGTACGCCGAGTTCGATGCGATCAGCGAGCGAGGCGGAGTGCTGGCGGCGATGGAGACCTCCTACCAGCGGGGTCGGATCCAGGACGAGTCGATGCGTTACGAGCACCGCAAGCACGACGGCTCGTTGCCGCTGGTCGGTGTGAACACCTTCCTGCCACCGGAGCAGGATCGAGCGCGGACGGAGTCCGGGGAGCTGGTGCGCTCGACGCCGGCGGAGAAGGACGCGCAGGTAGATTCCGTGGCGCAGTGGCGGCAGGCCAGGAACCGAGCGGACCCGGAGGCGCTCACCCGGTTGCAGCACGTGGCCCACACGGGCGGGAACGTGTTCGCTGAGCTGATGACGACGGTCGGGACGCACAGCCTCGGACAGATCACCCATGCCCTCTACGAGGTCGGCGGGGAGTACCGGCGCGCGATGTGAACCACCCTGTGGTCCTTCTCACGACACCCCGATCCTGTTAACGTTCACAGACAAGTATCTGCCGATCTCCATGGAGTCACCCGTGAGTTCACCGGTCCGCGCCATCATTAACGTCGACGTCGAGGGGCCGGTGATCAACCGCCACGTCTACGGGCACTTCGCCGAGCACCTCGGCCGCTGCATCTACGGCGGTTTCTACGTGGGTCCAGACAGCGACATCCCGAACGAGGGCGGTATCCGGCTGGACGTCGTGGATGCGCTGCGCGCGCTGAAGATCCCGAACCTGCGCTGGCCCGGCGGATGCTTCGCCGACGAGTACCACTGGATGGACGGCATCGGTCCGAAGGAGGACCGCCCGGCCATGGTGAACACCCACTGGGGCAACGTGGAGGAGAACAACCACTTCGGCACCCACGAGTTCATGGCACTGTGCGAGATGCTCGGCGCCGAGGCCTACGTCAACGGCAACGTCGGCTCGGGCACCGTGCGCGAGATGGCGGACTGGGTCGAGTACCTCACCCGGGACGGGGACTCGCCGATGGTACGGCTGCGTAAGCAGAACGGGCGTGACAAGCCCTGGACGGTGAAGTTCTGGGGGATCGGCAATGAGGCCTGGGGGTGCGGCGGCAACATGTCCGCGCAGCACTACGCCGAGGAAGCGCGCCGCTACGCCACGTACTGCCGCGACCACGGGGACAACACGTTGTACCGGATCGCCGCCGGCGCGAACTCCGGCGACTACGTGTGGACCGAGACGCTGATGAAGGCACTGAACGAACTCGGCGGCTGCGGACGAGACCCGCGCGGGATCTACCAGGCCATCTCCGTGCACTACTACACGATCCCCGGCACCTGGGCCGACAAGGGCAACGCCACCGAGTTCGATGAGGACGACTACTACACGACCATGGTGCGGGCCGCGCACACCGACGAATTGCTGCGTCGGCACTCGACAGTGATGGACAACTACGACCCGGGCAAGAAGGTGGGTCTGGTGCTCGACGAGTGGGGCACCTGGTGGAACGTCGAGCCCGGCACCAATCCCGGCTTCCTGTACCAGCAGAACACCATGCGGGACGCGCTGGTCGCGAGCCTGCACTTCGACATCTTCCACCGGCACGCGGACCGGCTGGTGATGGCGAACATCGCGCAGACCGTGAACGTGCTGCAGGCGATGATCCTCACCGACCCGGACACCGGAGCGCTGGTGCTCACCCCCACGTACCACGTGTTCGAGATGAACGCCGGGCACCAGGACGCTGCCTCGCTACGGGTGGACACGCTCGGCGACCTCCCCGCGCGCGAGGTGGGTGGTGACCAGCTCGAGACGGTCTCGGTGTCGGCCAGCAGGAAGGACGGGCAGGTGCTGATCTCCCTGTCCAACCTCGACGCGGCCGACGCCACCGAGGTGGACGTGGACCTGCGCGGCAGTAGCGTTGGTACGGTCCGGGCGCGGATCCTGACGGCGGAGACGTTGGCTGCGCACAACACCTCCGACTCCCCGGAGAACGTCACCCCGTGCGACTACTCCGACGTGCAGGTGACGGAGACCGGCGTGCGGGTTCCGATGCCGGCGCACTCCTTCGTGACAGTGAGCGTGGGGGTGGACTGACCGTCGGGGGAGGCCTCCCCATCGAAGGAGGCAGCGGTGGGCGGTACGTGACTCTACGATGAGGCGAGTATGGGCCACGACCAGGGGAGATGAGATGGGACACCGCTTCAATCCGCCGCCGGGATGGCCGGCGCCGCCCGAGGGGTGGGAACCGCCACAGGGGTGGACTCCCGACCCCTCATGGCCGCCGGCCCCACCGGACTGGCAGTTCTGGGTCCCGGACGGTTCAGCAGCGGGCGCACCCGCTCCGGAGCCTGCGCCGGACACCGCTGAGCCGGAACTCACTGAGCCGGACACTGCGATGCCGGATGACGCGCCCGCGGCGACGCCACCAGGTGTTCCCGGAGAGCCCGCCACGGGGCAGGCCCAGGTGCCGCCGGAGCAGGCACCCGTGCAGCCCGATCAGCCGACCGAACAGTTCAGTGACCCTGGCGTGGCGCCGACGCAGGCGTTCCCGGCCGCCCCTCCCGCCCCGGAAGGCCCGCCACCGGAGGGGCAGGCACCGGCCGAACAGATGCCTCCCCAACAGGGACCTCCCCAGCAGGCGCCGTTCGGTGCCTCCTCTGTGCCGGCAGGCTGGGCTGGGTCGGGTCACCCTCCGGCGCCTGGTAGCCCGTACCAGCCCCAGCCGGGACCGAGCAGCCCGCCGCAGCAGGATGGAGCTGCCGGCCCCGGCGTTCCGCCGGGTCCAGGAACTCCTGGTGGTCCTTTCCAGGGGCCCGGCGCGCCGTCGCAGCCCGGGCCGAGCTACGCTGCCGCCCCGCCACCGGGGAGCAGTGGGCCATGGGGCGCCGCTGCCGCGCCCGGCGCACCGGGCGGCCCCGGGACTCCAGGCGGCCCTGGCGGCCCAGGCGGCCCAGGCGGCGGGAAGCCGAAGCGCACCGGTCTGTACATCGGCCTCGCGATCGGCGTCGTGGCGATCATCCTCCTCATCGTGCTGGCCGTGAAGATGATCACCGGCGGTGGGGACGACGAGGCGGGTCCGGCGGATCCGAGCCCCACCAGCGTTGAGCCCACCGACGAGCCCACCACCGACGAAGCGTCGGAGGAGCCCACCGAGGACGCCACGGAGGAGGCCACCGACGACACCGGTGGTTCGACGACGAGCGGAGACTATGAGTTCCTCGCCGTCGGGGACCCCGCTGTGGTCGCCGACACGGGCGGTGAGCCGATCGTCGAGGTGCGGATGCTCCAGGTCGATCGCAACTGGGAACCGTCCGGCTCCGCGTTGTGCAGTGAGCCCGACGGCGACTATGTGGCGATGGAGTTCGAGTTCACCACGTTGCCTGCGCTGGCCGACTACTCGGAGGGCACGTACTCCTTCGCCGGATTCGAGCTCGGCATGATGGACACGGACGGTAACAAGATCGCCGATGTCTCCGGGATCGCCGGCATCCTCTGTCTCGACTCGGACGAGCGAACCCCGACCGAGATGGTGCCTGGTGAGGTGTACACCGGGTGGGCGCTCGTCGACGTGCCACGGGAGCCGGGCGGTGTGCTGTGGGAGCCGTGGCTCGACTTCAGCGGCACCCAGCCGACCTATGCCTGGGATCTGGCCGACTACTGATCGACACCGCTGACGGCGGCTGCAGGGCCGCCGTCAGCGGTGTGCGCCAGCGGTCCGGCCGCTGAGCACCACCATGGAGCCGAAGGGAACCGAGACTGATGGGATTCCGGTACAACTCGCCGCCGGGATGGCCGGCCCCGCCGGAGGGGTGGGAGCCACCGCAGGGGTGGACTCCCGATCCTTCCTGGCCCCCCGCGCCGCCAGGGTGGCAGTTCTGGGTGCCGGACGAGTCCGGCGCCTCCGGCTCCAGTGGCACCGAAAGCGTGGGCGGCGCGCCCTCCGAATCTGCCAGGAGCAGGCCGCCGTCCCTGTACGAGTACGCTCCGAGCGGCACTCTCGACAGCCCGGCCCAGTCCCCGTACGTCGCAGTCCCTGCCTCGAGTGCCACCGGCGCCGGACCTGCCGAGGCTGCGCCGCCGCCCCAGCCGCCGCGACGCACGGGACTGATCATCGGCGTCGGTGCCGTGTCCCTGGTGGCCGTGGTGCTGGTGGTGCTGCTCGCGGTCAACCTGATCACCGGGGGCGGGGACCCGGGGCCGACGGCGACACCGACGCCCACCACGACCGAGCCGACGGACGACCCGAGCCCCGAGCCGACGGACGACCCGAGCCCGGAGCCCACCGACACCCCTGACCCAGAGCCGACCGACACTCCCGACTCCGACGGCCCGGTGCCAACCGACGGCTACACCGTCCTCACCGGCGACGAACCCGCCATCGTCAACGACTACGACGGCGAACCACAGGTGGAGGTGCGCTTGCTCGCAGTGGAACGACAGTGGGAGTCGGACCGGGACTACGTGTGCCAGGACGCGACCGGGGAGCAGATCGCCGTCCAGCTCGAGTTCACCGTGATCTCGGACGCACGGCCCTACTACACCTTCTACGGTTCCGAGCTCGGGTTGGTGGATACCGCGGGTCACAAGATCGCTGATGTGCGTGGCGACTCCTTCTGTTTCGACGAAGAGGACCGGGCACCTGGCGACCTGCGACCGGACGAGGTCGTGACCGGTTGGGCCGTGCTCGAGGCGCCACGCGAACCGGGCGCGATCCTGTGGGAGGACCGGTACACCTATCCCGAACCGCCGCCGTATGTGTGGCTGCTCGCGGACTACTGACACCGGTCGGGCGTGGCGCCATGAAAGGATCGTGTCATGGCGTTCCGTGACATTCGCGTGGTCGGAGACCCCGTCCTGCGCACTCCGTGCGATGAGATCACCGTGATCGACGATCGGGTCCGTCGCCTGGTGACAGACCTGCTCGAGACCGTTGACCACGACGGCCGAGCCGGCCTGGCAGCGAATCAGATCGGGGTGAGTCTGCGCGCCTTCTCCTGGAACATCGAGGGAGACATCGGCTATGTGCTGAACCCGCGCGTGGTGGCCACCTCGGACGAGATCCAGGAGGGTGACGAGGGGTGCCTGTCGGTTCCTGGCCTCTGGTACCCGACGGCGCGAGCCCAGTACGCGAAGGTGGAAGGGACGGACCTGGACGGCGCCCCGGTCACTGTGGCAGGTGAAGGGCTGATGGCCCGCTGCCTCCAGCACGAGTGCGACCACCTGGACGGCCGGCTGTACATCTCCCGGCTCGCCGGGGACGTCCGCCGTGAGGCGATGAGGGCCGTGCGCGAGCAGTTCTGACGGGTTCGTGGCGCGGAAGGATGCACGAATGCCCTCCGATGAGGCATGATGGTGTCCGGAAGCCGTGAGCTGTTCGGCGACTGTGGATGGACCGAGATCGTTGGGGAAGACGCATCTCGACCAGAAACAGGAGGGAACGGCATGTCAGGTGTGATCACCCGCGGCGTTGTTTTCGTGCACTCTGCGCCCCGTGCGCTCTGCCCGCATGTCGAGTGGGCGGCGGGGTCCGTGCTGGACGCGCGCGCGTCGTTCGACTGGACCGCGCAGCCTGCCGCACCAGGGATGTTCCGGGCGGAACTGTCCTGGACCGGGCCGGCCGGGTCCGGCGCGCGCCTGGCGTCCGCGCTGCGCGGCTGGAACCACTTGCGCTACGAGGTCACCGAGGAGGCCAGTCGCGGCGCCGATGGTGGCCGGTGGAGCCACACCCCGGACCTGGGGATCTTCCATGCCCAGGTCGACGTGCACGGCAACATCGTCGTCCCCGAGGATCGGGTCCGGGCCGCGATGGAACATGCCGGCGAGCCGGCGCGGATGACCCGTGAGCTCGAGCTCGCCCTGGGGCAGGCCTGGGACGACGAACTGGAGCCGTTCCGGTACGCCGGGGCAGGCGTGCCGGTCCGCTGGCTG
The DNA here is from genome assembly GCF_900105765.1 of Ruania alba. Taxonomy (NCBI): domain Bacteria; kingdom Bacillati; phylum Actinomycetota; class Actinomycetes; order Micrococcales; family Ruaniaceae; genus Ruania; species Ruania alba. Next base: position 1,365,768 of record NZ_FNTX01000001.1, read on the forward strand.
CACCGGGTGGGCTGAGGCCCCCCTAGCCCACACGACGGCGGCCGGTCACCTGGACAAGGTGACCGGCCGCCGTCGTGCGTGGTTGCTCAGGCGCTGGTGACGACCAGGGCGACGTTGTGCCCACCGAACCCGAACGCGTTGTTCACTGCGGCGATCTGCCCGGACGGGAGATCGCGCGGGGTGTCGCGGACCAGATCGATCGGTAGGCCGGGCTCCGGTTCGCTGACGTTGATCGTGGGCGGGGCCTGGTGGTCCCGCACGGCGAGGATCGTCAGCAGCGACTCCAGGGCGCCGGCGCCACCGAGCAGGTGACCGGTCATGGACTTGGTGGCCGAGACGGCGATGTGGTCGGCATCGTCACCGAGGGTGCTCCGGATTGCAGCGGCCTCGACGCCGTCGCCGGCGGGGGTGGAGGTCGCGTGGGCGTTCACGTGCACCAGATCGGCGGCGTTGATCCCGGCGTTCTCCAGGGCGAGCTGCAGCGCACGGGACTGACCGGCACCGGAGGGGTCGGGAGGAGCGACGTCGTAGGCGTCCGACGTCATCCCGACGCCGGCGATCCGGGCGTAGATGGTGGCGCCGCGGGCGATGGCATGGTCCTCCCGCTCCAGCACCACGACCGCGGCTCCCTCACCGAGCACGAAACCGTCGCGGTTGACGTCGTAGGGCCGGGATGCACCCGCTGGATCGTCGTTGCGGGTGGACAGGGCCTGCATCTTGGCGAACGAGGCGATCGGCAACGGGTGCGTGGCCGCCTCGGTGCCGCCGGCCACCACCATGTCGGCACGTCCGGTGCGGATCATCTCCAGCGCGTAGCCGATCGCCTCGGCACCGGAGGCACAAGCCGATACGGGAGTGTGAGAGCCCGCCTTGGCGCCGACCTCGATCGAGACGTAGGCAGCGGGGGAGTTCGGCATGAGCATCGGGACAGTCAAGGGGAGTACCCGTCGGGCGCCCTTCTCCTTGATGGTGTCCCAGGCGTTCACGAGGGTGGTGACGCCACCGATACCGGAGGCGATCACGGTGCCGAGACGTTCACCGGGCAGGTCGGGGCTGCCGGCGTCGGACCAGGCCTCGCGTGCGGCGATCATCGCGAACTGGGCGCTGGGGTCCATCCGGCGCATCTCGGGCCGGGGCAGGACATCTTCCGGCGGCACCGCGAGCTGGCCCGCGAAGGTCACCGGCAGCTCGTACCTGGCCACCCAGTCCTGCTCGAGGGTGCGTACACCGGACCGGCCCGCGAGGGCGCCGGCCCACGTGCTCTCGACATCGCCACCGAGCGGGTTGGTGGTCCCGAGACCGGTGACGACGACGTTCGGCTGGTCCGTCATGTGAGTTCTCCTGAGGAAGGACGTCGAGTGGAGGGTGACGCCGGGCGCGTCACTCGAAGGGGACGCGCCCGGCTGCGTCGGCGAACCGACGGGGATGTGTCAGGACTGAGCCTGCGCGATGAAGGAGACGGCGTCGCCCACGGTGGCGAGGTTCTTCACCTCGTCGTCGGGGATCCGCACCTCGAACTTCTCCTCGGCGAGGGTGACGATGGTCATCATCGACAGCGAGTCGATGTCGAGATCGTCGGTGAACGACTTGTCCGACTGGACGGCGTCCGTGGCCAGACCGGTCTCTTCGTTCACGATCTCTGCCAGGCCGGCGAGGATCTCCTCGTTGCTGTGCGCCATGCTTGCTCCGTTTCTCGTGGTGTGTCGTGTCGTTGTGGAACGGGTCCAGTGTTCCCGACTGTGGCCGCGGCTCGCTACACGGCGCGCGGGGAAGGGGCGGGTGTCAGGGAGGTCACGGCAGTACCACCACCTGCGAGGCGTACACCAGACCGGCGCCGAATCCGATCTGGAGGGCGATGTCACCGCTGTGCGCCTGCCCCTCACGGAGGAGCCGCTCGGTGGCCAGCGGGATCGAGGCAGCGGAGGTGTTGCCGGTGTCGGCGATGTCCCGCCCCACCACGACGTCGTCGCGGAAGTCGATGAGTTTGAGCAGCTGGTCGGTGATGCGCATGTTCGCCTGGTGCGGGATGAACACATCGATGTCGGACAGCTGCAGACCGGCCGCTTCCACCGCACGCCGGGCGACCCCGGGCATCGTGGAGATGACCCACTTGAACACCGTCGGTCCCTGCTGGCGAAGCGTCGGGGAGGTGATCTGGCTGACCTCCTCGGCCAGCTCGGGCGTATCCGTGGGTACCGGCTCGCCGAGCTCGGCCCGGCGGTAGTCGAGCCAGGAGTGCGTCTGGTAGATCGCGCCGGCCTGGCCGCCGTCACTGCCCCACACCGTGGGGGCGATACCCGGCGTGTCGGACGGGCCGACCACAGCCGCACCGGCCCCGTCGCCGAGCAGGAACGAGATGGACCGGTCGGTGGGATCGATGAAATCACTCATCTTCTCCACCCCGATGACGAGCACATGCTCGGCCGTGCCTGCACGAACCATCGCGTCTGCCTGAGCGATGCCGTAGCAGTACCCGGCGCAGGCAGCGGAGATGTCGTACGCGGCAGCCGGAGTTGCTCCGACGGCGTCTGCGACGAGGGCGGCCAACGAGGGAGTCTGCTCGAAGTGCGTGACCGTGGAGACGATCACCGCGCCGATGTCCGCGCCGGTGAGCCCGGACTTGCCGAGGGCATCGGTCGCCGCGGCCACGGCGAGCTCCTTGACGGAGGTCTCCCGGTTCGCGCGTGCCCGGGTCTTGATCCCGGTGCGCTGGCGGATCCACTCGTCCGAGGAGTTGATCGGACCGACGATGTCGTCGTTCGGCACCAGGTTCTCACCGCGGGCACCGCCGACGGAGAGGAGCCTGCTGCCGGCCACCGTGGGTCGGACGGAGAGCGTGGGCGTGGGCATCAGGACTCCTCGGGTGCACTGCGGCGGTTGCGGGTGATCAGGTCGACGGCTGCGTCGAGGTCGTCGGGAGACTTCAGTGCCACGGTCTCGACACCGCGCATGCTGCGGCGGGCGAGCCCGGCCAGCACACCTCCGGGGGCGAGTTCGATGGCTGCCTGCACGCCGGCCTCGAGCATGGCGTCCTGGCACTTGTCCCAGCGCACGGGGGAGGAGATCTGTGCCACGAGCCCGTCCAGGGCTTCCGCGCCCGAGGTGACCGTGTTGCCGGCGGCGTTGCTGAGCAGGCGGACGCGAGGGTCGGTGGGGACGAGCGCGTCGGCGGCGGCCCGGACCTGATCGACCGCCGGAGCCATGTGCTCGGTGTGGAACGCCCCGGCGACTGCCAGCGGAATCACGCGTGCTCGAGCCGGCGGCTCCGCCTCGAGTGCCTGGAGGTCCTCGAGGCGTCCAGCGGCAACCACCTGACCACCGCCATTGACGTTCGCGCCCACGAGGTGGTGCGCGGTCAGTGCGGCCTCGACCTCGTCCGGGACACCGCCGACGACGGCGCTCATCCCGGTCGGCGCGTGTGCCGCGGCCTCGGCCATCGCCGACCCGCGCACGCCCACCAGCCGTAGCGCGTCGGCGGGAGAGAGAACGCCGGCCACGGCCGCTGCAGCGAACTCACCGACGGAGTGACCCGCGGTCACGTCCACCCAGTCGGTGCGATCGGCGGGAGCGTGGTCGCGGTCGCTCAGGCGTGTCTCCAGGGCGTGCAGACTGACCAACGAGGTGGCCACGATCAGCGGCTGGGCTACCGCAGTGTCCTTGATGGTGTCCGCGTCGGCCGTGGTGCCCAGGGCGTGCAGGTCCACGCCGGCAGCCTCGGAGAGCTGTTCGAGGAATGCGGCAGCGCCATCGAGCTCGAGCCACGGCGCGAGCATGCCGGGAGACTGGGCGCCCTGACCAGGGCTGAGGAGTGCGATCACCGTACTCACCTTTCCGGTGTGGTCGGGGTTCTGGGCACGACGGATCGCACCAGGTTCATGAAGGGCGTTTGTGCGCATCCTACAAAAGCGCGGGAGCCGGTGACGACCCCGATCAGAGGGCGACCCCGTCCGCAAGCTGACCGACAGCGATCGCGATCTGCAGGACGAAGCCCTCGCGGGGGTCCACCGGGTCCCATCCGGTCACGCTGGCGATCCGGCGGAGACGGTAGCGCACCGTGTTGGGGTGCACATAGAGCTGGCGCGCGGTCGCCTCCAGCGAACGGCCTTCGTTGAGGTACACACTGAGCGTCTGCAGCAGTGGGCCGCCCACCTGTTGCAGCGGCCCGTAGACATCGGTGAGCAACGTGCGCCGGGCGTCGGAGTCGCCGATGAGGACGCGCTCGGGAAGGATCTCGTCGGCGTGGACAGGGCGGGGTGCGGACGGCCACGCCCGGACCGCGTCGAGGGCAGACAGTGCCGCACGGGCAGATCGGCCGGCGTCGGCGAGCTCGGGCACCTCGGGACCGATGACCACCGGGCCCGGCCCGAACCTGTCGAGCAGGTCGCGTGCCTTGTCCCGCAGATTCCCTTCGCCGCCGAGCACCACGATCAGGCGACTGCCCTGGATGCCCACCAGAGCATCCTGGGCGGCGCGCCTGGCCGCTCGTCGCAGATCGGCGGCGCCCACCTCATCCATCGGTCCGTCGGCTGTCCCCACCAGCACCAGCGTGCTTCCCCGCCCTGCCCAGCCCAGAGCAGCGACCCGCGAGTGCAGGGAGTCGTCCGGGTCGCCGCGCAGCAGTGAGTCGACCACCAGGGCCTCCAGGCGCGCGTCCCACGCACCGCGACTCTCGGCTGCCCGTGCGTAGACCTCTGCCGCCGAGAACGCCACTTCGCGGGAGTACAGCAGCACCGCCTCGCGCAGGGTGGAGTGCTGCCCGGGCGCAGCGAGCTCTTCGGTGTGCTCCTCGACGATCTCCACCACGATCCGGACCAGTTGCAGGGTGTGCTGCAGGGAGATCGAGCGGGTCAGCTCCGGGGGTGCAGCGCGGAAGATCTCGGCGGCGTTGTAGGAACCACGGCCCGGGTTCTCGTACCAGGCGATGAAGCTGGCGATACCCGATTGAGCGACCAACCCGATCCAGGAACGATCCTCGGCAGGCAGTGCTCGGTACCACGCCAGATCGGCGTCCAGCCGGCGCAGAGCGGCCGCGGTGAGCAGGTCGGTGCCACCGCGGAGGCGCCGGATCATCTCTCCGGTGCTCTCCGGGTCTTTCGCAGCGCGGGTCACACCCCGAGCCTACCGGCGAGATTGTGGGATTCCCACAAATGCCTTGCGAGACAGGTCAGCAGCGTGATCTGTCCTTCCTCAGGCTGGGGAGGGGTGCCTGGCGATACTCTGGGGCCATGTCCATCTTCAACCGGCTTCGACACGCTCTGCGTTCCACACCGAGCACGCCTGCCGTGACGGAACGCCCGACGAGCGCTCCGCCGCCCCCGGATGCGGCCACTGAGGCCGAGTTGCGTGCACGCCTCGACGACGATCCCAACGATGTGCAGGCGTTCACCCGCCTGGCGGAGATCGTGCGTCGGCGCGCCGCAGAGGTGGCACACCCCGACCCGCTGAGCGCGGAGGCGGAACCGGTCCCGACGACGCGCGCGGAGGACACCGCACACTGGGCGCTGGCCGAAGAGCTCGCCGGCCGCCCGCACGGATGGTACCCGTTGATCGAACTGGCGCGGCTCTCCCTCGACGACGACAAGGAAGGGGCCATGCGTCGCCTCGGCGCCGCCTGCGAGCGTGAGACGGACGGCAAGGCACTGATCGAGGGGATCAGAATGCTCCGCGCCGCGCACCTGCCGGCCGACGCACTGGGTCTTGGCGTGGGTCACTGGTCTCCGGCCGAACAAGATCCCGAAGCAGGTCGGCAGATCGTCGAGGCGGCACTCGACGCCGGCCGGTCCGGCGAGGCGCGCCGACACCTGACCGATCTCGCCGAGCTCGGTGGGAGGTCGTCGGCGACCGCGCGCATCGTGGCCGAGCTGGAGCCGTTCGTCGCGGCGGCCGAGGCCGATGTCGACTCGACCGCCCACTAACACGCGGCAAAGATCACCACGACGGCGGGGCGCCCACCCGAAGGTGAGCGCCCCGCCGTCCTGCTGAGGTGCCTCAGGCGTCCCCGCCCGCGGTGCCGGTGGTGCCGGCGTTGACGTCGAGCAGTTGGTACTTCTCGACCGCCTGCGCGGGTGCGGAGGCGTCCACCTCGCCGCGCGCAGCGAGGGCCTGCAGGGCACGGGTGACGATCGACTGGGTGTCGATCAGGAAGTGCCGCCGCACCGCCGGACGGGTGTCGGAGAAGCCGAACCCGTCGGCCCCGAGGGTCCAGTAGTCGCCCGGGACCCAGGCCCGGATCAGGTCCGGCACCTGGAAGTCATAGTCCGAGGTCCCGACGAAGGGGCCGCCGGCGTCGCGCAGCTTGGCGCTCACGTACGCCTCGCGCTGCTCACCGTTCGGGTCGACGAACGCCTGCCGGTCGGCTTCCAGGCCGTCCTTGCGCAACTCGCCCCAGCTGGTGACCGACCACACGGCGGCACGCACGCCCCAGTCCTCGGCGAGGATCTGGCGAGCCTCCAACGCCCACGGCACGGCCACACCCGAGGCGAGCAACTGGACGACCGGACCTTCGCCGTCGGACGGGGCCTCCAGGCGGTGGATGCCCTTCAGGATCCCATCGACGTCCACGTCCTCCGGCTCGGCCGGCTGGATCATCGGCTCGTTGTACACCGTGAGGTAGTACATGACGTTCGGGTCGCGGCCAGAATCAGACGTGGCATCGGTTCCATACATCCTTTCCAGACCGTCCTTGACGATGTGGCGGATCTCGTACCCGTACGCCGGGTCGTACTGCACCACGGCCGTGTTCGTGGCGGCCAGGACGGGGGAGTGCCCGTCGGCGTGCTGCAGGCCCTCACCGGTCAGGGTGGTCCGGCCGGCGGTGGCACCGATCAGGAACCCACGGGTGAGTTGATCGCCAGCGGCCCAGAACTGATCACCGGTGCGCTGGAAACCGAACATGGAGTAGTAGAAGTAGAACGGCACCATCGGCTCGCCGTGCGTGGCGTAGGAGGTACCCACGGCCTGGAACGCGGCCGCGGACCCTGCCTCGTTGATCCCGGTGTGCAGCAGACCACCGGACTCGTCCTCCTTGTAACTGAGCAGCAGCTCGCGGTCGACCGAGAGGTAGTTCTGGCCGTTGGTGTTGAAGATCTTCAGGCTCGGGAAGATCGCGTCCAGACCGAAGGTGCGGGCCTCGTCCGGGATGATCGGCACGATGCGGTGACCGAACTCCTTGTCACGAAGCAGCTCCTTGAACAGCTGGACCAGAGCCATCGTGGTGGCGGCCTCCTGCTGCCCCGAGCCCTTGGCGAGGCGCTCGTAGGCCTTGTCCGCGGGGAGGGTCACCTGCGTGTACTTGGAGCGGCGCTCGGGCAGGAACCCGCCGAGCTTGGAGCGCCGGTCCATCATGTACTCGATCTCCGGGGCGTCCATGCCGGGGTGGAAGTACGGCGGCAGGTACGGGTCCGCCTCGATCGCCTCGTCCGTGATGGGCAGGCGCAAGGAGTCGCGCAGGCCCTTGAGGTCGTTCTCCTTGAGCTTCTTCATCTGGTGCGTGGCGTTGCGACCCGCGAACGAGGAGCCGAGACCGTAGCCCTTCACGGTGTGCGCGAGGATCACCGTGGGCGCTCCCGTGTGGTTCACCGCGGCGTTGTAGGCGGCGAAGAGCTTGCGATAATCGTGGCCGCCACGCTTCATCGCCCAGATGTCGTCGTCGCTCATGTTCGACACGAGCGACTTCGTGCGCGGATCGCGCCCGAAGAAGTGCTCGCGGATGAAGGCGCCGTCCTCGGCCCGGTAGGTCTGGAAATCACCGTCCGGGGTGTTGTTCATCAAGTTCACGAGAGCGCGATCCTTATCGGCCTCGAGCAGGGCGTCCCATTCGCGGCCCCAGACGACCTTGATGACGTTCCAGCCGGCACCGCGGAAGAAGCCCTCGAGCTCCTGGATGATCTTGCCGTTGCCGCGCACCGGCCCGTCGAGGCGCTGCAGGTTGCAGTTCACCACGAAGGTCAGATTGTCCAGGTTCTGCTGGGCAGCGAGCTGCAGCATGCCGCGGGACTCGGGCTCGTCCATCTCGCCGTCGCCGAGGAAGGCCCACACGCGCTGCTGCGAGGTGTCCTTGATGCCACGGAACTGCATGTACCGGTTGACCCACGCCTGGTAGATCGCGCTGGCCGGCCCCAGTCCCATCGAGACTGTCGGGAACTCCCAGAAGTCGGGCATGTTGCGGGGGTGCGGGTAGGAGGGGAGGCCACCGCCGGGGCGGGAGAGCTCCTGGCGGAACGCGTCCAGCTGGTCCTCGGTGAGGCGGCCCTCGAGGTAGGCGCGGGCGTACATTCCGGGGGCCGCGTGGCCCTGGAAGTAGATCTGGTCGCCGCCGCCCGGGTGGTCCTTGCCGCGGAAGAAGTGGTTCAGGCCCACCTCGTACAGCGTGGCCACGGAGGCGTAGGAGGAGATATGGCCGCCGACGGCGATCCCCGGCCGCTGCGCACGCGTCACCATGACGGCGGAGTTCCACCGCAGGTAGGAGCGGTAACGGCGCTCGACCGCCTCATCGCCGGGGAAGTACGGCTCGTCGTGCACACCGATGGTGTTCACGTACGGCGTGGTCATGGCGGAGGGAACGGCCACGTCTCGTTCGCGTGCCCGCTTCAGCATGTTCAGCAGGATGTAGCGAGCGCGGGGTCCACCTCGGGCCTCGATCAGGCCGTCGAGGGACTCGAGCCATTCACCGGTCTCGTCCGGGTCGATGTCCGGTACCTGGCTGAGCAGGCCATTGATCAGAGGTCCGGCTTCGTTGCGTGAGGTCACGACTCTTCTCTTCTCTCCGCACCGGGTTACGGCGCTCGGCGATCCATCCTGGCCGGTGTGTGGACACCGCAAGGGACTGCGCTGACGATCCTATTGTCCCGCCTTGGTGTGGTCTCAACATTGTGGGGCAGATGTGACATCCCCGACACCGGGTCCGTCGACTGGACCGGAGCGACTCACAGACGGTTGCGGTTGCGCTCAGGCGTGCAAGTGCGGTTCGGTTGTGCCACACCTCCGCCATTCGGGCGGGGACAGCGAAGGAGAGGGCAGACGTGGCAGGGACCGCGAGCACCGAGAACCGCGACGGTTCCCGGTTCGGGGTGAAGCAGGGGCAGATCATCCAAGAGTTCGGTTACGACGACGACGTCGATGAGGAGCTGCGCGCGGAGCTGGAGGCTGCCACGGGGCATGAGCTCGTGGACGAAGGGTTCGACGACGTCACTGACGCCGCCGTGCTGTGGTGGCGCGAGGACGACGGAGATGTGCACGATCTCACCGATCTGATGACGGACTCACTCACCACGCTCGAAGACGGTGGCCTGATCTGGGTGTTCACGCCGAAGCCGGGCCGCGACGGTCATGTGCGCCCCCCGGAGGTCGACGAGGCTGCCCGGACTGCGGGCCTGCACTCGACGAGCACGATCTCGGCCGCGGAGAACTGGTCCGGGTTCCGGCTCACCACCCGCGGGCGCGGCCGGTGAGCGAGCCTGCACAGGCACGTCCCGCCGTCGGGCGTACAGCGCCGGCGTTCCAGGCCCGCGACACCCACGGCGCCACTGTTTCCCTGGTGGAGCTGCGTGGGGCGCCGGTGCTGCTGGTTTTCATCCCGTTCGCCTTCACCCGGGTCTGTGGCAACGAGGTCGCTGCTCTGCGGGACAGGCACGCTGAGCTCACGGCAGGCGGTGCGCGGGTCCTGGTGATCACGTGCGACTCGATGATGACGCTTCGCGCCTGGGCGGAGGCCGAGGATCTCCCGTTCGATCTTCTCTCGGACTTCTGGCCGCACGGCGCGATCGCGCGTTCGTACGGTGCATTCGGTGCCGGTGATGGAGCGCCCGATCGGCTGAGCGTGCTGGTCGACGCCGAGGGGGTGGTCCGGTGGACCACCAGCAGCCCTCGCGGACAGGCGCGTGACGTCGAGGAGTACCTGACGGCGATCCGGTCGTTGGCGGGGAGCGGCGTGAGCGCGCCTGGGGTCGTGCGGTGAGGCTCCCCGCAGGGCCGCTCGCGCTCGCTCACCGAGGTGGGGCCGGGCTGCCTGCCAACGCTGGGATCGAGAACAGCCTTGCTGCGATCAGGAACGCTGTCGACCTGGGATACACCTACATCGAGACGGACGTCCGTGCCAGCCGTGACGGAGTGCCGTTCATCGTGCACGATGAGGATCTGCGCCGGATCACGGGCGATGTCCGCCGGGTGGCGGACCTCACGGCGGCGGAGCTGCGTGCCGCGACGCTCACCGGTGGTGCCGCGATCCCGACCCTGGACGAGGTGTTGGAGGAGTTCGGGCATCTCTGGCTGAACCTGGATATGAAGTCCGACGACGCGGTGGAGCCCGCGATCACCACGGTGCGCCGGCACGGGATGGCCGAACGGGTCGTGGTGGCCTCGTTCAGCACCTCCCGACTGGCGCAGGTGCGTCGCCTGGCTCCCGAGTTCGCCACCTCTGCCTCCCCCCTCGAAGTGGCGGCGATGCTGATGGGCTTCTCCAGGTCCGCGGTGCGTAACGGTGCCGTCGCCGTCCAGGTGCCACGGCGCTGGCGTGGGAAAGAGATGGTCACCCCTGCCTTCATCCGGCGTGTGCACCGGCAGGGCATGCAGGTGCACGTGTGGACGATCGACGATGCCGCGACTATCCGGTTGCTGTTGGATCGGGGCGTGGACGCCATCGTCTCGGACCGGGTGGACGTACTGCGGGACGTCTTGGTCGAGCGTGGCCAGTGGCCGGCACCAACGTTGGGGGAGTAGGCCCGCGGCTTGGTACTGTTTCCCCTTGCCAGGGCCTATAGCTCAGTTGGTTAGAGCGTCGCGTTTACACCGCGGATGTCGGGGGTTCGAGTCCCTCTGGGCCCACCGATCGGAGTGCGGACTCAGGCAACGTCGTCGGCGCGCTCCCAGTGGCGACCGCCGCGCACGGGAAGGCGCACTACGTGCCTAGCCTGGCAAGGAACCGCAGCTCCTGGAGAACCTGGGTGACGCCGTCGGCCATGGTGGCAACAGATCGCCGGGTGGCCTCGTAGGCGGTGCCCCGCTCGCCCTGGAGGTAGACCTCCCACCCGTTCTCGGTCCAGTGGAGCACGACCATGTCCACGTTCTGGTACCTCACCCAGTCCCGGTTCAGCAGCCTTCCCTCGCGGTCGCGGATGAGCGGGGTGGGCAGGCCCTCGCGGAGGATCACCCGATGAAGCTCCTCCAAGGCGGCCGTCTCCTCGCTCTCCGACAGCGGTACCCACTTCCACCACGTGTAGTGGTACTCGCCCTGCTCCACTTCGAATCGGCGACCGCAGGCCGTGCACGCACAGATGCGGTCGGGCACCCAGTCCTTGCGCGGCACCTCTCCCTCGATGCGGATGTGCCCGCGACCGGCCTCCTTGGCCGGATCGTAGAAAGGCAGCCGCAGCGTGTACGCGACGCACAGGCAGGTGCCGTCCCGGAACAGCCGCAGGCGCTGCAGCGCGTGCTCCAGCGAACTGGCATTCGCGTGCAGCGCACCGCCGAGGTCGAGGCGTGAGGCGGCGCGGTCGATCGCGGACAGGCTGGTAGCCAGTGGTTCGAGCACGGCCGGATCGCGGGTCGCGACGATCTCCCACACCGCGTGCAGCACCCGGGCGCGTTCGCGGGAGAGGAGGTCCGCGAGCAGCGGCGTCGCGGCCGCACGTTTCCAGACGTCCTCGGTACCGAGCGCCGCCTCGCCCTTCTCGAGCAGATCGTGCGGCGTCAGGCCCTCAGCCTGCGCCGGTGGGCCGGGCCTGCCTGCGGGAACGGCCACCCCCAAGTCGCGGCAGGCCAGTGCCAGCCTCGCGTATCCGGCGTCGGGGCTGGTCTCCTTGGCATACCAGGCGCACAATGCCTGGGAGAGGGTACGTCCCGGGATCACGTCGAAACCACGGTCCGCGGCGAAGGTGACGATGGGAGCCTCGTCCCGCAGGGTTCTTCCTGGGCCGAGCCAGTAGCCGAACGCCCGACCATCCTGTTCAGCGACCCAGTCGATCATGTCGGCCACCTGGAGAATCGCCTCACGGCGGATCATTGCCTCAACGTCGTCGGCGCCCACCAGCACGTCGCCACCAAGTGCTTTAGGATCCTCACCACGATCCAGCATGCGGAAGCCAGTGGGCCAAGGGGCCGCCCCTCCGCTCTGTTGCAACTGACGCCAGCGGACAAGATCAGCCGGTGGCCCGTCCAAGCAGGGCAACGGCAGCACTATCAGAGCAGCGGCGCCGTCGGCACCGGCGGGCGCTGTCGCACTGGTATCGACCAGGAGGATCGCGAAGGCCCCGGTCCGCCACCACAGGGCTCGTTCGGCCCCCACGGCTTGCACCAGCCGCGCCGGTACTGCTCGAGGGTCGTATCCGTCGCTCTCCAGCAGCTCGCTGGGATAGGGGGAGCAACCGAAGTCGCGGCGCGGTCCCCACCGGCGGTCCGCGGCCTCGGCGAGGGGCATGGTCAGCGCGGCCAGGGCTGCTTGGTCCGAGGTGGCGCCCAACGGGATTGCGTGCGCCATCCGCAAGGACTGACCGTCGATCCCATCGATGCGCCACTCGTCGCCGTCATCGGAGAACGGGCGCTCTAACGTCTTCTCCACCACATCGAGAATCACCTCGGGGGTGGAGTCGACGATCTCGTCCTCACCGTCGCTCGGCGGCTCGTTCATTCACTGGTCCTTCCGGTTCCATCGCTGGCCATGACGGCCAGCGGCGAACTAAGCGCCCACATCGGCTCTTCAGCCACGGCAGGGCCTCAGGAGATCGATTGTGAGGCGTCCGGACCAGAGTAGGACGCTCAGGTCAGGGCCCCGTCTCCACGGGTTTGAGATCCTGGAGTCGCCGGTAACGCATCAGCAGGACACCAGCGGGATACGCCTTCGGTGGCTCGACAAGCTCGAACAGGGTCGGTGCCGTGCCGTCCGGGAACAACCTCTTTCCGCGTCCGATCACGATGGGGCAGACCCAGAGGTTCACCTGGTCGACCACGCCTTCGGCCCACAGAGTGTGCAGCAGGTTCGCGCTGCCCCAGGTGTGGATCTGTTGATGCCGCTCGCGTAGGTCATGAACCTGGGCCACCACATCGGCCACCAGTGTGCTGGTGGCCCAGGACAGTTCTGGTGTGCCGCGAGAGGCGACGTACTTGGGAATCCGGTCGAAGGCCTGGCCGATCGGGTCGGTCTTGCCGGGCCAGTACGCGCGGAAGATGTCGTAGGTGATCCGGCCCAGCAACAGTGCATCGGATGTCTGGACATCGGCGACCACTTGGGCACCCGACTCCGGGTCACCGAACGGGCGCTCCCATCCGGCGTAGGGGAAGTCTCCGTCTTGCACGGTGGGTCCACCGTTGGCTTGGATCACCCCGTCGAGCGTGATGTTCATGTTCACGTGCAGTTCGCCCATGGTGACCGTCTCCTTGCGCCTCGATTGGAGATTCGGGTCCAGTGTCGTTCCGGTGCGACGCCTACGCACGTGCTGCGGTGGTTCGATGAACGTCTTCGGTGATGCCTCGTCACGATCGGCGGGTGGAGCGACGTCGACTGCCGGTGGATCGCCGCGCGCGCATCCGGACATGCCGGTGGCCCCGTCGACGGGTGGTGTCGGCGGGGTTCGGGGCGGGGTGGTCAGTCTGGTGGTGGGTCGGTGTGGCCGGGCGAGTTTAGGCGCGGTGGATCCGTGACCGTTTCGCTGCGTGGCTGGTCGTGCCTGCTTTCGGGCGGACTGCCGCCACGAGGGCTGCTCCGCCCGTTTCGCGCCCCCACGCTGGTGCCGGCGGTGGGAATGGGGTAGGTGCCGGTGGGCGTGACCAGGTAATGCGCACCATCGGGTGCGGCCCAGTGATAGACGCCGGGGGTGATCATGGAATATGACCACCCGGCGTGGGTTTTTGCCCGGTGGTGACGGCGGCACAAGGCGGCCATATTCACCGAACTGGTTCGGCCGCCGCGGTCGTAGGGAACACTATGATCCTGATCGGCAGAACGTGCGCTGCGATTGCAGTAGGGGAACCGGCACTGGCCGTCGCGGAGAATGATCTGTTCGCGCAGTGTCGGACTGGCTTCATACGTGGACGCGGAGGTGAATCCGGCGAGATCGATGACGGGACGGACCAGTATTCGGCCGGCAGTGGAACACCATTGACGGATCTGTTCTTTGGTGACCGGTGAGTTGGTGTTTTCGCACCGGCCCACGATCCCGGAGCCGTTCCCGGCGCCGTCCGCCCCTGGACCGGTGTGGTTGTTGAGGGCGTCGGCGGGCAGGTGGAGGTAGAGCATCACGGTCCGACCCATCCCACCAGTAGCACCAGTCGCCCCCTCGATGCTGGGGCTGGTCGTGGCGGTGCCGCCGGTCGTTCCGCCAGCCGGGGCCTCACCCCCGGTCGAACCTCCGTCCGGGCCCGTCACTGCGTCGCCGCTGCTGGTGCTGGTGTCGGGGATGGGCAGTGTGGTGTGTCCGCGGGCGAGGTCACCGATGGCGATGGAGCGGCGCACGTCCTCGCTGGTGCCGGGAAGGAACCCTGCCAGCACCCGGGCCTGGTCGGACACCGCAGCCTCGAGATCCAACGCGTCGGTGAGGTCGAGGCCGCCCTCGACCCGCACCACCGACCCCACACCCAATCCCAGTCCCGGTCCCGCGGTGGTGCCTGCCTCATCGAGACGGATGTCGAAGTGGCGCCCCTCCAACGCTGCTTGTTCGTCCTTGGCGGCCTGTTCGGGATCAAACGTGGCCATCGCCGCACTCACGGTCCGCTCAATCTGCGCCACCGTGCAGGACCCGATCGTCCACGCCACCTGCGCATCCACCCACGCCGCACCCGCGAACGGGAGCCTCTTGCTCATCCGAGTCACTGCCCGGGCCCGGTAGATGCTGACCTGCCCGGCCCGTACCCGGGACCATAACTGGGGTAGCCGGTAGGCGAGCTCGACCACCACACCCACATAGGCCAGGGCTGCTTCGTTCGACTGCCCCAACGCAGTCGCCAACCGGGTGAACTCCAGATCCGAGACCAACGGGGCACCATCCCCGGCCAGGCGCATCGGCTGCGCAGTTCCCGGCAGGCCCGCGTGCTCATCCGGAACCGGCATGCCCGCGTGTTCGTCCGGGTCGAACACTGGCCCACCAGCCGTGCCATTCATGGTGGCCGGGTCGATCGCCCGCTCACCCACCCAGGCGATCACCAGCTCAGCACGCTCGACATCGACCGCCCGAGCCGTGGTGACGTTCTCCCGCAGGGCAGCCAGCACCGCATTCCCGGCCGGGGCCGAGAATGCGGAACCAGTGGCTGTCGAGGTCATGTCTTTATTCTCCCAGAAGGCACCGACAATGCGCCGGACAGCATCGGCACCTGTGGAAAACTCTCGCATTGACCGGCACATGGACCAGACGCCCCTGAAATGTCGATGTGGGATCGGTCAATTCGCAACACAGGAACGCCTGGCCGCACCATTGCCACCCACGTCCCAGCCGGGGCCGAGAGTGCGCAATCGGTAGGTGTCCTCATACTCGAATCCTCCCAGCGAGGTGTGACATTCGACCGTGAGAATCGACACGCAGGAACATCCCACCGCGGCAACCGGAGTGCCGGATAGCGGTCGAGTTGTGCGCCGAGGGGCCCCCATCGGACGGGCGTCCATGCCGCGTCGTTGCTCAGATGCCACGTGGTGGCCCTGGTTCACGCCTCATCGCGCCGGTGCGAGGTGTTCTGCGCCGGAGTAGCGTGATGTTCGTTCTGAGCGACCGGGTGGTGGGGCAGGCGATGAGTGGGATCCAGATCAAGCATCAGGTCGTGGTGTTCGACGCAGCCGACCTGCACGCCGAGAGCACGTTCTGGGCAGGCGTCCTCGGCGGGACGGTGGACGTCGACGATGACTGGCACATGGTGATGGTCGACGGCGTGCCACGAGTGGGAGTTCAGCTGGCCCCCGAGCATGTGCCGCCGCGATGGCCGGACGGATCCCCGCCTCAGCAGATCCACCTCGATCTGTGGGTGGAGGATCTCCCGACAGCGCACGCCCATGTCTTGGAACTCGGTGCGGAGGTTCTGCAACGAGCGGAGGACACCGGCGAACCGGACCGGTTCCAGGTGTACACCGACCCGGCCGGTCATCCGTTCTGCCTGTGCTGGACGGTGCACGACTGAGTACGACGCCCAGCGCTGGTGACCGAGGCTCTCCTCGAGATCGACGACTACTGGCAGGTGCGGACGTCCTGCTCGCTACTGAGTCGTCGCTGCTCAACCTGGCACGGCCCCGCGCGGTAGGTTCGGCACATGGAAGCACCGCTACATCTGCGAGACGTGATCGAGCTGCTGGAGCGTCGCTACCCGCCCTCCACCGCAGAGGCATGGGACGCCGTCGGGCTGGTCACCGGTGAGCTGGGCGCGCCGGTGCAACGGGTGCTATTCGCGGTGGATCCCACCGAAGAGGTCGTGGCCGAAGCGGCCGCGGCCGGGGCGGACCTGCTCGTGACCCATCACCCGCTGTTGCTGCGACCGGTCAGCTCGGTCGCCGCCACGACGGCGAAAGGGCGCGTGGTGCACACCCTGATCAGTGAGGGCATCGCCCTGTACGTGGCACACACGAATGCCGATATCGCTGCCGGAGGTGTCAACGACGCCCTGGCCGATGCGCTGGAGCTGGTCGAGACCCGACCGCTGGTGCCCGCACCCGGTCGTGACCTCGACGTCCTCGTCGTCTACGTACCCGAGGACGACGCCGAATCGCTCACAGAAGTGTTGGCATCGGCAGGAGCCGGCGCCGTCGGCGACTACACCGGCTGTGCCTGGTCGGTCACGGGCACCGGGGAGTTCACGCCACGACCCGGAGCAACGCCGGCCATCGGGGCAGTCGGCACCCATGAACGACTGGCCGAACGGCGCCTGGAGATGGTGGTTCCACCAGGGTTGCGGGACCGAGTCACCGCAGCCCTTCGACAGGCGCACCCGTACGAAGAGCCTGCGTTCTCATTCCTGGCCACCCACCCGCCGTCGTCGTCTGTGGGCAGCGGTCGCCTCGGACGGCTCGAGGAACCGGTCACCTTCGGTGAGTTCGCAGCCCGGGTGGCTGCCGCCCTGCCCGCCACTGCTCACGGCATCCGCGCCTCGGGGGACAGCAGTGCCATCGTCGAGACCATCGCGGTCAGCGGCGGTTCGGGCGATGCGTACCTCGATGCTGCGCACCGGTCGGGAGCCGACGTGTACGTCACCGCGGACCTGCGCCACCACCGCGCGTCGGACGCCCGCGCCGAGGAGGCGGCACCGTTCCTGATCGACGCCGCCCACTGGGCCACCGAGTGGCCATGGCTACCCATGGCTGCCCGAGCCCTGGACACCGACTGCGACGGTCGGGTGGAGACCATCGTCAGCACCCGAGTGACCGACCCGTGGACCCTTAGGCTGGGAACAGCCGACACCGGAGGAAATCTGTGACTACCGCCCCCGCCGCTGATCAGCGCCGACTTCTTGACGTCCAGGCGCTCGACACGCGACTCGCGCAGCTGGCCCACCAGCGCAAAGCGCACCCGACCCTGACCACGCTCGCCGAACTGACCGGGCGCGCCGAAGACCTCGGCCGTGCCAAGACCGCCACCGACACCCTCGTCTCCGACATCCGCCGCGAGCTGCGCAAGGCGGAGGCCGATGTCGAGCAGGTGGAGCTCCGGGCGGCACGCGACCGGCAACGTCTGGAGTCCGGGGCCGGCTCGGCCAAGGACATGCAGGCGCTCAGCCACGAGCTGGAGACGCTCGCCAAGCGTCAGTCGGACCTGGAGGAGGTGGAGCTGGAGGTGATGGAGCGTCTGGAAGCAGCAGAGCGGGATGCAGCAGCCATCGACGAGCAGCTTGACGCCCTGGAGGCCGACACCACCCGGGTGGAGTCCGAGCGCGACACCGCATTCGCCGACCTGGACGCCGAGATCGCTGACGTCACGCACAAGCGTGCCGTGGCCGCCGAGGGGATTGACGCCACCTTGATGGCGCTGTACGAGCGCGTGCGCACCCAGTCCGGGGGACTGGCGGCGGTCGCCCTGCAGGGAGAGGCCACCGTGGGCGTCCAACTCAGCCTCAGCCTCACCGAGAAGGCCGCCATCGCCGCCGCCGCCGAGGACGAGGTGATCCGTAGCGAGGACTACGGCTACATCCTCGTCCGGCTGCCGTGACCGCCGGCCAGACCGAGGTTCTCACCGCCGTCCTGGTGCGCCATGGTGAGACCCCGCTGACCCCGCACGGCGCCTACTCCGGTTCCGGGGTGCCCGGGCCGTCCCTGACCGAGCTCGGGCAAGCACAGGTCGCCGGGGCTGCTCGACTCGTGGCGGGCGTTGGTCAGGCGCACTACCCAGACCTCCCCGCGCCGTCGGCGCTCATCGCCTCACCCATGGTGCGCACCCAGGAGACGGCAGCAGCCGTGGCCGAGGCGACTGGACTGAGCGTCGATACCGATGCCCGCGCCCGCGAGTGCGACTTCGGCGACTGGGAGGGCCTCCTCCCCGCCGAGATCGATGCCCGGTGGCCGGGTGAACGCCAGGTGTGGCACACCGATGGCATGATCGCCGCACCGGGCGGCGGGGAGTCCACCGCCGACGTGGGTGAGCGCACCACGGAACTCCTGACCGACCTTCGGGCTCAGTATGCGGGGCGGACCGTACTCGTCGTGGCGCACGCGGTGAGCATCAGATCCATGCTCGGACGCGCCCTGCTGGCCCCGCCCGGTGGCTGGTGGAGGTTCCGCCTGCCACCCGCCTCCACCAGCGTGCTGCAGGTCCACCCCGATGGCTTCACACAGGTGCTCGCTGCCGGGCTGCCCTGCGGGGTATGAGGTGGGCGAGTTCTTCGACCCGGCCAGCGATGGTCCATCTCGCCTCGAGGTGCGCAGTATCGACGGACGGCAGTTCTCGCTGCTGCGCCCGATCGGCTACCGCAGCGACGACTATCCCGAACCGTTCCAGGTGCCGGGCGACCTGACGTCCTTCCGTACCGACTTCGCCTCCGTGCCCTGGATGTTCACGTGGCTGGTGCCGCGCAGCGGGCGCTACACCCCGGCGGCGGTGCTGCACGACGCCCTGGTGGTTCCCGGGGACTACCTGGGTCCACCGGTCGATCGGGTGGAGGCGGATCGCATCTTCCGGGCGGCACTGCGCGACACCGGCACACCGGTGGTGCGCTCCTGGTTGATGTGGGCAGCGGTGAGCATCGCGACCAAGTGGAACGCCGGAACCCACCGCGCGGCACACCGAGCGGTGGTGATCGCGTTCATCAGCGTGATCACCATCCTCGGCATCGTGGCCACCGGCGACCTGCTGGACCTGTGGTCGGTCCTTCCGTGGATGGGGGAGCACTCCTTCGGCGCCGAACTCGCCCGAGGCGCGGCCGCTGCCGTGGTGATCCCCGCCGCGCTCTCCCTGAGTTGGGGCAGGCTCGCTCTCGCCGGCACCATCACCGGGATCGCATTGGCGTTCCTGGTGCACATCACGGTGGCGATCGCGGTGGTCTTTTCGCTCTACCGAATCGTCGAACGGATCGTCAGCGGCCTGCCGGGGGACTGACCACGAGCTCCAGCACGTCCGGTCCGGCGCCCGGCGTGCGTTCCAGGCCAACCTGCTGCAACGTCGACCCGATCAGTTCCTCGGCCGCGCGCTGCACCCCGCGTGTGGTGCGCGGCGGAGCGCCCGGCCGGGTCAGTAGATGGTGGGTGAGGACACCTCGGGTGTGTTTGGCGTGGTGGGAGACCACGCTGCGCACGCCGTCGATCTCCTGGACCACCCGTATGGTCACCCACGGCATTCCCGACGGCGGTCGCCAGGCTGGCACGTAGGCGCTGGACCGACAATCGATCACCACTCCCGGGTCACGGTCGACGAGACGTTCTCCCAGGGTCGAGGCCCAGTAGTTCGGCAACGAACCCAAGCCGGGCAGCCGGGTGGACATCGACAACCGGTAGGCGGGGATCCGGTCGGCAGGGGAGAGGACGCCCCACAGTGCCGAGACGATCCGGACATCGGCATTGGCCCGGCGACGGGCCCCTCCGGTAAGCGCGCCGAGCCCGGCGGCCTCGTACAGCACACCGGTGTACACCTGCGCGGCCGGCGCGCTCGGAGCAGTGCGCAGCCGGGTGTTGTGGGCCACCTCTTCGGTGAGCGAGGTCCCCACACCCAGGGCCCTGACGGCGTTTGGTGCGCTGCTCACGTCGGCGAGTGTGTCGAGGACCTCGCTACGAGCTGTGCGTAGTTCAGGGCGGGTGAGGCGGTCCAGGTCCACCGGTCGGCCGCGGACGGGAGCGGTCTTGCCCTCAGAGGGTGGCAGCAGGATGAGCACGGTCAGATAACCTCACGGGCGGTAGAGTACGGGTGGATGAGTCGGCCAGGCGGCCGCGTCACGAGGCAACTCGTGCCGAGGAACGTCCGGGCTCCACAGGGCAGAGTGGTGGGTAACACCCACCCGGGGTGACCCGCGGGACAGTGCCACAGAAAGTAGACCGCCGTCCGGTCCGCCGGACGGTCAGGGTGAAAGGGTGGTGTAAGAGACCACCAGCGTGCCGGGTGACCGGTGCGGCTAGGTAAACCCCACTCGGAGCAAGACCAGACAGGAAGCGCACGAGGGTAGCCCGCCCGAGCTTCCGGGTAGGTCGCTGGAGGCGTGCGGCAACGTACGTCGTAGATGGATGGCCGCCACCGAGGCATACGCCTCGGGACAGAACCCGGCGTACCGGCCGGCTCATCCACTCTCCGTCCTGGCAGTTCCGACTCCTGCAGATCTCAGGCGTTCTGGGCCGCCAGCACCGCGGCACCGATGATCCCGGCCTTGTTGCGCAGCTGGGCGGGAACGATGGGCGTCGTCAGGTCCAGCAGTGGGAGGAACTCCTCGTGATCCTTCGACACGCCACCTCCGACCACGAACAGGTCGGGGGAGAAGAGGAACTCCACGTGGGAGAAATACCGCTGCAGTCGCTCCGCCCATTCGGGGTAGGTGAGCTCCTCCTTGTCCTTGACCGAGGATGCGGCACGCTTCTCGGCGTCATAGCCGTCGATCTCGAGGTGCCCGAGCTCGAAGTTCGGCACCAGCACCCCGTTGTGGATCATCGCGCTACCGATCCCCGTGCCGAGGGTGAGCACCAGCACGCTGCCCTGCTGCACCTTCGCCGCGCCGTACACCGTCTCGGCATAACCAGCGGCGTCGGCGTCATTGACCACATGGGCGCGATGCCCGGTGGCCCGGCGGGTCACCTCGGCCACATCGGTACCGATCCAACGCTTGTCCACATTGGCGGCGGTGTGCGCCACACCGTGCTTGATCACGCCGGGAAAGGTCACGCCGATGTGCGCATCGGCCGGCAGGTCGAAGTGCTCGACCACGGCCGCCAGCACCTCTCCGACAGCCTCCGGGCTGGACTCCTCCGGGGTGGGGATCCGGAACTTCTTGGTGATCAGCTCGCCCGAATTGAGGTGCACCGGAGCGCCCTTGATCCCGGAACCGCCGATGTCGATACCGAACCCGATCTGTGCCGGGTCGGTCTCGGCGACGGCCTGCGTGTCCTTGCTCATGGGCGGTGCTTTCGTCCGGAGGGTCTGGGCAGGAAGCGGTGGTCGCGGCGACGCGTCCACAGCCCGGGAAACAGTCTATGGGTGCTCTGGAGTGCGCCTCGATCGGCGCGCGTGGATAATCAGATCGCGAGAAGGGCGGTGGTATCGGTGAGGCATCGGGGTGACTCCAGCGAGGGGTACTACTACAATCTGAGAACTGGTGAGATCGAGCACGGCTACGTGAGCGACTGGCACGACCGGATCGGGCCATACGCCACCGCCACGGAGGCGGCCTCAGCGCTTGAACGAGCACACGCCCGCAACGAGGCGTGGGAGGCCGAGGACAGGCAGTGGTACGACGATCCGGACGAGCACGAATAATCACCACCGACGATGTGATCAACCGCCCAGGACGAGGAGAACCGATGCGCTCGAGTGTGCGCCGTCTACTGGGCGTGCCTGCCCTCGCGCTGGCTGGACTCCTCATGGTGGCCCCGGCCGCCAGTGCCGCACCGGAGCAGGAGGACGACGTCAAGCAGGTCGGCGCCGGCATCGGGGCGCGACCGCTGGTCGGCCTGCGGATCGCGATCGACCCAGGTCACAACGGGGGCAATGGCCAGAACCCGGAGGAGATCAACGAGCGTGTGCCTGATGGACGTGGCGGTGAGAAGGCCTGCAACACGGCCGGTACCACCTCGGCGACCGGGTACCCCGAGCATGCGTTCACCTTCGACGTCTCCACCCGACTGGCCGAGCAGCTCCGGGACCAAGGCGCGGTGGTGTTCCTCACCCGCGAGGACGACGAGGGCGTCGGGCCGTGCGTGGATCGTCGCGGTACCTTCGCCGAGGATCATGACGTCGACCTGATGCTCTCCCTGCACGCGAACGGTTCGACCGACCGCGAGCAGCAGGGCTTCTTCGCGATCGTCGCCGAGCCGCCGCTCTCGGACTCCCAGCAGGAACCGAGCCAGGACCTCGCCACCGTCATGATCGAAGCGCTCGGCACGGCCGGTTTCGCCCAGAGCGACCTGGACGAGGATGCAGTCCTCGAACGTGACGACCTCGCGACCCTGAACTTCGCCCGTCGGCCGACCGTTCTGCTCGAGCTCGGTGAGATGCGCAATCCCGAAGAAGCCGCCGTGATGGAGACCGAGGAAGGTCGCCAACGGTATGCCGACGCGCTTCTCGACGGCGTACACACCTGGGTGGACGAGAACCGCTGAGCCCCGGCGTCAGCGGGCGGGCGCGTGCGGCCCGTGCTGAGGTGACGGGACTGCGCGCCGGTCGTCAGTCGGCGTAGGAGTGATCCTGCGTGGGAAAGACCCCGCCACGCACCTCGGCGGCGTAGTCCGAGGCCGCTTGGTGCAGTTGCGCGCCGATCTGGGCGAACTGTTTCGCGAACCGCGGTGACCAGTCGCCCATTCCGGCCATGTCGAGCCAGACCAGAACCTGGCCGTCGCAGCTGGGACCTGCACCGATACCGATCGTGGGGATCTGCAGGACCTCGGAGGCACGTGCGGCGACCGGTGCCGGCACCATCTCCAGGACGACCGCCACAGCACCGGCCTCCTGCAGGGCGACCGCGTCCTCGCACAACCGCCCGGCGGCGTCGTCACCGCGGCCCTGCACCCGCTTGCCGCCGAGCATGTGCTCAGACTGCGGGGTGAAGCCGATGTGCCCGACGACGGGAATGCCGGCGCCAGTGATCAGGCGGACATGCTCGGCGACCCGGGTGCCCCCCTCGAACTTCACGGCCTGAGCGCCACCCTCCTTCAGCATGCGCACGGCGCTGGCCAGCGCCTGCTGCGGACCTGCCTCGTAGGAACCGAAGGGGAGATCGGCCACCACCATCGCTCGCTGGGTCGACCGCGAGACTGCGCGAACCGCGGGCAACAGTTCCTCCATCGTCACCGGGATGGTGCTCTCGTGGCCGAGCATGTTGTCCCCGACAGAGTCACCCACCAGCAGCATGTCGATCCCGGCCGCATCGAAGATGCGCGCCGTCGGGGCGTCATAGGCCGTCAGCATGGTGAGGCGCTCACCCGCCGCCTTGGCCGCCGTCAGGTGGTGCACCCGGACCCGCTTGCCACCACCGACCGGGGGGAGCGTGGACGAACTCGACTCACCGTTCACCTGTGCCATGCAGCCAGCCTATCCCCGTGGGCCTGACAGACTGAGCCCATGAGTGCCCGAACGCTTGCCCCTGGCTTTCACTCCCTGTACCGCCATGGCTTCGCCCGTGTGGCGACGTGCACGATCGACCTGCGTCTGGCCGACCCGGAGCACAACGTCGACGCCGTGCTCGCCCAGGCGCGTGCCTGTGATGGCGACGGCGTCGCGGTGGCGGTCTTCGCCGAACTCTGCCTGACCGGCTACAGCATCGACGACCTGTTCCTCGCGGACCCGTTGCTGCGCGCTACGGATGCCGCGCTGGGGAGGCTCGTCGCTGAGAGCGCCCACCTGCTGCCGGTGCTCGTGGTGGGGGCGCCGATCCAGCACCGCAACAGGCTGTACAACGCCGCGATCGTGATTCACCGCGGCCGGGTGCTCGGTGTGGCTCCGAAGTCGTTGCTGCCGACCTATCGCGAGTTTTACGAGCGCCGACACTTCGCCCCGGGCGACGATCAGCGTGGCAGCGAGTGCCTGATCGACGGGCACCGGGTGCCGTTCGGGCCGGACCTGCTGTTCGAGGCCGAGGATCTGCCCGGGCTCGTGCTGCATGCCGAGGTGTGCGAGGACATGTGGGTTCCCATCCCGCCGAGCGCCGAGGCCGCCCTTGCCGGAGCCACGGTCCTGGCCAACCTGTCCGGAAGTCCGATCACCGTCGGCCGGGCCGAGGATCGGCATCTGCTGTGCCGTTCGGCCTCAGCGCGGTGTCTCGCCGCGTACGTGTACGCCGCGGCTGGTGCGGGGGAGTCCAGCAACGACCTCGCCTGGGACGGTCAGACGATGATCTACGAGGCGGGTCGGCTTCTCGCGCAGACGCAGCGGTTTGCCGACGAGCCGCAACGGGCCGTGGCGGACGTCGACCTGGACCTGCTCCGTCAGGAACGTCTGCGGCAAGGCACCTTCGACGACAACCGCCGCACGCACGCTCGCCGTACCGAGGAGTTCCGCACCGTGCGGTTCCGGGTGAACCCCCCGAGCGGGGACCTGGGTCTGCGCCGGGGCGTCGACCGGTTCCCGTTCGTGCCCGACGACGAGGCGCGCCTTGCGCAGGACTGTTACGAGGCGTTCAACATCCAGGTCGCCGCACTGGAACAACGGATGCGTGCGATCGGCTCGCCGCAGTTGGTGATCGGCGTGTCCGGCGGCCTCGATTCCACGCACGCCCTGCTCGTGGCTGCGCGGGCGATGGACCGGCTCGGCCGCCCCCGCACCGACATCCTCGGATTCACCCTGCCCGGGTTCGCCACGAGCGAGCACACGCGCTCGAACGCGTGGGCGCTCGGGCGTGCGCTGGGCGTGACGTTCGAAGAGATCGACATCACCCCGGCCGCGCGCGAGATGCTCGAGAAGATCGGCCACCCGTTCGCCTCCGGCGAGCCGGTCTACGACGTCACGTTCGAGAACGTGCAGGCCGGCTTGCGTACGGACTACCTGTTCCGGCTCGCCAACGCACGAGGCGGGATCGTGGTCGGAACGGGGGACCTGTCGGAGATGGCCCTCGGCTGGTGTACCTACGGTGTGGGCGATCAGATGTCGCACTACGCGGTCAACGTCGGCGTCCCGAAGACGATGATCCAGCACCTGGTCCGATGGGTGATCGCCTCCGGCCAGTTTCCCGAGGAGACCGGTGAGGTGCTGCAATCGGTCCTCGACACCCGGATCACGCCAGAGCTGGTACCCACGGGTGAGGATGAGGAGGTGCAGAGCACCGAGGACACGATCGGACCCTACTCGCTGCATGACTTCACGCTGTTCTACGTGCTGCGGCACGGTTTCGCCCCGAGCAAGATCGCCTTTCTCGCCGAGCACGCGTGGAAGGACCCGGACGCAGGGGCATGGCCACCGGGGTTCCCGGCCGACGCACGGTACGGCTACGACATCGCCGAGATCCGGCGCTGGCTCGAGGTGTTCGTCCGCCGGTTCTTCGGCTTCAGCCAGTTCAAACGGACGGCGATCCCGAACGGGCCGAAGGTCGCCGCAGGCGGCGCGCTCTCCCCGCGGGGGGAGTGGCGCGCACCCTCGGACGCCACAGCGACCGTCTGGTTGGCTGAGCTGGCTCGCGCCGTGGATGGGACAACCGGGGCCGAGTAGCCACCGGTCCGCGCCTGCGCGGACGTGGGAGCGTAGGCCGCCCGAGCGGGCCAGCGGACCTGCCATGATGGGGGCACAGACCTGAGAGCACACCGCCGGTGTCGCACCGCACGGGCCACGACCATCAGGAGTAGTGGAATGGACAAGCAGCAGGAGTACGTGCTTCGGGCTATCGAGGAGCGGGACGTCCGGTTCATCCGGCTCTGGTTCACCGATGTGCTGGGCGTGCTCAAGTCGGTTGCGATCGCGCCGGCCGAGCTCGAGGGCGCGTTCGTCGAGGGAATCGGCTTCGACGGTTCCTCGATCGAGGGGCTCTCGCGCGTCTCGGAGTCCGACCTCATCCTCCGGCCCGACCCGAGCACCTTCCAGATCCTGCCCTGGCGAGGTGGCAAGCACGGCACCGCTCGGATGTTCTGCGACATCCTCACACCGGACGGGGAGTCCTCGGCTGCGGATCCGCGCAATGTCCTCAAGCGCGCGCTCGCGGTTGCCGGCGATGCGGGGTTCACCTTCTACACCCACCCCGAGATCGAGTTCTACCTGTTCAAGGCGCTCGAGAACGACACCGATCCGCTGATCCCGATCGACAACGCCGGCTACTTCGATCACGTGGCGCGTGGCCAGGGCCACGACTTCCGGCGCGCGGCGATCACCCTGCTGGAATCCATGGGGATCTCCGTGGAGTTCTCCCACCACGAGGCCGGACCGGGACAGAACGAGATCGATCTGCGTTATGCCGACGGACTCAGCACTGCTGACAACATCATGACCTTCCGATCGGTGGTGAAGGAGGTCTCCATCGAGCAGGGCTTCACCACCTCCTTCATGCCGAAGCCGCTGGCCGGTCAGCCCGGCTCCGGGATGCACACGCACCTGTCCCTGTTCGAGGGGGACTCGAACGCCTTCTACGAGCCGGGTGGGGAGTACCAGCTCTCCGGGACCGGTCGTGCCTTCATCGCCGGCCTGCTGCGGCACGCCGCGGAGATCACCGCGGTCACGAACCAGTTCGTGAACTCCTACAAGCGCCTCTGGGGTGGCCAGGAAGCGCCGAACTACGTGTGCTGGGGGCACAACAACCGGTCTGCGTTGGTGCGCGTGCCGATGTACAAGCCTTCCAAGGGTCAGTCTGCGCGGGTGGAGTACCGCGGTCTGGACGCGGCCGCCAACCCGTACCTCGGATTCGCTGTCCTGCTGCGTGCTGGTCTGAAGGGTGTGCAAGAGGGCTACGAACTGCCCGAGGAGGCCGAGGACAACGTCTGGGAGTTGTCCGACACCGAACGTCGAGCGCTCGGGATCGAACCGTTGCCGGGCAGCCTGAACGAGGCGGTGGCCGTGATGGAACGGTCCGAGCTGGTGGCCGAGACGCTTGGTGAGCAGGTGTTCACGCATTTCCTGGCGAACAAGCGCCAGGAGTGGACCGACTATCGCGCTCAGGTGACACCGTACGAGCTGGCCCGTGTCGGCCTGATCTGAGACCGTCGGCGGGCCCGGGCGAATCGCCGGTGCGCGCGCGAACGAACGAAGGGAAGGACCTGATGGGTCGGCCGGTGTCGTTGACCGGGTTGCTCGCGCGTGCCGGCTTCCGCGAGGTGAGCCGCGATGCGGACATGTTCGCGGAGCCGTTCCTCGCCGGAGTGTGCGACCGGCTCGAGGCCGATGGGTTGGAACGCCTGGTGGCCGCGCTCGGTCGAGCCGCGGACCCGGATCAGGCGTTGCTGAGTCTCCTCCGCCTCGGTGAGGCTGCGCAGCCGGAGGAAGGCCGATTGCAACAGGTCCTGGCCACTGACTCGGTCCACCGTGACCGGTTGCTGGCCGTGCTCGGCGCGTCCCCAGCGCTGGGGGACTGGCTGGTCAGCCACCCGGCTGATGCCGGCCTCGTGATCGATGGTCCCGACGGCGTCCGTCGCGACCCGTCGGCCGTGCGCGCCCTGATGCTGGAATCGGTGGGTGCCGACCCGACCGCCCTGGTGCCGGTGGCGGGTGCCCCCGGGGGCGAAGGCACGCTGGACGAGATGCGGCGCAGCTACCGCCGGATGCTGCTCGAGATCGCCACCGAGGACCTGACTTCCGATGATCCGGAGGCACTGCTGCCCGACGTCGCTGCAGCGCTGGCGCACCTTGCCGGGGCAGCACTCGAGGCTGCGCTCGCGCTGGCCCGCGCTGAGCTGCCCGACCGCGGCATGGGGGTGCGGTTGGCGGTGCTCGGCATGGGCAAGACGGGTGGCGCCGAGCTCAACTACATCTCGGACGTCGACGTGATCTACGTGGCTGAACCGGCCGGTGACGAGGCGGAGGATGTCGCCCTGCGGACCGGCACCAAGCTCGCCGCGGCGCTGGCGCGGATGTGCTCGATGCCCTCGCGCGAACCAGCCCTATGGGAGGTCGATGCGGCACTACGACCGGAAGGGAAGAACGGGCCACTGGTCCGCACCCTGAGCTCACACGTGAGCTACTACGAACGCTGGGCGAAGACCTGGGAGTTCCAGGCGCTGCTGAAGGCGCGACATGTGGCCGGGGACGCCCAACTGAGCGCTGCGTACCTGGAGGCCACTCGACCGATGGTGTGGGACGCCGTCGGACGGGAGAACTTCGTCGAGGACGCCCAGGCGATGCGGCGGCGGGTGGAGGACCACGTGCCGGTCGCCGAGGCGGAACGGCAGATCAAGCTGGGGCGCGGCGGGCTTCGAGACGTGGAGTTCACCGTCCAGCTGTTGCAACTGGTGCACGGCCGGGTGGACCCGGCGATCCGGTCGGCGAACACCCTGGACGCGCTGGCTGCGCTCTCCGCGGGCGGCTATGTGGGGCGCGACCACGCCGCCGAGCTGGGCCGCTGCTACCGCTTCCTACGGGTGCTCGAGCACCGCGTGCAGCTCGCCCGCCTGCGACGGACCCACCTGATGCCGACCAGTGCGGAGGAGCTTCTTCGGCTCGCGCGCGCGGCACGTCTGACGGTGGACGGCCCGGACGGGCTGAACGCGCGATGGCGAGCCACCCGCCGTCAGGTGCGGCGGTTGCACGAAGACCTGTTCTACCGGCCGCTGCTGCCGGAGACCGCACGCCTCTCGGCCGACGACGTGACCTTGACCGCCGAGGCCGCGACCGCCCGGCTGCGAGCGATCGGCTACCAGGACCCCGACGGCGCCACGCGACACATCAAGGCACTCACCGAGGGCGTCTCCCGGCGTGCGTCGATCCAGCGTCAGCTTCTGCCGGTGATGCTCGGCTGGTTCGCCGAGGGGAGCGACCCCGACGGCGCGCTGCTCGCGTTCCGCAAGCTCTCGGACTCCCTGGGCAGTACCCACTGGTACCTCAAACTGCTCCGCGACTCCGGCGCAGCGGCGGACCGGCTCGCCCACCTGCTCGCCGCCTCCACCTATGTGGCCGACAACCTCGCCCAGCTGACCGACGCCGTCGCCTGGTTGGACGAGGACAAGGATCTGCAGCCGCGCACGCCGGAGGCGCTGGAGACACAGATGGACGCCATGCTGGTGCGGCGTGCCGACGCGAAGAAGGCCGCCTCGGCGGTCCGCTTCCTGCGACGCCGTGAGCTCACCCGGGGATCGGTCCGGGACGTCCTCGAGCACGTGCCGGTGGATACCTGCCGTCGCGTGATCGCCCCCGCAGCGGATATGGCCCTCGCCGGGGCGCTGCGGATCGCCGCGCACGAGGCCAACACCAAGCATGGGCTCGAAGACTCTCCGACGGATTTTCTCGTGGTGGCCATGGGGCGTCTCGGCGGCGGCGAGATCGGGTACGCCAGCGACGCCGATGTGATGTTCGTCCACGACCCTCGTCCGGGTGCCGACCAGCAGCTCGCCAAGGAGTGGGCCGTGGACGTGGCCGGAGCGATCGGGAGTCTGCTCGGGGTCATGTCCACTGAGCCCCAGTTGCAGGTGGATACGGCATTGCGCCCCGAGGGCAAGCAGGGACCGGTCGTGCGGACGCTGGACTCCTACGCCGAGTACTACCAACGCTGGGCCCTGGGCTGGGAGCGGCAGGCGTTGCTGCGGGCGCGGCAGGCGGGAGGCGACCCAGGACTGGGGGAGCGGTTCGCCCGGCTGATCGATCCCTACCGGTATCCCGCGGCGGGACTCGACAGCGGCGAGCTGCGTGAACTTCGCCGGATCAAGGCGCGGGTGGAAGCCGAACGACTACCGCGTGGAGTGCCGGCAACCCACCACCTCAAGCTCGGCCGCGGCGGGCTCTCCGACGTCGAGTGGACGGCACAACTGCTCCAACTCCAGCATGCCGGACAACACCCGGAGCTTCGCGTGACAGGAACTCGCGAGGCGTTGCTGGCCGCTCGGGACCTGACGTTGCTGAGCGGTTCGGACGCGGACCGCCTGATCCGGGCGTGGGAGCTGGCCACCCGGTTGCGCAACGCCATCGTGCTCGCCTCCGGTCGCACGCACGGGCAACGCGTGGATGTACTGCCGAGCGAGCGGCAGACCCTTGCTACCGTGTCCCGCCTGCTCGGGTACCCGGTGGGGCACGCGGTCGACCTGGAACAGGACTGGCTGCGTGCCGCACGCCACGCCCGCACGGTGATGGAGCGCGTCTTCTACGGGTGAGCAACCCGCCCTTGGGCGATCCGGTCAGACCTGATTGAATGCGAAGTGGTTTATACCGGACCGCTCCGACCTACCCAGGGAACCGCAACGATGCAGCTCACCCGCCGTCACGTCCTGTCCATGATTCCCGCCGCAGGCCTGCTGACTGTTGGCGCGCCGCTGCTCGCACACGCCGAGACCCCGACCGATCGCGACCGCCTGCTCGCCAACACGGTGGAGATGCTGGCCGGTACGACCGCCTCCAATGCGCGCCCCGAGGTCGCACCCAGAGTGGCAGCCATCGAGTCCACCGCCCGCAGCCGGCTGGCGGACATGGTCGACGCCGGCTCCGACGAGCTGTTCGCCGGCCGCCCGCTCGGTTCGGACGACACCAACCTGCGCCGCACCACCACCTTCCTCTACGAGATCGCCCTGGCGACCCGCACACCCGGATCCGGCCTGGTCGACGACGTCGCCACCCAGCGTCAGGTGATCGACGGCCTCGCCTGGCTGCACGAGCACTACCTCGCTGACCACGACGCCGGTTACTACGGCAACTGGTTTAACTGGGAGATCGGCTTCCCGACAGATGTGACCCGCGCCTTCGTGCTGCTCGCCGAGGAGGTCGCCACCTACCGGCCCGGCTTGGTGGAAACCTACGTGGCCACGATGGATGCTTACCTGCGCGCCGGCACCGACGGGGACGTGGACCTCGACTCCCGCTTCCACACCGGTGCGAACCTCGCCGACATCACCACCAACCGGATCCTCCAGGGCGCGCTGACCGGTGACGAAGGACGGATCACCAAGGCCATCACCGACCAGGCCACAGTGTTCGCCACGATCGACCCGTACGACCTGCAGCACGGCGTGACCGATGGTTACTACGCGGACGGATCGTTCATCCAGCACCATTCCGTCGCCTACACCGGCTCCTACGGCAAGGGCCTGCTCACCCGGGTGGTGCAGACCGTCAAGATTCTCGACGGAGCGTCACAGGCCAGCACCGCCGACCTGGTGGAGGTTGTCACCGGATGGGTCCGGAACGGGTTCGCACCGCTGATCTACGAGGGGTGGATGATGGAGGTGGTCAAGGGGCGTGCGGTGTCCAGGACCACGACCGGGTACACCGACGTGCGGGTGATCGCCGAGGCGATCGTGGACCTGTCCGGCTACGCACCCAGCGGTGATTCCCGCGACCTGGAGGCCTACGTCAAGCATCTCGACGGCGCCTCGCCCGAGATGATCGACTCGGGCAGGTTCGCCTCACCGCTCAGCATCGCGCGTTTCGCCGACATCGTGGGTGACGCCTCGATCCCCGCCGCTGACCTCAACGCAGACGAACGCAACGTCGCTTTCGACGCGATGGACCGGACGGTGCACCGCCGCCCCGGGTACGCCTTCGCTCTTGCTCGGAGCTCGGACCGGATCAGCAAGTACGAGTACATGAACGGGGAGAACCTGCTGCCCTGGTTCCAGGGCGACGGCGCCTACTACCTCTATCTCACCGGCCTGGACCAGTCCGAGTGCTACGGGGTCGACTACTACACGACCGTCTCGCCCTACCGCCTCGCCGGTGTGACCGCACCGGTGCAGGAGCGCAGCAGCATTCCCGAGCTCTACGGTGAGCGCTGGTACGAGAACCCGGACCACCCGCTCGAGTTCTACTCCTCCTCGGAGTCCCAGAACACCTACGTCTATTTCCCACGTGGGACGAACGTGCACTCCGGCGGTGCCACGCTGGGCACGCTCGGTGCGGTCGGCATGGTGCTCTCCGACGACGTCGGCTACCGGGACAAGCAGGCGGGCATCCTCCCGGAGGACTTCGTCGTCTACCAGAACGCGAGCGCCACCAAGTCCTGGTTCATGTTCGACGACGAGATCATCGCCCTCGCGGCAGGGATCGACGGTCTCTCCGGTCGCGATGCGGTGACCACGCTCGACTCCCGGATCGCCGGAACCGGCGACGATATCCAGATCACTGGCGCGCATCGCGACGGCACCGCATGGTCCGGCACGGGAGAAGCACCCCTGGCCTGGGTGCGTTACCTGAACGCCAGCCACGGCGCCGCCGTCGGGTACGTCCTGCTGGACGATCAGGACGTGGACGTCACGCTCGAGCGTGTCACGCGCAGCAGGCGAGCCATCAGGCTCTCCAACTCCAACACCCAGGTGACCAAGCAGGTGTTCGGCCTCAGCGTGGAGCACCCGGCGGGTGCCGGACCGGCGTCGCTCGCCTATGCCTTGGTGCCGAACGCCGACGACGCCGCGATGGCGGCGTACCCGGCCGAACTCTCAGTGATTCGCAACGATCCGCGCGTGCAGGCCGTCGCGCACGCCGGTCTTGGCGTGGTGGCCGCGAACGTGTTCGCCGACGGGACTCAGCAGGCCGAGCGACTGTCGATCGACGGCCCCGCATCAGTCATCGCGCGACGGCACGGCAGTGCGGTCGAGCTCTCCGTCTCGGATCCGACAATGCGCCGCGACACGGTCTCGGTGACCGTCCGTGGCCGTCCGCTGGCCCTGGAGTCAGCCGATGACGGCGTCACGGTCAGTCGAGTCCCCGGCGGGACCATGGTCACGGCCGGCACGTATCAGGCCCACGGCAGGAGTTTCACCGTCACGCTGGCCTGACACCGTGACCTGAGCCGAGCAGAGTCCGCTCGGCTCAGGTCGTGGCCGGTCAGTCGCGATCGCGGCCGGGGTGCTGGTCGTCGTAGAGCCGGTAGGGCTCAGCCAGCGCGGTGAAGGCGGCCAGTTCGGCGTCCCAGCCGTCGACGATCTCGTCCGGAGCGACGCCCGCCTCGAGCTGGGCGCGCACGTCCTTGGTCCCGGAGAGCAGGTCGATCCAGCAGCGGTCCTCCGGAGCGCGGCAGTCCCCACCCTCACGCCAGTCCACCTCGTCGATATGGGTGAACAGGGCGTCGAGGACATGCACACCGACCCGGAGTGGTTCATACACCGCCGGATCGGTCACGTGCACCTCGAGACCACCGGAGAACTGCCCGGCGTGCTTGCTCGACGACGGCGTCGCGGACGCCGGCCGGAATGTCACGCCCTCCAGGCCCCGTGCGTTGAGATCGTCCGCCAGCTCCCACGACTCCGTCTCGTCGATGAACGGCGCACCGAACCAGAGGAACGGCTTGGTCGTGCCACGCCCCTCGGAAACGTTGATCGATTCGATCAGTCCGATGCCGGGGTAGACCAGCGCCGTCTCCCGGGTGGGGATGTTGGGCGAGGGTAGGACCCACGGCATGTCCCAGTCGGCGACAATTTCGTCCGGGTCGTAGCCGGACATCTGCACCACGTCCAGGTCCGCCGGCGTCTCGAGCAACTCACCGTTGAAGAACTGTGCGAGCTCACCGACCGTCATGCCGTGCTGCAGGGGAATCTCCCGCAGGCCGACGAACGAACTGAGTTCGGGATACTCCAGGACGGGTCCATCCATCCGGTCGCCGAGCGGGTTCGGCCGATCGAGAACGATGAACTGCTTGTCGTGCTCGGCCGCTGCTTCCATTGCGTAGTACATCGTCCAGATGTAGGTGTAGAAGCGCGCGCCGATGTCCTGGATGTCGAAGAGTAGGACATCGACGTCAGCCAGCATCTCCGCAGTCGGTTGACGGGTCGGGCCGTACAGCGAGTACACCGGCAGCCCGGTCCGCTCGTCCTCGTAGCTCTCCACATAGGCACCGGCCGGGACCCCACCGCGGACACCGTGCTCGGGGCCGTACAAGGCGGTGACCTCGTAGTCGCCCTCGGCCTCACCATCGATCAGGGCATCGACGACGTGGGTGAGGTCGGAGGTGACTCCTGTGGGGTTGGTGATGATTCCGACCCGCTGCCCCTCCAGCCGGTCGAGATCGTCGAGCAGGACCTCGACACCGAGCTCCAGCGGTTCGTCGAGACCGGGCGGGGTGTCGGGCCGTTCGCCGGGAGACATCGGGGAGAGCGAGCCCGTAACTCCCAGCGCCAGGGCCGCGCCGACGGCCAGTCCTCTCCATGTTCGTGTACGCATCGTGGTTCCTCTCCGCTGAGGGTCGACGGTGTCAGTTGTCCGGTCCGGCGTGTCCAGGGGCTCCCGCGTGGTCCGGTGGCCCTGGGTAATGGCGGCCGTAGCCGAGCGGCAGTAGCGTCTCGCTGCCGTCCACGGTGGGGACATCAACGGGGAGCTCACCCGATGGGTTGATGTCACCGGCGATGGCCCGCACGACGGCGGTGTAGTTCACCACGTTGTAGCCGTAGCTGTTCAGGACGGCGTCGGCGGTGTCGAAGACGTTGATGTCGTAGGGGTTGCGTGCCGCGACGACGATCACTGGGGTGCCGGTGGCGGCCAGCTCGGCGACCATCTGTTGCTGCGCCGCGTTCGCGCTGGCGTTGTAGGACGTGAACACCACGGCATCGGCATCCGATGCCGCTGCGACCGCTCGTGCCCGGTATGCGGGGGACGGCGATCGTCCGTTCTCGTACTCCTCGATCACCTCGAACCCACGCTCGGCCATCATCGGACCGAGCCGCTCCGGCCATGCTGACCCGGAACCGACGACAAGGACAGTATCGGAGTCGGCGTCGAGCGGCAGCGGGCGGTCCTCGTTGCGCAGCAGCGTGATGGACCGGTCCGCGATCGTCGCTGCCGTGGCGAGGTGCTCGTCGTTCCCGACGACGTCCTCGACCGCGCCCGGGTCGGCGTATGGGTCGTCCAGGACGCCACGCTCGGCCTTCCACTCCAGGATGCGGGTGACTGACTCGTCAAGTCGCGCCTCGGTGATGGTCCCGTCCGTGACTGCCTCCTCGATGCCGGCGATGGAGGCGTCGACGTCGGGGGAGTTGAGCAGGATGTCCGAGCCCGCCTGGATCGCCATGACGGACATCTCCGCCTGGGACCAGTTGTCGGTCATCGCGGCCATGTCCAGTGCGTCGGTGGTGATGATCCCGTCGAAGCCCATCTCGTCGCGGAGCAGACCCGTGAGCACGTCGGGAGACAAGGTGCCCGGCAGGTCCGGGTCGATCGCCTCGACGATGATGTGGGCAGTCATGATCATGTCGACGCCCGCATCGATCGCTGCCTGGAACGGTTGCAGGTGATCGTCGAGCGTGGCGCGGTCGTAGGTGACCACGGGCAGACCGTAGTGCGAGTCGGTCTCGGTGTCCCCGTGTCCCGGGAAGTGCTTCGCCGTGGCGCCGATGTACTGCTGTATGCCGTCGATCTGTGCGGCACCGAGCGCGCTGACCGCGTCGGGATCCTCGCCCATGGATCGGATGCCGATCACAGGGTTGTCCGGGTTGGAGTTGATGTCGACCACGGGGGCGAAGTCGACATTGATGCCCATCGCCTGCATCTCGGCGCCGAGTATCTCGCCCTGTGCTCGCGCGAGGTCGGTGTCGAAGGTTGCGCCGAGGGACATGTTGCCCGGAAGTTGGGTCGCCGGTGGTCCGACCCGGGCAACGAGGCCGCCCTCCTGGTCGATCGTCACGGCCAGCGGGACACCGGGACCATCCTCGTCGAGCGCCGCGTCCTGCAGCCCGTTCGAGAGCTCGGTGATCTGCGCCGGGTGGTTCGTGTTTCCGGACCAGGCGAAGTAGAGCACACCACCGAGGTCGTACTTCTGCACCACCTCGGCGGGGGTATCGACGCCGTACCTGGCCTGGTTGCTGGCGGCCATGGACGTGTCGTGGGCGGACGAGCCGTAGACGTGTGTCCACGTCATCTGGCCGATCTTCTCTCGCAGGGTCATCGAATCCACGATGGTCGCGACGTCGTGGGTCGGTGGCGTCTCCGGTTCCGCATATGCCGGTGCGATGCCGCTGAGCAACAGGCCCGCGCCCACCGCAACCGCTGCTGGGCGCCCGAATCGGCGCCTGACTGAGTTCTTCACGAGAAACCTCCTGTGCCCGACGGCGCAACGGTGTGATCACCGGTGGGCGTCCTCGCCCAGTGCGCCTGCTCTGGACGCTAGGAGTGACGCGCGTCACTGTCAAGGGTTATCGCAACCGGGAGGTCTCCGCGAAAACAAATTTCATCCGCTGACGCAGTGCGCCCCCGGACCCGCAGGGGATCCGGGGGCGCACTGTGCTGGTCAGAGGTCAGTCCCAGTGGCGACCTGTGTGCGGGGCTCGCTTCGTGAGTTCCGCTCACTCCTCACAGGGCGGTGCTGGTGGCGACCTGTGTGCGGGGCTCGCTCCGCAAGCTCCGCTCACTCCTCACAGGTCGTAATACAGCTCGAACTCGTGCGGGTGCGGCCGCAGGCGCACGGCGTCGACCTCGTTGGTGCGCTTGTAGTCGATCCACGTCTCGATCAAGTCCGGGGTGAACACGTCGCCCTCGGTCAGGTAGTCGTGGTCGGCCTCGAGCGCGTCCAGCACACCCGGGAGCGAGTCCGGCACCTGCGCGATCTGCGAGTGCTCTTCGGGCGGCAGCTCGTAGAGGTCCTTGTCGACCGGCTCGGGCGGCTCGATGCGGTTCTTGATGCCGTCGATACCGGCCATCAACATGGCCGAGAACGCCAGGTACGGGTTCGAGGAGGGGTCCGGCACGCGGAACTCCACGCGCTTCGCCTTCGGCGACGCACCGGTGACCGGGATGCGGATGCAGGCTGACCGGTTCCGGGCCGAGTACACCAGGTTGACCGGCGCCTCGAAGCCCGGCACCAGACGGTGGAACGAGTTCAGCGACGGGTTCGTGAACGCGAGCAGCGACGGCGCGTGCTTGAGCAGACCACCGATGTACCAGCGGGCGAGGTCGGACAGACCACCGTAACCACGCTCGTCGTAGAACAGTGGCTCGCCGTCCTTCCACAGCGACTGGTGCGAGTGCATTCCCGATCCGTTGTCACCGAAGATCGGCTTGGGCATGAATGTGGCGGACTTCCCGGCCTGCCACGCCGTGTTCTTGACGATGTACTTGAACTTCATCAGGTCATCGGCGGCCGAGCGCAGCGTGTTGAAACGGTAGTTGATCTCCTGCTGCCCGGCAGTGCCCACCTCGTGGTGCGCTCGCTCGACCTCGAGACCGTTCTCCTGCATGATCGTGACCATCGAATCGCGCAGGTCGGCCATCTGGTCGTTGGGGGCAACAGGAAAATACCCGCCCTTGAACCGGGTCTTGTACCCGAGGTTTCCACCCTCCTCGTCGCGACCGGTATTCCACGCGGCCTCGTTCGAGTTGATGAAGTAGTAGCTCGAATCCGGGCCGGTCTGGAACCGGACATCGTCGAAGATGTAGAACTCGGCCTCGGCGCCGAAGAATACCGTGTCGGCGATACCGGTCGAGGCGAGGTACGCCTCCGCCTTGGCGGCAATGTTGCGCGGGTCACGCGAGTAGGGCTCATCGGTGAACGGATCCACGATGGAAAAGTTCACCACGAGCGTCTTCTGCTCGCGGAACGGGTCGATGAACGCGCTCGTCACGTCCGGGATGAGCTTCATGTCGGACTCGTGGATCGCCTGGAATCCACGGATGGAGGAACCGTCGAACATCAGGCCCTCGGTGAAAGCGTCCTCGTTGAACGCCTCGACCGGGATGTTGAAGTGCTGCATCACCCCCGGCAGGTCGCAGAAGCGGACGTCGACGAACTTGACGCCCTGCTCCTTGGTGAAGGCAATGGCCTCGTCGGCACTACTGAACATCCATGGCTCCTTGATGGTGGGACATGCGTCTTCCAGACACGTTCACGGTAGGCGGACGGCGTTTCTCCACCATGACCGATATGTGTCGGCCATGTTAAACGGTGCCGGACTGCCGCCGTCGGGTGTTCCTGCATGCGGACCGGCTACTCCAGCCCACTAGGCTGGGTGAAGTGAACGCACGCACGAGCTCGACCCCGCAGCACGAGACCGCCGGGTGGGGCCGGCGCCTGGTCGGGATCGCGATCGACTGGGCACTCGCCTCGGCGATCAGCGCCGGGTTCTTCGACTTCGACCCGATGGCCACGCTCGGCGTGTTCGCCGCGATGACAGTGCTCCTGGTCGGCACAGCGGGAAGCACCATCGGGCACCGACTCCTCGGTCTCGGTGTGCGTACCGAGGATGGTCGCTTCCCAGGGCCGTTGCGCGCACTCGTGCGAACCGTGCTGGTGTGCCTGGTGATCCCCGCGGTCGTCACCGACCCGGACGGACGTGGGGTGCACGATCGGGCCGCCGGAACCACGCTCCGGCGGCTCTGAACTCAGCGGCCGCGCATCCCCTTGCGGTCCGGCCGGGCACGGCGCGGGTCCACGCCCTTCGGGATCGGCATCGCATTCGAGCGCAGCGCCCGCAGCCGCTTCGACACTTCGGCCACCTCGCTGCGGGTCAGCACGTTCTTCTGCCGCTTCACCGCATTGGCGATCTTGGTGAGCTTCACCTGGCCCTCGCCATTGCCGCACTGCAGCACGATCACCGGGACGTTCGGGATCACCCGCGCCACCCTCTTGCGCTCGCCCTCGAGCAGTTTCGGCACCCGGTGCGGCGGTCCCTCGGAGATGAGCACCACGCCGGGGCGTCCGACGGCGCGGAACACCATGTCCTGCGTGCGCGGGTCCACCGCGACCGGCTCGTCCTGGATGTTCCAGCCCCGACGGATCGTGCCCAGGGCGGCCGAGACGGCGCCCGGTTCACCCTCGATGCGTTGGTAGGCCACCGTCTCGGCACGGCGCGCGAGGAGGAACATTGCGGCGAGAGCGGCGAACGGGACGGCGAGGAACGTGAAGTAGAGCACCTGGTCGAAGAGCAGACCGAGCACCACACCGACGGCGACGACGCCGACGAACACCAGCAGCAGCCAGGCCACGATGCTCGGCTGGGCCTTGCGGACCATCTGGAAGACTTCCCAGATCTGGTGATACCAGCGCTTCTTCTTGGGCTTCTTCGTCGCGTCCGCGTCGGGGGAGGTGTTCTTCGCCATGATGGCGTCCAGCCTACCGGTCCACCCGCACTTTCCTGACGGCGTCCGCTCGCCGGGCAGCACGACGTCCCCACCATGGCGACGGAGCCGACCTGGCCCGGTGCCGTCGTCAGCGCTGCAGCAGCGAGGCGGCTTCCTGCCGGGCGCTGCCCGGCTCGGTGAGGTGCGCCAGAGCCTCCGGGATCTGTTCGCCACGTCGGGCCATCGCTTGCGCCCACAGTCGTCCGGCACGGTAGGACGAGCGCACCAGGGGACCGGCCATCACACCGGCGAAGCCGATCCGCTCGGCCTCGTCGGAGAGTTCCACGAACTCCTCGGGCCGTACCCACCGGTCCACCGGGTGGTGACGGGGAGAGGGGCGCAAGTACTGGGTGATCGTCACCAGATCACAACCCGCCTCATGCAGATCGCGCAGGGCGTCCGCGGCCTCCTCGATCGTCTCACCCATCCCCAGGATGAGGTTCGACTTCGTCACCAGGCCGTCCGTGCGCGCCGAGGTGAGCACCGAGAGGGAGCGGTCGTACCGGAACCCGGGCCGGATCCGTTTGAAGATGCGCGGCACGGTCTCGAGGTTGTGAGCGAGCACCTCGGGCCGGGAGGAGAACACCTCGGCGAGCTGGTCCGGTTCGGCGTTGAAGTCCGGAATCAGCAGCTCCACCCCGGTACCAGGGTTGACCTGGTGGATCTGCCGCACCGTCTCGGCGTACAGCCAGGCGCCGCCATCGTCGAGGTCGTCCCGGGCGACGCCGGTCACCGTGGAGTAGCGCAGTCCCATCGCCTGTACCGACGCCGCCACTCGGCGTGGTTCGTCGGCATCGAAAGCGGCCGGCTTACCGGTGTCGATCTGGCAGAAGTCGCACCGCCGGGTGCACTGGTCACCGCCGATGAGGAACGTCGCCTCCCGGTCCTCCCAGCACTCGAAGATATTCGGGCATCCGGCTTCTTCGCAGACGGTGTTGAGCTTCTCCCGTCGCACCAAGGACTGCAGCTCGGTGTACTCCGGACCCATCGTGGCGCGTGTCTTGATCCACGACGGCTTCTTCTCGATCGGGACGGCCGCGTTGCGTGCTTCCACGCGGAGCATCCGTCGTCCCTCGGGAGCGATGGCCACCCGAGACTCCCTTCGTCGATGTGCGGTGTCAGCCTACGGGGTGCGGTGCGTTTGCCGGCGCTGGTGCTCGACCATCTCGTCGACCGGGCTCGGGCGCCGTGACGAGCACAGGAGCCAGGCAGCGGCGCAGATGCGGTTCGAACAGGTCCGCGCAGTCGGACACGCTCACCTCACGATCAGTGAGCGCGGTGAGCGAGGTCACACCCGCGTCGGTGATCCCGCACGGGACGATCGCCCCGAACGCCCCCAGGTCCGGGCACGCGTTGATCGCCACGCCGTGCATCGCCACCCCACGGGCCACGCGCACACCGATCGCGGCGACCTTCCGGTCCTCCTCGCCCCGCACCCACGCACCGGAGCGCCCCTCGACCCGTTCGGCGTCGATGCCGAGCTCAGCGACGGTGTCGATCACGGCCTGCTCCAGGGCGCGCACGTACGCCACCACGTCCACGGGTTCGGCCAATCGGACGATGGGGTAGGCGATCAACTGGCCGGGGCCGTGCCAGGTGATACGACCGCCCCGGTCCACGTCGATGACCGGGGTGCCGTCGGTCGGGCGGTCCCAGGAAGCGGTGCGTTTGCCGGCGGTGTACACGGACTCGTGCTCGAGCAGCACGAGTGTGTCCTCCTCGCCGTCGACCACCGCGGTGTGCAGCCGACGCTGGTGTTCCCACGCCTCGATGTACGGGATCAGCTGCCGCCCGAGGTTCCAGCGCTGCGTCCGCATCAGCCCACTGTATGCCCACCCGCATGCGCGGGGCGCCACTGCTCGGTCCTCGTCCACGGCTCGGACGAGGCCTGTGGACAGCCGCTGCGCGGATGGAGCCCGCGGGTGTTGGCTGGAGCCATGACCGAGCAACCTCGAGTGCCTGGCTATCACGTCACCGGCGTGGCGGGTGTCGGCGGAAGTGGTGCCGTGTGGGCGGCTCAGGCCGACGACGGCGACCGCGTGGTGATCCGCATCCTGCGCGTGGACACCACGTCCGAGCGCACGGTGCTCACGCAGCGCTGTGCGGCGGTCCAGCAGGTCGCTCACCCCGCCGTCGCACGGCTGCGGGAACGACGCGATCTGCCAGGTGACCAGGTGGCGATGATCTCCAGCCTGATCGACGGGCCCACCGTGGCTACCCTGCACACCGCCCGGCATGGCCTCGATGCAGCCGAGTGCCTCTCCCTGGCACGCACCCTGCTCGAGGCTGTCGCCTGCCTGCACGAGGTTGGTGTCGTGCACGGGGATGTGGCACCGGCGAATGTGGTGCTGGACTCCGACGGCGGAGGACCCCGTGCGGCGATGACGTCACCCAGCGCTGTGCGACCGGTCCTGGTGGACCTGGTGCCCGTCCCCGGACGCGAGCGAGGGACACCGGGCTTCGCAGCACCCGAGCTGCACGGCGGGTCCGCGCCTGGCGCACCCGCTGACGTGTACGGGGTAGCGGCCACTGCGGTGTGGGCTGCGGCCCCGTCGCAGCGCCAACGTGTTCGGGAGGGACTAAGCGATCTGCTCGAGGACGATCCCACCTGTCGTCCCGGCGCCAGAGCAGCGGCGCGGGCGCTGTCGGCGCAGACCGCGCCCATCCGCCCGGCTGCCTCGGAGGCGTTGGCAGCCGCCACGTTGCGGGAGCGGGCCGCTCGTGCGGCGACCAGGCAGGTACCTGCGCGACGTCCGCGACGCCGCGGGCGGCACCGGCGACGTCCGCGAGTTCCGGTGGTCGTCGCGCTGGTCGTGGTGGTACTGAGCGCGGCGCTCGGCGGAACAGGATGGGTCATGGCGGAGCGGGAGGCCGAGCCGCGGCCCGTCGCCACAGTTCATCCGGCAGGGAGCGCCCAGACGTTGGCGAACCGTGTGGTGGCGCTGACGGCCACCCGAGACGAGGCGCTCAGCGCCGCCGACCCCGTCCTCCTGGCGAGCGTGACCGTTCCTGGTTCGGCCGCAGCCGAGGAGGACGCCACCGTGCTGGAGTCCCTGCTGGCGACGGAGGAGCGGGTCGTGGGCCTGGTCAGCCGCGTGACAGACCTCACGGTAGAAGAGGTGGGCGACGGCCAGGCGCGGGTGCAGGCCGTCCTCACGCAGACCTCGCACGAGCGGAGGACCGCGACCGGAGGTGTGCGGTCTGTGCCGGCGCAGGACCCGCGTTGCACGGAACTGCTGCTCAGCCGGTTTGAGGGTCAGTGGCGGGTCGCGCAGGTCACGCCGTGCCCGTGAGCTCACTCCCCGAGCAGATGTTGTGCCGCCTGATCCAGGTCGGGCCACGTGAATCCAAACCCGTCTTCGAGCAGCGCGTCGGGGACCACACGCTGGGACCCGAGCAGCTCGGCGGCGAACCCGCCGAGCGCCATGTGCAGGGCCGTGCCGGGCACTGGTAGGACGGCAGGTTTACCGACGGCGCGAGCCAGTGACGCCATGACGTCTCGGTTGCGCGCAGGGTTGGGGGCGCAGAGGTTCACCGGACCGGAGATCACCGACTCCAGCAGCACGTGCTGGATGGCGCTGAGCACGTCGGCGCGCGTGATCCAGGGCCACCACTGCCGTCCGTTGCCCAGTGGGCCCGCCAGACCGAAGCGGAGGAGCGGAAGCATCTGCGCCAGCGCCCCGCCGCCAGTGTCCAGCACGATCCCGGTGCGCAGGTTCACGACCCGCGCACCGGCCTCCGCGGCCGGTTCGGTAGCTGCCTCCCACGCGCGGCACACCCGGGCCAGGAAGGACGCGCCCGGCGCCGCGCTCTCGTCGAGCACGTCCTCGCCGCGATCGCCGTAGTAGCCGACGGCGGAGGCGTTCACCAGGGTGAGATCCGTGCGGCCGGTGGCTGCGATCGACGTGGCGAGCAGCGTCGTCGGGGCCACACGTGAGGTCAAGATCGTCTGCCGACGCGCCGACGTCCACCGGCGGTCAGCCACCCCGGCGCCAGCGAGGTTGATCACGTGGGTGGCACCGGTGAGCGCCTCGTCCGGAAATCGTCCCGCAGCCGGCTCCCAGGAGATCTCCGAGGGCTCCGTGGCGGGACGTCGCACGAGCCGCCGAACCTGGTGCCCGTTGGCGTGCAGCCGTTCGGTCAGCGCAGTGCCGAGGAAGCCAGAGGATCCGGCGATCACCACAACAGCCACACGTGCCTCCCTGGCTCGATACGAGTCAGGGTACCCACGGCAGTGGCCGTGGGCACCCTGATCGGTGCTGCTGGGCGACCGCGTACGGGTCGCCTTGGTCGGTCAGAGGCCGAGCGCGGCCTCGAACTCGCCCTCCTCGAGGCGATCCTTCATCGCTGTGAGGAAGCGGGCGGCGTCCGCACCGTCGACGAGACGGTGGTCGTAGGACAGTGCCAGGTAGACCATCGATCGCACCGCGATCACCTCGGCACCGTCGGCGTCGGCGACGACGACAGGGCGCTTCACGATCGTGCCGACGCCGAGGATGCCCACCTGCGGCTGCAGCAGGATCGGGGTGTCGAACAGAGCGCCGCCCGACCCGGTGTTGGTGATGGTGAAGGTGCCGCCACCGAGCTCGTCCGGCGTGGCCTTGTTGTCCCGGGTGCGGGCGGCCAAGTCGGCGATCTTACGGGCGATCCCGGCGATGTTGAGGTCACCGGCATCCTTGATCACGGGCACTACCAGGCCACGCTCGGTGTCCACCGCGATCCCGACGTTCTCGCTGCCGTGGTAGACCACCTCGTCGCCGTCGATGCTGGCGTTGAGCTTCGGGAACTGC
The DNA here is from genome assembly GCF_900105765.1 of Ruania alba. Taxonomy (NCBI): domain Bacteria; kingdom Bacillati; phylum Actinomycetota; class Actinomycetes; order Micrococcales; family Ruaniaceae; genus Ruania; species Ruania alba. The sequence continues at coordinate 1,409,731 of NZ_FNTX01000001.1, forward strand.
TTCAACGCCTCGGTCGCGGCCAACGTGAAGAACGGCAGGAATGTGAGCTTGACGCCCTCGCGGGCCTGGAACTCGGACTTGGCCCGAGCGCGCAGTCGCGCCACCTTGGTCACGTCCACCTCGACGACGGTGGTCAGCTGCGCGGAGGTCTGCAGTGATTCCACCATGCGCTGCGCGACGATCTTGCGCAGGCGGGACATCTTTTCGGTGGTGCCACGCAGCGGCGAGACGGCGGGCTGAGCGGCCGGCTTGCGGGCAGCAGGTGCCGACGGTGCCTGTTCCGCTGCGGCCGGCTGCGCGGCGGCGGCAGCCTTCTCTGCGGCGTCCAGCACGTCCTGCTTGCGCACGCGTCCACCCACCCCGGTTCCGGTGAGTGAGGACAGGTCGACGCCCTTGTCCGCGGCCAGCTTGCGCACCAGCGGCGTCACGTACGGAGTACCGGAGGATTCGGACGCGGCAGGTGCCGGTGCCTCCTCCGCAGCAGGCTCGGGAGCTTTCTCGGGAGCCGGGGTCGGCTCGGGAGCGGGCTCGGGAGTCGGTGCCGACGGAGCAGGCGCGGCCGGAGCCTCGTGGGCGGGGGCCTCGTCAGCCGGAGCGTCCTGGGCGGGCGCTTCCTGAGCGGGCGCCGGTGCGCTGCCTGCTGCTCCGACGTAGGCAAGCGTGCCACCGACCTCGACAGTGTCGTCCTCGTTGACGAGGATCTCCACCAGGGTTCCGGCCACCGGTGACGGCACTTCGGTGTCGACCTTGTCGGTGGAGACCTCGAGCAAGGGCTCGTCCACGTCGACCGAGTCACCGACGGACTTCAACCACTGGGTGACCGTCCCCTCGGTGACGCTCTCGCCGAGCGCAGGAAGGGTGATCGCGGTCCGGTCGCCGGAGCTCGCGTCGTCACTCTGTGGTGCAGGTGCCTCCTCGGCGGCCGGTTCTGGAGCCTCCTCAGCAGCAGGCTCGTCGTTCGCGGGTGCCTCCTCAGCTGCCGGTGCGGCCTCCTCGGCGGCCGGTGCCTCCTCAGCGGCAGCACCATCACCGGAGCCGACCATGGCGAGATCGGCACCGACCTCGACGGTCTCGTCCTCATCGACGAGGATCTTCTCGAGCACACCGGCTACCGGTGAAGGGACCTCGGTGTCGACCTTGTCAGTGGAGACCTCGAGCAAGGGCTCGTCCACCTCCACCGTGTCTCCCACGGCCTTGAGCCAGCGCGTCACAGTGCCTTCGGTGACGCTCTCGCCGAGGGCGGGCATCTGTACGGATTGGGACATGACCTCTTCAGTCTCCTTCTCGCGGAATCTTTCAGGTGTGAGAGTGCAACGGCTGACCGGCCAGGGCCAACGCGGCCTCGCCCAGTGCCTCGTTCTGTGTCGGATGTGCGTGGATGAAAGCGGCGATGTCTTGAGGGTATGCCTCCCAGCCCACCCACAGTTGCGCTTCCCCGATCTGCTCACTGACGCGCGCGCCGATCAGGTGAACGCCGACGATCGGTCCCTCAGTCTGCCGCACGATCTTCACCAGCCCGGTCGAACCCAAGATCTGGCTCCGCCCGTTCCCGGCGAGAGAGTACTCCAGGACCCGCACACCATCATCGCCGTACCGGTCGCGGGCCTCGGGCTCGGTAAGACCCACCGAGGCGAGCTCAGGATCGCTGTAGGTCACCCGGGGAATCGTCTCCTCGGCGATCGGCTGCGGTGTCATACCGCTGATTCGCTCGGCCACACTGATGCCGTGCGCAAAGCCGCGGTGGGCCAGTTGCAACCCAGGGACCACGTCGCCCACCGCGTAGATCGAACCGACCCCGGTATGCAGGGCAGCGTCGGTGTGGATCCCGGCGTCGGTGATGCGAACGCCCTGCTCGGCAAGTCCGGACTCGTCCGTGACGGGCTCTCGACCGATTGCGACGAGCAGCAGGTCTCCGTCGACGGCGCTCCCGTCGGCCAGGGTGACACGGACGCCGTCGGCATCCTGTGTGGCCGAACTCACGCGCACGCCCGTACGCACGTCGATACCTCGCCGCCGGAAGGCACGGGCGAGACCGGTGGACAGCGACGGGTCCTCGGCAGGGACGAGCGTCTCCAGGGCCTCGAGCACCGTCACGTCCGCGCCCAAGGAGCGCCACAGGCTGGCGAACTCGACACCGATGACGCCGCCTCCGAGAACGATCGCGTGCCGGGGCACCTGCACGTTCTCGAGAGCGTCGTCCGAGGTGATGATCCGCCCGCCCACGGTGATCCCAGGCAGGGTGCGGCTCCGAGACCCGGTGGCGAGCACCACGTGGCGACCAGTGAGGTCCTGGGTGCTCCCGTCCGGGCCGGTGACCCGGAGGACATCCGGTCCGACCAGCCGGCCATGGCCGGCGAACAGGTCGACCGAGCTGGCGGAGACGAGACCCTGGAGGCCCTGGTACAGCCGCCGAACGACCTGCTCCTGGTAGCGCTGCAGCGCCGCCTGGTCGACATCCTCGAACGAGGCGCGCACTCCGACGTCGTGGGCGTGGCGCACCTGGTCGGCCACCTCAGCGGCATGCAACAGAGCCTTGGTGGGGATGCAGCCTCGGTGCAGGCACGTCCCACCGACCTTGTCCTGTTCGACGAGAGCAACACGCAACCCGAGCTGTGCAGCACGCAGTGCGGTGGCGTACCCGCCACTGCCGGCACCGAGGACGAGCACGTCCCACGGTTCGTCCTGCGTCACGTGCACCTCCTGGTCCGGTGTGCGCCACCGCCACCGGGCGCTGGGCGCACCACCATCTTGGCACTGACGGCGATCACGCCCAACTTGGAACGCCGCGGCCGGCCGTGGGGTACCTCACGCCGAGTGAGGTCCGCTCAGCAGTTCGAGGAGTGTGCGGACGCCGACGCCGGTGCCGCCCTTGGGGACATAGTGGCGCGGGGCGCCGTCGTTGAACGCCGGTCCAGCGATGTCGAGATGTGCCCACGGGGTATCGCCGACGAACTCGCGGAGGAAGAGCCCAGCGACGAGCATGCCGCCGAAACGATCCCCGATGTTGGCGATGTCAGCCATCGGTGTGTTCATTGACGCGCGCAGCTCGTCCGGCAACGGCATCGGCCAGAACTGCTCTCCGGCACGACCAGCCGAGGCCACCACGTCCTCACGGACAACCTCGGAGCCCATCACCGCGCTCACCTGGTGCCCGAGCGCCACCATCTGGGCACCAGTGAGGGTGGCGATGTCGATGACGGCGTCCGGTCCCTCCTCCGTGGCCGCCACCAGAGCGTCGGCCATCACGAGACGGCCCTCGGCGTCGGTATTGAGGACCTCGACCGTCTTTCCGCCCCGGATCGTGATCACGTCGGAGGGGCGTTGCGCGGAACCCGACGGCATGTTCTCGGCCAGGGCGAGCCACCCCGTGACGGCGACCGGCAGACCCAGACGTGCGGCGGCCACGACGGTGTGCAGGACGGCGGCCGCGCCCGCCATGTCGTTCTTCATCGCCTCCATACCTTTGGCGGGCTTGAGTGAAAGGCCGCCGGAGTCGAAGGTGATCCCCTTGCCCACCAAGGCAACGTGCCGCCGGGCGCGCGCCGGCCGGTAGCTGAGCTTGACCAGACGAGGACCGCGGGCAGAACCTTGTCCGACGCCGACCAGTCCGCCGTAGCCACCGGCACGCAGATCCTTCTCGTCCAGAATCGAGACCTTGACCTTGGTGCCCCGCACCGCGGCGGTGGCGCGTTCGGCAAAGGACTCGGGGTAGAGACGGTTGGGGGAGAGGTTCACCAGGTCGCGGGTGCCGTGCACGGCATCGGCGACGGCCACGGCCCAGGCGATGGCCTCCTTGCCCTCCCGCGCGCGCACGGAGGGTGCGATCAGCTCGATCGTCTCCACCGGCACCTTGCCGGCGGGCCCTTCGGAGAACCGGTAGTTGCCGAGTAGCGCCCCCTCTGCCACAGCACGCAGATCGTCGAGGTCGGCGATCGGGAGTGCCACGGCGGCCCGTGCCGTACCGGCGAGCGCCGCGAGCGCCGCCCCGGCCGCCCGGCGGAGCCGTTCCCGGGCGGTGGCGGCGTCCTCGGCCGGAGCGCCGGTCCCGGTGAGCACCAGCAGGTCCGCCTTGAGCTCGCCACCCGCGGGCACCCTAGTGACCTCGCCGACCTCACCGGTCACGCCCAGCAGGGTGATCGCTCTCTCGATTCCGGCGCGCGCGGAGCGGCTGAGACCCTCGGCTCCCTCCAACCGTGGTGCTCCGCCATCGGCGGCGACCCCGACGACGAGCGCGTCGGTGACCAGGCGGGCAGGGTCCTTGGTGCTGAGCTTGAGTTCCGTCACACCGTGCATCGTAGGCGAGCCAGGCGTGCGGGTGGGGCGACGGGCACCGGCCCGGCGCATCCCGCGCTGCGGGCGGTTCCGTCGAGACCGTGCGCCGAGCCACTACTCTGCTGCAGTGTCCTTCATGCCTGTCGTGCTCATCGCGGCGTCGCTCGTGCTGGCCGGTTGGGCCGGCTGGCGAGCACTCCGGGACCAGCCGGTAATCCTCCGCCAGCTGATCGCCGGGGCGGTTCTGGAGGGAATCCTCGTGGTTCAGATGATTGTGGCCGGGGTGCAGATCGCCCGCGGCCATGAGGTCGATCCCGTGCTGCTCTGGGGATACCTCATCACGGCGTTGCTGTTGCTCCCGGCAGCCGCGGTCGTGGCTGTGGCCGAACGCAGCCGGTGGAGCTCTGTGGTGCTCGGAGCCGCATGCCTGACAGTGGTGGCGATGCAGGTGCGTGTGCACCAGCTGTGGACCGGGGGTGTCTGAATGGGCCGTGATTCCGTGACGCAGCAGGACTCCGCGGAGGACACCCGGCGGCCGGCCTATGGCGCGGGCCGTGTGCTGATCTTCGTCTACGGAGTGTTCGCGCTCTCGGCATCCGCGCGGGCGAGCGTGCAGCTCATCCGGTCCGCGAGCGAGGCCCCGCTGGCCTACACCCTCTCGGCCGTTGCCGCGGTGATCTACATCGCTGCCGCCGTCGCGATGGCACACAACGGCCGGCGGATGCGTCGCCTCGCGTGGGTCACGGTGGGCATCGAGCTGGCCGGAGTGCTTGCCGTGGGCACCCTCAGCCTCTGGCACACCGAGCTCTTCGGCGACGACACGGTATGGTCCCGGTACGGTGCCGGGTACGGCTATGTGCCGGCCGTGCTCCCGCTGCTCGGACTGTTCTGGATGTGGCGGTCCTCTCCGGCCCGTATCGCGCAGGCCTGAGCGGTAGGCCGGTGCCAGTACGCTGAAATCGTGGCCAGCCCGTACAGCGTGTTCTTCTCCTCCGTCTTCACTCGGATCGATCCCGAGACAGCCCACCGCATTGCCGGTCGGCTGATTCAGGTTGCCGGTCGCGTGCCACCGATTCGGGAGGCGTTGCGCCGTTCACTAGGTCGTCCGGCCAGGCCCTCCTGGCGTCTGTTCGACCGTGACATCAGGGGACCTCTCGGTGCCGCAGCGGGTTTCGACAAGGACGCGACGATGGCTACGGCACTGGACGCGATGGGATTCGCGTTCGTGGAGATCGGCACCGTGACCGCGAGGGCGCAGCCCGGCAACGAGCCTCCTCGACTGTGGCGGCTGGTGCCTGAGCGCGCCCTGCGCAACCGGATGGGCTTCAACAACGCCGGGGCGGCGGCCGCCGCGGCCCGGCTGCGCCGTCTGCGGCGCACCCCGCACGGCCGGCGCATGCTGATCGGGGCGAACATCGGTAAATCGAAGGTGACTCCGGCGGCCGAGGCTGTGGGTGACTATGTCGCGAGTGCCCGGGCTGTGGCGCCGCACGTGGACTATCTCGTGGTGAATGTCTCCTCGCCGAACACGCCGGGCTTGCGGGATCTGCAGCAGAGCGACGCTCTACGACCGATCCTCGCGGCTGTACGGGACGCCGCGCGGGCGGCGGCCGCCCGGGAGGTCCCGGTGCTGGTCAAGATCGCTCCCGATCTCGCGGACCCGGATGTCGACGCCGTGGCACGGCTCGCCCTGGAGCTCGACCTCGCCGGCGTGGTGGCCGTGAACACCACCATCGCGCACGACCTCGGACCCGGGGGAGTGTCGGGTCCGCCGGTGCGGGAGCGCGGCCTGCAGGTGGTGCGCCGGGTGCGGGACGTCCTCGGTCCCGAGCCGGTCGTGCTCGGCGTCGGTGGTATCTCCACGTCGGCAGACGCGCAGGCGTACCTCGATGCAGGGGCCACGGCTGTCCAGGCCTACACGGCCTTCATCTATGGTGGGCCGGCCTGGCCCGGTCAGGTCAACCGAGCACTGCGCAGGGACTGACGCGACCGCGTGGTCAGCAGAGGCGTTCCTTCGGAGACACGTCGTCGGTGATCCGCGGATCCCGCACCACGGTCTCACCGAGGATCTGGTCGATCCGGGTGAGCATCTCCTCAGGGATCTCCACCCCGGACGCCGCGACATTCTCCGCCACCTGCTCCGGGCGTGAGGCGCCGATCAGGGCTGCGGCGACATTGTCGTTCTGAAGCACCCAGGCCACGGCGAGCTGCGCCATCGTGAGGTTCAGCTCCTCCGCCACGGGTCGCAGGTCCTGGACGCGCCGCAAGAGCTCCTCCTTGCCGAGCAGACCGCCGATCATCGTCGCGCCGCCCTGGGTGTCAGCGGCCCGGGAGCCTTCCGGGGCAGGCTGACCGGGCAGATACTTGCCGGTGAGAACGCCCTGAGCCACAGGCGAGAACACGATCTGGGAGATACCGAGCTCTGCTGAGGTAGGCACGACCTCCTCCTCGATGACCCGCCACACCATCGAGTACTGCGGCTGCGAGGAGACGAGACTGATGCCCAGCTCACGTGCCAGGGCATGCCCGGAGCGCAGCTGCTCGGCCGTCCACTCGCTGACACCGATGTAGTGCGCCTTGCCGGACCGCACCACGTCGGCGAAGGCCTGCATGGTCTCCTCCAGCGGCGTCGCGTAGTCGAACCGGTGCGCCTGGTACAGGTCGACGTAGTCGGTGCCGAGGCGGCGCAGCGAACCGTTGATGGACTCCATGATGTGCTTGCGCGAGAGGCCGGTGTCGTTGTGCCCCTTCGGGCCCGTCGGGAAGTAGACCTTCGTGAAGATCTCCAGACTCTCCCGACGCTCGCCGGCCAGCGCGTCGCCGAGCACCTCCTCGGCCTTCGTGTTCGCGTACACGTCGGCAGTGTCGAAGGTGGTGATGCCGGCATCGAGGGCGGCCCGCACGCACGCTGCGGCCGTGTCGTTCTCGACCTGGGACCCGTGGGTGATCCAGTTGCCGTAGGTGATCTCGCTGATCTTCAGGCCGGAGCGGCCGAGGTGACGAAAGCGCATTCCACGATCCTAGCGCGCAGGGTGCGCTTGGCCCTCAGCTCAGCTGGGGAAGGACCCCCGCGCGACCTGAGGCTTCGGGAGCCGGGTGCGCCGGAGCTGGAATGCCCGCATCACGACGTACATGATGATGCCGCGACCGACCCGGTCCGTGCCGTACTTCGCACGCACCTTCCGGCGGAGCCGCACGGCGAGGATGATGGCATCGGTGAGGGCGACGAAGACCAGGATGTACAGCGAGTAGAACGCGATCAGCGCCACATCGGGAGGGATCGGCAGGAAGCCAGCACTGAGCATGATGAGCACGATCAGCGCCGCGATGGGCAGGAACATCTCGCCGAGGTTCCAGCGGGCGTCGACGTAGTCACGCAGATAACGTCGAACCGGGCCACGGTGCTGGGCCGGCATGTGTTGCTCGTCGCCGGTGACCATCGCCTGGTTCATCCGTTCCCGGGCCTCGGCGTACTTCGCGCGCTGCTCCCGGCGGGCTGCGCGCCGATCGGTGGGCACCAGGGGTCGCTTGTTCCGCGCCTCGGCGTCCCGTCGCCGGGGCGTGGGGCGCCCCTTACCAGCGGGCAACTCCTCCTCGACAGCAGGGGCGGCGTCCTCGATCTTCTTCCGTCCGAACACATCCAGCAGCCTAGTCGAGCCTCGGCTCTTCCGGTGCCGCCGGCCTGGGAGGATGACGGGGTGGATGTGCTGATCAGTCCGGACCGGATCGCGCCGTTGGCCGCCGGGGAGGTCGCGCGTGCCCTCGCCCAGTCATGGCGCGAGCACGGTCACACGGTGCTCGAACGGCCGATGAGTGACGGCAGCGCCGGCATGGTGGAAGTGATCCGCGCCGTGCGGGGTGGCGATCTGCTGCCGGTCCCCGTGGTTCCGGCCGGCGCGGGCAGCGGGGACCGGCCCGTGCCGGTGGAACTGCTGCACGTGCCCGGTCGTAGCGGGGGGACGGCGTACGTCGATGGTTCGCTCGTGCTGGGCGCGGGAACGGACGATCATGAGCGCTTGCTGGCCACCGGGACCACGGCACCGGTGGCAGACCTGCTGCTCGCGGCCCTGGGTACGGGTGCCTCTCGCGTCATCCTCGGCCTTGATCAGGCGGCCGTGCACGACGGCGGTCGCGGCCTCCTCGACCGTCTCACCGAGCGCTGGGGGCTGGCGGGGGACGGCAGTTCGACGCCGTGGTCGGCCTTGCGTGCGCGCCTCGCCGGCGTGCACCTGGTGGTGGCGGTGGCCACCGACCTGCCGCTGCTCGGCCTGACGGGAGCGGGGGCGGCGCTCGCCCGCTGGCCGGGAATCACCGCGGCCGCAGCTCAGGACGCCGAGCGGGTGGTGGGTGAATACACCGCCGGACTGCTCCAGACCGCAGAGGCAGCCGACGCGGTCGCGGAGGCCGGTCACCGGACCGATCCCGGGCTCGGCGGGCTCGTCCCGACCGTTCGCGCGCCGCATACGGTGGTCCGTCCGTCCCGCGACTACGGCACCGGCGCCGGCGGTGGCGCTGCCAGTGCGCTCGCGATGCTCGGAGCGCGGCTCCTGCCGGGCGCAGACGTCGTTGCCGCGGAGATCGAGCTCGCCGCCGCCGTCGAGAGCGCCGACCTTGTGGTCACCGGCACCACGACGTTGGACGGGAGCGCGATGCACGAGTCCGTGGTCGCGACGGTCGGGCGGGCCGCGATGGCCGTGGGGCTACCGGTGGTGGCCGTCGGTGCCGAGGTACAGACGAGTCGCCGGGACGGCGCCCGGGTAGGGGTGAGTGCGACATACCCGGTCGTCGACGCTCCCACGACGAGAAGCCGGACCAGCCAGACCGTCGAATCGGACCCATGGACCGCGCTGGTGAGACGGGGAGAGCGGATCCGCCGGACGTGGACGCAGTGACGTACCCTGGGAGGAACCGGATCGCGCCCGATGCCGAGCCGGGAACAGGAGTGGGCTCCGGTGCGTTGCCCCCTCAGCAGGCCGGTCCGACCGGCGCGCACGACCTTCGGAGAGACAGATGACGCAGACCACACCCACCACGGAAACACTCGAGCACGAGGTGGCCCTGACCGATGTGGCCGCTACCAAGGTGAAGGCGCTCCTCGAGCAGGAGGGCCGGGACGACCTGCGGCTGCGCGTCGCTGTACAGCCCGGCGGGTGCTCAGGACTGATCTACCAGCTCTACTTCGACGAGCGCTACCTTGACGGCGACGCCGTCCGCGATTTCGAGGGCGTCGAGGTGATCGTGGACAAGATGAGTGTGCCGTATCTGGCAGGTGCCACCATCGACTTTGCCGACACCATCGAGAAGCAGGGCTTCACGATCGACAACCCGAACGCCGGAGGCTCCTGTGCCTGTGGCGACTCTTTCCACTGATCTGATTCAGACCAGCGACCGCACGTCGACGGCCGCGCCGCTCCTCGTCGAGCAGCGCGGCCGTCGTCACGTGGGACGCCCCGAACAACGAGACGAGTGACACCGTGACCGTGCGACCCTTGCGCGCCCTTGCCCTGTTCGTGGCCGGTGGACTGGCCCTCGCAGGATGCGCCGACGAACCAAGCAGCACCGATCCGACCAGCCAGCCGAGCACGTCGCCCAGCGCCACGGCTGTCGAGGGTGAGGTGACTGACGCCGAGGCGTCAGGTGCCTTCGGGGAGGCACCGCAGTTCACCTTCTCCAGCGAGACGCCACCTGAGGGCCTGCAAGTCGAGGTGCTCTCTGAGGGTGACGGTGCCGCCGTGGAGCCGGGTGCCGTCGTCGTGGCGAACTACGCAGGGATCGTCTGGGGTGCGGAGGAAACCTTCGACGACTCCTACAGCCGTGGTGCGCCGTCGATGTTCTCCCTCAATGCAGTGGTGCAGGGCTGGACTGACGGGATCCCGGAGCACCAGATTGGCTCACGGCTGCTGATGAGCATCCCAGCTGAGCTCGGATACGGGCCCAATGGCGGGAACTCCGATGCAGGGATCGGGCCGGAGGACACCATTGTGTTCGTGGTCGACCTGGTCGAGGTGTACAACCCGGAGCAGGCCGGCGAGGCTGGGGCGAGTGAGGTGACTCCCGCTGCGGACCTGCCGGTGACGATCGAGGGGGCGCTGGGAGAGCCTGCCACGATCACCGTGCCCGAGAGTGCCGATGAACCGACGGAGGTGGTCACGATCGTCGTCGCCGAGGGCTCAGGTGAGCCGGTTCAGGCCGGAGACTCGGTCGCCATCGGGATCGCCGGGACCGCCTGGGACGGATCGCCCGCCGGGAGTAGCTGGAGCATGGATGGCACGCCCGGATCGGGGCCCTTCTCGGACGTCGTCGGTCGCGGCACGGTCGTGGACGCTACGGTCGACGTCCCCGTCGGCTCACGCGTTCTGGTGCTCGCGCCGGCAAGTGAGCAGGCACCGGCGGTGGCCTACGTGGTGGACGTACTGGGCACAGCCTGAAACGCGGAGCACATGACCTGACAGAGCGTCAGGTAATCTGCTGCGCGACCGAGCGTCCTGCACACGGACCGGCCTGTTTGACGATAAGGTGGCAGCGGACCAGCAGGCGCCGGAGACGAACGCTGGGACACCGCCCGAGACCGTGCGGTGGACGAGCGTTCCGGACCCAGTCGGTACTAGTTGAGATCGTGACGTCGGAAGGCTTGAGGATCGTGCCATCGCCCTCTCCCCAGACCACGAGGCGGCGCACTGTCGGCCTCGGGGCGCTCGGGCTCGTGACCGCCCTCGCACTGGGCGGATGCTCCGCCGAACAGGTGTCGAGAGGGTGGCTGCCCGGAACGCCAGGCATCACCGAGTTCAGTGACGATGTGGTCACGCTGTGGAACGGATCCTGGATCGCCGCGCTGGCCGTCGGCGTGATCACGTGGGGCCTGATCATCTGGTGCATCATCGTCTACCGCAAGCGCAAGGGGGACGACCGTCTCCCGATCCAGCTGCGTTACCACCTGCCCCTGGAACTGTTGTACACCTTCGTGCCGCTCGTGATGGTCGGCGTGCTCTTCTACTACACGGCCACGCTCCAGGAGGAGATCACCAACCCCGAGGCCGAGCCGGACGTGCAGATCGACGTCTATGGCCGCCAGTGGACGTGGGACTTCGTCTACACCGACGAAGGTGTCTGGGACACCGGGGTGCCGGCTCAGCTGGACGGGACGATGGCACCCGCCGAGGACCTGCCGACTCTGTACCTTCCGGTCGGCGAGACGGTGGAGTTCACGATCCGCAGCAGGGATGTCGCACACTCGTTCTGGGTGCCCGCGTTCCTCTACAAGATGGACATGATCCCCGGTGAAGTGAACACCTTCCAGCTCACCCCGGGTGAGGAAGGGACCTTCATCGGCAAGTGCGCCGAACTGTGCGGCGAGTATCACGGCTCCATGCTGTTCAACGTCTCCGTGGTCTCGGCGGAGGAGTACCAGGCGCACATTGAAGAGCTGCGCGAGGCAGGCCAGACGGGTGAGCTGGGAACCGAGTACGACCGGCAGAACGCCGCCGATGTACCCAGCTCCACCAGCGTCGATGACGAGGGAGCTGACCACTGATGGCGATCCAGGACGACCTGCGCGCAGACGCCGGTGCGGAGGAACCGGCCGGTGACGCGGTGCCCGGTCTGCGGCCGGAACGCCAGAGCCTCGGGAAGACGGTGGTGTCGTGGGTGACGACCACCGACCACAAGACCATCGGGTACCTGTACCTGATCACCTCGTTCGTGTTCTTCTGCTTCGGCGGTCTCCTCGCTCTGGTGATCCGTGCCGAACTGTTCGAGCCCGGCATTCAGATCGTTGCCAGTGGCGAGCAGTACAACCAGATGTTCACGATGCACGGCACGATCATGCTGCTGCTCTTCGCCACACCGCTGTTCGTCGGTTTCGGCAACATCCTCGTCCCGCTGCAGATCGGAGCACCGGACGTCGCCTTCCCGCGGTTGAACATGTTCGCCTACTGGCTCTTCCTGTTCGGAGGCATCATCGCCTCCGCGGGATTCCTGACGCCGCGTGGCGCGGCCAGTTTCGGGTGGTTCGCCTATACACCGCTGTCGAACGCCACGTACTCTGCGGGACTCGGGGGAGACCTGTGGGTGATGGGTCTGGCGATGACCGGATTCGGTACGATCTTCGGCTCAGTCAACTTCATCACCACCATCCTGTGCATGCGGATGCCGGGGATGACGATGTTCCGGATGCCTATCTTCACCTGGAACATCCTGCTCACCTCGATCCTGGCGCTGATGGCGTTCCCGATCCTGGCCGCCGCACTGTTCGGCCTCGGGGCGGATCGCGTGCTCGGAGCGCAGATATTTGCTGCCGAGAACGGTGGTGCGTTGCTATGGCAGCACCTGTTCTGGTTCTTCGGGCACCCCGAGGTCTACATCATTGCCCTGCCGTTCTTCGGTATTGTTTCGGAGATCATTCCGGTGTTCTCGCGGAAGCCCATTTTCGGCTACGTCGGTCTGGTGTTCGCCACCATCGCGATCGCAGGGTTGTCGGTGACGGTGTGGGCGCACCACATGTATTCCACGGGTCAGGTGCTCCTGCCGTTCTTCTCCCTGATGACGATGCTCATCGCCGTCCCCACTGGCGTGAAGTTCTTCAACTGGATCGGCACCATGTGGCGCGGCAAGTTGACCTTCGAGTCGCCGATGCTGTGGTGCGTGGGCTTCCTGGTGACCTTCCTCTTCGGCGGGCTCACGGGGATCATCCTGTCTGTCCCGCCGCTGGACTTCCACGTGACCGACACCTACTTCGTCGTCGCGCACTTCCACTACGTGGTGTTCGGGACAGTCGTGTTCGCGATGTTCGCCGGCTTCTACTTCTGGTGGCCGAAGTTCACCGGGAAGATGCTCGACGACCGACTCGGCAAGGTGCACTTCTGGCTGTTGTTCTTCGGCTTCCACGGGACATTCCTGATCCAGCACTGGTTGGGTGTGATGGGCATGCAACGCCGCGTGCCCGACTACCTCCCCGAGGACGACTTCGTGTGGATGAACCAGCTGTCCACGATCGCTGCCGTGATCCTGGCGCTGTCCACGTTGCCGTTCCTGTGGAACGTGTACAAGACCTGGCGCTCGGCACCGAAGGTAACCGTGGATGACCCGTGGGGGCATGGCAACTCCTTGGAGTGGGCCACCTCCTGCCCGCCACCCCGGCACAACTTCGTGACGCTGCCGAGGATCCGTTCGGAGCGGCCAGCCTTCGATCTCCATCATCCTGAGGTGTCAGCGCTAGACCACGCCCAGCCCGAGCGGGATCTGCTGGACAAGGTCTACGGCGAGGCTGAACGGGACGGCCAGGCCGAGGTCGCCCACGACCGTGCGCAACGACAGAGCGGAGACGAGTGATGAGCGCCAAGACCCACGGTCCTCGCACGGAACCGCACAAGCCGATCCGTACCGAAGCCGTCTTCTTCCTCGGCCTGCTGGTGTTCTTCATCCCGATGTTCGTGATCTACGGGCTCTGGTCCGGGTGGGAACCCGTGGGGTCGACCGCACTGGCGTTGGTCGTCGGTCTGTGGTCGATGGTGGGCTTCTACCTGTTCCTGCTGAGCCGGCGGATCGATCCTCGGCCCGAGGACGACCCGATGGCTGATGTGGACACCGCTGCGGGGGAGTACGGCACCTTCTCGCCGTGGAGCTGGTGGCCATTGGTCCTCGGGATCGCCGTCTCATTCGTCTTTCTGGGCGTCGCCGTCGGATGGTGGCTGTTCGGCATCGGCGTCGGCCTCGCACTGATCGGCCTGGTCGGTCACGTGATGGAGTTCAGCCGCGGGCACCACGCCCACTGAGAGCGGCAGGGCCGGGCTCGCCCACTGACCTTCAAGCACCGAACGCATAGCGAGGGGCCCCTCACCACGATCTGTGGTGAGGGGCCCCTCGTGCTGCGTGGCGAGCTCAGCGAGCCTGCAGGCCCTGAGTCCGGCCGTCACGAGGTACTGGTACCTCTGTGGTGCGCGTGCGCGGCTCCAGTGACGGCACCGACCCGTGGGGAACGGTTCGGCTCACACTGTGGAGTGGGCGCGAGCCTTCTCCAGACGTGCGGAGACGTCCTGCCAGTTCGCGATGTTCCAGAACGCCTTGATGTACTCCGCCTTGACGTTGAGGTAGTCGAGGTAGAAGGCGTGCTCCCACATGTCCAGCATGAGCAGCGGTGTGATGGAAACCGGCACGTTGGACTGCTGGTCGAAGAGCTGGAAGATGGCCAGCCGTTCGCCCAGACTGTCCCACCCGAGCACGGACCAACCAGACCCCTGGATGCCGGCCGCGTTGTCCGCGAAGTGCTGCTGGAAGGCGCTGAACGAGCCGAAGAACTCGGTGATCGCAGCCGCCAGCTCGCCTTCCGGCTCACCGCCGCCGTCCGGGGACAGGTTGTTCCAGAAGATGGTGTGGTTGATGTGCCCCCCGAGGTTGAACGCAAGGTTCTTCTCGAGCAGATTCACCGTGCCGAGGTCGCCCGACTCCCGTGCTGCCGCGAGCTTCTCCAGCGCAGTGTTGGCGCCCGCCACGTACGCAGCATGGTGCTTGTCGTGGTGCAGCTCCATGATCTTGCCGGAGATGTGCGGCTCGAGCGCCGAGTAGTCGTAGGGCAGGTCAGGAAGCGTGTACTGGGCCATCGGGTTCCTCCCGTGTAGACGTGACGTTCCGTGATACGCAACGCGTGGGGCGCCGCGTTGACCGTCTCCGCACCGCAGAGCGGTGGGGAGACGGACATCATGTTGCCCTGATGTATCGAGGCCTTCCCACCGTAACCCGCATTCGCGTCAGCGCGCCTCGAGCGTCTCGCGAGCTGGATCGGATTCGAGCTCGTCATGCTCTCCGTGGGAGTGCGAGGCGGCAAGCTCTGCTGGGGTGACGGGCTCGACGCGGTCCTCGTAGAAGAAGCGCGAGATGCGCTGCCGCAGGCGGTCCTTGCGGTATCCAGGTCGGCGGACGCCCGCAGAGTCCTCTTCGGCGGCGATCTCAACGGGGCGACGTGGCTCGTGGGAGACCAGTACCCACCGCTCGTAGTCGTCCAGCGGACGGTGCACCTCGATGTACTCACCGGAGGCGAACCTCACCACACGACCTGTCTCGTGGCCGTGCAGGGCTAGCTCGCGATCCTTGCGCTGGAGTCCGAGGCAGATCCGTTTAGTCACGATGAAGCAGATCACCGGAAGGATGAAGATCAAGATCCGGAACGCCCAGGTGATCGCGTTCAGTGACAAATTGAAGTGGGTGGCGATCAGGTCGTTCGCACCCGCAGCGTTGAGAACGAAGAACGCACTGAGGATCGCGACGCCGGATGCGGTCCGCACCTGGGCGTTGCGGGGCCGGTCCAGCACGTGGTGCTCGCCGGTGTCCTTCGTGACGAACGCCTCGATGAAGGGGAACAGCGCCAGCGCAGTGAACAGGATTCCTGGTACGACCACACCCGGGATCAGCACGTTGAGCGAGAGCGTGTAGCCACCGAGCACGAACTCGGTCTGCCCCGGCATCAGACGCAGCGAGCCCTCGAGGAACAGCATGTACCAGTCCGGTTGGGCACCGGCACCGACGATCGACGGGTCGTAGGGGCCGTAGGCCCAGACGTTGTTGATACTCATCAACGCGCCCATCAGGGAGAGGACGCCGAAGACGATGAAGAAGAAGCCACCCGCCTTGGCCGTGTAGACGGGGAACAGCGGGAAGCCGACTACGTTCTTGTCGGTGCGTCCCGGGCCGGGGAACTGGGTGTGCTTGTGCCAGACGATCAGGAACAGGTGCACCGCGATCAGCGCCAGGATCAATCCCGGCACGATCAGGATATGTACGGTGAACAGCCGCGGGATGATGTCGGTACCGGGGAACTCGCCGCCAAACAGCATGTAGCTGCCGTAGCTGCCGATGATCGGCATCGCGCGCAGCACCCCGTCCGCGATGCGCAGGCCGTTGCCGGAGAGCACGTCGTCGGGGAGTGAGTAGCCGGAGAAGCCGGCAGCCAGGCCGAGGATCAGGAGCGTGAACCCGACGAGCCAGTTCAGCTCGCGCGGCTTGCGGAAGGCGCCGGTGAAGAACACACGCATCATGTGCACGGTCATCGCACCGACGAAGATCAGTGCCGCCCAGTGGTGGATCTGCCGCATCAGCAGCCCGCCCGGCACGTGGTGCGACATCCAGACGGTCGAGGCGAACGCCTCGGACATCTCCAGGCCCTGCATCGTCACGGGCAGAGCATCGTCGGGATAGTGCACCTCGGTCATGCTCGGCACGAAGAACATGGTGAGGAAGATCCCGGTCAGGATCAGCACCACGAAGCTGAACAGAGCAATCTCACCGAGCAGGAAGGACCAGTGGTCGGGGAAGATCTTCCGGGCGAACTCCTTGACCATCTTGGACGCGCCCACCCGGGTGTCCAGGTAGTCGGCCCCGGCTGCGGCGGCGGGGGAGGTCGTGGGTCCGTTCGAGACCTCAGTACGGGCGCTCATCGCTCACGCTCCCAGTAGCTCGGGCCGACAGGCTCGTTGAAGTCGTCCTGCGCGTACAGATATCCCTCGTCATCGACGGCGATCGGAAGTTGGGGCAAGGGCCGCTTGGCGGGGCCGAACACCACCTTGGCCTGATCGGTGACGTCGAAGGTGGACTGGTGGCACGGGCAGAGCACGTGGTGCGTCTGCTGTTCGTAGAGGGCAACAGGGCAACCCACGTGTGTGCACACCTTGGAGTAGGCGACGATCCCGTCGTAGGACCACCCTTGACGCTCCTCGGGCTCCTTCAGGATGGAGGGGTCGACCCGCATCACGATGGCCACAGCCTTCGCCTTCTCCTCGAGGTAGTGCTCCTCCTCCGGGAGGCGCCAGGGCATGACGTGAACCATGCTGCCGCGCGTGATGTCGGAGGCCTTGAGGCGGCGGTCGGTGGGGTCCGTAGCCAGATAGCGGCGCCCTCCGTCCGGGGCGCCGGCCCATGCGGTGTGGCGGAACTTCGAGACGTTCCAGTCGGCGCCGAGGTTGCCGACCAGCGGCACCAGGAAGGTCAACGGGGCGAGGGCGAGTGCCGTACCGAAGGCGCCCTTGAGGACCGGACGCCGAGCGATGCCGGAATCGTCGGCGCCTTCGCGCAGCATCTCCACGGCGCGTTCGCGGGTCGCGTCGTCTCCGCGTTGGGCGTGGCGCTCCTCGACCTTCTCGTGGTCGTTCATCAATGTCTTGGCCCAGTGGACCGCGGCGACGCCGATGCCGAGCATGCCCAGCCCCAGCCCGACGCCGAGCACCAAGGTGTTCATCCGGAGATTACCGGCGTCCGGGTCGGCCACCGGGAACGCCACATATCCGACGATCCCGCCGATCGTGGCGAGGATCGAGACGGTGAACAGTGCAACGACCTGTCGCTCGGACCGCTTCGCCGCCTTCGGGTCCTCGTCACCGAGCCGGGGCCGGTGCGGTGCCAGGCCTGGATTCTCGAACCGGTCCGGCTCGGCAGTTGTCAGCTCGTTGTGGCCAGTGTGCTGAGGTGAGCTCATGATGACCGCGCTCCGATCCAGACGGCGGCACCGATGAGCACGCCCATTCCGACGACGAATACCCATAAGCCCTCAGAGACGGGGCCGAGCGACCCGAGACTGAACCCGCCTGGGTTCGGCTCACGCTGCTCCACCAGGTAGGCGATGATGTCCCGCTTGTCCTCCTGCGTGAGTGTCGCGTCGTTGAATACCGGCATCGACTGCGGGCCGGTGAGCATCGCCTCATAGATCTCGGTCGGTGTGGACTCGTACAGGGCTGGGGCGTACTTACCCTCCGTGAGCGCACCCCCCGCACCGACGGCGTTGTGGCACATCGCGCAGTTGGTGCGGAAGAGCTGACCACCGACAGCAGCATCGCCGAGCGCGGGGTCCACCTGCTCGTCGGACGGGATCGACGGTCCGGGGCCAAGAGACGCGATGTAGGCCGCCACCTGCCGGGCCTGCTCCTCGTCCAGCTGCGGTGGCTTGGCCTCCGCCTGCGGAGAGTTCGCGTCCATCGGCATCCGCCCGGTGACGATCTGGAAGTGCACTGACGCGGCACCGACGCCGACGAGGGACGGGGCCGTGTCCATGCCTTCGGCGTCCAACCCGTGACAGGTGGAGCAGTTCGTGATGAACAAGCGCTCGCCTTCGGCCAGGTCGTTCGCGCTGGCCGTGTCCGCCTGGGCCGCGCTCGGGGCGAACGCGGCGTACACGGCACCGGTGAACAGCAGTGCCAACATCATCAGGACGACCGGCGCCAACCGGTGCCGTCGACCTGCGGCTAAAGCCTTCACTTCTACGAATCCTCGAATCAGGTGGGGGTCGGAGTTGACGGGGCGAGACGCTGCTAGAGCATTGGCAGCAGGTAGATGACGCCGAACAGGACGATCCAGACGGCGTCGACGAAGTGCCAGTAGTAGGAGACGACCAGTGCCGTGGTCGCCTCGTGCTCGCCGAACCGGTTCGCCGCGAAAGAACGCAGAATGACGACCAGGAAGGCGATCAGCCCGCCGACCACGTGCAGGCCGTGGAAGCCGGTGGCCAGGTAGAACACGGACCCGTAGGACGAATTCGCGATCGTGAGGCCGTGCTCGACGAGCTCGGCGTACTCGTACACCTGACCCGCGACGAAGAACGAGCCCATCAGGAACGTGAGGATGTACCACTCCTGCATCCCCCACTTGGTGACCTGCAGCAGCGAGCCGGTACGTACCGGCTGGAAGCGCTC
The DNA here is from genome assembly GCF_900105765.1 of Ruania alba. Classification (NCBI taxonomy): domain Bacteria; kingdom Bacillati; phylum Actinomycetota; class Actinomycetes; order Micrococcales; family Ruaniaceae; genus Ruania; species Ruania alba. Next base: position 1,428,672 of record NZ_FNTX01000001.1, read on the forward strand.
GGCCGCCCACACGCCCAACTGGCACGTCACTGAACTGAGCACCAGCACGAGGGTGTTGATGCCGGAGAAGGTGATGTTCAGGTAGTCATAGCCCTGGCCCCACACCTCCGGCCCGGCGACAGATCGATGGGTGAAGTACATCGCGAACAGCCCGGCGAAGAACATCAGCTCGGAGGAGAGCCAGACGATCGTGCCCACCTGGGTGAGGTTGGGCCGGTTCACCGCCAGGTGTGGCGTAGCTGGGTGAGAGGTTGCAGACGACACGGTGTCATTATGGCGGTTCGGAGCCCGTGCTGGACACCTCATGAGGCTCCGATTCGCATTTCAGGCGCGATCGCGCCTGAAATGTGATCTCCCGGCGCGTCGTCCAGACCATCGACCTGACAGGAGAGTCGAATCCGTCGTCTCATGCCCCTGGGCTCGGAGCGCAGTCCGATGCGCACGGAGGAGGGCGGTCGCGTCTAGGATGGTCGAGGACCACGACGGTGCGGGCCTGGAGTGTGCCCTGGGTAGGAAGGACCACGATGACCGCAGTAGAGCACGAGGAAGTGGCAGCGGCTGAGACCGAGAGCACGGTATCGGTGCTGCTCTACAGCGACGACCCGGCTACTCGCGCTCAGGTGCTCACCGGGGTGGGGCGACGGGCCTCGATCAACAGTCCGCGGATCCTCTGGCAGGAGGTCGCAACCCCGGCTGCGGTGGTCGACTACGTCGAGAACGGCTCTTACGATCTGCTGATCCTCGACGGTGAGTCAGCGAAGTTCGGTGGCATGGGACTATGCCGCAGCTTGAAGACGGAGATCTACCAGTGCCCACCGGTACTGCTGTTGATCGCGCGTGCACAGGATGCGTGGCTCGCGTCCTGGTCGGAGGCTGACGCCGTGGTGTCGATGCCGCTCGACCCGCTTGAGTTGCAGGAGACCGTCGCCGACATGCTTGCTTCGTCGTGACAGCAGGCCAGGGATCCGAGGCGTTCACCTGGCCGGACCTGATCACCCGACTGGTGGCTGGGGAAGACCTCGGGTCCGCGGAGACGACCTGGGTGATGGACCAGGTGATGGCTGGCAACAGCCACCCGATCGCGCTCGGTGGCTTCTTGGTCGCCCTGCGTGCCAAGGGCGAGACCGTGCCCGAGGTGACGGGCCTGGCGGACACGATGCGCCGGCACGCCCTGACCGCCGATATCAACCCCGATGCGGTCGATATCGTCGGCACCGGGGGTGACCGGCACCGGAGCGTGAACATCTCGACGATGGCAGCGCTGGTGGTCGCGGGTGCGGGAGTTCGTGTGGTCAAGCACGGCAACCGCGCCGCGTCGTCCTCGAGCGGTTCTGCCGATGTGCTCGAGGCGCTCGGAGTACGGCTCGATCTGAGCCCGCCCGAGGCCGCGCGGGTGGCCAGTGAGACGGGGATCACCTTCTTGTTCGCCCAGGTGTATCACCCGAGCTTCCGGCACGCGGCAGCCACGCGACGTGAACTCGGAGTGGCCACCGCGTTCAACATCCTCGGTCCGCTGACGAACCCGGCGCGGCCGCGTGCCGGGGCGATCGGAGTAGGGGACGCCCGGATGGCACCGATCGTTGCGGGCGTGTTCGCCGAGCGGGGGACCTCCACGGTGGTCTTCCGGAGCGAGGACGGGCTCGACGAACTCGCCAGCACTGCTCCGGCTCGCGTGTGGGATGTTACAGCCGCGAGCGGCGGTGTGGTGCGCGAGCACGTTGTTGACGCCACGGTATTCGGTATGCCCCGCGCCACCTTGGACGATCTGCGTGGTGGGTCACCGCAGCAGAACGCTCAGGTGGCCCGGGATCTGCTCGCCGGCGCACCTGGCCCTGTTCGGGACACCGTCCTACTGAACGCTGCTGCCGGTCTGGTCGCACACGGGTCGCTTCCTGGTACGTCCGACGGTGGTCTCACCGACCGTTTTGCCGCCGGGATCGAGACGGCTGCACGGGCCATCGACTCCGGGGCAGCTGCTCAGGCACTAGACCGTTGGGTCGCTGCGACCCAGGTGTGAGAGTGACTAGATCGGCGCGGTTGTCGTCGATCAGTCATCGAGTCCGAGCGCGAACGCTGCTTCCAGGTCGTGCTGGGAGTAGGCCTGGAATGCGATGTAGGTGCGTGTGCTCACGACTCCGGGGACCTTGCTGATCCGGTCGGCGATGACGTCGGCCAACTCCTCGTGCGCTGAGACGCGCACCACGGCGATGACGTCGACGTCGCCAGTGGTCGAGTACGCCTCGCTGACCCCGGAGAGCTCGGCGACCGATGCGGCCACCTCGGGGATCTTCGCGGACTCGGCGTCGATCAAGACGATCGCGGTCAGCATGATGGTTCCTCCAGGGTGTGCGACGGTGCCGGCGCAATGACCGGCGAGATGTGCCCCATCATGCCGCGCCGGAGCTGCCGCCGCCGTGACGGTCGGTGGCGGGCGCGCCGTGGGTGGAATGGTCGGGGTGGAAGATCGGCGTGTCGTTCCGGGACGGACCCAGGGCGCGGTGCTCGGTATCGCGCACGTGGCGGTCGGTGAAGCGCGGCAGTGCCGCCGTTGCTCCGTGCACCGGGACCGACCATCCGCTCCCGGCGTCGGCCAGTGTGGCTTCCACGAGGCGGGTGCCCGGTGTCTCCAACCACCGGAGCACCAGTTCGGTCTCCTCCGAGGTGGCTGCTCCACCGAGGCAACGACCGGGCTGGACGTCCTCGCCGCTCTCGGCGAGCGCACGAACGACACCCATGACGGCGGCCCCCGGCTTGGTCACCGTGGTGGCGGCGAGTCGTCCGAAACGGATCAGGACCAACTCCCATCCGCCGTCGGAGTGGCGGCGGGCAGCGATGATCTGCGGGGCCCGCTGGAGCGGGCCGTGTCGCTCGGCGCGAGACGCACCGCGCAGGTAGGCGAGCAGCTGGTCCCGCCGGACGGCAGCCTCTTCGTAGCGTTGCTGTCCGGCCAGGCGAGCGATCACCCGCCTGGCCGTGTCGACGACGGCCGTGACATCACCGTCCATCGCTTGCTGCGCGCGGCGGACCCGGTCGTCGTACTCGGGGACCTCCCGTACGCACGGGGCCAGGCACTTGCCCATCTCGGCGAGCACACAGGCTGAGGTGCGCCCCGTGGGAGTCCGGGCGAGCCGCGTGGTGCACGTACGCAGGCCGGTGGCCGCGACCAGGGCCGCGGCAGCACGATCCGCCTGAACGCGAGAGGAGAACGGCCCGATTGCGCGATCGGCCAGGTCGACCGGCACGGTGCGGACCACGGAGAGACGGGGATACGCCTCGTCGGTGAGCCGGAGCCAGGGTTGCCGCTCCGGTGACCGGGACCGGCGGTTGTATGGGGGCCGATGCTCGGCGATCCCGCGTAGCTCACGCACGGCGGCCTCTAGCGGCGTCGCGCACGGGATCGGACGTACCGCTGTCGCCACGTCCACCATCTCGGCGATCCGCGTGCGCTTCTCCGCCGCCGTAAAGTAGCTGCGTACCCGGCGGCGGAGGTTCACGGCGGTGCCGATGTAGAGCACCTCACCGCGCGGACCCAGGAAATGGTAGACGCCTGGCCCGGTCGGTAGACCGTCGGCAAGTGTGGCCTTGCGGCGGCGGCCCGCGGGAACCGGGTCGGCCGCGGTGGCGAGGTCTTCGACATGGGTGACGCCCAGGCCACTCATCCGAGCGAGCAGCCCGTGCAGCACGTCCACGGTGGCGCGTGCATCGGTCAGTGCCCGGTGGTCCGGTGCGGTCGGTGAGCCGAACAGCGGAGCCAAGGTGGCGAGCTTGTGGTTGGGAGCCTCGTCACGGGTGACCACCCGCCGAGCGAGCGCGACCGTGTCCACCACCTGGGGCCGGGGCCAGGTGAGCTCCATCCGATCGCTCGCGGCACGCAGGAAGCCGACGTCGAAGCGTGCGTTGTGCGCGACCAGGATCGCCCCACGGGTGAACTCCAGGAAGGCGGGGAGCACCTCGGTGATCGGCGGTGCCGTCATGACCATCGCATTGGTGATCCCGGTGAGCACCGTGATGGTGGGTGGGATACCCACCCCAGGGTTCACCAGTGTCTGGAACTCGCCGAGCACGTCGCCGCCGCGGACCTTGACCGCCCCGATCTCGGTGATCGCACTCTCTCGTGGAGATCCGCCGGTCGTTTCGAGGTCCACCACGACGAAGGTGGCATCGAAGAGCGGCGTGCCGAGCTCGTCCAAGCCCAACTGCACGGGAGTTCCGGGGGCACCCGCCGACCCCGGCGCTCCCGGCTGGGCGGGATCGTCGACTCGGGCAGCCGGCGCCCCGGCCGGGGCGGACGGAGCAAGTTCTCGGCCATCACCGCGAAACGCTACGCGCCAGGGGTGACACGACAGGTTCGGACACCCCGGACCGGGTGCCCTCGCCTCAGCCCTGCTCGCGCTCGGCCGCCGCCTTGGCGTACAGCGCGTCGATCTCCTCGGCGAAGTCACGTAGCACCAGGTTGCGCTTCACGCTCATCTTCGGGGTGAGATAGTCGCCGATCGTGAAGTCCTCGGGCAGCACGTCGTACCGGCGGACCGATTCGGCACGCGAGACCGAGGCGTTGGCCGAATCCAGCGCGTCCTGAAGCGCCGCGCGCACCTGCGGGTGCTCGGCGGCCTCGGTCACGCTCATTTCCGGCAGCCCCTGGTTGGACAGCCACGTCGGCAGCATCTCGGCGTCGAGGGTGAGCAGCGCGGCCACGAACGGGCGCTGATCGCCGATCACGACGCACTGGCTGATGAGCGCGTGTGCACGGATCTTGTCCTCGAGCTGGGACGGGATGACGTTCTTGCCACCGGCGGTGACGATCATCTCCTTCTTCCGGCCGGTAATCCGCAGGTACCCATCCTCATCGAGGGTTCCCAGGTCGCCGGTGTGGAACCACCCATCGGTGACGGCCTCGGCCGTGGCCTCATCGTTCTGGTGATATCCACTGAACACGGCGATGCCCTTGGCGAGGATCTCACCGTCCTCAGCGATCCGCAGACTGATCCCCGGGAGCGCCGGACCCACCGTGCCGATCTTGGAACGGGACGGCACATTCACCGACACCGGCGCAGTGGTCTCGGTGAGCCCATACCCTTCGAGCACCCGGACCCCGACGCCGCGGAAGAAGTGGCCGAGCCGGTCTCCGAGCGGGGCGCCACCCGAGATCGCATACTCGACCTGGCCGCCGAGGGCCTCTCGGATCTTGTGCAGGACCAGTTTGTCGGCCACCGCGTACTTGAGCTTGAGCGCGGGCCCCGGTCCTCCGGTGTCCAGCGAACGGGAGTACTCCGTGGACACACCTGCTGCCCACCGGAAGATCTTCACCTTGCCACCGGCCGCAGCCTTCTGCTCGGACGAGTTGTACACCTTCTCGAACACGCGAGGCACCGAGAGGATGAACGTGGGGCGGAACGCTCCGATGTGCTGCAGCAAGGTCGTTGGATCACCGACGTGCCCGATCGGTACGCCCGCACAGATGGTCAGGATCGAGACAAATCTGGCGAAGACATGCGCCAACGGCATGAAGAGCAAAGTCCGTGCTCCGTCGTGCAGGATCTCCTGCCCGAGGGCGGCCATGGCATTGCGGCACAGCTCCACGAAGTTGCCGTGCGTGAGCTCGACACCCTTGGGCGGGCCTGTGGTGCCCGAGGTGTAGATGATCGTGGCCAGATCGCTGAGTCGCAGCGCGTCGTAGCGTTCGCGCACCTGGTCGTCGCTCACCTCGACGCCCGCCTGAGTGAGTTGATCCACCGCACCGTCGTCGAGCACCCACACTGCCTGCAGCGGGTTCTCGCCTGCGGCCTCCTGTAACAGGGTCGCCAGCTCCGCCGTCTCGGTGACGACTCGATCGGCACGCGAGTCGGACAGGATCCACCGGGCCTGCTCGACCGAGGACGTCTCATAGATCGGCACGGTGACGGCGCCTGCGTACCAGATGGCGAAATCGAGAACGGTCCACTCGGCACGCGTGCGGGACATGATCGCGATGCGGTCACCGGGGCGCACTCCGGAAGCGATCAGACCCTTCGCCACACCTGTGACCTGCTCGTGCAACGTCTGCGCGGTCACGGGGGACCAGCCGGCGCCGTCGGGACGTTCGATGAGGACCCGTGCCGGTTCCTTCGCAGCCCAGTCGACGAGGAGGTCGGGGATCGCCAGCTCCTCCGGCGTGGAGACCATGAGCGGGACGTCGGTGGCATTCATGCGAGCGGCTCCTTCGGCACAGTGATAATCCTGCGCTCACTCTATCCGCGTGGAGCCTCCCGCGCGTGCTTCAGACCACCGCGCCGTCGTCGGAATCATCGCGGCGACCACGCGGCATCCGCCACAGCAGGATCAGCCAGCCGGCAATGGAGGCGAGGATCGCGGTCAGGTACACCACCGGCGGGGCCGCCGGCCAGACGATCAGGAAGAGCACGGTCAGGATCGGCCCGCCCAGCGCGAAGAACCAGGCCACGGTCGGCAACGGGTCGGTGGCCCGCAGCGGTGGAGGATCCGGTGGGATGAAACCGGCCTCGTCCGCGTCATCGGGGACCTCGTAGTCGCGTGGACCGGATGGCGCAGCGGGAACGCCGCCAGCAGGGCGGTCGGCTCCAGCGAGCGTGCCGTGCTCGTCCGACGGCTCCGCGGGCCCGGGGGAGTCAGTCGGAGCGCGCAGCTCGCCGAGCTGGGCGGTGATCTCGGCCCAGCGCGCGTCGACGTCAGCGTCCGACGGCTCGGGGCGGTCGGTAGGGGAGTCGCTGTCGTCGGGAGTGCCTGGGGGCATGTCATTCACTGTACGGCGATGGTCCCGGGTCTCGCGACGGCCCGGGCAGCATCGCCGGATCAGTAGCATGAGCACAGGTATCGCCCGGGCCGGTGTGGTCCGGCCGATGCGCCCACCGTCCAACAGAACACCCCCGGAAGGTCCCTGCCTGATGACCCAGAACGCCCCGATCCGCCGGATCGCCCTGCTCACTGCGGGCGGCTTCGCGCCCTGCCTCTCGGCCGCCGTCGCGGGGCTGGTACGCCGTTACAGCGACGTTCTCCCGGATGCCGAGATCATCGCGTACCAGTACGGCTACCACGGTCTGCTCACCGGGAACTTCGTCGTGGTCGATGAGCAGGCTCGTGCCGCGATCGACGTGCTCGACAAGTTCGGCGGAAGCCCGATCGGCAACAGCCGGGTCAAGCTCACCAACGCCAAGGACCTTGTCCAGCGCGGCCTCGTCGAGGACGGGCAGGACCCGCTCGCGGTGGCGGCGGAGCGGTTGCGTACCGACGGTGTGGATGTGCTGCACACCATCGGCGGTGACGACACGAACACCACCGCTGCCGACCTGGCCGAGTACCTGGAGCAGAACGACTACCACCTCACCGTGGTGGGTCTGCCCAAGACGATCGACAACGACATCGTCCCGATCCGGCAGTCGCTCGGCGCGATGACCGCCGCCGAGGAGGCCTCCCGGTTCGCGCAGAACATCATCGGCGAGCACCGGGTGAACCCGCGGATGCTGATCGTGCACGAGGTGATGGGTCGGCACTGCGGCTGGCTGACTGCCGCGGCTGCCCGGGACTACCGCACCTGGTGGGCCGAGCAGACCTGGAATCCGGGACTCGGCCTGTCCCAGGAACGCTGGGACGTGCACGCTGTCCTGCTGCCCGAACTCAAGGTGGACCTGCAGGCAGAGGCCAGCCGTCTGCGCGCCATCATGGACGAGGTCGGCAACGTGAACATCTTCCTCTCCGAAGGTGCGGGTGTTCCGGAGATCGTCGCCGAACTGGAGGCAGCCGGCGAGGAGGTCAAGCGGGACCCGTTCGGGCACGTCATGCTCGACACGATCAACCCGGGTGCATGGTTCGCGAAGCAGTTCGCCGAGCTGATCGGCGCCGAGAAGGTGATGGTGCAGAAGTCGGGCTACTTCTCGCGGTCGGCCCCGGCGAACGAGGCCGACCTGGAGCTCATCCGGTCGATGACCGACCTCGCCGTGGATACCGCACTCGCGGGGGAGTCCGGCGTCATCGGCCACGATGAGGAGGACGGCGACCAGCTCACCGCGATCGCCTTCCCACGCATCGCCGGTGGCAAGCCGTTCGACGTCACGGTGGACTGGTTCGGCGAGCTGCTGGCAGGCATCGGGCAGCCGCTGGAGCCGGCGGAGCCGGCCGCGCACTGATCGCAGCACTCCGCCACCCTGCCGACGGCAGTCCGGACGATGGTCCGGGCCGCCGTCGGTGTTCCCCGGCGTACCGACGGCGTGGGTGGCGGACCTCCTGACGGTCCGGCTCCCCAGGTGGTCAGGAGGGTGCTTCGCCGGTGCGTATCCTGAGGTCCGTGAGTGTGATCCCCGACCCCGCCGTCCTGACCGGTCTCGAGCAGTGGCGTGAGTTGCCCGCACGGCAGCAGCCCACCTGGCCCGACCCGGCCGCCCTCGAGGCGGCCACCGACCGCCTCGCCGCGGTCCCGCCGTTGGTGTTCGCGGGCGAGGCCGATCGCCTGCGCGAGCACATGGCTGCGGCCTCCCGTGGGGAAGCGTTTCTGCTCCAGGGCGGCGACTGCGCGGAGACCTTCAGCGAGCTGACGGCGGACAACATCCGCGACAAGATCAAGACCATCCTGCAGATGGCGGTGGTGCTGACCTACGGGGCGAGCATGCCGATCGTCAAGATGGGACGGATGGCCGGGCAGTACGCGAAGCCGCGCAGCTCGGACACCGAGACCCGCGGCGAGGTGACTCTGCCAGCCTATCGGGGGACATCGTCAACGACCACGCATTCACCGAGGCCGCGCGGGTGCCGGACCCGCAGCGCCTGGTGGACGCCTATCACAACTCCGCCACGACGCTGAACCTGATCCGGGCGTTCACCCAGGGTGGGTTCGCGGACCTGCGCCGGGTGCACGAATGGAACCGGGGCTTCATGGAGAACCCCGCCTACGCCCAGTATGACGCGTTCGCCGGGGAGATCGATCGGGCGATCCGGTTCATGGGTGCGGCCGGAGCGGACTTCGAGGCGCTACGCAGCGTGGAGTTCTTCTCCAGTCATGAAGGTCTGCTCCTGGACTACGAACGGCCGTTGACCCGGATCGACTCCCGGTCCGGCCTGCCGTACGACTGTTCCGCTCACTTCCTGTGGATCGGTGAGCGGACCCGTCAGCTCGACGGTGCGCACGTCGACTTCTTCGCCCAGGTGCGCAACCCGATCGGAGTCAAGCTCGGGCCGACGACGACGGTGGCCGACGCCATCGCGCTGATGGACCGGCTCAACCCCGACGGTGAACCAGGGCGCCTGACGTTCATCAGCCGGATGGGCGCGTCGAAGGTGCGGGACCTGCTGCCTGCCCTGGTCGACGGCGTGCGCGGCGACGGCCGACCGGTGACCTGGGTGTGCGACCCGATGCACGGCAACGGCATCACGTCGGCGAACGGGTACAAGACACGTCGGTTCAGCGATGTGATCGACGAGGTGCGTGGCTTCTTCGAGGTGCATCGCAGCCTCGGTACCGTTCCCGGTGGGTTGCACGTGGAGCTGACCGGGTCGGACGTCACGGAGGTGCTCGGCGGGAGCGAGGAGATCGACGACCACGCGCTGACCCGCCGGTACGAGACTCTCGTGGATCCCCGCCTGAACCACCAGCAGTCCTTGGAGATGGCCTTCCTCGTGGCGGAGATGCTCCGGGGGGCCTGATGGCCGAGCGTGACGCCACCGGTGCCCCCCTGGAACGGGTCCTCCCACCTGGCCAGCACTGGCGTGCCGAGCCCGAGGTGATGCATTACGGACCGGTCCCGCGGCCACGACCGGATCGGTGGTCCTTCACGGTGGGCGGCGCGACGGCGGATGGCGCCGAGCGTGTCTTCGGCTGGGCAGACCTCGAGCGCTTGGACGACTGTGAGGTGGTGGCCGACATGCACTGCGCCACCCGGTGGTCCGCACTCGATCAGCACTGGGCCGGGCCCCGTGCAGCCGACGTGGTGGAGCTGGCGCCCCCTGCCCCGCACGTACGCGAGGTGCTGGTGTTCGCCGAGTTCGGGTACGCGGCGAACATCGCCGTGGACGACCTGCTCTCGCCTCGGACGATCCTCGCCACCCGACTGGAGGGTGCGCCCCTGTCCTACGAGCGAGGCGCGCCCATGCGTCTCGTGCTGCCGCACCTGTACACCTGGAAGGGCCCGAAGTGGGTGCGGGGGTGGAACTACCTTCCCGAGGGGTCCGCTGAGCTCGGGTTCTGGGAACAACGCGGTTATCACCGCCACGGGGACGCGTGGCGCCAGGAACGGTACGCCTACCAGGAGAACTCACCGCGCCCGCGCGTGCCCCAGGACTAGGGGATTGCTGCGCCGTCGGGCGTCAGACCACCGAGAGCACGATCACCGTGCCGCGTGGCTGCATCGAGCCGGCTTCCACCGACTGGGAATGCACTGTGCCGAAGATGCCACCGACCAAGTTCTCCCGCTCGACCACGAAGCCCAGGTCCTCCAGGGTGGCTTCTGCGTCCGAGTACTGCTGCCCGAACACGTCCGGGACCTCGAACAGCTCCGGTCCCAGGGAGATCGTCAACCGCACCACGTCCCCACGCAGCGCATCCCCGCTCCCGGGATCCTGCGCGATCACATGCCCCTCGGGCACGGTGTCGTGGTAAACGGACTCATCGATCTGGGCCGTTGCACCGGCGTCCTCCAGGTCGCTGACCGCCGTCTGCTCGTCCGCGCCGGCGACGTCCGGGATGGTGATCGGCTCTCGTCCCTGAGAGACCGTGAGGGTCACTGCGGTGTCGTGCCGTACCTCGGCACCGGCCTCGGGGTCGCTTTCGATCACCACACCCTCGGCGACGTTCTGGGAGTACTCCTGCTGAACCGGCGCCACTGTGAAGCCCGCGTCCTCGAAGGTCTGCACGGCGTCGGCCTGCTCCAGCTCGGCCACGCTAGGCACCGTCAGCATCTGCACGCCGCGAGAGACCACCACGGTGACCTCTCCGTCACGGATCAGGTCAGCGCCGCCCGGTGGGTCGGTGCTGATCACTGCTCCCGCAGGGACGTCATCAGAGAACTCCGCCGTGGTCGAGGGTACGAAACCGTGTGCCTCGAGCTGAGCGAGCGCTTCCACCTCCTCGGCGCCGACGACATCTGGCACCTCGGCGTACGCACCCGGGCCGATGGTCATGTACCACCACCCGGCACCTCCGGCCAGGCCCAGGAGGAACAGGATGATGAGCACGACGCCGACACGCCGGCGTCGTCGTACCCGCCGGCGTTCCGGCCCCACGGACGACTCCGTGTGGTCGGCGGGGACGGCCCCGATAGGGAGGGCAACGGTGCCGGTATGCTCAAGGCCCGTCGTCGTGTTCGCATCGCCGGCCGCCTCAGCCACCACATCGTCGGCATCCGGGACCGTGGCGGTCACCACCGGGGTCGCCGGTTCATTGTCCGCACCGTCGACGTCTGCCCGGATATCAAGCTGGTGCGGGTCCAGGCCGTCCCTGGTCCGGCGCAGCAACGTCAGGGCCGTGCCCGCGTCACCAGGACGGTCTGCCGGTTCGCGGGCCGTCATCGCGTGGATGAGATCGTCGATCTCGAGCGGCAGCCAGGGCACCGCGTCGGAGGCGGCCGGTACGTCCTCGTGGACATGTTGGTAGGCCACCTGGATGGGCGTCTCGCCCAGGAACGGTTGATGGCCGGTGAGGAGCTCGAAGAGCATCGCCCCGACGGCGTACACGTCGGCCCGTGCATCGGCGTTGCCGGAGGTGACGATCTCGGGGGAGAGGTAGGCGACAGTGCCGAGCAGGCTGCCGGTGGAGGCGGCCGTTGCCTCGCTCACCGCACGGGCAAGGCCGAAATCGGCAACCTTGACCTCGCCGGTGTGCGCCACCAGGATGTTCTCGGGTTTGATGTCCCGGTGCACCAACCCGGCGTTGTGCGCCGCGGCCAGCGCGCTGAGCACGTGCTCGACCAGCCGGAGGGCCTCACCGAGCGGCAATGCCCCGCGACGGCGTAGCACGGTTCGAAGGTTGGTCCCGTCGACGAACTCCATCGTCAGGTAGTTGAGATCGTCCGCGCTGCCCTGGTCGAACACACCGACGACGCCTGGATGGGCGAGCCGTGCGGCGGCTCGCGCCTCGCGACGGAACCGGGCGGCGACGTCTGCCCCCTCGGTGAGGTGGGAGTGCATCACCTTGAGCGCGACGACCCGATCCAGCCGCCGGTCAAGCGCCCGGTAGACCGTCGCCATACCACCGCGTGCGACGCGCGCGGTGATCTCGTACCTGCTGTCGACCAGGCGGCCGATCAGCGGGTCGGCGACAGTGGTGGCCATGAGCCGAGTGTATGGCGGCCGACCCGATTCTCCGGGCTCAGCCGTAGCGTGTCATGAGGGTCTGCACGTTTGCCACATACCGGCGAGTGTCGTCGTACAGACCGTTCCGCTGCACGGAACCAAGTCCTTGGTAGTAGCCGCCGATCGCCTCACGCTGGTTGTCGGCCGAACGCTGCAGCTGGCGCAGGATGGCGACGCCGGCGGTGACGTTGTCCTCGGGGTCGAGCAGGTTGAGATCGCGGCCGACCAGGTTCGAAGCCCACTCGCCGGAGGTGGGAATCACCTGCATCACGCCGATGGCGTTGGCGGGGGAGACGGCGTCCATGTTGAATCCGGACTCCTGGTGTGCCACGGCGAGCGCGAGGGCCGGATCCACACCCATCTCGATGGCGGTGCTGCGCACCATCGCCTCCATCTGCGCATGGCTGGGCAGGTCCGCCGCCAGCAGTGTCCGCTTATTCGCATTCGCCGCCGCCGTGACGTCCGAGGCGTAGGTGTAGTGCAGGAAGGTGTTCGAGACGAGTCCGGACGGGACCTTCAGGCGCTGCCCCACGCGGATCACAGCCGCAGAGCCGAGGTCGTTCTCGTTGACGATCGCGGAGACGCTGCTGCCGTAGCGGGCCGCGATACCTGAGACCGTGTCGCCTGCGACCACGCGGTGGGTGGTGCTGGCCTCGGTCGAACTGGATGACCTGGACGAGGAGCTGCCGGAGCTGCTGCTGGTGGAGCTGGAGTTGCTTGACGAGCTGGAGCTGGAGCTGGTCGAGCTGGAGCCAGGGATCTGCAGGGTTTGTCCGATGCGGATCAAGGCGTTGGAGTTGAGGTTGTTGGCGTCGATGATGGCGCGCACGGTGGAGTCGTGGCGGGCGGCGATGGCGGAGACGGTGTCGCCGGCGCGTACGCGGTAGCTCGTGGCGTTGCTCGAGCTGCTGGAGTTGTTCGAGCTGCTGCTGGTGGAGCTGGAGTTGCTTGACGAGCTTGAGTTGGAGCTGGTCGAGCTGGAGCCAGGGATCTGCAGGGTTTGTCCGATGCGGATCAGGGCGTTGGAGTTGAGGTTGTTGGCGTCGATGATGGCGCGCACGGTGGAGTCGTGGCGGGCGGCGATGGCGGAGACGGTGTCGCCGGCGCGTACGCGGTAGCTCGTGGCGTTGCTCGAGCTGCTGGAGTTGTTCGAGCTGCTGCTGGTGGAGCTCGAGTTGCTCGTGGAGCTGGAGCTGGAGCCGGGGATCCGCAGGGTTTGTCCGATGCGGATCACCGCGCGGGAGCCGAGATCGTTCGCCTGGATGATCGCACGCACCGTCGTGTCGTATCGCAGCGCGAGGTGACTGACGGTGTCGCCCGCTCGAACTGTGTAGAGAGTGTCCGACGGTGCGCGGTCCACCGAGGTCACACCCGCCGTGTGGCGTGGTGCGATCTGCGGGAGGCCGGTGAACTCCTGGGTGATGTCGATCGTGGTGGGAGTGGCCGCTGCCGGCGCGGCGGTGCCAGTGAGGCCCACGGCGGTGGCGGCTCCGATCGCACCGAGCGTCGTAGCGGACGTGGCGCGGCGCGTCCTGGCGCGGCGCGTGCTGCGGATCATGGCGGAATTCCCCCGAGGTGTCTCCGTCGCCGCGGAAGTCGGCGACACGGCGTGTCTAACGTGACGTTTGTGTTGTTTGAGGTGTATGAGAAGAGTGGGACAAAAGTGACAGTAGTGGTTATGTGTGGAACCTGACAACCCGTTCGTGACAGATCGCTGGGACCCGTAGGCTCAGTCTCGTGACTGAGAGATCGATTCCCAGCAGCGGCTGGTTGAGCCTGCCGGAGGTGGCCGACGCCCTGCAGGTCCGTTTGCGGGACGTACGCGGCATGCTGACCGAACGCCGTCTGATCGCCCTCCGGCGCGGCGAGAACAGGGCGTGGTCGGTACCAGGGGAGTTTCTCGTCGATGACGACGTCGGTGCGGGTGGCTCAACAGTGCTGAGTACGTTGCGCGGCACCGCGATGCAACTCGGTGATGCAGGATTCGACGACGAAGAGATCGTGGCCTGGTTGTTTGACCACAACGACGAATTGGAGGAACGGCCCATCGACGCTCTCCGTCAGGGCCGGACACATGCCGTGCGCCGGGCGGCGCAGCCGCTGGCGTTCTAGGCCGCGCATCGTCGTGCGACCGAGCCGGTAGTCCTTCCGCTCCGGGGCGGCGTCATGCGATCCGGGTGACCGCAGCATCGGCGAGTAGGCGCAGGAGCTCGACTGCAGCACGCTCGAGGCCGGCCGCATCGATGGCTGCGAGGCCTTCGTGACGCCGATCCTCGATCAACGTCTCGACGGCGCCCGGGGCTTGTGTGCCGGCGATGATCTCGCGTGCTCTGGTGAGCACGACCGGATCAAGGTCGGGATCGCCAATCGCTCGGCGGAGCTCGGTGGCGTCGGCAGGATCAGCACGCTCCAGTGCGGTGGTGAGAAGCACTGTTCGCTTCCCTCGCGCAGGTCATCACCTGCGGGCTTGCCGGTGAGTGCGGGATCGCCGAACACTCCCAGGAGGTCGTCACGTAGCTGGAATGCCTCACCGATCGGCAGACCGATCCGAGAACACGACTCGACCCCGTCGGGCGGCGCACCCGCCATCGTCGCCCCCAGGCACAACGGCTGCTCCACGCTGTATCTTGCGGCTTTCGCGCGGAGTACGCGTCGGGCGCGGTCCAGATCAACGCTCGGATCGTCCGACCACGGCGCGGACTGAGCGTAGATGTCCAGGTACTGGCCGAGGGTCACACCGGCCATCATGTCGGTGACGAGGCGGCGTGCCGACCGACGTTCGTCGTCGGGGAGCGCGTCCAGGGCCTCGTCGAGCTCGCGCATCGCGGCGACCAGCAGAAGATCGCCCAGCAACACTGCCGACGACGCCCCGTACCGGCGTGCATCGGTCATCATCTTGAGCTCGTCGTGGCGCATGGCCAACTGGTGATGGGCGGCTGGACGTCCGCGGCGGGTCCTGGAGTCGTCGATCACGTCGTCGTGCACGAGCGCTGCCATCTGGAAGAGCTCGAGGCCTGCTCCGGTAGCGACGATCCGGTCGTCCAGCTCGGGTCCACCGAACGCCATCCATCCAGCGGCGGCGAATGCTGCTCGGAGCCGCTTGCCGCCATCGAGCAGGTCAGTGGCCACTGCCCCGAGATCGGTGATCTCGGGGCCGACATCGGCGTGCTGATCCATCACCTCGGCGAAGCTGTCCCGGACACGGTCGGACACCGCTGAACGCAGGTGCTGCAAAGAGGTGGCGGGGGCGGTCGTGTGCACCTGCTCAGCGTACGGCGAAATGGCTTGGCCCTTGTCTTCGGCGGGGCTCGGTGCCGTACCTGGCCGACGTGCTGACCGTCACCCGGCCACGGTCACCCGACGATGCGGACGCGTCCACAGGTATGCGGAGCGCGCACAGTTTTCCACTGCCAACCCGACCCTGCTCGGGTGTCCACAACCCCCTGCCGGCTGCGGCGCGCTACAGAGCGGCGTGGTCTCGGATGGAGGACATGGACGAGATCACCGAACCTTCCGAAAGCCTGCTCCCAGCGCCTGTGCAGATCAATCCCGAGGATCCTGTTGACGTGCTCTCCTGGCTTCCCTATCAGCTGGGGTTCTGGCCGCAGGAATCAGTCGTGGTGATTGCTCTCCGCCAGGAAACCGCCGGTGTCTCCATCGGGTTGGTGGCACGGTTCGACGTCGCCGATCTCGACGCCGCCGAGGTGCGTGATGAGGTGGAGCGCCAGCTTGCGCTCGAGAATGCCGTAGGTGCCCTGTGCGTCATCGTGAGCGATCAGCCCTGGCTTCGGATCATGCACGGCCGGGACGGTGCGGGTTCGGTCCTACGGTGGTGGTTGAGCACCAGGTGGGGGAGTAGGGAACGAACCTGGCTGCTCTCGCCGCACGCCTTCCGGTGCGTGCGCTGTGCTGACGCACCGTGTTGTCCTGCCGTCGGCCGGTCGACGACCGTTCTGGAGCACTCCGAGGTGAGCGCTGCGATGGTTTTCCGCGGACGGTCCTACGCGGCGTCACGTGAGGCCGTCGTGGCCGATGTCGATCGCGCGGCCGATCGGCGACGTGCCGCCAGTGCGGCCGCGACCAGGCATGCGTCTCGGCGACAGCGGATCGACCCTGTGCGTTGGCGACAGCTTGCGTTGCGCCGCTGGGTGGAGCTCACCGATCGCGTAGCACCGGATGGGCTGGACCGGGTCACGATCGAGCCGACGCTCCTCGGCGCGGTGCTCGCAGGCATGCAGGACGAGTGGGTGCGTGACGGGGTTCTGCTGTGGGCAGCGACCGGTCGTGCCGTGACCGATCGAGAGCGTGGGCGCGTGCTGGAAGCCGTCTTCAGCGGCAGGATCGGGCCGCGGGAGGATCGGCTCGCCACGGGCTCGGCCGCGTTGACCGTGCTGGCTACGCACGCGAGCAAGCGTTGGCGCGTCCCGGTGCTGGCTACTGCGACCTGGCTGGCCTGGTGGGGCGGCGATGGGGTGAGAGCCTCGCTCCTGCTGGAACGCACGATCGCCCTTGATGCCGACTATCCGCTGGCTCGCCTGCTCGCTGCCGCAGTCACCGCAGGCGTGCCTCCTGGGTGGGCGCGGGAGCCTCGTACGGCCTGAACCGTCGGGGTGGGCAGCGGTCGATCGTGGGAATCGTGCTCGACGACCTGCTACTTCCCACGGGACACGCTAGGGTCGGCCCGTAGGCAACGGAGGGAGTGCGACGTGATCGTGGTCGGGTTCATCGCCACCGCTGAAGGGCGCGCCGCGCTCGAGGCGGCCGTCGAGGAGGCGGGGCGCAGGTCGGACAGTGTGACGGTCCTGGTGCACGGGCCACGGGGCGCTGAGCAGGAGGACGTCGACACCGCTGCCGCAGAGGCGCGCCAGTTGCTCAGTGGTCGGGACATCTCGTCGGACGTCCAGACGGTTCCGCTCGGAGGTGATGTCGCCGAAGCTCTGATGGAGGCCGCGGAGTCCTTGGACGCTGCACTGATCGTGATCGGTCTGCGCCGCCGGTCCCCGCTGGGGAAGTTGATTCTGGGCTCCAATGCTCAGCGAATCCTGCTGGACGCGCCGTGCCCTGTGCTCGCCGTCAAG
This sequence comes from Ruania alba, assembly GCF_900105765.1. Classification (NCBI taxonomy): domain Bacteria; kingdom Bacillati; phylum Actinomycetota; class Actinomycetes; order Micrococcales; family Ruaniaceae; genus Ruania; species Ruania alba. The sequence continues at coordinate 1,446,041 of NZ_FNTX01000001.1, forward strand.
CCCGAGCTCAACTAGAGGGGCACACCGATGAACGTGCCGGAGGACCGCCAGTACACCGCTGAGCATGAGTGGGTGCGGCTCTCCGGGGGTGTCGCCACCGTGGGGATCACCGCGCATGCTGCGTCGGCGCTCGGCGATGTCGTCTTCGTCGAGCTTCCCGCGGTGGGCGACACAGTCACCGCAGGGGAGAGTTGCGGCGAGATCGAGTCCACGAAGTCCGTCAGCGAGCTGTACGCCCCGGTGACCGGTGAGGTCATCGAAGTGAACTCCCTCGCGGTTGACACGCCAGAACAGGTGAACGACTCCCCGTACGACGGCGGTTGGTTGTTCCGCGTGGACGTCGGCGACGTCGTGACGGGCCAGTTGTTGGATGCTGCCGCGTACCGCGCCCTGATCGAGACGTAGGGGCAAACACAGCCAGGAACATCGGGCTCCCGGCGGGCGTTGTACTACCCGTCGACCACTTCGGCTGACAGTGCCGCGGCACATCGCTGTGGTGCATTGTTCAGCCGGTGCTCGCTCGCCGAGCACACCGCCTCCGGGCGGTTATAATTGTAGGACGCCGCGACGTCCAGGTCGCTGTCCGCGCCTTGTCTCCCCGCCGAAAGGTTCTCTGTGCCGTCGCCTCGTTCCCACGCTGTGCTGCCCCGCGAGTTTGAACACTCTTCCTTGCAGAAGGCGTATAGAACCGGCTTGGAGCGCGGATCGCTCACTGCGACCGAGTTCCGAGCGGCGTGTGAGGAGGCCGACGTCAAGCCCCGCCGTCTCAAGGAGGTTCTCGGCGCCATGCAGACCGCCAAGATCACCGTTACCGACGTCCCTGCCCGGGCTGTCGCCAATGCAGCCCCGCGTCGAGGCACCACCGCCACTGTGGAGTCGGCCGACTCCACAGGCACGAAGAAGCCGGCTTCGAAGTCCGCCGGATCGTCGAGCGCGAAGAAGCCTGCTGCGAAGTCCGCTTCCAAGAAGTCCACAACGGCGGCCCCGGGAAAGTCCTCGACTGGCGGTGCTGCTGCCGGAGGGGCGAAGAAGGGCACGGCCACGCGAAAGAAGGCGGGTGCGCCGAAGGACTCTCTGGCCACCGTCCCGGAAGCGGACAGTGCCTCGGACACACCGGACCAGGATCGCCCCAAGGTCGAAGAACCCACCACGACCACCAAGACGACCGCCGCCGAGAACGCTGAGACCGAGGAGGCCGGTGGCTTCGTCTACTCGGACTCCGATGACGACGACGCTCCCGCGCAGCAGGTCGTCACCGCTGGTGCGACAGCCGACCCGGTCAAGGACTACCTCAAGCAGATCGGTAAGGTCGCGCTGCTGAACGCCGAGCAAGAGGTCGAGCTCGCCAAGCGGATCGAGGCAGGCCTGTTCGCCGAGGAGAAGCTGGCCAGCGACGGCTCGGAGATGGCGCCGAAGTTGCGCCGCGAGATGCAGTGGATCGCGCAGGATGGCCGTCGCGCCAAGAACCACTTGCTCGAGGCGAACCTGCGCCTGGTGGTTTCGCTCGCGAAGCGTTACACCGGACGCGGCATGCTTTTCCTGGACCTGATCCAGGAAGGAAACCTCGGCCTGATCCGCGCGGTCGAGAAGTTCGACTACACCAAGGGCTACAAGTTCTCCACCTATGCCACGTGGTGGATCCGTCAGGCGATCACCCGGGCGATGGCCGACCAGGCTCGCACGATCCGTATCCCGGTGCACATGGTCGAGGTCATCAACAAGTTGGCACGGGTGCAGCGGCAGATGCTGCAGGACCTTGGTCGCGAGCCGACGCCGGAGGAACTCGCCAAGGAACTCGACATGACCCCGGAGAAGGTCGTCGAGGTGCAGAAGTATGGTCGCGAGCCGATCTCGCTGCACACACCGCTTGGTGAGGACGGGGACTCCGAGTTCGGCGACCTCATCGAGGACTCCGAGGCGGTCGTCCCTGCGGACGCGGTGAGTTTCACGCTATTGCAGGAGCAGCTGCACTCGGTGCTTGACACGCTCTCCGAGCGAGAGGCCGGTGTGGTCTCCATGCGGTTCGGCCTCACCGACGGTCAGCCCAAGACCCTCGACGAGATCGGCAAGGTCTACGGGGTCACCCGGGAGCGGATCCGGCAGATCGAGTCCAAGACGATGTCCAAGTTGCGTCACCCGAGTCGGTCTCAGGTGTTGCGGGACTACCTGGACTGACCCACACGGGCCGAGCCCACCCACCCGGCCGAACGCAACCTTGTGCGGCGATCGCAGAGATTCTGCCGCACCAGGTTGCGTTCGGCCGGGTGGGGAGTGGGTGTTCCGCGGTGGTGGGAAGGCTGAGCCGGGTGTTAGACGGCACCGCCCGCGGCTTCTGGAGCATCGGCGGACTCACCGGCATCGCCGATGCTCTCCCGGGCGAGGAAGTTCTCCAGGTCGAACAGGTTGTCGCCGGCACGCTCAGCGACGGTGAGCAGCGTGCTCGCGGAGGCCACTTCCTCCACCTGCTCCTTGAGGAACCAGAGCATGAACTGCTCCCCGATGACGTTCGCCTCGGCACGGGCGGCCTGGAAGATCGCCTCGATCTGCGAGGTGACCTCCTTCTCCTGCTTCAACGCGAGCGCGATTGGTTCGCGCACATCGGAGAAGTCGCTCTGTACGGCCGAGCCTGCGGGGATCGCCACATGAATGTCGCGGTCCAGCATGTACTGGATGATCATCATCGCGTGGTTTCGCTCTTCGAGCGCCTGCCGATAGTAGTGCGCAGCGAGCCGCGGCATGTCCTGCGCGTCGAACCACACGGCGATGGCGACGTACTGGGTGTGCGCATCGAACTCGTGACCGATCTGTTCGGTCAGTAGTCGGACGTAGGTGGACTCGGACTGGGTCGTGGTGGTCATACGACCGAGCGTAATCACCGCGGCGCCGATGCGCATCGAAGCCGAGGCTGGCCTCAGTGAGGCGTGGCATACCTCATCGACGTCTGTGCAGCGCGTGACCGAGCCGGCACCGGCTGTACAGCCAGCACAGGCTGTACCGCGGTCAACTCCGCTCCTGGCGCCTCGGTGGGAGCCAGGAGCGTTGCCGTCGTTGCACGGATGGTGCGGGGCCAGCCCAGTTCAGGAGCCGGTGGACTCCGCGTCGGCGTGCAGCCGCTCGGTCTCGTCCTGGATGTGCGTGGCGACGGAGGTCAACTTCTCAGAGTGCTTGCGTGCGTGGTGGGCGCAGAAGAGCAGCTCACCGGCATCCAGGAGCACGCGTACGTACGCCTGTGCTCCGCAAGCGTCGCAGCGGTCGGCCGCGGTCAGTGCGTCATGGGCGTTGTCGGCAGTCAAAGTGCTCACGCTGCCATGTAACCATCTCACTGCCCGGTGCCATCCTTCAGGAGCGGCGAGTTCGCTCACTGCGGAACGTGACCTGCATCCCTGGCTGGAGAGATTCCACCATGCTGGGTGGCGATCCGGCTGGACGAGAGTCCTCCCGCCTAGAATGGGAGGGTGTCGAAAACCTCTACGGAATCCAGCTACACCGCCCGTCACCTCTCCGTGCTCGAGGGGCTCGAGGCGGTGCGCAAGCGACCCGGGATGTACATCGGTTCCACCGACTCCCGCGGACTCATGCACTGTCTGTGGGAGATCATCGACAATGCAGTCGACGAAGCGTTGGAAGGGCATGGGGACGCCATCGAGGTTGTGCTCCACCCGGACAGTTCGGTGGAGGTGCGCGACAACGGCCGCGGCATCCCGGTGGACAACGTGACCAACCTGAAGCTGAGCGGCGTCGAGGTGGTGTTCACCAAGCTCCACGCCGGTGGGAAGTTCGGTGGTGGTTCGTACGCGTCGTCGGGGGGACTGCACGGGGTCGGTGCGTCTGTGGTGAACGCCCTCTCGTCGCGCCTGGAGGTGCAGGTCGATCGAGGTGGCACCACCTATGCGATGTCCTTCCACCGTGGAGAGCCAGGCATCTTCGACGACGGTACGGACGTTTCGCCTGACTCGCCGTTCACCCCCTTCACTGACCACTCCGAGCTCCGCAAGGTGGGCAAGGTCAAACGCGGGGTCACCGGGACGAGGGTGCGGTACTGGGCTGACAGCCAGATCTTCCCGGCCTCGGCCGCGTTCTCGTACGACGAGCTCATCACCCGGGCACGGCAGACCTCCTTCCTGGTGCCCGGGCTGCAGCTGACTGTCCGCGACGAGCGGCGCCTGCCCGGCACCCCGGGCGAGGACGGCCCGGTGGAGGAAGTGTTCCGGCACGACGGCGGGGCGTGCGACTTCGTGGAGTTCCTCGCCGCTGACAGCGCCGTGACCGATACATGGCGCTTGACCGGTCAGGGCACATTCACAGAGACCGTGCAGCAACTCGATTCCCAGGGGCATTTGCACCCGGTCGACGTGGAGCGAACCTGCGAGGTGGAGGTGGCGCTGCGCTGGGGGATCGGGTATGAGACCGAGGTCCGCAGCTTCGTCAACATCATTGCCACCCCGAAGGGCGGTTCTCACCTGAGCGGTTTCGATCAGGGCCTGCTGAAGGCGGTCCGTAAGCAGATCGAGGCGAACGCGCGCCGGCTCAAGCTCACGGGGAAGAACGGCAAGGAACGCATCGAGAAGGATGACGTCATGGCCGGGCTGACAGCCGTGGTCACGGTGCGCCTTCCCGAGCCGCAGTTCGAGGGCCAGACGAAGGAGGTTCTGGGTACGGCGCCGGTGCGTGGCATCGTCGCCAAGGTGGTCGACACCGAGATCTCCTCGCTTCTCACCTCGAGCAAGCGCGGCGAGAAGGCGCAGGCGGGAATGCTGCTCGAGAAGGTCGTCGGGGAGATGCGTGCCCGCATCGCTGCGCGGACCCACAAGGAGATCTCCCGGCGCAAGAATGCACTGGAGACCTCGACGCTCCCGGCGAAGCTCGCCGACTGCCGTAGTGACGATGTGGAGCGGTCCGAGCTGTTCATCGTGGAGGGGGACAGCGCGTTGGGCACGGCGAAATTGGCCCGCCAGTCCGACTTCCAAGCGCTGCTGCCCATTCGGGGCAAGATCTTGAACGTGCAGAAGGCGTCCCTGGCGGACATGCTCAAGAACGCTGAGTGTGCCTCGATCATCCAGGTGATCGGAGCGGGCTCCGGGCGTTCCTTCGAACTGGACGCGGTCCGCTACGGCAAGATCGTGCTGATGACCGACGCGGACGTCGACGGCGCCCATATCCGCACGCTCCTGCTTACCCTGTTCTTCCGGTACATGCGGCCGTTGGTGGAGGCAGGGCGCGTGTTCGCAGCGGTTCCCCCCCTGCATCGGGTGGAGATGCCGGCGCAGGGCAAGCGCAAGGGATCGATCACCTACACCTATTCCGAGGCCGAGCTGTCCAAGGTGCTGCGCACTCTGGAGCGGTCGGGACGGCGGTACAAGGAACCCATCCAGCGGTACAAGGGTCTCGGTGAGATGGATGCCGACCAACTCGCAGAAACCACCATGGATCCGGCGCACCGCACGTTGCGCAAGATCACGATGGACGACGTGGAAGCGGCTGAGACCGTCTTCGACCTGCTGATGGGGAACGATGTGGCTCCCCGCAAGGATTTCATCATCGCCGGAGCGAACGATCTGGACAGGGATCGGATCGACGCGTGAGTACGGGCCGCCCACCACTGCCGGGCCCGCATCTCGGGCTGCAGTGGAGCCCGCTCACGGTAGCGGACGACGAGGGCGTGCGTCTCCTCCTCACGCGCGCCCGGGCGGTCGACCAGAGCACGCATCCGGACGGCACTGATCTGAGCCCGCACCGGCTCCACAAGGCCGGGGTGGACCTTGCGGCGGACTCACTTGCCGGGCTGGACGACCAGGGGGTGCTGCGTGCTGCCGCGGTAGTTCACCGAAAGGCTGGTCATGCCCTGCTGTCAGCGGTGATTGACCCGGGCTGGCGCGGCCGAGGAATCGGCCGCGCGATGCTCCGCTGGCAAGACGCCTGTGCACAGCGGATCGAACCCGTGTCGACCCACGTGATGGTTGACGAGAGCCGGACCGATCAGCGTCGCCTCTGTGCCGCCGCAGGGTTCACGTCAGCGGGACGCGTGCGCACCGTGCAGCGTCCCTTCGATACCAGCGCCGCACCCTCGTTCCGGGATGGTCCGCCGGGTGCGAGTGAGCCCGTCATCGAAGATCTGGTGACCTCGAGCGGGCGTGCCTGGACCGCTCATGTCGACGGTCGTGCGTGTGCTGTGCTCGAGGGTGAGGAGATCCCCGTCGGATGGCCCGATCACGGAGCTGTTCGGCTTCGCTGGGCCCTCATGGACAGTGCCGGTAGCAGCGACACGGTGGCGCTGCCTTTGCTCGTCACGGCCCTGCGCGCCTACGCTTCCGCTGACATGGTTACTGCACGGATCGACGTCGACCTCCGCCAGGACGGGGTGCTGCACGCTGCCCACGCCCTCGGATTCGAGACTCTCAGTGAGGCCGTCCGGTACTCCACCGAGCCGGCGGTCCGCCCATGATCGCAAGTGGTTCTCAGGATCTTGAGCTCACCTGGCGACCTGTGCACCAGGGTGACGCTGCAGCCTTGTTCATGCTCTGGCAGAGGATCGAGGAACACGACGACCCGCCCTACCGGAGCACGCGTGAGGAGCTCGACGAGTCGTTCGTGACCCAGTGGACGGACCTGACGGAGAACTCGATCGCGGGGTTTGATTCCACCGGAAGGCTGTGCGCTTTCGGTCTAGTCAGCGTGCCGCCCGACGACGCCGGACCGGTCCGGGTGTTCCTCGATGGTGGAGTGTGCCCCGACCATCGACACCGCGGGGTCGGCTCAGCGATCCTGGAATGGCAGATCGAACGGGCGCGGGGCGTGCTGACCGAGACCGGGAACGGGTCCGGGACGATCGTGGTGCACGTCGAGGACGGGATGGACCACTCGGCCGACCTGGTCAGGCGATACGGCTTCTCCGAGGCCGGCTACCACACGGAGATGCGCCGGGACCTGGCACTCGAGTTGCCCGAGGTGGCGGTGCTCAGACCCCTGAGCGTGGAGCCGTGGACGATGGAGCTCGACGACCAGATCAGACTTGCGCACAATGAGGCCTTCGGTTCCCACGCGCAGGCCCAGAGTGCGACCGTCTGGACCGAGGGCCGCACCTACTTCGTTCCGGAGTGGAGCTTTCTGGTGCTCGACCGGACCACTGATCGTGCGCAGGTGGCGGGCTACCTTCTGGCCAGCAAGTACGAGCAGGACTGGGAGACACTCGGATGGTCCGAGGGGTACGTGGACATGCTCGGTGTACGCGCCCCGTGGCGGGGCCGCCGTATCGCGACGACACTCCTGGTGCGAGCGATGCGAGCATTCGCAGAGTCCGGCATGGAGTACGCGGCCCTGGGCGTCGATCACGCCACGAGGCAGGACTCACTTGGACTGTTCGACAAGCTCGGGTTCGAGCCGACCCGGGGGTCGACCACGTACACCATCGAGGTGTGAGAAGCCGATGAACCGTGCCTGGGACATCCTCGCAGCGGTACTGATCGTGGCGCACCTGGTGGCGCAAGCGATCGGTGCGCAGGTGCTGGCCGACAGTACCCAGGTGCTCCTCATGCCCGCTCTTGCCGGTGCTGTATGGAATCGCCCGGAGGTGCCGCGCGGTACGCGATCCGCGCGCCTGTACGCCGGTGCGCTGTTCTTCTCCTGGGCAGGTGATGCTGCTCCACGGATACTTGGCGACGACGCCGGATTCATCGCGATGGTCACCGCCTTCGGCATTGCGCAGGCGTGCTTCGTCGCAACCTTCCACCACCTGCGCCGGACACGGCTTCATCCGATGGTGATCGTCGGGTACATCGCCGGCTTCGCCGCGCTCTTCGCAGCCTGCGCGTCCGGAGCAGGGTCTCTGCTTCCGCTCGTCGCGGTGTACGGAGTCGTCCTGGTCGCTGCAGCCGCCAGCGCCACTCGGGTGAATCTCCTGGTGGGCGTGGGCGGCCTCGTGTTCTTCGCGTCCGACTCGCTGATCGGGCTCGAGGCATTCGCCATCTGGTACCGGGCTCCGGCGCACGACCTTCTCGTGATGACCAGCTATATCGCTGCCCAGGTGCTCATCGCGATGGGCATGCTGCGCGAGTGGCGAGCTGATTCGATCGAGGCCGGTGCCATGGCGTCTGACCCGACGGGATCAGCCCAGGCCGGCGACGGGAGCGTCGAGCAGTCGGCCTGAACCGTCTCGTCGTTCGTCGAGCTCAGGCAGCTCCACAGCCTGACCGGCCGACCCCACGGCACGCACCGGGTCCGGGCCCACGGTCGCGAGCACGAGCGAATCCTCACCGCGGACGAAACGGTGCGCACGCACCCCTCCGGTGGCACGTCCCTTGCCTGGATAGAGCGCGAACGGCGTCACCTTCGCCGAGCCCGGTGCAGTGCCCGGCAGCGCGGTGGACGACCCCGAGACGGTGACCACCACGGCGTCCTCCGCCCGGCTGGCCGGCACCACGGTGAACGAGATGACCGTGGCCCCCTCCGCGAGCTTGATACCAGCCATCCCGCCGGCCCCACGCCCCTGCGGTCGGACCAGGGCAGCGGGGAAGTGCAGCAGCTGCGCCTCGGAGGAGAGGAAGACGACTTCGTCCTCGTCGGCGGCCGCTGACGCACCCACGACCTCATCGTCATCCTTCAACGAGATCACGTCCCACGAGTCCCTTCGCGGGTAGTCGGCGCTCACGCGCTTGACCTGGCCGGTGCGCGTGCCCAGCGCGAGCGGGGCAGAGCTGGCGTCGAGGCCGGCCAGGCCGACCACCCGCTCACCAGCCTCGAGCATGAGTACCTCACTCACCGGGACGCCGCCGGACAAGCTGGGAGCGGCGTCCGTGGGCGGCAGCGCGGGAACCTCGATCACCGAGAGCCGGAGCATTCGACCGCGACTGGTCACGGCGCCGACCTCCCCGCGAGCCGTGGCGCGGACGTTCGCGTGCAACGCATCGTGGGCGCTGCGAGTGCCGGTCCGGGTCGGCTCGGCGTCGTCAGCGGTCCGGACGAGCAGCCCTGTCGCGGAAAGGAGGACCCGGCACGGCGTGTCGGCGACTTCGAGCGGAACCTCGGCGCCTCGTCCGGCACGGGAACGTGCCTGCCCTGGTTGGGCGGTCGCGGTGGCACCGGAGGCTTCGAGCAGGACGGTACGTCGCGGAGTTCCGTGCTCGGTAGCAACCCGGGCGAGCTCGTCGGAGACCAGCTCTCGCAGCAGGCCCTCGTCCGCAAGGATCGCCTCGAGCGACTCGATCTCGCGGGCCAGCTCGTCCCGCTCTGCCTCGAGATCGATCCGGGAGAACTTCGTCAGACGTCGCAACCGTAGCTCGAGGATGTACTCCGCCTGTGCTTCGGACAGGTCGAACACCGCCATCAGCCGGGCCCGCGCGGACTCGGCGTCATCGCTGGTGCGGATCACCGCGATCACTTCGTCGATGTCAGCGATCGCGATCAACAGTCCTTCCACCAGATGCGCACGGTCCCGGTGCTTGGCGAGCCGGAACTCGCACCGGCGGCGAACCACGGTGAGGCGGTGCTCGACGTAGACGACGAGGAGCTCTCGGAGGCCGAGAGTGCGTGGCTGCCCCTCGACGAGCGCCACGTTGTTGATCCCGAAGGACTCCTCGAGCGGAGTCAACTTGTACAGCTGGGCGAGGACGGCCTCCGGGTTGAACGCATTCTTCACCTCGATCACCAACCGCAGCCCGTTGGTGCGATCGGTGAGGTCGTTCACGGCCGAGATGCCTTGCAACTTCTTCGCCTGGACGGCGTCCTTGATCTTCTCGATGACACGTTCAGGTCCGACCTGGTAAGGCAGCTCGGTGACGACGATGCCCTTCTTGCGCGGAGTGAGGTTCTCCACCCGCGCTGTGGCGCGGGTGCGGAACGAGCCACGTCCTCCCGCATAGGCCTCCCGGATGCCCTCCAGCCCGACGATCTTGCCGCCGCCGGGAAGGTCCGGGCCGGGCACGAACCGCATCAGGGCCTCGAGATCGGCGTCCGGGTGGGCGATCAGGTGCCGAGCCGCCGCGACCACCTCGACGAGGTTGTGCGGAGGCATGTTGGTGGCCATCCCGACCGCGATCCCGGACGCCCCATTGACGAGCAGATTGGGCAGCGCCGACGGGAGCACCTCGGGTTGGGTCAGTTGGCTGTCGTAGTTCGGGACGAAGTCGACGACGTCCTCGTTGAGGTCCGCCGTCATCACCAACGCGGCGGGTGCGAGCCGGGCCTCCGTGTACCGCGGGGCCGCTGGTCCGTCGTCGAGAGACCCGAAGTTGCCATGCCCGTCCACGAGCGGAAGCCGTAGCGAGAACGCTTGCGCCATCCGCACGAGTGCGTCGTAGATGGCGCCGTCACCGTGCGGGTGCAGCTTCCCCATCACCTCACCGACGACGCGTGCGGACTTCACATGACCGCGATCCGGGCGCAGACCCATCTCGGCCATCTGGAACAGGATGCGGCGGTGGACCGGTTTGAGCCCGTCGCGCGCGTCGGGCAGCGCGCGGGAGTAGATCACCGAGTAGGCGTACTCCAGGAAGGAGCCCCGCATCTCGGTCGAGACGTCGGTGTCGATGATGATGGACTCGACCGGGGCCTGGTCCGGTCCGGAGGTGCTGCGGCGTGCCATCTGTCCATCATCGCGCGCCCAGAGCACCAGGCCGACCAGTACACACCGACGGTGGGCATCTAGGATCGTGGCATGGCTCACGGCAACAGTTCCGAGGAGGAAGCCCCCTACCCGGAGCATTGGGAGGCCGACGTGGTGCTGCGCGATGGCACCACGATGCGGATCCGTCCGATCCTGCCTTCGGACACCGACGCGGTGGAGCGTTTCCACGCCCGTCAGTCCCCGGAATCGGTGTACCTGCGCTTCTTTGCCCCGTTGGAGCGGTTGCCTGCGCGGGATCTGCACCGCTTCACCCACGTCGACCACCACACCCGAGTGGCTCTGGTACTCGAGGCCGGTGGCGAGATCGTGGCGATCGGTCGTTTCGACCGGGTGGACAGCGATGCCGCAGAAGTGGCGTTCAACGTTTCCGACGCCGCACAGGGCAAGGGCGTCGGTTCCGTCCTCCTGGAGCACCTGGCTGCGGCAGGGCGCGAGCTCGGGGTGCGTCGGTTCGTGGCCGACGTCCTCCCACAGAACGCGCGGATGCTGCGGGTGTTCACCGATGCCGGCTACGACGTGCATCAAGAGTTCGACGACGGGATCATCGGCGTCTCGTTCACCATTCGACCGACCGACCGGTCGATGGCAGTGCTGATGGAACGGGAACGGCGGGCAGAAGCCCTCAGCATGCGCGCCGTACTCTCGCCTCGTCAGGTCCTGCTTGTCGGCTCGGGAGAGGAGGGAACGGCGTTCGCCGAGCAGTTGCTGGCCGGGCTAGGCACGGCCGTGTCCGAGCGCGTGCATGTGGTCGGGATCGCGGGTCACAGTGCCCGGGTGGAGGACGTCCAGCCGGGCGAGGAAGGGATTGACCTCGCCCTCGTGGCTGCACCGGCGGTGGAGGTGCTCGACCTCGTGCCACGATTGGCGCGCATGGGGGTGCGCGCCGTCGTGCTCTACACGGGTGGGTACGAGTCCGGCCCGCCCAGCGGGAAAGTGCCGCAGCGCACGTTGGTCCGCACGTTACGTCAGCACGGGATGCGACTGGTGGGTCCACGCTCCTTCGGCGTGCTCACCGGCGGTGAGTTCGGCAGGTTGAACGCGACGATGTGGACCCGCGGAATCCGGCGGGGGCATGTCGGGATCTTCTGTCAGTCGGCCGCGGCCGGGCTGAACCTGCTGGACGGCGTGACGCATCGCGGGCTCGGTCTGTCCACGTTCCTGTCCGCCGGTCACCGGGTCGACGTCTCCGGCAACGATACGATGCAGTACTGGACCACGGACGACCAGACCACGGTCGCGTGCGTACGTCTGGAGTCGATCGGGAACCCCCGCAAGTTCTCCCGAGTAGCGCGCCGGCTTTCGGAGAAGGGGCCGGTGGTGGCGATGATCGCCGGAACCACCGGGCAGCTCCCGCTCCCCGGGCACTCGGTGCGCACGACTCGTGTTCCCCGGCGGGCGCTGGACGAGTTGATGCACCAAGCAGGGGTGCTGCAGACCGAGTCAGTCCCCGAGATGCTCGACCTGGCAGCCTTGCTGAGTGAACAGCCCCTCCCACCGGGGGATCGGGTGTTGGTCATCACCAACACCGGGGCGCAGGCCGCGGTGTTCGCCGAGCTGATCCGATACCACCGCCTCGCCCTTGCGGGGGATCCGGTTGCCATGAGCCCGCGTGCGTGCGGCAACGACTATGCCGCGCAGGTGGACGCCGCCTTGGCGCGGGCGGACTGGGACGTGGCAGTGGTGGGGTACGCCCCGCTGCTGGAGCCGGACAGTGAAGCGATCGCCGCCCAGATCCAGCGACTCGCGGCCGAGTCAGGTCGCACCGTGGCCGCCACGCTGTACGGGATTTCCGGGCTTATCGACGCCGGCGATGTCCCGCATGATCCGGGCGAGCCGGTGCGGGTGCCGACCTTCCCGAGTGCGGAGTCAGCGGTGGCGGGCCTGGCGCAGGCGCGCGGCTATCAGCGTTGGCGCGAGAGCGGCCGTGGGACGCGGCTCGACTTCGACGACGTCGACCGTCAGGCCGCCAAGAACCTCGTCCAGGCGGAGCTGACCGGGCTTCCCGCCGGCACCACGAAGCGCCTGAGCCCTGAACGCACCCGCGAGCTCCTGATCAGCCACGGGGTGCAGACCTGGTCCGAACGTCGCGTCGCGAGCCTGGACGAAGCGCTCGCTGCTGCGGCGGAGATCGGATGGCCGGTCGCCCTGAAGACCGCTGAGGAGTTGTTGCGCCACCGCTCCGACCTGGGCGCCGTGCGGCTCGACCTGTCCACGCCGACGGAGCTGACCGATGCGTACCGGCAGGCGGAAGCACGCGTGCGAACACTGACCGGGCGACCGACGACCTTTGATGTTCAGGCGATGGCGCCGCCCGGTGTGGCCTGCGTGGTCCGGGCTGCCGAGGACCCGTTGTACGGTCCGATCATCAGCGTCGGACTGGCCGGCGATGCGGTGGAGCTCCTTGGCGACGTGAGTTACCGCGTCCCGCCACTGACCGATGAGGACAGCTCAGACATGGTCCGTTCGCTGCGTGCCTCCCCTCGATTGCTGGGACAGCGCGGGTTGCCTCCGCTCGACGTGGCCGCCCTGGAAGAGGTGATCGGCAGGGTCTCGGTCCTCAAGGACGAACTCGCTGAGGTGTCGGAGCTCGAGCTCAACCCCGTCCTGGTCTCGGAGTCCGGTGTGGCGATCCTCGGCATGCACGTGGATGTGGCACAGCCTCAGCGTGGCGATGCTGCTCGACGGGTACTCCCGTAACGCCGGGGAAGTGGGAGACTATGGCGGTGACCTCACGAACGGACCAGCAACGTGACCTCAGGCGGGAGATCGACCGCGCCGGTTATTACCCGTCCCTGGTGATGGATGTGCTCGAAGTTGCGCTCGCCGGGGAACCGGTGCGCGCGTTCCTCGTACACCCCGAAACCATGTTCGACCGGACCGAGGTGCGTCGTCACATCACCACCTTGGTGCTCACCCCCACCCGCCTGGTGGTCGCCCACGTGGATGACCTCCCTGGCGAGGTACCGATCGGCGCGGTGAACGCGGCGGCCACCACGGAGGCCGTGGCGGTTCGGGAGATTCGCTCTGTGGGACTGACGCACGGTGTGAATGACCCGGCGACCTATACCCAAGGTGCCGGTGGCACGGAACTGACCATTGCGATCAGCTGGGGGGCCGTGACCCGGATCGACCTGGAGCCGGCGACCTGCCCGGACCCGGAGTGCGAAGCAGACCACGGGCTGACCGGGACAGCGATGCCGGACGATCTCGTGGTACGGATCAGCGCCCAGGCGGAAGGCCCGCACGCGATGGCCGCGGCCACAGCCTTCGCCACCGAACTCTCGGCGGCCACGGCGGCTGCTCGGGAATGAGCCTCGACGGCACGGCCGGGCGGCTCGGTGATGTGCTGCTGGGCGCCGTGGGAGCCTGCGGCATCGACCTTCCGGGCGGGGCCGAGGCCGAGGCCGCGCGTGCCCGCCTGGCACTGCCGCGCAGCCGGAAGGCGTGCGTGGTCCTGGTGGACGGCCTCGGCGCCTACAACCTGGTTGATCGGGCCTCCCGCGCGCCGTTCCTCAGCGGTGAGGAGCGGTTGCGTTCCGTGCGGACGACCTTCCCGTCCACCACCGCCACCAACGTGACCTACCTGGGCACCGGGCGGGAAGGGGGACGCACGCGGATGCTGGGCTACACGGTGCGAGGCGGCGGTGGGGGTCTGCTGAACCTGGTGTCCTGGAACGGCACGGCTGACCCGGAGCAGTGGCAACCGGAGGCGACGGTGTTCGAGCGACTGGAGCGAGCCGGGCATGTGGCGGTCAGTGTCGGGCCCTGGCGCTTCGCCGACTCGGGCCTGACCCGCGCGGCGTTGCGCGGTGGCGAGTACAGCCCGGCACAGTCACTGCCGGAGCGGGTGGACACCGCGCTGCGTGAGCTCCGGGACCCGCACGTGGATGTCGTCTACCTGTACTGGGGTGAGTTGGACGCCATCGGGCACCGGGCCGGTTGGCAGTGCGCGGAGTGGTCCGACGAGCTTGAGGCAATCGACACCGAACTTGCCCGCTTGGCTCGGATGCTGCCACCGGGCACTCTGCTCATGGTGACGGCCGACCACGGGATGGTCGACGTCCCGGCGACCGAACGCACCGATATCGCCGAGGACGACAGGCTCCGTCGAGATGTCGACCTGGTCGCTGGGGAGCCCCGTGCCGTGCACCTGTACACCCGGCCCGGGCGGGCGGACCAGGTGGCTGCGCGGTGGCGGGAAGTGCTCGGCGACTCTGTGGACGTGCGTGCACGTGCCGAACTTCTGACCTCCGGCCTCATCGGTGACGTCACCCCTCAGGCGAGGGACGTCGTCGGGGACGTGGTGGTGATCGCACGCGGCAGGCACGCCGTCGTCGACTCGCGCAGCCAGAGTGCCTCGTCCCTGGCCCTGATCGGGATGCACGGTGCGCTCACTGCCGAGGAGACGACTGTCCCGCTGGTGACGGTAGCCGGCTAGCGGCCTCAGTCGTTCTTGGCGCCGAAGACGATCTCGTCCCAGGACGGCACACTCGTGCGCCGTCGTCGCGTCCGCCGGGGGCGTTCCCCCGACTCCCGGGTGGTGTCGCGGGCCTGCGAGCCGTCCTGATCGTCAGAGTCCTCGGTGGAGGTGGGCTTCTGTGGGGCGTGCAGGACTGTCGCGTCCGGTCGTTCCTCGGGGTGCGAGGCAGGCGGGTGCGCCGGTGGTGGATCGTCCCAGAGCATCGGCTCGTGGACGTCGTCCTCCTCTGGGTCGGCCACCGGCTGGCGGACGCCACGGCTCGCGGACAGCTGGTCCAGGAGCGCCTCCGTCTGGTCCGCATCATCGGCCGCATCCGTTGCATCGGCACTGGGTTCGCCCTCGGAGCCGTCGCCCTCTTCGGCGGGCCGCAGCGCTGCGTCCACGGCGTGCAACGAGCCCGTGATGTCGACGTCGTCGGTCGCCTCGATGTCGTAGACCGGGCTACCGCCGCGGACGGCGGACAGGTGCCGACGCGGCCCGTCCGAGACAGGCCACTCGGTCTCGGAGAGCCAGCGGCTCTCGTCGTCCAGGGCCGTGAGCATGCGCGCGGACAGATCGACCTGCCACGTCGCCTCCCGCTCCCGCTCACCGGCCACGAACCGGGCTACCAGGACCCACGGATCCTGCCCGGTACGGCGGGAGTCCCAGACGATCGAGTCTGCCTCCACCCCGCGCGACGCGAGCCGGTCCACCACCACGTCCGACAAGACGGGCGCGCCGGACTCACGGCTGATCGTCAGGGCTCGCGCCCGCTGACTGACGTGCTGGCGCTCGGCGATGACAGGCCCCTCATATCGCCGGATGGTCTCCAGTGGGACGCCCGAATCGGCGGCGATGTCCTCGGCGCTGGCTCCAGCGCGGATCATCACCTGGATCTCCCGCGGACGCACCGCACCTTCGGTGCGCACCTTCTCCAGGTGCGGCCGATCCCGGCGTACCGCCGCCCGGAGCGCGTCGTCGATCACCAGGCGGTAGCGCTCGCCTTCGGGACCCATCAGGACGAGGTGTTCCGCGTCCGTGTGGATCCCTACAAGTTCCAACTCGACCATGTCGCCTCCGTGCTCGGCTCCGACGAGCCGATCTTCAGCTCGTCTCGAGCCTGCCAGGTTCAGGCGGTTCGACGGCGGATTCCCGGCGGTGTGGCGGCCGATCCGGCTCGGACGCGCCGTGCGTTCGAACCGTACGCAGCCACAGGCGACCCCTGGATCGCCGTGAACCGACGCCCTCGATGCTATGCCATGGGCGATCGCACCGGTGTCTCAGGGTGGTCCGGACGAGGGTGGGGATGCAATTTGCGCTCCGATGGTGCACAATTCACCCGCCACGGGAACATTTCGGCGCGCCGAGCGTTGTACGTGCGACCCCCTAATCACGAGAGAAACCGGAGCGCTTGCCCACTATGGCGACCGACTACGATGCACCGCGCAAGACTGAAGAGGACCTGAGCGAGGATTCGCTCGAGGAGCTCAAGGCCCGGCGTGCGGAGAAGAACTCTGGTGCGGTCGACGAGGACGAGACCGAAGCCGCTGAAGGGTTCGAGCTCCCCGGAGCCGACCTCAGCGGGGAAGAGCTCTCCGTCCGCGTCCTGCCGCGCCAGGCCGACGAATTCACCTGCTCGGAGTGCTTCCTGGTGCACCACCGCAGCCAGTTGGCTTACGAGAAGGGCGGCCAGCCGGTCTGCTCGGAGTGCGCTGCCTGACTTCGGGCACTCTGGCGGGGTGCGCACAGGTCGGTCCGCTGCGGCGGGTCACCGGTCTGTGCGCAGCGCCCGCCTGAGTTCGTCCGGGTTCCGGGTGGAGACGATCCAGTACGGCGTCGGGTCTGACGAATCCGCGACGGTGATCCGCACGGCGCTCGGTGCCCATGCCCGGAAACGCACATGGGCACGCGCATCGAGGCCGGGTCCCATGGCGTGTTCGAGATCAGTACCCGCGAGTGGCTCGATGGCGCCGATGACGCCCAGCGGTAGGTGCGTGCGGTCGACATGCAGGGCCTCGTCGTCCACGACGATCCGTGGGGAGACCAGCACGAGGACCGCGGCCGCACCCGCCGCTACGACGATCGCTACTGCTGCGGCGAGGCGAGCGTCCACCGGTAGCAGGGCGATGGCAACGAGCACTCCGGCCGCTGGTGCGAGCAACCATCCAGTGGTCGAAGGAAGTACGCGCTCGGTGAACGAGTCAGTCATGAGGCAAGAGTGCCACGGCCGGCAGGGGGTCGTGTGGCCAGTAGGCTCGGGAGGGTGACGATGGACGAGACTGCCCACGACGGTGTCGAGGTGCTGGTGCACCGACTCGACCGCGAGCTGCCGTTGCCTCGGTATGCGCAACCGGGCGACGCCGGTCTGGACCTGCTTGCCCGAGAGGCGGTTGAGCTGGCACCAGGGGAGCGGCATGCGGTGCCGACTGGGCTCGCGATCGCGCTCCCGCTCGGATTCGCCGCATTCGTGCACCCCCGATCGGGGCTGGCGGCGCGGCACGGCCTGACGGTGCTGAACACGCCGGGGACCGTGGATGCGGGGTACCGTGGAGAGATCAAGGTGATCCTGGTCAATACCGACCGGTCCGCGCCGGTGCGCCTCGAACGGGGTGACCGGATCGCGCAGTTGGTGATCCAGCGCGTCTGCACCGCCGACCTGGTGGAGGTGGAACAACTGCCTGGTAGTGCGCGGGGATCAGGCGGCTTCGGTTCGACCGGGGGCGCGGCCGCGATGGGAGGACAGCACTGATGGCATTGTTCCGTCGTCGGCGGGCCGCCGAGGCGGCGTCGGCCGCTCCGCAGGACGCCGAGGAGACCTCACGCGCCGACCAGCGGGAGGACCACGACGCCGCGGAGCGCCTCGAGGATGAGGACCTGATCGGCCCGTGGGATGTCGAGGAGATGCCCGAGCTGGGCGAGCGTCTCGATCTCGGGGCCGTCCGACTGCCGAAGCGGCAGGGGCTTCAGGTCCGGATGGAGCTGGACAAGAAGACTCGACGGGTCGTCGGCGTGAACGTGGCGGTCGACGGCTCCGCGCTGCAGGTGCAGGCGTTCGCGGCACCCCGATCTGCCGGTCTGTGGTCGGCCCTGAGGGGAGAGCTGACCACGCAGATCAGCAAGCAGGGCGGATCGGTCGACGAGCGGACCGGACCGTTCGGCACGGAGCTGCTGGCGCGGCTCCCGGTGCGGCTCCCGGACGGTCGCAGCGGCCACCGTCCGGCCCGTTTCCTCGGGGCGGACGGCCCCCGGTGGTTCCTCCGGGGCGTGCTGACCGGCAAGGCTGCGGTCGATGCTGAGGCGGGCGCGACGATGGAGGCACTGTTCGGCGACATCGTGGTGGTCCGGGGGTCGGACCCCCGCCCACCGCGTGACTTGCTGCCGCTGCACCTGCCCGGCAAGCGGGCAGTACCTTCCGACGGCGGTACGCCCCAGATCGAGCTGCCGCCCCGCGGACCCGAGATCTCGGAGGTCCGATGAGTGTGGCACCGCGGCCCTCGCAGACGAAGGAACACCGATGAGTTGGCGTGAGCGCATCAAGCACGTGCTCGCCTCCCAGTCCGAACTGGACGCCGGGCAGGAACAGCGCGAGGCGGAACGGCAGAACACCGTACCGGTGGCCAGCTGCCGCAGCCGTGAGCGGGTGGCGATCTCGGGAGTGGTCCGGGCCGTGACCTTTCCGCCGGTCAAGGGTGCGCCTGCGCTCGTGGCCGAGCTGTACGACGGCTCGGGAAGCATCGATCTCATCTGGCTGGGACGGCGGGAGATCCCGGGTATCGAACCAGGCTGCCGGCTGCGCGTGGAGGGGATGTTGTGTCGCACCTCCCCGGACCACCCGCGCCCGGTGATCTACAACCCCAGCTACCGGATCCTTCCGACGCAGGCCGCATCGTGAGCACCGAGTCGACCGGCGCCGAACCCGACCCGGGCATCGACACCGACGAGGGTGCTGTTGTCGACGCGCAGCCCGATCAGACCGCACCTCCTGGCCGCGGTGTGCGCCAGCTCACCGCCACCGAGTTCAACCTGGCTGAGTCCGTCGGCGGAGTGCGCGGCCTCGTCGAGACGATCGCTCCGGGGCTGGTCTTCGTGGTGATCTTCGTCGCGACCCGTGACCTGATGCCGGCGCTGGTCGCGTCCGTGAGCGTGGCAGTGGTTGCCTCGATCGCGCGCCTGATCGGCCGCACCCCACTGACACAGGCGATCAGCGGTCTGGTGGGTGTCGCGATCGGCGCGGTGTGGGCCTGGCGCTCCGGTGAGGCCTCCGACTTCTTCGCGTGGGGCCTGATCGTGAACATCGCCTTCGCCGTCGGTGTGCTCATCTCGATCCTGGTGCGCTGGCCGGTGGTCGGGGTACTGGTCGCGACGCTGACCGGTCAGGACACCTCGTGGCGGACCGACCGGACGTTGCGCCGACGCTACGCAGCGGCGTCCTGGCTGTGGTTCGGGGCGTTCGCGGCGCGGCTCGCCGTGCAGGGGCCGCTCTACCTGAATGCGGCGGCTGGGTGGCTCGGCACGGCGCGTTTGGTGATGGGGGTGCCGATGTGGGCGCTGGTCCTGTGGATCACGTGGTTGTGGGTACGTCCCCGAGGAGATGCTGCAGAGTCACCAGATCCTCCTGATCGGCCGAGGTGACGATGAGCAGCAGTTCGTCACCCGCCTCCAGGGTGTCGTCCGGGCTCGGTGTGATCGGCTGATCACCGCGGATGATGGCGGCCAGTACCGCACTGGTGGGCCAGTCGATGTCCGCCACTCGTTCACCGACGACGGCTGCTCCGGGCGCGAGGGTGATCTCGTACATGCTCGCGCCGGACTGGTGGAAGGTGAAGATTCGGACCAGGTCTCCGATCGAGACCGCTTCCTCGACCAGGGCGGTCATGATGCGCGGGGTGGAGACGAGCACGTCGACCCCCCAGGCATCGTCGAACATCCACTCGTTCTTCGGGTTGTTCACCCGGGCCACCACGCGTGGGACACCGAACTCGGTCTTCGCCAGTAGCGACACCACCAGGTTCACCTTGTCGTCCCCGGTGGCCGCGACCACGACGTCACATGCCTCTGGGTGTGCCGTCGCGAACGAGGCGATCTCGCACGCGTCACCGAGGAGCCACTCGGCCGAGCTGACCGAGGACACCTTCATGGCCGCAGGATTCTTGTCGATCAGCGTGACCTCGTGGTCGTGCCCGATCAGTTCCCTGGCGATGGATCGCCCGACGCTGCCGGCTCCGGCGATGATGACGCGCATCAGTCCTCCTCGGGCCGTGGTGGGCGACTCAGAGTTCGCTGCGTCTCCTCGAGAGCGTCGGTGTAGACCAGGGCGTGCAGGACGTCCTGCTCCTGCAGCACGTCCTCAGGTGTCGGGATATAGCCGTCCCCGAAGCGGGACAGGAACGCGACGCGCGCACCGGTCGCCGTCTGCACGTCCCGCACCTGACGGCCCAGCCACCCGGCGTCGAGGTCCAGCTCACAGAGCGTGATCGAGCCGGACGCGTCCCGGAACTCGCTGGCTGCCCCGACCGGCATCATGCGGCGCAGCACCTGGTCGGCCGTCCAGCGGACCGTGGCGACCGTGGTGATCCCGAGCCGTTGGTAGATCTCCGCACGAGCCGGGTCATAGATCCTGGCCACCACGTTCTCCACGCCGAACGTCTCGCGCACGACCCGGGCAGCGATGATGTTCGAATTGTCCCCGCTGGAGACAGCGGCGAAGGCGTAGGCGTCTTCGATACCTGCCTGTGCCAGTGCGTCCCTGTCGAAACCCATACCGGTGACTCGACGGCCCTCGAATGACTCGGGAAGGCGCCGGAACGCGTCCGGGTTCTGATCGATGATCGCCACCGAGTGCCCGCGGGACTCGAGCGTCTCGGCGAGAGTGGTGCCGACGCGTCCCGCGCCCATGATCACGAAGTGCACGAGAGAAGACGCTACACCGCACCAGGGGCTCGAGTCAGGGACACACCCGAGCAACGCCCGACGTTCGGACCTGCTTGCCGGCGTTCCCGACCCGCGTAGCATGGCCGCGTGCCAGACATCGTCGACGCCGCGAAACGGCTGCTGGTCGGGCGACCGGTTCGTAGCGACCGGCTCGGTCACGCATTGCTGCGCAAGCGCGAGGCGTTGCCGATCTTCACCGCGGACGGGCTTTCCTCCGTCGCGTACGCACCGGACGAGATCCTGCTCACCCTCTCGCTGGCCGGGATCGCGGCGGCCACGATCTCACCCTGGGTGGGTCTGGCCGTCGTCGGGGTCATGCTCACCGTTGTCGCTTCCTACCGTCATCTGGTGCGCGCGTACCCGGACGGTCGTGGCGATTATCAGGTCGCCACGGTCAACCTGGGCAAGCGGGCCGGACTGACCGTCGGCAGCGCGGTCCTGGTCGACTACGTGCTCACCGTCGCTGTCTCGCTCTCCTCCAGCGCCCAGTACCTGACCACGTTGTGGCCGGCGCTGCGTGGGAACGAGGAGTGGGTGGCCACCGGGATGGTCGTGCTCGTCGCCCTGGCGAACGTGCGCGGCCGGTTAAAGTCCAAGCTCGGTTTTGCCGTCCCGGTCTACCTCTTCCTCGCGGCCATGGGCGTCATGGCGGTGGTCGGCGGGATCCAGTGGGCGGCCGGTTCCATCGGCCAGGCCGCCAGTGCGCAGTACGACGTCGTGCCGCTGGAGCGTCTCGATCAGGGTCTGATGGGCATCGCAGGCGCATTCCTCGTGCTGCGTGCCTTCTCCTCTGGTGCCGTGGCGCTGACCGGTGTGGAAGCGATCAGCACCGGTGTGCCTGCGTTCCGGCGGCCGAAGGCGCGCAACGCCGCCCTCACCCTGGCGATGCTCGGCCTGATCGGCTCGACGATGCTGATGAGCGTGCTGGGTCTGGCTCATGCGACCGGCGTCCAGTTCGTGGAGGACCCGTCCCGAGACCTGCGCCTCGACGGGGTCGTCCCGGGCGAGGACTTCGTGCAGACACCGGTGATCGGACAGATCGCGGAGGTGGTGTTCGCCGCGGTGCCATGGTTGTTCTTCGTGGTGGTCGGTGCGACGGCGCTGATCTTGGTGCTCGCTGCCAACACGGCGTTCAACGGTTTCCCCCAGCTGGCCTCGGTGCTCGGCAAGGACGGTTTCCTGCCGCGTCAGCTGCACACCCGCGGGGACCGCCTGGCGCTGACCAACGGCATCGTCAGTCTCGCGGTGGCGGCCATCGCGCTGATCTGGGTCTTCGAGGCGCAGATCACCCAGCTGATCCAGCTGTACATCGTGGGCGTGTTCGTCTCCTTCACGGTGAGCCAGCTGGGCATGGTCAAGCACTGGAACCGGTACCTGCGCACCGTGATCGTCGCCCAGGAGCGATCTCGGATGCTGCGGGCGCGCGCGGTGAACGCGTTCGGATTCGTCCTGACGGCGGTCGTCCTGGTGGTCGTGGTGCTCACCAAGGCCACGCACGGGGCATGGATCGCCGTCGGTCTGATGGCACTGTTGTACGTGCTGATGGGCTTGGTCCGCCGCCACTACGACTCCGTCGCGGAGGAACTCGCTCTCGACGACGAGGGCAAGGCCAAGGCGCTTCCGTCCAGGGTGCACGCCGTGGTGCTCGTCTCTCAGGTGCACAAGCCGACGATGCGGGCACTGGCGTATGCGCGTGCGACGCGACCGTTCACCTTGCAAGCCATCTCGGTGGCCGTCGATCCGGAGGAGGCCACCGCCCTACGGTCCGCGTGGGACCGCCTCGGGCTCCCGCTCCCGCTGACCGTGCTCGACTCGCCCTACCGGGAGGTGACCAGGCCCGTGCTGGAGTTCGTCAAGGCGATCCGTCGGGAGTCGCCCCGGGACCTCGTCGTGGTCTACGTGCCCGAGTACGTCGTTGGTTCGTGGTGGGAACGGGTGCTGCACAACCGCAGCTCGATCCGGTTGAAAGCGCGGTTGCTGCACATGCCCGGAGTGGTGATGGCGTCAGTGCCGTGGCAGCTGCGCTCGGCGCAGCTGGTCGGACCGACAGCCGGCGGAACGGTGCACGACGTGCGCACCGATGGCGATACGGAGACGCGATGAGTACGGTGGCGAGGAACGAGAACGGGGAAAGCGACGTCGTCGAGCTGACGCCGGTGACGCCGGTGCACGGCGGGCATTGCCTGGCTCGCCTGGACGGTCGAGTGGTCTTCGTCCGGCATACGCTGCCTGGGGAACGGGTCCGCGCCCGGCTCACCGACGCGAGCCGGCGCGGCCACTGGCGTGCCGACGCGATCGAGGTGCTCGAGCCGTCTGCCGACCGGGTCCCGTCGGTGTGGCCCGAGGCCGGCGCGGACGGCGTGGGTGGTGGTGAGCTCGCACACGTCAGCCTGGCAGGACAGCGCCGGTGGAAGAAGGACGTGCTGGTCGATGCCCTGACGCGCATCGGTGGACTTGCCCCTGAGGCGGAGCTCCTGGCGACGCTGACGGTGCGCGCGGCAGCCGGCGACGAGGACCGGAACGGGCTCGGGTACCGGACCAGGATCGAGCTTGTCGCCGACCAGCTCGGTCGAGCCGGGATGTTTCGGCACCGCACGCACGACGTCGTTCCGTTGGAGACCATGCCGCTCGCCGTCCCGGAGCTGGAGGTGGGCGAGCTGCTCCGCCGGGAGTGGCGCCCAGGGAGCCGGATCGACGCGGTGGCGCCGAGCATCGGTCCGCCGATGGTCCTGGTCGATGGCGTTCCGCTGCGCAGCACGCGCCGTGCCGTCCGCGAGGAGGTTCTCGTCGACGATCGGCGGTGGACCTACCGGGTGGCGGCCACCGGGTTCTGGCAGGTGCACGACGCCGCCCCGAGCGAGCTGGTGCGGTCGGTCCTGGCGGCAGCCCGTCCGGCCGACGGCGCCACCGTCCTGGACCTGTACAGCGGATCCGGCCTGCTCACCGTGCCGTTGGCCGAGGCGGTGGGGGAGAGCGGCGTGGTGCACGCGATCGAAGGGGAGGCACGCGCTGTGCGGGACGCTCGACGCAACGTGCACGATCACCGTCAGGTGCACCTGCACGAGGGTCCCGTGAACCGGGTTCTCGGGACCACGCTCGCCGGCACCCGCCCCGACGTGGTGGTGCTGGACCCACCCCGTGCGGGGGCCGGCGAAGCGGTGGTGGAGCAGGTACTCAGCACGCGGCCGGAACGGGTGGTCTACGTCGCCTGTGATCCGGCGGCACTGGCCCGGGACGTGGCCTATGCCCGCGAGCACGGCTACACCCTGGACGCCCTCGACGCGGTGGACCTGTTCCCGCACACCCACCATGTGGAGACCGTGGCGCTCCTCACACCTGCCTGATGAGGCCGTCACGCGCGTCGCTCGCGGGCATGGAGACGCTGCGATAGTATTTATCTCGATATCGAGATAAATTGTGAAACGCGACCCTTCCGTAAGTCGGGCAGGTCGCGAGAGCGTCAGCGAAGATCCGCACCGAGGAGTGGCACGTGAGCACAGTCGACAGTTTTTCCGCGAAGAGCACCCTCCGGGTGGGTGAGGCCGAGTACGAGATCTACCGGCTCGACGCGGTCCCCGGACTCGAGCGACTTCCGTACAGCCTGAAGGTCCTTGCCGAGAACCTGCTGCGCACGGAGGACGGCGCGAACATCACCGCCGACCACGTCCGCGCCCTGGCCGAGTGGGATCCGAGTGCTCAGCCGAGCACGGAGATCCAGTTCACCCCTGCTCGTGTGGTGATGCAGGACTTCACCGGTGTTCCGTGCGTCGTCGACCTCGCCACCATGCGCGAAGCAGTCGCAGAGCTGGGCGGTGACCCTGCCTCGATCAACCCCCTCTCTCCGGCCGAGCTGGTGATCGACCACTCCGTGCAGATCGACGTGTTCGGCCGCTCGGACGCGTTCGAGCGCAACGTGGCGATCGAGTACGAGCGCAACCATGAGCGCTACAAGTTCCTGCGCTGGGGCCAGACCGCCTTCGACGATTTCAAGGTCGTCCCCCCGGGCACCGGGATCGTGCACCAGGTCAACATCGAGTACCTGGCCCGCACGGTGATGACCCGCGAGCTCGACATCGACGGGCAAAAGGTCCTGCGTGCCTATCCCGACACCTGCGTCGGCACCGACTCGCACACCACGATGGTCAATGGCCTGGGTGTGCTCGGTTGGGGCGTCGGCGGTATCGAGGCCGAGGCAGCGATGCTCGGCCAACCCGTCTCGATGCTCATCCCGCGCGTGGTCGGGTTCAAGCTGAACGGCCAGATCCCGTCCGGCGTGACAGCCACGGACGTCGTGCTCACGATCACCGAGATGCTCCGTGAGCACGGAGTGGTCGGCAAGTTCGTGGAGTTCTACGGCGACGGCGTGGCCGCCGTCCCGTTGGCTAACCGCGCCACGATCGGGAACATGAGCCCGGAGTTCGGTTCCACGGCCGCGATCTTCCCGATCGACGAGGTCACCCTGGAGTACCTGCGCCTGACTGGCCGGTCCGACGACGAGGTCGCCCTCGTCGAGGCGTACGCCAAGGAACAGGGCATGTGGCACGACCCGTCCACCGAGCCGGTGTTCTCGGAGTACCTCGAGCTCGACCTGGGCACCGTGGTTCCCTCCATCGCCGGTCCGAAGCGCCCGCAGGACCGGATTGCGATCTCGCACGCCAAGGCGGCCTTCCAGCGCGACCTGCCGGCCTACGCCCCCGAGGTGCGCAACGGTGTGGACGAGGCCGAGAAGGAGTCCTTCCCAGCCTCGGACTCGCCCGCCATCGGTCATCAGGCGCGCAAGACCGTGCCGGTCACCACACCGGACGGCGCGACCTACGAGCTCTTCCACGGTGCCGTGGCGATCGCCTCGATCACCTCCTGCACGAACACCTCGAACCCGTCGGTGATGCTCGCCGCTGGCTTGCTTGCGAAGAAGGCCGTCGACGCCGGCCTGAGCGTGAAGCCATGGGTGAAGACGTCCATGGCACCGGGGTCGCAGGTGGTCACGAACTACTACGACAAGGCCGGTCTGTGGCCGTACCTGGAGAAGCTCGGCTACCACCTGGTGGGCTACGGCTGCACCACCTGCATCGGCAACTCCGGCCCGTTGGACCCAGAGGTCTCCGAGGCGGTCAACGCCAATGATCTGGCAGTGGTCTCCGTCCTTTCCGGGAACCGGAACTTCGAAGGCCGGATCAACCCGGACATCAAGATGAACTACCTGGCGTCCCCGCCCCTGGTGATCGCCTATGCACTGGCCGGCACGATGGAGTTCGACTTCGCCCACGAGCCACTCGGTCACGGTGAGGACGGTAAGCCCGTGTTCCTCGCTGACATCTGGCCCTCCCCGGAGGAGGTGCAGTCCACGATCGACTCCTCGATCAACCGTGCGATGTTCACCTCCGACTACGCGGACGTGTTCACTGGTGACGAGCAGTGGCGATCCCTGGACACTCCCGAGGGCGACACCTTCGCCTGGGACAGCCAGTCCACCTACGTGCGCAAGCCCCCGTACTTCGACGGTATGGGCGCGGAGCCGGAGCCGGTGCAGGACATCAGCGGCGCCCGGGTGCTGGCGAAGCTGGGCGACTCGGTCACCACCGACCACATCTCACCGGCTGGATCCATCAAGCCGGACTCACCGGCCGGCACGTACCTGGCCGAGAACGGCGTGGCGCGCAAGGACTTCAACTCCTACGGATCCCGGCGCGGGAACCATGAGGTGATGATCCGCGGCACCTTCGCCAACATCCGGCTGCGCAACGAGCTGCTGGACGGCGTTGAGGGCGGGTTCACTCTGAATCACCTCACTGGTGAGCAGACCACGATCTACGATGCCGCGCAGGCCTACGCCGAGGCGGACATCCCGTTGGTGATCCTGGGTGGCAAGGAGTACGGCTCCGGGTCCTCTCGCGACTGGGCGGCCAAGGGGACCGCGCTGCTCGGTGTGAAGGCTGTCATCACCGAGAGCTTCGAGCGCATTCACCGCTCGAACCTCATTGGGATGGGCGTGCTGCCGCTGCAGTTCCCCGCCGGGGAGAGCATCGATTCCCTTGGTCTCGACGGTACCGAGACCTTTGAGGTCTCTGGTGTGACGGCCCTGAACGAGGGCACGATCCCGGAGTCGGTCGCCGTGCGGGCCACGAAGGAAGACGGCACCGTGGTCGAGTTCGACGCGGCGGTCCGGATCGACACCCCGGGCGAAGCCGACTACTACCGCAACGGAGGAATCCTGCAGTACGTCCTGCGCCAACTGGTCGGTTGATGGCTCGATCGGCTGGTTGTCCAGAGGGTCGGGACGGTGACCTGCCATAACCGGCGGCCCTACTAGAGTCTCGCACAAGTGCCCGTCAGGCCCGGCCTGACGGGCACTTGCCTGTCTCGTGCCGGTCGCAGAGGCGGCGGCCCCAGATTCCGACGAACGATTCGCCCGTGACGGTCGGCCGTGCGGGGCGGGGCTGCCGCGCCGCAATCGTTCGGGCGCGGCGCGGCAGCCTGCGCTGCTACCTGACCTGCGCCTGTGCGGTGACCGGCAAGCGGCTGATGACCATGGCACCGACGACCAGCCCGGCGACGGCGAGTACCGCGGCGATCACGAACGGGTCTCCGGCGTGCAGGGCCGGGGCGAACCCGAGGCCCACGTAGACGGCCACGCCCCCGGCTCCGCCGAGCTGGTCTGCTGCTCGCTGGACGCCGGAGGCGATCCCGGCGTCCTCGTCGGTGGTCCCGCTGACCGCGATGTACTGCAAACCCACGATGCCGAAGCCCATACCCGCTGCGATCAACAGCATCGCCGGCAGGAGCCATGCCGCCCCGCCGCCCAGGGTGGCCACGAGCGCGACCACCGCCATCGCGCCCGCAGCAGCCGCGAGCCCGACCAGCACGCACACCCGTGCGCCCCAGCGTCCCAGTAGCCGGGGCACGAGCACCGATGCCGCGATCAGCGCCACAGCCAGGGGCAGCATCGTCAGGCCCGCCCCGAGTGGCCCGATACCGAGCCTGTCCTGCAGGTAGAAGGTGAACAGCAGGAACGAGGTCGACAACGCACCGCTGAGCAGCATCGTCGTCGCGTTCGCCCGCAGCCGAGCGCGGTCCGCGAAGAACGTCAGCGGGACCAGTGGGTTCGGCGACCTCGACTCGACCCGCACGAACCAGACAGCGGCCAGCACCGCGCCGACCAGCGCGGCCACGCTCACCCATGGAGCGGTCCCCGGCTCGCCCGCTTCGACCGCGGCGTAGACGAACAGCAGCGGGCACGCTGTCAGCAAGAACGAGCCCGGGAGATCGAGGCGGACCCGCTCGCGGGGTACCGGCCGGTCGGCCGGGACCAGGAGGAGCGTGGCCACGATCACGACCAGGATGAACGGCACCGAGATCAGGAAGATCCAGCGCCAGCCCAGGTGCGCAGTGATGATCCCCGACAAGGCGAACCCGAGAACCAGTCCGCAACTGGCCACGGCCGCCCACACGCTCAAGGCGCGCGACCGGCGCGGGCCTTCCGGGAAGAGCAGCACGATGGTCGCCATCGCCGCGGGCAGCGCGACGGCCTCGCCGGCACCCTGGAGCAGGCGCGCGGCGACCAGGACCGGGAAGGACGGGGCCAGGCCCGCCAGCAGGGAGGCCGCGCCGAAGAGAGTCGTGCCGACCAGCAGGGTGTGGCGGCGGCCGAGAAGGTCACCGAGCCGGCCGCCGAGCATCAGCAGCCCGCCGCCGGTAATGGTGTAGCCGACCACCACCCAGGTCAGGGAGTGACCCTCGACGCCGAAGTCCGCGCCGATCGAGGGTAGCGCGATGTTGACTACGGTCACGTCGACCGCGATGAAGAACTGCAGCATGGACATCGCGCACAGCACAAGCCATGCGCGCATCGGGGCGGGACTGTGCCCGCGTGAATAAAAGGTCGTGCCTGAACGCATCGATAGCTCCGTCGAATGAAGAGTTACCGGGCAGCACACACGTGCCGCTCCGGCCTGATCGCGAAGCGGCTGAACGTTCCAGGGTGAGGTAGTGCTGAGAGCCGGACGTCCCGCCGCTAGCGGGACATCCTCGTCACGGCCGCGCAGGCGGCTGAGCATGAAGCGGCAGACATGCCAGATACGTTAGCAGCGTTCCGCAGGCTCAGCGCATTTCCGGCGATCATGCCGGTGTGAAGGCGAACACCCGGCCGTAGAACGCCAGTTCCGCCTCCAGCGCAGCCCGCTTGTTCTCGGCACGGCGGAAGCCGTGCCCTTCACCGTCGAACATGTGCACCTCCACCTCCATCCCCGCAGCGCGCACAGCGGCGGCCATCGTCTCTGCCTGCGCAGGCGGCACCACCCGGTCCTCAGTGCCCTGCAGCAGGATCATCGGGGCTCGCAGCTGGTCGGTGTGATGGATCGGCGAGCGGGCCCGGTAGGTGTCGGCAAGGTCCGGGTACGGCCCGACCAAGGAGTCGAGGTACCGGCTCTCGAACTTGTGCGTGTGCTCGGCGAGTGCCTCGAGGTCTCCGATGCCGTAGTGGCTCGCCCCTGCGGCGAAGACGTCGGTGAAGGTGAGGGCAGCGAGCGTGGTGAATCCGCCGGCGCTGCCTCCGCGTACAGCCATCCTGGACCCGTCCACGATGCCCCGGTCGGCGAGCCAGCGTGCACCCGACGCACAATCGGCCACGTCGACGATCCCCCACCGGCCCCGGAGACGTTCACGATACGCACGCCCGTAGCCGGTGCTGCCGCCGTAGTTGACGTCGAGCACCGCGAACCCGCGCGTGGTCCAGAACTGCACGGCTGGATCGAACCCGGCCGTGCTCGCCGCGGTGGGCCCGCCGTGGGAGAGCACCAGCAGCGGAGGCAGCGCTGTCTCCGGCCCCTGCGCAGTCTCGGAGGTGGGGCGGTACAGGAACCCGTGGGCGACACCGTCCTCGGACGGCCAGGAGACCTCCTCGGCCACTGAGACGGACTCGGCCGACACGCGCAACGCGGAGCTCGAGCGCAGCACGTTCACCTGCCCCTGAGCAAGATCGAGCTCGACCACCGACTGAGCCTGAGTGGCCGACGCACCGATGAAGACCACGCGCCCGGGCGCCGCTCGCACGTCCCGTTCCGGCTCCCAGTCGCCGTCCCAGGCCTCGAGGGCTCCGTTGTCGATGTGCACGGCACCGAGCCGACGGCGTCCCCCGGCTCCGAAGGAGACCATCAGATGGTGCTCGTCCAGTAGGTCCGACGTGCGGGGACCGAAGCCCCACTGCGGCAGGGTGAACTCGGCGTCGGAGGGATGCAGGTGACGCGTCCGCACCTGCGCGGCGTCGAACTCGCTCCGGTAGAGGTTCCACCATCCGGAGCGGTCGTCCACATGCACCAGGTCGCCCTTCGGGGTCCACAAGGGCTCCGCCACCGACGTGCTCGGGCCGCCGGCGATGACACGTCGATGGAGCAGGCGTCCGCCTCCATCGGCGACCGTGCCCAGGTGGAGCAGGCCCGAGTCCCAGGGCATGTCCGGGTGCTCCCAGGTGATCCAGGCGAGGAGTGCGCCGTCGTGGCTCAGGCGGGGCGAACTGACGAAGTCCGGTCCGGTGACCAAGGTGATCACCCGGTCCCGGTGCTCGGCTGCTGCTCCGTCGAGCGGGATGGCGACCAGGGAGGCGCCGGGATCGGTGCGGTACTGGCCCGGACCGCCATGATCCTCCACGACGGCGTAGACCAACGCCCGCTCGCGGTCGATCTCCAGGTCCGCGTACCGGCGCCCATCGGCAGGGACCAGCGGCACCGGGGGAGCGAAGCCGTCGTCCACCAGGTCGATCCGGTACAACCGGTCGTCCTCACGTCGAGAGGCGACCACGCACGAATCGGTGACCGCGTAGGCAGCGCCGCCGTACTCGTGCACTCGGGTGCGGACGTCGAAGGTGCCCGAATCGGGTGCCGCGGTCACCACATCGGTCGTCCTGCCGTCGCGGTGGCGGACCAGGGCGCTACGCCCACCCTCCAGGGAACGGGACTCGATCCAGTAGGTGTCGCCTCCCTCGAGCAGCACCTCCGAGAGCCGCACCGTAGCGTCTGCGAGCTGCTCGGCGTCGAGCGGGGACGGCCAGGAGCCGTAGGGCATCGTGGGAGACATCGTCACCACCCACCGGGGAGGGGGCGGCCCTCGTCGTACCCGGCCCTGGACTGGAGCCCGACCAGCGCCCGCTCGGCGAACTCGGGCAGGGTCACTGCCCCGGCATAGGTGCAGGCGCTGCGTAGGCCCGCCGTGATGTGGTCGAGCAGGTCCTCCACACCCGGACGTGCGGGGTCGAGGTAGATCTTCGACGCGGAGATCCCCTCCTCGTACAAGCTCTTACGGGCGCGTTCGAAGGCGCTGGCGTCGGCCGCGGTCCGTGCGGCCACCGCCCGGGAGGAGGCCATGCCGTAGCTCTCCTTGTACTGGCGCCCGTCCGGATCGGTCCGGAGGTCTCCGGTCGACTCGTACGTGCCGGCGAACCAGGACCCCACCATCACCTGACTGGCGCCGGCAGCCAGGGCCAGGGCGACGTCGCGCGGGTGGCGAATACCGCCGTCGGCCCACACGTACTTACCGAGCTCGCTCGCACGGGAGGCGCACTCTGCCACGGCCGAGAACTGCGGGCGTCCGACGGCGGTCATCATCCGGGTGGTGCACATCGCTCCGGGGCCGACGCCGACCTTGACGATGTCTGCCCCTGCCTCGACCAGGTCCGTGACACCATCAGCCGTCACCACGTTGCCGGCCACGATCGGGACCTGGGGGTCGAGTGCGCGCACGGCGCGGAGCGCCTCGATCATCTTCGCCTGGTGCCCGTGCGCGGTGTCCACCACCAGGACGTCGGCGCCGGCCTCGAGCAGTCCTCGGGCGCGGGCCGCGACGTCCCCGTTGACCCCGACAGCCGCTGCGATCCGCAAGCGGCCGGCATCGTCCAGGGCAGGCGTGTAGATGGAGGAACGAAGTGCACCGAGCCGGGTGAGGACACCGCACAGCCGACCGGACGTGTCCACCACCGGAGAGAATCGCCGTCGGGCGGCATGCTGGGTCTCGAACGCAGCGCGCAGCGCATCCGGCCCCTCCAGGACATCCAGGTCGAGCACCGTGGGGTCCGGCGACATGACGTCCTCGGTCTGGGTGAACTGGTCCACCCCCTGGCAGTCGGACCGGGTGACAACCCCGACGGGACGTCCCTGCTCCAGCACCACCGCTGCCCCGTGCGCCCTCTTGTCCAGCAGGGTCAGCACCGTGTGGACCGTATCCGTCGGAGCGACCGTCACCGGCGTCTCCAGCACCGGATGGCGCCCCTTGACCGAGGCGATCGTGCGGCGCACCTCGGCCAACGGCAGGTCCTGCGGGAGCACGGCGAGGCCGCCCCGGCGGGCCATCGTCTCCGCCATTCGACGGCCACTGATCGCCGTCATGTTCGCCACCACGATCGGGATGGTGGTGCCGGTGCCGTCGATGCTCGCCAGGTCCACGTCGAACCGGGAGGTGACCTCCGAGTACGACGGGGCGAGGAAGACGTCGTCGTAGGTGAGGTCGTGGGTGAGGTGGTGTCCCGGCAGGAATCTCATGATCTCAGACTAGGTGCTCCCGCTGACGGGCGGACAGGGTCGGCTCCGCGTGTGACCCCCGTCTGGGTGCCTGGGCCGTCGTAGGCTTCGGGGGTGATCGAGGCAGCCGGATACCGAGTGGTGCGCACGGGGGACGGCACCCCGGTGTCCTCCCGGCATCGTGTGGCGTGGCTGCGGGCCCGGTTGTGGGGCGTCACCGCCACGGACGCCCGCCGACTGGTCACCGCAACCGGCAGGGTGAGCAAGCAGCGTCGACGCCTCCTCGAGGCCAAGCTCACCGGGTGGGAAGGGCCCCGCCTGCCCCAATTCGAGCACGGGATCGAGCGAGAGCCAGTGATCGCCGCGTGGGTGCAACAACGGTTCGGTATCGCCCCGAGCGGTTGGCTCTGTGCCGGGACGAACCCGCGCCATCTCGCCACCCCGGACGGACTGGGCGAGCACTCGATCGCCGAGATCAAGACATCCGTGGACGACCTCGACGGTGCCGCGCGCACCTATCGGGACCAGCTGCAGTGGCAGCTGCACGTGACCGAGCGCGAGCGGGTGCTGTTCGTCGTGGAGAACCGGCACAGCTACCGGCGCGACTTCCGGTGGGTCGAGCGGGACGACGAACGCATCGCGATGCTGTCTGAGCATGCCGACTCCTTCCTCCACGAGCTGGACGAGTTGCGCGCCCTGCACGTGGCCGCGGGTGATGAGCTGCTCGATCATCGGTCCGGTCGCCTGGTGCAGGACCTGAGTCCCGGCCCGCAGCCGGTACGGGCACGTACGATGGACTCCCGAGCAGGCTAGGACGGGAGTGGACGTGAGCGAGCTGGAGAACCTGCGTAGCCCGGACGACCTGCGCACGCTGAGCCCGCGGCGGGTGCGTGCCCTCGCCGAGGACATCCGGGAGTTCCTGGTGGACTCGGTCTCCCGCACCGGGGGGCACCTCGGGCCCAACCTCGGTGTGGTCGAGCTGACCCTCGCCATCCATCGGGTGTTCTCCTCGCCCCGCGACTCCATCGTGTTCGACACCGGCCACCAGGCATACGTGCACAAGCTGCTGACCGGACGACAGGATTTCTCGACGCTCCGTCAGCGCGGTGGCCTCTCCGGGTACCCCAGCCGCGCCGAGTCCGACCACGACGTGGTGGAGAACTCGCATGCCTCCACGGCGCTGTCCTGGGCCGACGGTATCTCCCGTGCCCGGCTGCTCGCCGGGGACACCGATCGATACGTCGTTGCCGTCATCGGCGACGGTGCGCTGACCGGCGGGATGGCCTGGGAGGCCCTGAACAACCTGGCCGACTCGCCGGACCAGCGCCTCGTGATCGTGGTCAACGACAACGGCTGGTCCTACTCGCCGACCGTCGGCGGCCTGGCCCGCTACCTGGACGCCGTGCGCACCGATCGCAACTACGAGCGGGTGCTCGGCTGGGGAAAGCGCACCCTGCAGGGCGCAGGCGCGCCCGGGCGACTCACCTATGACGCGCTGCACGGCATGAAGAAGGGGCTCAAGGATGTGCTCCGCCCTCAGCAGGGCCTCTTCGAGGAGCTGGGCCTGAAGTCGATCGGACCCGTCGACGGGCACGACCTGGACGCCCTGGATGCCGCACTGCGCAGCGCCCGCGGGTACGCCGGCCCGGTGATCGTGCACGCCGTTACGCAGAAGGGCCGTGGCTATGTGCCCGCCGAGAGCGATGCGGTGGACCGGTTCCACACGGTCGGCAAGATCCACCCGGAGACCGGGCTCCCGGTGGTGCCGTCCCGGTTCGGGTGGACGGCTGTCTTCGGTGACGAGATCCTCACGATCGCGAGATCCCGGTCCGATATCGTCGGGATCACCGCAGCGATGCCGGAACCGGTCGGCCTGGCACCGATGGCGCGGGAGATGCCGGACCGAGTGATCGACGTCGGGATTGCCGAGGAGCACGCCCTCACTTCGGCAGCCGGGATGGCGTTCGCCGGGATGCATCCGGTGGTCTCGCTCTACGCCACGTTCCTGAACCGTGCCTTCGACCAGCTGCTGATGGATGTGGCCTTGCACCGGGCCGGGGTGACGATCACCCTGGATCGCGCGGGACTCACCGGAACCGACGGCGCCAGTCACAACGGCATGTGGGATGTAGCCCTGTTGCGGCTCGTGCCCGGGTTGCGGCTCGCGGCGCCGCGCGACGAGGAGACGCTCCGGACGGCGTTGCGCGAGGCGGTCGCGGTGTCCGACGCTCCCACGGTCGTGCGCTACCCCAAGGGCGACCTGCCCGAGCCGTTGCCGGCACAGGGCCGGATGGCCGGGATGGACGTGCTCGCCCGTGCCGCCGGCGACGGGGACGCTCGCGTGCTCGTGGTCGGCATCGGTCCCTTCGCGACCACCGCCGTCGACGTCGTCGCCCGACTGAAGGATCAGGGGATCGGTGCCACCGCGGTGGATCCGCGGTGGGTGATCCCGGTCCCGGCTGGGCTGGTCGAGGCTGCGGCGGACGTGGATCTGGTGGTCACGATCGAGGACGGTCTGGTCACCTCAGGCTTCGGCGCCGCAGTGCGGGAGGCACTCGCCGAGCAGGGGCTCACCGTGCCAGTCCGCGCGCACGGCATCCCGCACCGGTTCCTCGCGCACGCCTCCCGCGGGCAGCTCGAGGAGGAGCTCGGGCTCCGTCCGCAGGACATCGCCAGGGACACGGCCGCGGCT
The DNA here is from genome assembly GCF_900105765.1 of Ruania alba. Classification (NCBI taxonomy): domain Bacteria; kingdom Bacillati; phylum Actinomycetota; class Actinomycetes; order Micrococcales; family Ruaniaceae; genus Ruania; species Ruania alba. The sequence continues at coordinate 1,481,245 of NZ_FNTX01000001.1, forward strand.
GTCGCCCGGGACCAGCAAGGCATCGACATCACCAGCGCGCCGCGACCGTCGACGCAGCCCTGATGCCCCGAGATGAGTCGCTGGCGCGTGTCATCCCTTAGCATGATCGACAAGAGCCTCGCAGCTGAAGGGAACACCCGTGCGGAACGCCGGTACTTCGATCGCCGCCCGAGACATCGTGGTCTTCAGCGGCAGCGCACACCCGGCTCTGGCCGAGCGGATCTGTGGTGAGCTCGGCCTCGAGCTCAGCCCGTCTCGGATCACCCGATTCAGCAATGACTGCCTCCAGGCACAGCTCCTGGAGAACTGTCGCCAGCGGGACGTCTACATCGTGCAGCCGGTGGTGCCGCCCACGCAGGAGCACCTGATGGAGCTACTGCTGATGATCGATGCGGCTCGAGGTGCCTCAGCCGCCCAGATCACCGCAGTGATGCCGCACTACGCCTACGCGCGCTCCGACAAGAAGGATGCCTCACGCATCTCGCTCGGGGGCCGGCTCGTGGCCGACATGCTCGTCAGCGCAGGCGCCGACCGGGTCCTCACCATGACCCTGCATGCCCCTCAGGTGCACGGGTTCTTCTCGGTGCCGGTCGATCACCTCACGGCACTGGGGGTGCTCGCCGACCACTTCCGCGAGACCGACCTCACCGACTCCATCGTGGTCTCTCCGGACCTGGGCAACGCCAAGTCCGCGACGCAGTTCGCCCGGCTGCTCGGTCTGCCGGTCGCGGCCGGGAACAAGCAACGGCTCGCCGATGATCGCGTGGTGATCGACGCGATCGTCGGTGATGTGGCCGGCAAGCGCGCGATCGTCCTCGATGACGAGATCGCCACCGGTGGCTCGATCGTGGAACTGATGGACCGTCTCTCCGACGCCGGCTGTACCGGAGCCTCGGTGGCCTGTACCCACGGACTGTTCACTGGGCCAGCGATGCAACGGCTGCGTGACCACCCCAAGATCTCCGAGGTGGTCACCACGGACACCGTGCCGGCCCCGCCGGAGTGGCACGACCTGACGGTGCGGTCCACGTCCCAGCTGTTCGCCGAGGCGATCCGCCGCGTGCATGTGGGGGAGTCGGTGAGCAGTCTGTTCGACGGTGTGGACCCCACGCACGCACCACCGCAACGCACCCTCTTCGAAGCAGTCTGATTCTGCCAGCACCCACCTGGCGGCTGGTCGACTCGCAGAACGCACCCGCGTGCGCCCTGCGAGCCGAGAACTGTCAGGACGTGCGGTTCAGGTAGGGCGTGATGCCACCGAGGTGGAACGGCCAGCCGGCACCGAGGATCATGCCGAGATCGATGTCGGCCGCCTCGGCGACCACGTGCTCGTTCAGCATCAGCTCCACCTCCTCGGCCAGGGCGTCCCGGACCCGCTGCAGGAGGCCGGCCTCGTCCTGGCCTCCGACCTCAGCCCGTGACCCGAAGTACTGCTCGATGCTCGTGTCGACAGGTGAGGAGGCACTCGGGCGACCCTCGTACTCCACGAACGCGGCGCCGTCGGCGATCATCGCAGCGAGGCCGGGGGAAGTGGGGTAGCGCTCCCCGAGGTGCTCGCGCAGCGTGTCCAGCACGTGGCCGGCGACCGCCGGACCGACCAGCTGGAGCAACTGGAACGGCCCCATCGGCAGGCCCAGCGGCCAGAGCGCACGATCAGCCGTCCGCACCTCGGTGCCGTCCTCCAAGGAACCGAGAATCTCACCGAGCAACCGAACGAGCAGGCGGTTGACTACGAATCCGGGAGCGTCCGCCACGGCGATGGCGGACTTGCGGCATGCCGCGGCCACGGCGAACGCGGTGGCGTACGCGGCGTCGTCGGTGTGCTCGGCCCGGACCACCTCCACCAGTGGCATCTGTGCCACCGGGTTGAAGAAGTGCAGTCCCACCACTCGCTCGGGGTGCGTCAGATCCGCGGCCATAGCGGAGACCGAGAGTGCGGAGGTGTTCGTGGCCAGTACCGCATCCGGGCTGACCACCTGCTCCAGCTCGGCGAAGACCTGCTTCTTGATGTCCAGCTCTTCGAAGACCGCCTCGATCACCAGGTCGGCCGAACCCAGATCCTCGAGCACTGTCGTGGCGCTGACGAGGGACCGGATCCGGTTCCCCTCCGCGGCAGTGATCCTGTCCTTGGTGACCAGTTTCTGCACCTCATCCGCCACGAACTGCAGGCCGCGCTCGGTGCGGGTGCTGTCCAGGTCGCGCATCACCACCGGCACGCGCATCCGGCGCGCGAAGAGCAGCGCAAGCTGCGAGGCCATCAGTCCGGCACCGGCGATCCCGACCGACCGGACCGGACGGGCGAGCTCCTGGTCGGGGGCACCGACCGGCGCCTTCGCTCGTCGGGTGGTGAGATCGAAGGCGTAGACGGACGCGGCGAACTCCGGCGAGCAGATCAGGTCGGTCAGGGCCGCGTTCTCCGCCTCGAAGCACTCGTCGCGGTCGCCACCTGCGGACAGGTGCAACAGATCCAGCGCCAGGCCGGGGGCGGGCGCCGCCTCGTGCAGGCGTGACTGCACCTCGGTCCGGGCCGATTCCACGAGCGCACGCGCGGTGTCCGGATCGTCCCGCTCGCCGCGCGGGGGCACGGTCGCTCCACCGATCACCTGGGCGCTCCAGCGTAGCGACTCCGCGACGAAGTCGGCTGGGTCCAGCACCACATCGGCGATACCCAGCCGGGCCGCTTCGGGACCACTGAGCTGGGTGTTCTGCCGCAGCGGGTTCTCCACGATCACGCTGAGCGCCCGTTCCATCCCGATCAGCCGGGGGAGCAGATAGGTGCCGCCCCAGCCGGGGATGAGGCCGAGGAACACCTCGGGCAGACCGATCCCGCGCACGGCGCCGGAGACCGTGCGGTAGTGGCAGGAGAGCGCGAGCTCCAACCCGCCGCCGAGCGCGGCACCGGACACGAACGCGAAGGTCGGGACCGGCATGTCGCTGAGCAGCCGGAACGTCTCATGACCGGCCACCGCGATCCCACGCGCCGCCTCGGGGCTGGTCAGCTCGGCCGCACCGTGCAGATCTGCGCCCGCGGCGAAGTGGAACGGCTTGCCGGTGACTGCCACACCGACGATCTCGCCTGCGCGAGCGCGGATGGTGAGGCTCTCCAGGGCTGCACGGAGCTCGGCCATCCCCTCGGGACCGACGGTGTTCGGCTTGCGTGGCCCGGCGCCGTTGTCGAGGGTGATCAGGGCCAGGGTGCCATGACCGCTCAGGGTGACGTCCCGGACCAGTGAGTGGGTGACGCGTTCGCTCATCGGGTGACCTCTTCCTGACGTGAATCTGCTGCACCGACCCGGGTTGAGGCGTCGTGGTGCGGGTTCTCCCAGATCACCGTCCCGCCCTGGCCGAGTCCCACGCACATCGTGGTCATGCCGTATCGCACCTCGGGACGCTCGGCGAACCGGCGAGCCAGCTGGCTCATCAGCCGCACACCCGAGGCGGCCAACGGGTGCCCCACCGCAATCGCTCCGCCATAGGGGTTCACTCGTTCGTCGTCGTCGTCGATGTCGAAGGCGTCCAGGAAGGCGAGCACCTGGACGGCGAACGCTTCGTTGATCTCGATCGCACCGATGTCGTCCATGGTCAGTCCGGCGAGCTCGAGTGCTCGGTGCGTGGCCGGCACCGGGCCCACTCCCATCACCTCGGGGTCGACACCCGCATAGGCGTAGGAGACGAGGGTCATGCGGGGCTGCAGGTGCAGGCTCTCTGCGGTCTCGGCATCCATCAGCAGCGCCGCTGTCGCACCGTCGGTCAACGGGGAGGACGTGGCGGCCGTGACCCGTCCGCCCGGCCGGAACGGCGTCGGGAGAGTCGCCATGGCTGCGACCGTGGTCTCCGGCCGTGGTGGCTCGTCGGCGGTGGCCAGGCCCCACCCACGCTCCGGATCCGGAACCGCGACCGGGACCAGGTCACCGGTGATGTGCCCGTCCGCCAGCGCCTGGGCGTACTTGCGCTGCGAGGCTTCCGCGTAGCTGTCCGCCCGTGCGCGGGTGAGCCGTGGGTAGCGGTCGTGCAGGTTCTCCGCCGTGGCTCCCATCACGAGGGCGTCGGCAGCAACCAGACGTTCGGCGACGAACCGAGGATTCACGTCGGCACCGGCCCCCAGCTGATGGCGCCCCATGTGTTCAACCCCGCCGGCCACAGCGACATCGATCGCACCGACGGCGATCTGAGCCGCGACATTGGTCACGGCGGTCATCGCACCTGCGCACATCCGATCGATCGCGTAGCCAGGCACCGCGCGAGGCAGGCCGGCCAATATCCCGACGGTCCGTCCGAGCGTGAGGCCCTGGTCGCCATCCTGCGTGGTGGCGGCGATCGCCACGTCGCCGATCCGGTCCGGTACCACGCTGGGGTGGCGGTGGAGCAGCTCGCGGACGACAGCGACGGAGATGTCGTCCGCGCGGGTGTGTGCGTACAAGCCGTCCGGCTTGGCACGACCGAACGGGGATCGGACAGCGTCAACGAGGACGACGTCGCGGCCGAGCAAGGGCATGAAGACCTCCGGGTCACAACAGTGGGACTGGAAGTACTAGGTACTTCTGTTCCACTCTAACCCGTCGGTGCGGTGGTGCGAGTCCGGTGCATCGGCCAGGTGCGCTTCAGGGGTGCACGTGCAGCAACCCCGACGCCAGGGGTTCGGCGACGAGACTGGTCTGCCACGGCCGCGCGCCGAGCGTCGTGAGGGTCTCGGTGACCGTCTGCGTGGACACGTGCCGTGGCGGCTCCCAGGCCAGCCTGCGCTGGTACTCGGGGGTGAGGAGGTTCTCCTGCGGAAGCTGGAGCTGGTCGGCCAGGGACCGCACGGTACCGCGAACGACGTCCAGACGCGCCGCAGCCTCCGGGTGGCGGTCCTTCCACGCGCGAGGTGGGGGCAGGGTGTCGGTGGCCGGGCCCCGCCGCGACGGATGCTCGGACGGGTCGAGTGCGCAGGCTCGGGTCACGGCCTCGAACCAGATCCGGGTTCGTCGGGCCGCGGCCTTGTGCCGGAAGGGACGCAGAGCCGCGAGCTCGGGCATCGAGGTCGGCTTCGTCGTGGCAGCGGCGACGATCGCGGCATCCGAGAGGATCCGGCCAGGGGAGATGTCGGCGCGGCGTGCCTCATCCTCGCGGGTCTGCCACAGCTCGCGCACGATGGCCAGGCCCAGTCCGTCACGGACGTGGTGCGAACCCGAGGTGCGGCGCCACGGCTGACGGCGTGGTGGCGGCCCGGGCGCAGTGCGCACTGCCTCGAACTCCTGCAGCGCCCATTCGAGCTTGCCTGTCTCAGCCAGCTCGGCGGCCAGGCGATCACGGAGCTCGACGAGCACCTCCACATCCAGCGCCGCGTACCTCAGCCACGCCTCCGGCAACGGGCGGGTGGACCAATCGGCGGCCGAGTGCTCCTTCGCCAGCTCGAGGCCGAGCTCGCTGGCGACCATCGCGCCGAGTCCGACCCGGTCGCGCCCGAGGAGGCGCCCAGCGAGCTCGGTGTCGAACAGTCGCGTCGGGACCAGGTGCACCTCGGCAAGGCACGCCAGGTCCTGGCTCGCGGCGTGCAGGACCCACTCCGCGCCGTCGAGGACCTCCGAGAGGGAACTCAGGTCAGGCAGCTGCTGTGGATCGATCAGCGCCGTTCCGGCACCGGCACGGCGCAGCTGCACGAGGTAGGCGCTCTGTCCATAGCGGAATCCTGAGGCTCGCTCGGCATCGATGGCGACCGGGCCCGTACCCGCTGCGAACGCCGTGACGATGGCCGCCAGGGCCGGTGCGGTGTCGACGACGTCCGGGATTCCTTCGGCTGGCTCGCGCAGCGGGGTCAGCGGGGCGGTGGTGCCCTCGGCGTCGGCCGCGCCCTCGGGCTGGGCCGCTGCCGCAGCGGGGGGCTCGGTCGGTGGTGTCATCGTCTCTGCTTCAGCTGGCTCACATTGTCGGGGATCGGCGGCAGTCCGGCCGCCTGGCAGGTCATCAGCGCCCAGGATCGCAGATGCGGGGCCAGGTCGGTGTCTTCGGGGGTCCAGGAGGCCCGGATCTCGATCTCCACCTCGCCCGAACGCAGTTCGAGCCCGCCGAACGTCTCCGAGAGCACCCTCGTCACGGTGCCGGAGAGTGAGTGATAGGCCACGTCCTCGGTAGCCAGCGCCTCGGTGAGCCAGGTCCAGCCCACCTCACCGAGCATCGGATCGGCAGCGAACTCCTGCTCCAACGTGGCACGCGCCATCACGATCACCCGAAACTCACCGTTCCAGGCGTCCTGGCCGTCCGGGTCATAGAGCACCACGAAGCGGCCGTTCCCGATCATGTCGTCCGGGTCCGCGGTGGGGTTCACCTCCCCCGTGAGGGCGAGGGCGTACGGGGCGATCCGCGTGGGTGCGGGGACTTCCTCGAGATGGAACTCGGGCCGCATCCGGTGCCCCCGCAGGCTCAACAACGCAGCCTCGAAGTCCGGGGGAGCGACCGGAGTTCGTTGCACGTTCACCGCTCCAGGCTAGGCTGCGTGACCCGGTCGGAGTCGATGGCGCGCCGGGCAGGAGTGGGTAGACTCGCCCGGGCTCGAGACCGGGCCGCCGGTCGTAGTGGAGGAGGTGGGCGATGCGCCCGACGGCATTGTGTCCGGTGCTGCTTGGTACGGACCTGGGCATCTACGCGATGGCACGGTCCTTCCACGAGGCCTATGGCGTGCATTCGGTGGTGGTCAGTGAACAGCCGCGGGGGCCGATCAACGATTCGGCGATCGTGCAGAACATTTTCACCGGTGCCGACGCCACTGACGAGGACACCCTGAGCGCCTTGGACCGAATCGCCGCCGACCATCCCGACGAGGTCCGGGTCCTCGTGGTGAACTCCGACCACCAGCTGGCCTTCGTGATGCGGCACCGAGCGCGTCTGGAGGCGCAGTACGTCCTGCCGTTCGCTGCCGAGGAGGTGGTGAACCGGCTCGCCGACAAGCGCGCCATGAACGCGGTGCTCGCCGAGCTCGCCATCCCGGCACCGCGCACGGTCGAGGTGACGGCGCTCCCGCGGGACGAGCAGGCCTGGCGGGATGCCTGCGCCGAGCTGTCCTTCCCGATCGTGATGAAGCCGTTCGCCGGAGCCGAGTTCGAGGAGCTGCACTTCACCGGCCGCCGGAAGGTGTACCAGCTCAGCGATGCCGATGCGCTGGTCACGGAGCTGGACCGCATCGCTGCGGCCGGCTACGGCGGCACGATGCTGCTCCAGGAGCTCATCCCCGGCGACGACACGGCCAATCGCGTCGTCAATTGCTACCGCGACTCCCGTGGGGAGTTGACGATGGCAGCGTCCGGTCACGTCCTGCTGGCGATGCACCAGCCCACCTTCATCGGCAACTCCGCCGTGATCATGGTCGACTACGACGCCGCCCTCATCGACGCGGTGCGGCGCGTCCTGGATGCCGTGAACTACCGCGGTTTCGCCAGCGTGGACTTCAAGGTGGACCCGCGCGACGGCATTGCTCGACTACTCGACATCAACCCGCGCCCCGGCCGCTCGCACTACTACGCGAACGTCGGTGGAGCGTCCACGGCACGATCCCTGGTGGCGGACTTCGTGCTCGACGAAGCACTGCCTACCCAGGAAGCGCGTGCCCCGGGGGTCTATGCCTACATCCCGCCGTTCGTGCTGCGCCGATACGTGCGCGACGCGGACCTGTACCGGCGCGCACGAGACGTGCTCCGCCGTCGGAAGGCCGTGCACCCGCTGGACTACGCAGCGGACCGGAACCCGCGGCGGTGGCTGTACCGGATCCTCGCGCAGGTGAACCAGCTGAGGGCGCTGCGGACGTACTACCCCCGCCCCACCGACTCCGGTTTCTGAACCGCTCAGCCGAGCCGGTTGGTGCCCGAGTACAGGTGCAGCACCGGCAGCCCGAGATCGTCCCGGGCGCGGGAGGCCCAGTCCCGGTGGAAGGTGTCGTCCACGGCGTGCGGCCGGGTGACCACCACGAGCTGGTCGGCCGAGAGGGAGTTGACCGCCTGCCGCAGCACCGGGATCGGGTCATCGGCGATCACCGCACCGTCGGCGGTGACGTCGGCGTCGGCGAACCGGCGCAGCGAGGTGGCCAGCGCCTCATCCGCTGCCATCCGGGTTTCCTCCGGGGACGGGCGATGGGTGAGCTCGTGCCACGCCTCGCGCAGCTCACCCAGACTCAGGTGATCGATGAAGTCGGTGACCAGGCTGCGCTCAGTGTCCTCGGGCACAAGCACGTGGAACCGGGTGTCCCGTTCGGCGTGCAGGTTCACGATCGCAGCGACGTCGGACTCGCGGAGGGCCTCTTCGGAGAGGACGATGATCACGGCCATGGCACGAGCATAGGTCCCGACGGCGGACGTCAGCCCGGTGAACGCCATCTAGCCGGGAACATGCGTGCCCAGGCCGGCTGCCCGCAGCGCCTGCCGGAGCGCCTCGGCGGCCTCGTCGAGCTCGGCGCCGGGAACGTCGTGCGCTGCGGCGGCCAGGTCGAAGTCTGCGGAGGACTGCGAGGGCCACACGTGCACGTGGGTGTGTGGAATCTCGTACCCCTGGATGAGCAGTCCGATGCGCTGTGGACTGAACGCCGACCGCTGAGCCGCACCGATGTGGCGCGCCACGGTCAACAGGTGCGACCAGATCTCCTCCGGGAGATCGGGCCAGTGATCGACCTCGGCGCGCGGGACCACCAGGGTGTGCCCCGGCTGCAACGGCTCGATCGTGAGGAACGCCGCACAGACGTCGTCCTCCCACACGAAGCGGCCGGGGATGTCGCCGTCCAGGATGCGGGTGAAGAGGGTGCTCATGCAGGAAGGGTAGTCCGCGACGCCCAGGGAGCACTCGTTAGGGTGAGCACACCGTTCACCGGCTGGTACGAAGGAGGAACCGTGACCACTGCGAGCGTCATGCTCGTGACCGCCCCGACCGTGCAGGAGCAGGTCGACGGTGTCGGCTTTCACGAGGTGGACCCCGACACCCCACAGCTGCGGGTCACCGACCTCGGCGCCACCCGGGGCGATGGCGTGTTCGAGACGATCGGTGTGATCGACGGCCATCCCCAGTCGCTCACGTCCCATCTGGAGCGGCTCGCCGCCTCCGCGGCCATGCTCGACCTTCCGCAGCCCCGGCTATCGGTGTGGCGTGCCGCTGTGCAGGCAGTGCTGGCCGCGGTGACCCCCGCACCTGAGATGTCGGTCAAGGTGGTGCTCACCCGCGGCGAGGAGGGAGCCGGCCGATGCACCGGGTGGGTCCGGGTGGCGCCCGGGCCGGATCTGAGCCGTGCGCGCGCCGACGGGGTGGCGGTGCTCACCCTGGACCGGGGATATCGCGCCGATGTGGCCGAGACGGCTCCGTGGCTGCTCCAGGGCGCGAAGTACACCTCCTATGCGGTGAACATGGCGGCTCTGCGACACGCCCGCCGGGAGGGCGCAGAGGATGTGATCTTCGTCAGTTCCGACGGCGCGGTGCTGGAAGGCCCGACCGCGTCCGTGGTGCTCCGGCTCGGCGACGAGCTGGTGACGCCCGGCACAGATCAGTCGATCTTGCCCGGGACCACGCAGGATCGGGTGTTCCGGTTCGCGGCCGAGGCAGGGCTGTCCACGCGAGCGCGGCGCGTGGAGGCCCGCGAGCTGACCGACACCGAGCACATCTGGTTGTGCTCGAGTCTGCGGCTGTGTGCCCCGGTGCGCCGGCTGGACGGGCGGGACCTCGCCGTCGATCACGACCTGACCGCGCGGATGCTCAGCTGGCTCCGGCGCGTGCACGACTGAGGCGCGTGCACGACTGAACGGCGTCACCGGGCGAGGATGGCGGCTCCCGGCGGGAGCAGCAGTCCCTCGCCGTCCCGTTCGGTCGGCGGGTCCCAGGCGAGCAGCACGTCCAGTTCCTGCGCACCCGGCAGTGGGATGCGCTGTGGTTCGGTGGCGACGTTCACCGCCACCGACACGGTGCCGCGTTGCATAAGCACCCACTCAGCGGTGGCCGTGACGTGGGTGTCCCGCCGATCTGGGCTGGACAGGTCCGCCGATTCCCTGCGCAACCAGATCAGCGCCCGGTAGAAGTCCGCGAGAGCGCGGTGCCGGCCGGTGTCCCGCTCGTTCCACTGCAGCACGCTCGCGGCCACTGTCTCGGGTGCCTGCGGGTCCGGCGCCTGCACCCCCGGTCCGTAGATCGCCTCCCAGCCGTGATCGGCGAACTCCCGGGCACGTCCGGCACGGATCGCCTCCGCCAGCTCCGGCTCGGCATGGTCGGTGAAGTAGAACCACGGGGTAGAGGCAGCCCACTCCTCACCCATGAACAGCATCGGGGAGCCGGGCCCACCGAGCAGCAGCGCCGCCGAAGCCGCGATCTGGGCGTCGGTCAGGGTCGCGGCCGGGCGATCCCCGCGGCCCCGGTTGCCCACCTGGTCATGGTTGCTGGTGAAGACCACGAACCGGTGGCCGTCGATGTGCTCGGGCACCGGGGCGCCCCAGTCCTTCCCACGGAAGGTCGAATAGCACCCGTCGTGCACGAACACGCGCTCCAGCGCGGTCTCCACGGTCTCGGGGGAGCCGAAGTCGACGTAGTAGCCGTGCCGCTCCCCGCTGACGTAGGCATGCAAGGCGTGGTGCACGTCATCTGCCCACTGGGCGGTCATCCCCAGCCCGCCGGCTGAGGTGGGGGTGACCATCGCGGCGTCGTTGAGATCGGACTCGGCGATCAGGGAGAGGGGGCGCCCGACCTCGTCGGCCAGCTGCTCCACGGCGTCCGCCAGCTCGGCGAGCAGGTGCCGGGGTGAGGTGTCGATGAGCGCATGGACAGCGTCCAACCGGAGGGCGTCCAGGTGGAAGTCCCGCAGCCAGCGGACCGCGTTGTCCACGATGAACCTGCGCACGGCGGGGCTGCCTGGTCCGTCCAGATTCACCGCATCGCCCCACGGGGTGCTGTGCGTATCGGTGAAGTACGGCCCGTAGAGGCCCAGATAGTTCCCGGACGGTCCGAGATGGTTGTAGACCACGTCGAGACTGACCGCGATCCCACGGGTGTGCGCAGCGTCGACGAATCGTTGCAGTGCCGCCGGGCCGCCGTAGGGTTCGTGGACGGCGTACAGTCCCACGCCGTCATACCCCCATCCGTACGTCCCGGGGAAGGCCGCGACCGGCATCAGTTGGATCATCTGCACCCCGAGATCGTGCAGGTAGTCCAGGTGCTCGGTGGCCGCGTCGAACGTCCCGGCCGCGGTGAAAGTGCCCACGTGCAGCTCATACAGCACCGCCCCGCGCACGTCTCGCCCTGGCCACGCATCGTCCCGCCAGTGGTACGCGGTCACGTCGAAGGTGCGGCTCGAGCCGTGCACTCCCTCCGGTTGCCACGGGCTCCGTGGGTCCGGGTACGGCCCGGCACCGTCGAGGACGAAGGCATAGTCGGTCCCCGCGGCGACGGTCCGTCCGAGGTCCCACCAGCCGTCCTGGATCGCAGTGAGCTGTTCCCGACGGCCGGCGATCTCGATCTCCACCTGCCCCGCCCTGGGGGCCCAGACACCGATCATGCGTCGGCCCGCTCCAGGACGACGACCGGTGAGGCGGCCAGCAGCGACGCGAGCGGAGTGTCCCCGCCGTCGGTGACGTGCCCGGTGAGCACGTCCCGCCAGCGTCCGGCGGGCAGCACCACCGAGTGCTCACCCCATCCACCGATTGCGCGCAGCACCACCGACAGTCGGGTCGCCACCGTCACGACGGCGTGCTCATCCCCAGCGGACCGGGCGAAGGCGATGGCGTGCGTGGTGGAGGTGGGCAGGGCGTGATGGGCCGCGTCAGGGCCGACGAAGGCGTCCGAACGCCGTCGACGCAGCCGCAGCAGGGCGGTCGTGAGCCGGAGCTTCTCTTCGGCAAGGTTCTGCGGTCCCGCTCCGGCGTCGAGGCGATCCAGCATCGCCGAGATCCGGGCATGGTCCACCGGTCGTCGGTTGTCCGGGTCCACCAGCCCCACCGTGGTGGTTTCCGTCCCTTGGTAGACGTCGGCGACGCCGGGCAGGGTCAGCTGCAGGGCCTTCGCGGCGAGCGTCGTCACACGGACCGGCTCCCGCGTGCGTTCCACCCACGCACCCATCAACGCGTGCACGTCAGAATGGGTCACCAACGCGGCAACGAACCGCTCCAGCGCCGCCTCCCGGTCCAGGTCCGGCGCCGTCCACGCCGTCCACTGCTTGGCTTCGCGGGACGCCTTGACGAGGTAGTCCGCGAGCCGGTCGGCGCTCAACGGTCCGTCCTCGGTCCACGTGCCGGCCAGGGTCTGCCAGAGCAGGTTCTCGGTGCGACCGTCCAGGTCGGCGGGCCGGATCTCCTCGGTGGCGGTCCGCAGGGCGCGCACGTGCTGCACCCAGGCTTCACCCAACTCGGAGAGCACCCCGACCCGGGCGCGCACGTCCTCACCGCGCTTGGCGTCGTGCGTGCTGGCGGCGGTCAGGGTGTGCGGGTGGTGCTGCTGAGCGCGCGATGCCCAGGCGTGCAGGGTGTCCGGACCGACGGCGAACCGGTGCGGGCTTCCGCCCACCTCGCACAGCGAGGTGAGATGGGTCCACCGGTAGAACGCGGTGTCCTCGACACCCTTGGCCATCACGGCGCCGCACACCTGCTGGAATCGGACGATCACTTCGTCCCGGCGCGCCTCGTGCTGTCGGCCGGCGCTGCCCACCTCGCGCCCGAGGACGAGGTCGGTGACCACCTCGAGGGTCTCCAACCGCTCCGGTTCGAGGTGTTCGGCTGCCTCGGCCGCCCACCGCTGGACCAGGGCGGCGGCCTCCGGAGCGAGCGGGTGATCGGGCACCACGTAGGCCCGATAGCGCTCACACGCCACGACCAGTTCCGTCACGCAATCGGTGATCGCGCGCAAGGTGTGGTCCCGGAGACGGACATCGTCGTCGCACAGCTCGGCGAGCAGCGTCGACAACCGGTGCACCTCGGCGTACAGCGAACCGGTGGCGATCTCTCGCTTCGCTGCAGCCACGACCGCCGGCAGCGTCCCCACGACGTCAGAGGTGAGCTCGGTCATCAGGGCTCCGAGCGGTGGGCCACCGGCCGGATCGGTGAGCACCTGGTTGATTCGCCAGGCCACGTCATATCCGGTGGTGCCCGCCACCGGCCAGTCCGGTGGGAGCTCCTCGTCCGGTTCCAGGATCTTCTCCGCGACGGTCCAGGCGCCGCCGGTGCGCTCATGGAGCCGCTGCAGATACTGGCGCGGGTCGGCGAGTCCGTCCGGATGGTCGATCCGCAGTCCGTCCACCAGCCCGGCGTCCATCAGTTCGAGGACCAGCGCGTGCGTCGCCTCGAACACCTCCGGGCGTTCCACCCGGATCGCCACGAGGGAGCCGACATCGAAGAACCGGCGGTAGTTCAGCTCTTCGTTCGCCACCCGCCAGTAGGCCAGCCGGTAGTGCTGACGCTGCAGCAGTTCGGCCAACGGAAGGTGCTCGGTACCGGCACGGATCGGGAACCGGTGCTCGTAGTAGCACAGCACCGGACGGTCCGGGGTGATCCGATTCTCCGGATCGTCCAGCGTCTGCACGGTGATCTCACCGGCTGCCATGGCTGCACCCACCCGCCGGCCGAGGATCGGCATCAGCACCTGAGCGTCGTCGGAGAAGTCCACGTCGAACCAGTCGGCGACGGGTGAGTCGGGACCGTGCTCGAGTAGGGACCACAGCTGGGCGTTGTGACTGGCCGGGGTGGGGACCGCCATGTGGTTGGGGACCACGTCCACGACGATGCCCAAGGAATGCTCCCGAGCGGCCCCCACGAGGCGCTCGAAGCCGTCGCGCCCACCCAGCACCTCACTGATCCGGGAGTGATCCACCACGTCGTAGCCGTGGGTGGATCCGGGCGCCGCGGCCAGGATGGGGGAGAGGTAGAGGTCGGTCACACCACGGCGGGCGAGTTCACCGGTCAGAGCAGCCGCGTCGTCGAAGGTCAGATCAGCGCCGAGCTGGAGACGATAGGTGGAGACGGGCACGCGGCGGGTCATGAGGAGTGGTCCGTGCTGTCCGCGCCGTCCCGGCTCGCCTCGGTGGCGGGCCGGGCGAGGATCACGATGCTGCGCCCGGTCACTGTCACGGCTGCCTCAGGGGCGAGCTCGGCCTCCAGGTCCTGGGCGGTATCCGTGCTCAGCACTGGGCTCCAGGTCTGGCCGTAGGAGGAGTCCGGCAGCGTGAAGTCCAGATCCTGCCCGTCTGCGTTGATGAGCACCAGGAGCGAGTCGTCGACCACCGGACGGCCACGAGCATCCGGTGCCTCGATCGCCTCACCGTTGAGGAAAACTCCGAGCGAGCGGGCGTAGGCGGTGTTCCACGCCTGGGAGTCCATCAGCGCACCGCTCGGGTCGAACCAGGCGATGTCCGGCAGCTCGGGCAGGCCGTTGGCAGCCGAGGTGGAACCGTTGAAGAAGCGACGACGTCGCAGCACGGGGTGGTCCCGGCGGAACGCGATCAGGGCACGGGTGAAGTCGAGCAGGCTCTGCGCGTCGGCGTCGAGGTCCCAGTCGATCCAGCTGGTCGGGTTGTCCTGGGCGTAGGTGTTGTTGTTCCCGCCCTGGGTGCGACTGAGCTCATCGCCGTGCGCGAGCATCGGTACGCCCTGGGAGAGCATCAGCGTGGTGAGGAAGTTGCGTTGCTGGCGAGAGCGCAGGGCGCGGATATCCAGGTCCTCGGTGGGTCCCTCGGTACCGCAGTTCCACGACCGGTTGTGGCTCTCGCCATCGCGGTTGTCCTCGCCATTGGCCGCATTGTGCTTCTCGTTGTAAGAGACGAGATCGCGCAGCGTGAAGCCGTCGTGCGCGGTGACGAAGTTGATGGACGCGATGGGTGTCCGGCCAGTCTGCTCGTACAGGTCGGAGGACCCGGTCAACCGGCTGGCGAACTCACCCAGCGTGGAGGGTTCGCCACGCCAGAAGTCACGGACGGTATCGCGGTACTTGCCGTTCCACTCCGTCCACAGCGGTGGGAACCCGCCCACCTGGTAGCCACCTGACCCGAGGTCCCATGGCTCAGCGATCAGCTTGACCTGAGAGATCACCGGGTCCTGCTGAATGATGTCGAAGAACGACGACAACCGGTCCACCTCGTGGAACTGCCGCGCCAGCGTGGCGGCCAGATCGAACCGGAAACCGTCCACGTGCATCTCGGTGATCCAGTACCGCAGCGAGTCCATGATCAGCTGCAGCACGTGCGGAGACCGCATCAGCAGCGAGTTCCCGGTCCCGGTGGTGTCGAAATAGTGCGCCTTGTCCTCGTCGACGAGCCGGTAGTACGAGGCGTTGTCCAACCCGCGCAGGGAGAGCGTGGGACCCATGTGGTTGCCCTCGGCTGTGTGGTTGTAGACCACGTCGAGAATCACTTCGATGCCGGCGGCGTGCATCGCCTTGACCAGGCTCTTGAACTCGAGCACCTGCTCCCCGCGGGAGCCCCACGCCGAATAGGCGTTGTGCGGGGCGAAGAATCCGACGGTGTTGTAGCCCCAGTAGTTCGTCAGGCCACGCTCGATCAAGGGTGGGTCCTGGACGAACTGATGCACCGGCATCAGCTCCAGGGCAGTCACCCCCAGGTCCACCAGGTGGGCGATCACGGCGGGGTGCGCCATCCCCGCGTAGGTGCCACGGATGTCTTCGGGCACCTCCGGGTGCTGCATCGTCATGCCTCGCACGTGCGCCTCATAGATGACGCTCTCGTGGTACTCGGTCTCCGGAGGGTGATCATGCCCCCAGTCGAAGAACGGGTTCGTCACCACCGAGGTCATCGTGTGACCGGCGGAGTCGAGGGTGTTCAGCTCGCCCGAGTCGTCACCGAAGTGGTAGGAGTACAGCGATTCGTGCCCGTCGATCTGTCCGTCGATCGCCTTCGCGTACGGATCGAGCAGCAGCTTCGAGCGGTTGCACCGGTGCCCCTCGCTCACGTCGTGCGGGCCGTGCACGCGGTAGCCGTAGCGCTGTCCGGGGCGGATCTCCGGCAGGTAGATGTGCCACACCGAGGCATCCACCTCGGTGACATCGATACGCTGCTCGGCGCCGTCGTCGTCGATGAGGCACAACTGAACTCGCTCGGCGACGCCGGAGTAGAGCGCGAAGTTGGTGCCGGTGCCGTTGAAGGTGGCGCCTAGCGGGTAGGCATGTCCGGGCCAAGTCTGCATGGTCACAGACTGCCACGCTTGGCGCCGCTGGTGGCAAGGTCCGATGCTCGTGACGGTGGGACGCGTCACTCCACCTCGAGCGAGATCACGTGGTAGCCGGATGCCCCGTTGGGAGCTGGGGCTGCAGTCTCCGCGGTCTGCACGTCCTCGTCGTCCCATGCACGGCACCGGACCGCGTGTCGCCCCGGACTGGCATCGGCCCAGGTGAAGGACCACTGCCGCCAGGTATCGGTGGAGACCGTGGATGCGAGCTCGGCATCCTGCCACTGCCCATCGTCGATCTGCACCTGCACGCGGGTGATACCGCGGTGCTGCGCCCAGGCCGTTCCGCCGAGACGCACCTCACCCGCCGCCACGGTGGCACCGGACTGCGGAACGTCCACGCGCGAGGCGGTCTTCACCGGACCCCGCTCGGACCAGCCCCGCGGTGTCCAGTACGCCTCGTCATCGGCGAATCGAGTGACCTTCAGCTCGGTGACCCACTTGGTCGCCGAGACGTAGCCGTACAGACCGGGCACCACCATCCGCACCGGGAACCCGTGCTCGACCGGCAATGGTTCCCCGTTCATGCCGATCGCGAGCAGGGAGTCACGATCGTCGGTGAGCGCCTCCAACGGCGTGCCCGCGGTCCACCCGTCCGCGCTGCGGGAGAGCACCATGTCGGCCGAATCCTGGACACCGGCCCGGGCCAGAATGTCTCGGATCGGCAGTCCCAGCCAGGTCGCATTCCCGGCCAGGCTCCCTCCGATCGGGTTGGAGACGCAGGTCAACGTCACCATGGCCTCGGTGAGCGCCGCGTCCGCCAGCTCGTCGTAGCTGAGCGTGATCTCCTGATCGACCAGTCCGTGCACGCGCAACTGCCACTCCGACGGGTCGATCTGTGGCACCGACAGCGCGGTGTCGATCCGGTAAAAGTTGTCGTTCGGGGTGACGTACTCCGGCATTCCGTCCAGTTCGACCTGTGTCCCGGTGAGGTCGAGCTCGTCGGCAGCGCTGCTCGCCGTCTCGGTGGGTTCGGGCAATGCGAGGTCGGCGCGAGCGGATTCCACCGAGGTGCGCGTGCGGGCAACGATCGAGCCCACGCCGGCGGCGATCGCAGCACCGGCGCCGATGCCGACCGCTGCTCCGACGAAGCGGCGCCGATCAGTGCCGGAGCCTGCCGGGGCGTCGCTCGGCCGGGCACGGCGTAGCAGCAGTTCGAGCGCCCCGATGCCGGCGGCGGCCGCAACCACTGCGGGCACGATGGCGTACGTGCCCGTGTCCGGACGGCCAGCGGCCGCGAGAGCACACAGCGCAGCGAGGGCGAGCACCGCGCCCACCCCGAGGCCACGACGGCGTCCGGCCAGCAGCCCCGCGAGCGCGGCCAGACCGGAGGAAACGATCCCCATCACGACGAACAGCGCCACCTTGTCGTTCGTCCCGAAGGTCTCCACAGCGAAATCCTTCAGCCATGGCGGAGTGAGGTCGACGACGGTCGCTCCGAGGGCGGCATGCGGTGCGGCCGGGGGATCGAGCAGCACGGCCAGCAGCCAGCCCACAGCGAAGAACAATGCGCCGGCGAGCAGGCC
Source organism: Ruania alba (assembly GCF_900105765.1). Lineage (NCBI taxonomy): Bacteria > Bacillati > Actinomycetota > Actinomycetes > Micrococcales > Ruaniaceae > Ruania > Ruania alba. The sequence continues at coordinate 1,498,931 of NZ_FNTX01000001.1, forward strand.
CACCAGGGCGAACCGGCGGGTCGGTCGGGGCTTCTTCTCGCTCATGGGCCCACGTTATGCCGCAGGTGCTCGGCGCGGGCCCGGCAGATGTTACAAAGCGGAGAGCATCAGGTGCACGAGCGCGTCCACCTGCACCGTCTCGCTGGAGACAATCTCGGTGTCGGTGCCGTCGAGCGCGCGGGCAGCCAGGCTCTGCTTGGAGTCGATCAGTTCGGCGATCTTGGTGTCGATCGTGTGCGCGGCCAGGATCCGCCACGCCGTCACCGGCTCCTCCTGACCGATCCGGTGCACGCGGTCGATCGCCTGCTCCTGCTCGGCGGCGGTCCAGGACAGTTCCGCGAGCACCACGTTCGAGGCCGCGTGCAGGTTGAGGCCGACGCCCGCGGCGAGGAGCGAACAGACCGCGACGGAGACTTCGGGGTCCTTCTGGAACGCATCGATCGCCGACTGGCGAGCTCGTGCGGACTGGTCGCCACGGATGGAGACCGTCCGCAAGCCTGCCTCGCCGAGCACCCGCTCTGCGGTGTCCATCACATCGAGGTGCTTGGCGAAGAAGACCACCTTGCCCACCGAGTGCACGAGCTGGGCGGCATAGTCGGCAGCCACTGCCGCCTTCGCCTGTCCGATTCGGCGCACCATCGTGAAGACGTTCTCGCCGTCGGCCGTGGGCGAACTGGACTCCATCTCGGCCCGTGCCACCCGGCGCATGAGCTCGAGGTCCGGCCCGGCGTTCGGGTCGTACCCACCGGTACGGGACTCCAGGAGGCGCCGGTAGCGGGTGACGAGCCGCTGTGCCAACTCGCGTTCCGCGGCACGGATCGACTTACCGACCTCATTGTCCAGCTCGACTGGAAGGTCGGCCACCCGCTTGGCGGGGAGGTCCTTGGCCACATCGGTCTTGGTGCGGCGCACGATGCCCAGATCGATGACGGCGGTCCTGGCCTCGGGATAGAAGCCGCGGTCTGCCGGCGTCTGACCGGTGGCCTCGAGCCTGCGGGTCAGGGCAGGGGAGGGCTGCTGGCCATCGGTCCAGCCGAGGAACTGCCAGATGGCGTTGAAGTCCTCGACGTCGTTGATCAGCGGGGTCCCCGTGAGCGCCATCAGGAGCGGGTTGTTGCCCGGACTGCGCTCGCGGATCTGACGGGACAGGTTGAGCACGTGCTGGGAACGCTGCGACGTGAGGTTCTTGATGAAATGGGCTTCGTCCACGACCATCGAGCGGAAGCCGAGCGTGGCCAGCCAGGCCAGGTGCCGGTCCAGCACCGCGTAGTTCACTACGAAGACGTCGGCGAAGGCGTCCAGATCACGTCCGTCGCCATGGATCACGGTGACGCGGCGCTGCGGGGTCCACCGTTGCACCTCACGTTCCCAGTTGATCTTCACCACGTTGGGAACCACGGCGAGCATCGGGTACGCCTGGGCCACAGAAGCGGCCAGCACCGACTGCGCCGTCTTCCCGAGACCGGGTTCGTCAGCGAGGAGGAAGGTGCGGTGCCCGCGGCGTACGGCTTCGAGGAACCGGGCCTGGTGCGGCATCAGATCCAGACCGGCGGGGGAGAAGAGGTCGCGCTTGGGCGCTGCCGGCAGCGCCATCGTGGCAGCACCACCACCGGCGCCTTGTTCGAACGCCCGGTAGAGCGGGTCCATCAGGTCCCACCCGGAGAGATAGCCGGCGCCCTCGGCGGGAGCCCTGCTGCTCAGGTCTGGCTCCAAGAACGGGTTCGCACGTACGCGGGCGCGCACCTGAGTCGGCACGACCTGCCGGGCAGCCAGCTCGTCCGGCACCACCGTCGCCTTGCGCTGCACCGGTGACTTGATGGTGAGCTCTTCCTCGCTCAGCTCGACCCCGGACTCGATCAGCCACTCGTTGCGCATCCGCTGCGCAGCGGCGGAGGGTTCGCCCTGCGGGTCGAGCAGGGTGAGCAGCGAGGTGTCCTGGGCGGCAGTGCGCGCCAAGATGGTGGCGACACCGTCGAGCCGCTTGAGCACCTCCGCGCGCGCCGCATTGCCCAGGGACGCATCGGCCTTGATCCGGGCGCGCTCTTCGCGCACCAGCAAGGCGATCACCTGGAACTTGATCCGGTTGGTGGGACCGACCTTGCCCTTGACGGACTTCGCTTCGACCTCGCGGACGCGCCGGGCCAGGATCGGCAGGATCGGCGCAGGGTCGTTGGCGCGCGAGGTCCGCCGACCGGATCGGTTCGACGTACGGGGGCCGGCTGACGGCAACGTGGTCCTCCTGAGCAGGCACAACGGACGCAGAATCAGCGATGCTGCCCTGCGCACTCTTCTACGCTCCTGGGGCCCGGCCGGCCATGTGACGAGCACGTCCACGAACCGGTATGCCCTCGGCAACGCGACAACGGATCGCTCGATGGAGCGCCTGCGCGCACACCGAGGTCCGCTGAGTCGGGATGCAGATGAACCTACGGCGCCGCCATGCTGGCGACGCCGTCTGACCCCGGTGGGCGATACTGGGTTCGAACCAGTGACCTCCTCGGTGTGAACGAGGCGCTCTACCGCTGAGCCAATCGCCCGGGTGTCTCACCGCTCACGGTGTGACGGTAGACGATGCTAGCACCGCTTCGAGGGCTCGCGTGCACACGGCGGTTCACCTGCTTGCCAGACCGAGCAGCCGAGCCGCCTTCAGTTCGGTCTCAGCCCATTCGCCGGCCGGGTCGCTGCCCCAGGTGATCCCGGCACCGGTGCCGAAGGCCAGGGTGCCGGCGGACCACCAGAACGTGCGGATCCCCACAGCCAGGCGGGCGGTGCCGCGATCAGCGTCGATCCATCCGATCTGTCCGCAGTAGGGCCCACGTGCGGCCGTCTCGAGCTGGCTGATGAGGCGCAGCGCCGAGGACTTCGGCGCTCCGGAGACGCTGCCTGGCGGGTGGGTGGCCGCGAGGATCGCCGGCCATCCGGTAGCGTCGAGGGCCGGATCCCGCATGAGCTCTCCGCGTACCCGTGAGACCAGGTGCACCAGCCCGGGATGCTTCTCGGCGCGCAGCAGATCGGTCACGGTCACGGTGCCAGGGGCGCAGACCCGCTGGAGGTCGTTGCGCACCAGATCCGTGATCATGACGTTCTCGGCACGGTCCTTCTCGAGCAGGGCGTCCTCGTGTGCGGCCGTTCCCTTGATGGGACCGGAGAGAACGTGGCCGTCAACGACCTCGACCGACAGCTCGGGCGAGGCGCTGACCACCCAGGAACCCGGGAGGTCATCACCGCCGGGTATGTCCAGCAGTGCCGCGTAGGGAGCGGGGTTACCGTGCGCGAGTCGCACGGCCAAGGGGGCTGCGTCCGGGCGCTCCGGCAACGGTGCGGTGAGGACACGGCAGATGTTGGCCTGGTAGACCTCGCCCTCGCGGATGGCGGCGCGCACCCGTCGAACGGCGTTCGTGTACGCGGGGCGGTCCATGGAGGAGGTCCATGTGCGCGAGTCCGGACCGCGCCAGGTGCCCGCGTCACGCACCACCCGGGGGGATCGCACGACGTCGGAGAACCGCCATGCGTGCACGTCACCCTCGAACTCGGCCACCACGGCCCACCAGCCCCCGCGCGCCAGCGCGTCGGGCTCACGGGAGAGGTTCGCGTACTCGGCGACCCCGTCGGCGTGCACTCCTCGAAACCACGCTCGCCCGGGCCACGGCACGGCATGTCTCGCGCCTACGGGGGACCGCTCCGGTAGCCCGGAGGTGCTGCGGTCGGGGTGCTGTGGCATGGACCACACGCTAACCACCCCGGTGCGATTTGTACGTCTCCGACTGTGTGGGTTAAAGTCTCATTCGCAACCGAACGCACGAGGTGCGTAAGGATGCATGCGGATGTGGCTCAGTTGGTAGAGCATCACCTTGCCAAGGTGAGGGTCGCGGGTTCGAGTCCCGTCATCCGCTCGGAGGCGGTGGCCCATGTTGGAGACGGCGGGTCTCACGTCGTCACCCGGTGGGTTGGCCGAGAGGCGAGGCAGCGGCCTGCAAAGCCGTATACACGGGTTCGAATCCCGTACCCACCTCGCACGCGGGCGATTGGCGCAGCGGTAGCGCGCTTCCCTGACACGGAAGAGGTCACTGGTTCGATCCCAGTATCGCCCACCAGCACAACGAAGAGCCCCGGAGCGTCTCGACGCACCGGGGCTCTTCGTGCGTCGGGACGGCCCTGTCCTCGCGTGCCGGTCCAGCCCTTCGATCGGGCGAACTGAGTGCGACTCGCGGGAGCCGGCGCCGCCGCCTCCGAATTGCGTTCCAGGACACGGCCCAAGAGTGGATACGATCGGGAGCGTCCATCTGATGTCCATCCTGGAGTTCCCCGTGCCCGAGATCACCCTCCGTGTCGACGACTCACCGCGATCGGTCCCGGTGGGCACCACGGGCACGGACCTCTTCGGGAACGAACGGGACGTGGTGGCTGTCCGGGTCGACGGTGAGTTGCGGGACCTGGACGCCGACATCAGCGGCGCCGAGGCTGTCGAGGCCGTCCGGCTGGACAGCGCCGATGGGCTCGACATCCTGCGGCACTCGTGCGCGCACGTCCTGGCGCAGGCCGTGCAACACCTCGATTCCGGTGCTCGGCTCGGGATCGGTCCGCCCATCACCGACGGCTTCTACTACGACTTCGACGTCGAGACCCCGTTCACTCCGGACGACCTCAAGACCCTGCAGAAGACCATGGCCCGGATCGTGAAGGAAGGCCAGACTTTCCGCCGTCGAGTGGTCACCGAGGACGAGGCACGCACCGAGCTCGCCGAGGAGCCCTACAAGCTGGAGCTGATCGGCCTGAAGGGCTCCGGCAGCGATGCGAGCGCGGCGGCCGAGGGTGCCGGTGCCGAGGTGGGTGCCGGTGACCTGACCATCTATGACAACTTGCGTCGAGACGGCTCTGTCGCCTGGAAAGACCTCTGCCGCGGCCCGCACCTGCCCAGCACCAAGCTGATCGGCAACGGCTTCCAGCTGATGCGCAGTGCGGCCGCGTACTGGCGGGGCAGCGAGAAGAACCCGCAGCTGCAGCGGATCTACGGCACTGCGTGGGCGACCAAGGACGATCTGCGCACCCACCTGGAGCGGCTCGCCGAGGCCGAACGTCGCGACCACCGCCGCCTCGGTTCAGAGCTGGATCTCTTCTCGTTCCCGGAGGAGATCGGTTCCGGCCTGCCGGTCTTCCATCCCAAGGGTGCCATGGTGCGGATGGAGATGGAGAACTACTCCCGCCGACGGCACGTCGAGGCGGGGTACTCCTTCGTCTCCACCCCGCACGTGACCAAGGGGCACCTGTTCGAGACCTCCAAGCACCTCGAGTGGTACGCCGACGGGATGTACCCGCCGATGCGGGTGGACGAGGAGCGCGACGCCGACGGCACGGTGACCAAGGCCGGGCACGACTATTACCTGAAGCCGATGAACTGCCCGATGCACAACCTCGTCTACCGCTCCCGTGGCCGGTCCTACCGGGAGCTGCCGCTACGGCTGTTCGAGTTCGGGCACGTGTACCGGTACGAGAAGTCTGGCGTGGTGCACGGGCTCACCCGTGCTCGTGGTTTCACCCAGGACGACGCGCATATCTACTGCACCCGGGAACAGATGAAGGACGAGCTGGGATCCCTGCTCACCTTCGTGTTGGACCTGCTCAAGGACTACGGTCTGGACGACTTTTACCTGGAGCTGTCCACCCGGAACCCGGACAAGTGCGTCGGAGACGAGCAGACCTGGGAGGAGGCCACCCGCACCCTCGCCGAGGTGGCCGAGGCCTCGGGCCTGGACCTGGTCCCCGACCCCGGTGGTGCCGCGTTCTACGGTCCGAAGATCTCTGTGCAGGCCAAGGACGCGATCGGGCGCACCTGGCAGCTGTCCACGATCCAGCTCGACTTCTTCGAGCCGGAGCTGTTCGAGTTGGAGTACACCTCCAGCGACGGCTCCCGCCAGCGGCCGGTGATGATCCACCGCGCACTCTTCGGTTCCATCGAGCGTTTCTTCGGGGTGCTCACGGAGCACTACGCGGGCGCCTTCCCGCCGTGGTTGGCCCCGGTTCAGGTCACCGCGATCCCGGTCGCTGAGGTGTTCGACGACTACGTCGCCGATGTGGTCGCACAGCTCACTGCTGCCGGTGTACGGGCTGAAGCGGACTTCAGCGACGACCGGTTCAACAAGAAGATCCGCAACGCCACCAAGCAGAAGGTGCCGTTCGTGCTGATCGCCGGCGGTGAGGACGCCGACGCCGGCGCCGTCTCGTTCCGGTTCCGGGACGGGAGCCAGCGCAATGGCGTACCGGTGGCCGAGGCGGTGGCGCTCGTCCGGGATGCGATCGAGCAGCGCGTGCAGGTCTGAGGGTGGAGGCCGCCGACGCGTTCCCCGGTGCACCGGACGGGTACGACCGCCTCTGGACGCCGCACCGGATGGCGTACATCGCGGGGGAGTCCAAGCCCACCGATGACCGGCCGGGTCCCGGATGCCCGTTCTGCGCCGCCCCCGAGCGGGGGGACGAGGAGGGGCTGGTGGTGCATCGCGCTCGGCACAGCTACGTGGTGCTGAACCTGTTCCCGTACAACCCCGGTCACCTGTTGATCTGCCCCTACCGGCACGTGCCCGACCTGGTGGAGATGTCGGTGGCTGAACGCACGGAGCTCATCGAGCTGACCGAGACGGCGATGCGCACCCTGCGCGGGGCGAAGAACCCCAGCGGATTCAACCTGGGGATGAACGCTGGAGTGATCGCGGGCGCCGGGGTGGCTGCGCACGCGCACCAGCACGTGGTGCCGCGGTGGTCGGGAGACGCCAACTTCCTCCCGATCGTCGGGCGTACCAAGGCGTTGCCGGAACTGCTCGAGGACACCCGTCGCGAGCTCAGTGAGCATTGGGGGAGGCACTGATGGTGCTGGGCAGGCGCGGGCGTGGCCTCACGAACGCGATGTTCGGGCCGTTGGCGCGCGCTCTGGTGAGCGCCGGCGTGAGCCCCAATGCGGTCACGGTGGCGGGCGCCGTCGGCGTGGTGACGGCGGCCCTGTGGTTGTTCCCGACCGGTCACCTGGCCGTCGGTGCGGTGGTGATCGGTCTGCTTGCCCTGACGGACTCGGTGGACGGGCTGATGGCGCGGGAACGGGGACAGACGTCCGATTTTGGTGCTTTCCTCGACTCGGCCCTGGACCGGGTCTCCGATGCTGCGGTCTTCATCGGGCTCAGCTGGTACCTGGTGACGACGGCCCCGCCCGCCTGGCAGCTGCCGGGTCTGGCCGCCGGGACGGCCTGCCTGGTGCTCGGCATGCTCGTCTCCTATGTACGTGCACGAGCGGAGGGCTTGGGATTCACCGCCAAGGTGGGTATCGCTGAGCGGGCGGACCGGCTCATCGTGGCGCTGGTGGCGACCCTCGCCGTCGGACTCGGCCTTCCGGATGCCGTGCTGGTGGTGACCTTTGCCGTGCTGGCCGTGGCGAGTGCGGTCACGGTGGTGCAACGCATTCTGACCGTCCATCGGCAGAGCCGACGCGCCGGGACCGGAGAGCACGGATGAAGCGGATGGACCCTGCCCGACTGTTCGCCCTGGCCTGGCGAGTGGTGCCGCGGTTGCCTGGCACCCTTGCACGCGGGATCTTCGATGCGGTGGCGATCGTGGCGCACGCGCTGCGGGTGCCCGGCGTGGTGCAGCTCGAGCGCAATCTCGATCGTCTGGTTCCGGGGATGGACCGGCGCCGGCTGCGCAGGCTCAGCCGTACCAACATGCGCGCGTACATGCGGTATTACTGCGAGGCGTTCCAGCTGCCCGCCATGTCCGAGACAGAGGTAGACGCGCGGGTGCGATCCACCGGGCACGAGCGCGTCGCCGCGCAGACGGGCGCCGGTGAGACGGTGGTGCTGGCCCTGGGGCACGCGGGGAACTGGGATCTTGCGGGGGCCTGGGCGAACCGGCACCTCGGCACCGTGGTCACAGTGGCGGAACGGCTCGAGCCGGAGGAGCTGTTCGCCGAGTTCGTGGCATTCCGGGAGTCCCTCGGGATGGTGATCGTCCCGTTCGACCGTGGCGGCGGTGTGTTCCGTCGTCTGCTCACTGCCTCCCGGCGTCCGGGGGTGGTGCCGCTGCTGGCGGACCGGGACCTCTCCAGCGCGGGCGTGGAGGTGGAGGTGGGTGACCACACCGTGCGGGTCGCACCCGGTCCGGCGGCATTGGCGCTCGCCCGGAACCTGCGCCTGGTGCCTGTGCTCATCCACCACGAACGCCTGTATGGAGCGCGGCGCAAGGTGGCGCGCAGTCCTTGGGGGATCCACATCCACTTCCTCGAGGACGTGGCCGCCCCGGACCGCGCCGAGTATCCGGACAGCCAGGCGCGGGTGTCGGCGTTCACCAGGGAGTGGTTCAGCCGGTACGCCACGGCGCTGGCACGGGTGCCGCAGGATTGGCACATGCTGCAGAAGGTGTACACCACTGATCTTGATCCGGAGCGGCTGGCTCGGGCCCGCGCGGCGGGCGGTGACACTCGATGAAGGTCGGTCTGGTCTGCCCGTACTCCTTCGATGCCCCGGGCGGCGTGCAGTTCCACATCCGGGACCTCGCCGAACGGCTCATCGCGCACGGTCACCCGGCCTCGGTGCTCGCACCCGCCGAGGAGGGCACCGAGGTGCCCGAGTACGTGGAGTCGGTGGGTGGGGCGGTGCCGGTCCGCTACAACGGGTCGGTCGCCCGGTTGGCGTTCGGTCCGGTGGCGGCTGCGCGCACACAACGGTGGCTCGCCGCCGGTGACTTCGATGTGCTGCACATTCACGAGCCGTTCGCGCCGTCTGTCGGACTGATCGCTCTGCGGCTCGCGGAGGTGCCGGTGGTAGCGACCTTTCATTCGGCGCAGGAGCGCTCTCGTGCGATGCAGCTCGCCTACCCGCTGGTCCGTCCGGGGCTGGAGCGGATCAGCGCACGTATCGCGGTCTCCGAGGACGCGCGCCGGACCGTCGTGGAGCACCTGGGCGGAGACGCCGTGGTGATCCCGAACGGTGTGAACACGCGCACCTTCGCCGGGGCTCCGCGAGAACCGGCCTGGCAGGGGACGCCCGAGGCGCCCACGATCGCCTTCTTGGGGCGGTTGGACGAGTCCCGCAAGGGGCTTCCGGTGCTTCTCGGTGCCGTCGAGCAGATCCGGAAGCGGCATCCGGGAGCACGATTCCTCGTTGCTGGCCGCGGTGACCTCGACGGTGCGCTGGCCGGCCTGGGGGAGCATGCTGGGGCGGTGGAAGGTCTCGGTGGCATCTCCGATGCGGAGAAGGCTGCATTGCTGGCTTCGGTGGATGTGTATGTGGCACCGCAGACGGGCGGTGAGAGTTTCGGCATCGTGCTGGTCGAGGCGATGAGCGCTGGGACCACGGTCGTGGCCAGCGACCTGTCCGCGTTCCGCCGGGTGCTCGACGATGGTGGGTCCGGCTTCCTGTTCAGCACCGGCGACTCCGAGTCGTTGGCGGATACCGTCTGCCGGGCGATCGAGGATGTCACCGAGCGTGACGCGCGCCGCCGGTACGCAGCGTCGGCGGTGATCCGCTTCGACTGGGACGAGGTGGCCGCACGAATTCTGGACGTCTACGCGATGGTGCAGCAGTCGCCGGAGGAGCCGTCGGCGCCGAGCGCGGGCCGCCGCATGCTCGGCCGGATCTTCGGCAGAGGAGATACACCGTGAGCGCGGCGGAAGTGGCACTGATCGTGATCGCCGTCCTGGCGGTGGTCACGCTGGTGCTGGTGAGCATGGCTCGACGGCTGGATCGCCTGCACCGGCGTGAGGGGACTTCGCGCGCCACGTTGGAGGCCCAGCTGGTGCACCGCGCCGAGGCCTCGATCGCCTTGGCGGAGTCGGGGTTGCTGGATCCTGCCGGGGCGCTGGTGGTCGCCGATGCCGGGTGGCGTGCCGCGGTCGAATCGGACCGCCTGGTGGGTGAGGATGCCGTGGGGGAGCATTCCGTGGCCGCCGCCGAGTCGCGTGGCCTCGTCGAGAGCGAGCTCACTCATGCCTTGCGTGCCGCGCTCGGCACCGAGGCCGATCAGGTGCGTCTGGCTCAGGAGCCAGACGGCGCAGCCTTGCTCGCGAGGCTCGCTCACCACGTGTATCGGGTGCAGCTGGCGCGCCGGTTCCACAATGACGCCGTGGTGCAGATCCGCCACATCCGTGCCTCGCCGGTGGTGCGCACGTTCCGTCTCGCGGGGCGCGCACCCTTGCCTCGCCCCTTCGAGATGGACGACGACCTCCCTGTCCACGACCCGGGACCATCCTCGACTGCCGCACCCTCGTAGGCTGGGCCCATGCCGCACCAGTATCCCCCTGCGTACCGCCCCGGGTCGGCGGGGCGGTCGGCAACCTCCAGCGTGGTCGGCGGCATACAGCCGACGCCGGACCACCGGCCGAGCGCACTCGCTCACCCTGGCACGGTCCCGGCTGGCGGTGCTGCCGCTGGAGCCGGGGCAGCTCAGGTGTGGGTGCCGGGACGACGCTCGGGGAACCGATTCGTCTTTCAGTTGGTGGTGTCGATCGTCGGAGGCCTGGCGATGCTGGTGGCGATCGGGTACATCGCGCTCGCCACCGGACTGGGGAACACCTCGGTGGGGTTCGTGCTGGCGCTGATCCCGTTGGCGATCGTGCTGCTGGGCGTTCGCTGGCTGGACCGGTGGGACCCGGAACCGATGACGATGCTGCTGATGGCTCTGCTCTGGGGTGCCGGTGTCGCGGTGCTCAGTGCGTTGGTGATCAACACCACGGCGATCATGCGGATCTACGAGTCCACGCAGGACCCGACCATGGCCGAAACCTATGGTGCGGTGTTCGTCGCCCCCATCTCGGAAGAGTTGGTGAAGGGGCTGGGGGTCCTGCTGATCTTCCTGGTGCGGCGCCACCATCTGGATGGTCCGGTGGATGGTGTGGTGTACGCAGCGACCATCGCGGCCGGCTTCGCGTTCACGGAGAACATCCTGTACTTCTCCCAGAACGCGGCGCTGGTGGGTGAGGTCTTCGTGCTGCGGGGGATCTTTTCCCCGTTCGCGCACGCCTTGTTCACCTCCTGCATCGGGCTCGCGATCGGGCTGGCCGCGCGGTCGCCTCGGACCGTGATGATCGTGCTGGCGTTCCCGCTCGGACTGCTCGGCGCGATGGCGCTGCACGCGTTGTGGAACGGCAGTGCTGCCCTGGCCGGGAACTTCTTCGCGGTCTACCTGCTGGTGCAGGTCCCCCTGTTCCTGGCCACCGTGGGGCTGTTGTTCTGGTTGCGTCACCTGGAGGCCCGGGTGATCCGCACCCGGCTGGGGGAGTACGCCGCGGCGGGGTGGTTCGCCCCGCACGAGGTGGACATGCTGGCCTCGTTGCGGCTGCGCAGCCAGGCCAAGACCTGGGCGGCTGCGCTCGGTGAACGGGCCAAGGCGGCGACGGTCGCCTTCCAGCGGGACGCGACCACGCTGGCCTATCGTCGGCAGAAGCTGCGCGCTGGTCGGTCCACGCGTGCTGAGCGCACCGAGGTCGAGCTGCTTCAGGCAATCACCGAGGAACGACGGACAGTCGCCGACGTCGCTGCGGCCCGCCAGTGACGGGCCGGTTCGCGCGCATCTGAGACAGGGCCGGGCGGTTGCGGCGGGGCCACTAGACTGGGGGTTGTCTCGCGGCTCCGTGCCGCCGTCCGCCTGCCCTGAACGAGGTCACTGTGTCTGAGTCAACGACGCCCCCATCCACCACTGAGACCGCACGCGGCACGGCCCGCGTGAAACGAGGCATGGCGGAGATGCTCAAGGGCGGCGTGATCATGGACGTCGTCACCGCCGAGCAGGCGAAGATCGCCGAGGACGCGGGTGCGGTGGCCGTGATGGCCCTGGAGCGCGTGCCGGCCGACATCCGCGCCCAGGGAGGCGTCTCGCGGATGAGTGACCCGGACATGATCGACGGGATCGTCTCCGCCGTCTCCATCCCGGTGATGGCCAAGGCGCGGATCGGGCACTTCGTCGAAGCACAGGTCCTGCAGAGCCTCGGGGTGGACTACATCGACGAGTCGGAGGTGCTCACCCCTGCCGACTACGCCAACCACATCGACAAGTGGGAATTCACCGTCCCGTTCGTGTGCGGCGCGACCAACCTCGGCGAAGCGTTGCGCCGCATCACCGAGGGTGCGGCGATGATCCGCTCCAAGGGTGAGGCCGGCACGGGCGACGTCTCGAATGCCACCACGCACATGCGCCAGATCCGTCAGGAGATCCGACGGCTGCAGAACCTGCCCGAGGACGAGCTGTACGTCGCGGCGAAGGAACTGCAGGCGCCGCTGGAGCTGGTCCGCGAGGTCGCCCAGGCGGGCAAGCTCCCGGTGGTGCTGTTCACTGCTGGTGGGATCGCGACGCCGGCGGACGCCGCCATGATGATGCAGCTGGGCGCCGAGGGCGTCTTCGTCGGCTCGGGCATCTTCAAGTCCGGAAACCCGGCACAGCGCGCCGCCGCGATCGTGCGGGCGACCACGTTCTTCGACGACCCGGCCCAGGTGGCCGACGCCTCGCGCGGGCTCGGTGAGGCGATGGTGGGCATCAACGTCGACGACGTCCCGGTGCCGCACCGGCTCGCCGAGCGTGGCTGGTGACCAGCCGGGCGTGACCGGTTCCAACCTCGGCCCGGACTGGTACCGGTTGCCCGACGGGACAGCGTTCCGGAGGGCGGCCCGGGTGGTCGTGTTCGACCCGGCGGGGCGGGTATTGCTCGCCCGCGGCCATGACGCCGATCAGCCGGAACGGTCCTGGTATTTCACCATCGGGGGCGGCATCGAGCCCGGGGAAAGCCCACGGGAGGCGGCTGCCCGAGAACTGACCGAGGAGTCCGGACTGGTGGTGGACCCAGCCATGCTCGTGGGCCCGGTGCTCACCCGCGAGGCCGAGTTCGACTTCTTTGCCGAGACCGTCCGCCAGGACGAGGTGTTCTTCCTCGCTCACGTCGACACGGGGCTGACCATCACCACCCACGGTTGGACCGCCGTCGAGCGCGGTTTCATGGATGAGGTGGCCTGGTGGGACCCGGAGGACCTCGCTGGTGTGACGGTGGAGATCTTCCCGGCCGAGTTGCCAGACCTGTTGCGTCGCTGGCGTGCCGGGTGGGACGGGACAGTGCTTGCCCTCGGTCTGCAGCACGAGGGTGTGGCGATCGACGGATCGTCAACGCCACCCGTCGACGGCGATGGGCAGGTCCGGCGGTGAGCGCGCCGGTGATCGGGGTGCTCGCCCTGCAGGGAGACTTCCGGGAGCATCTGAGTGCCCTGGAGAGGTGTGGCACACGCACGGTCGGGGTACGCCGCCCCAGCGAGCTGGCCGACCTTGACGGTCTGGTGGTGCCGGGCGGTGAGTCCACCACCATCGACAAGCTGCTGCGCCGGTTCGACCTGATGGCGCCCTTGCGTGAACGCATCGCGAGCGGTCTGCCGGTCTACGGCTCGTGCGCCGGGATGATCTTGCTGGCCGACCGGATCCTGGACGGGATCGAGGGGCAACAGACGATCGGTGGCCTGGATGTGACGGTGCGCCGGAACGCGTTCGGACGGCAGGTGGACTCCTTCGAGGAGGACCTGCATGCACCTGCCCTGGGCGCGACACCGAGCGATCCACCGATGCGAGCTGTCTTCATTCGCGCTCCGTGGGTCGAGACCGCCGGTGACGCCGTCGAGGTCCTCGCCACCGTCAGCACCGGACCCGCGGCGGGTAGGATCGTGGCAGTACGTCAGGGTGCGCTGATGGCGACGGCTTTTCATCCCGAGATCAGCGGGGACGCGCGCGTCCACCGCGCTTTCGTCGATCTGGTCGAAGCGCACCGCTGAGTCACGCGCCACGTAGGGCACCCGAACTGCGTGGCACACGAACTGATGCGAGAGGTGTACACATGTCGGGTCACTCCAAATGGGCGACGACCAAGCACAAGAAGGCAGCGATCGATGCCAAGCGAGGCAAGCTGTTCGCCAAGCTGATCAAGAACATCGAGGTCGCGGCACGTACCGGTGGTGCCGACCCGGCGGGGAACCCGACCCTGTACGACGCCATTCAGAAGGCTAAGAAGTCCTCGGTACCCAACGACAACATCGAGCGGGCGCTGAAGCGCGGCTCCGGTGACGAGGCCGGCGGCGCCAACTACGAGACGATCATGTACGAGGGGTACGCGCCCGGTGGCGTGGCTGTGCTGGTCGAATGCCTCACCGACAACAAGAACCGTGCGGCCTCCGATGTCCGTGTGGCCTTCACCCGTAACGGCGGGTCCTTGGCTGACCCTGGCAGCGTCTCCTACCTGTTCACCCGCAAGGGTGTGGTGCTGGTCTCCAAGACAGACGGGCTCACCGAGGACGATGTGCTCGCAGCTGTCCTGGACGCCGGTGCGGAGGAGGTCAACGATCTCGGGGAGACGTTCGAGGTGATCAGCGAGGCCACCGACCTGGTGGACGTGCGGACTGCCTTGCAGGGTGAGGGCATCGATTACGACTCAGCGGAGGCCCAGTTCGTCCCCGCCACACAGATCGAGGTGGACGTCGACGGCGCCCGCAAGGTGTTCCGGCTCATCGAGGCACTCGAGGACAGTGACGACGTGCAGAACGTGTTCGCGAACGTCGACGCCTCCGACGAGGTGCTCGCCGCGCTCGACGCCGACGACTGAGCCCCGGCCGACGGGCGTCCACGGGTGTCGGTCGACGGCATGGCCGGCGGCGCCTGGGAGAGTGGGTGAGTGAGTTTTCGGATCCTCGGCATCGACCCCGGCCTGACCCGGTGTGGTCTCGGCGTGGTTGACTCCGGCCGTGGACGCGACCTGCGACTCATCGATGTGCACGTGGCCCGTACCGCACCCGACGATGAGCCCAGTGCACGGCTGCATGCAATCGCGGACGAGATCGACGCCTGGATCACCCGGCTGGAACCGGATGCGATGGCCGTGGAGCGGGTGTTCGCCCAGCACAACGTGCGCACCATCACCGGGACCGCCCAGGTGGCCGGTCTGGCAATGGTGGCAGCGAGCCGTGCCGGTGTCCCGGTCGCCCTGCACACGCCGAGCGAGGTGAAGGCCGCGGTCACCGGGAACGGCCGCGCCGAGAAGGCGCAGGTGCAGGAGATGGTGCGCCGTCTGCTCCATCTCGAGAAGGCGCCCCGCCCGGCCGATGCGGCCGACGCACTCGCCCTGGCGATCACGCACGCGTGGCGAGCGCACGCCGTCGGATCGGTGCACTCCTCCGGTGGGGCGAAGCAGACGGCGGCACAACGCGCCTGGGCACGAGCGGAGGCGCAGGCGCAGTCGGCGGGTCGCGCGCGATCGACCGTGCGGAGCCGGTAGCCTCGTCCTCGTACAGATGTTCGCGTCGTGCGGACGTCGGTCCCGATGCCATTGATCGTCCACGGAAGGAAGGCCTCCATGATCGCGTCGGTGAGCGGTCGTGTCGCGCACGTCGGTCTGGATGCCTGCGTGCTCGAGGCAGGCGGGCTCGGGTACCGCGTGCACGCGACACCGGGAACACTGGCCGGCCTGCGCGATGGGTCCGAGGCCACCTTGGCGACCTCCCTGGTGGTGCGCGAGGACTCGATGACGCTGTTCGGCTTCGCCGACGCCGAGGAGCGTGACGTCTTCGAGCTGGTCCAGACCGTCAGTGGCGTCGGGCCACGGCTGGCCCTGGCGATGCTCGCCGTGCACAGCCCGGACGACCTACGCCGTGCGGTGGCGACCGAGGACCTGAAGGCGCTCACTCTGGTGCCCGGTATCGGGCAGAAGGGAGCGCGGCGGATCATCCTCGAGCTCGGCGATCGCCTGGGCCCGGCGGCAGACGGTTCACCCGTCGTGCCGGCACCGAGCACCGGCGGGGGCGCCGCTCGCACGGATGTGGTGGCCGCGCTCACCGGGCTGGGCTGGGCGGCCAAGCAGGCAGAGTCCGCCGTGGACGCCGTGCTCGCCGAGGAGTCCAGTGCAGGCGCGGACACGGGTGCGGTGCTCCGCGCCGCTCTGCAGCACCTCGGTGGTGGTAGCCGTGGCTGAGCACGAGGACCACCTGCTCGCGGCCGAGGCCGACGAGCTGGACCGCGCGGCTGAAGCGGCGTTGCGGCCGCGGCGGCTCGACGAGTTCATCGGTCAGCCGGTGGTCCGCGACCAGCTGTCCCTCGTGCTCGACGCCGCCAATGCGCGTTCCAAACCGCCCGACCACGTGTTGCTCGCCGGTCCACCCGGGCTCGGTAAGACGACCCTGGCGATGATCATCGCCGGCGAGGTGGGCGGTTCGCTGAAGATCACTTCAGGTCCGGCCGTTCAGCATGCCGGCGACCTGGCGGCCATCCTGTCATCGGTGCAGGAGCAGGATGTGCTCTTCATCGACGAGATCCATCGATTGGCCCGGCCCGCCGAGGAGATGCTCTACCTCGCGATGGAGGATTTCCGGGTCGATGTGGTGGTGGGCAAGGGACCGGGGGCCACCGCGATTCCCCTCACCTTGCCGCCGTTCACGGTGGTCGGTGCGACCACCCGGTCCGGACTGCTGCCTGCACCGTTGCGCGACCGGTTCGGTTTCACCGCTCACATGGACTTCTACTCCGAGGCAGAGCTCGAGCTGGTGCTCACCCGCTCGGCCCGGCTGCTCGGCGCGGAGCTGCAGCCCGAGGCCGCCACCCAGATCGCCTCTCGCGCACGCGGAACGCCACGGATCGCGAACCGGCTGCTGCGCCGCGTGCAGGACTGGGCACAGGTGCGTGGCACGGGGGCCCTCGACCTGGACGCCGCGATGGCGGCCCTGGACGTCTTCGAAGTGGACCGACGGGGGCTGGACCGGCTTGACCGAGCCGTCCTGCGCGCCCTGTGCGAACGCTTCGGGGGCGGTCCCACGGGCCTGACCACGGTGGCTGTCGCCGTCGGGGAAGAACCGGAGACGGTGGAGACGGTCGCTGAACCGTTCTTGGTGCGGGAGGGGCTCATGGTGCGTACGCCACGTGGGCGCGTCGCGACCGCGGCGGCCTTCAGCCACCTCGGTCTCACCCCACCCACCTCACCCGGGATGCTCTGGGAATGAGGTGTAGTTGGTGGCCCGGAACGGGTCACCTACAATCAACCGGACCGTAGTCTTGAAGAAGACCTGCCTTCTCACTCGCTGGAGCGTGCCTGCTCATGGATCCCACATTCCTGATCATCCTCGTCGTCGGACTGGGTGCTCTGCTGTTTCTCAACTGGCGCACGCGCAAGCAGCAACAGGCGAAGCTCTCCTTCCGGGACCACCTGACCGAGGGCCAGGAGGTGCAGACCATCGGCGGACTGATCGGGACGGTCGTGGCGATCGATGGCGACGTGGTCACCCTCGAGTCGGGACCGGGCACTCAGCTCAAGTTCATCAAGGCGGCTCTGGCGCGCCTGATCGAGGATGACGCGAGTGACGACGCTGAGCAGACCGATGACGCGGTGGAGCCCGAGGACGAGGGCTCAGCGCCCTCGAGCACGGACGATCCGCGCAATCCAGCGTTCGAGACCAGGGACGAGCTCAAGGACATCCGGCGCGACGACCGGATCTGAGTTCTCATCGCCGCCGGACGTGAGTTCGGCGCCTGCTAGGAAGAAGTTCGAGTGGCTACACGCAAGCGGGTGCACCCCGTGCGCACATTGATCTACCTCGTCGTCATCCTGGGCCTGGTGTACGGAGGCTTGTTTGCCTCCGCCAGATGGTCCGACGGCGACCTGACGCCGGACCTCGCCCTGGACCTCGAAGGGGGGACGCAGCTCATCCTGCAGCCCACTGCAGAAGGCGGTGAGGTCACGGATGAGCAGATCGAGGAAGCGATCCGCATCATGCGCCAGCGCGTGGATGCCAGCGGGGTGGCTGAGGCGGAGATCTCCAGCCAGGGTGGCGAGAACATCGTGGTCGGCCTGCCGGGCAATCCCAGCCAGGAGACGCTGGACCTGGTGCGGCGCAGTGCGCAGATGAAGTTCCGGGTGCTGCTCACCGAGGCCGGGCCCGGTCCGATCGACCCGTCGGCGCTGGAAGCCGCCGACGATCCCGAGGCGGAACCGGCGGACGAGCCGGC
This sequence comes from Ruania alba, assembly GCF_900105765.1. Lineage (NCBI taxonomy): Bacteria > Bacillati > Actinomycetota > Actinomycetes > Micrococcales > Ruaniaceae > Ruania > Ruania alba. The sequence goes on from NZ_FNTX01000001.1 coordinate 1,516,922, forward strand.
CGATCCGAGCCAGTTCACCGACGCCGAGATCGAGGAGGCGGCGCGCACCGCCGCCGATCAGGACGGCGACGGCGAGCTCTCCGCGGAGCCTGCGACCGAACCCACCAGCGCCTCGGACACGGCGTGGATCACCGAGCAGGTGCTCTTCGACTTCTACACCCTCGACTGCACCGACCCCGCGAACCTGGCCGGTGCCGGTGGCGACGATCCGGACGCTCCCCTGGTGGCATGTGCTGAGGACGGTACGGCCAAGTACATCCTCGGCCCGTCCGAACTGGCAGGCACCGAGATCGCCACCGCGAACTCGGGCCTGAAGACGAACGAGCAGGGCGTGGTCACGAACGAGTACATCGTGCAGATCACCTTCACGAACGCCGGTGGCGAGGTGTTCGCGGACATCACCGAGCGACTCGCTGGGCTGGCCAGCACCGGGCAGAACCGGTTCGCCATGGTGCTGGACCGCCTGGTCATCTCGGCCCCCAGCGTGAGCCAGCCGATCCCGGGTGGTGAGGCATCGATCGAGGGGAGTACAGCCAGCCCGTTCACCCAGGAGGAGACCCAGGGGCTGGCCAATCAGCTGAACTTCGGCGCACTCCCGATCACCTTTGAGGTGCAGAGCCAGGATCAGATCTCCGCCACGCTCGGCGCTGAGCAGCTCGAACGGGGGGTGCTGGCCGGGCTGATCGGACTCGCCCTCATCGCCGTGTACTGCCTCGTGCAGTATCGCGGACTGGGTCTGGTCACCGCGGCGAGCCTGCTGATCGCAGGACTCATCACGTACGGGGCGATCACCGGGCTCTCAGAGTTGATCGGATACCGTCTCTCGCTCGCAGGGGTGGCGGGGCTGATCGTCGCGATCGGTATCACGGCCGACTCCTTCATCGTGTACTTCGAACGCATCAGGGACGAGGTCCGTGAGGGCCGGCGCCTGGAGGACGCGGTTGAGCTCGGCTGGGCACGGGCACGGCGCACCATCCTGGCCTCGGACGCCGTCAACCTGCTCGCTGCTGTCGTGCTGTACTCCCTGGCCGTCGGGGGAGTGCGTGGCTTCGCGTTCACCCTGGGGCTGACCACCTTCATCGACATCATCGTGGTGTTCCTGTTCACCCACCCGGTGATGCAACTGCTGGTGCGGACGAATTTCTTCGGCAATGGCCACCGGCTCTCCGGACTCGATCCGGAACACCTCGGTTCCAAGGTGCCGCTCTACCGCGGCCGGGGCCGGGTACGCAGCGCATCGGAAGCCGGTACCCCGACCATCGCTGAACGTCGGCGGGCCGCCGAGAGGGCGGCCCGGGCCGAGCGTGAAGCGGAAGAATCCGGTTCCGCCGGCGATGGGGACGGTCACGGTGAGGACGCGATCGAGACAGAAGCTTCCGCGGGTGCGGGAACCAAGGACGGTGAGCGGTGATGGCAAGCTTCGCCAGGTTCGGCAACGACCTCTACACAGGCAAGCGTTCCTATGACATCGTCGGCCACCGTCGCCGGTGGTTCACCGCCGCAGTGATCCTGGTGCTGCTCTCGGCGCTCGTGCTCGGGGTGCGTGGGCTCAACGCCGGTATCGAGTTCACCGGTGGCTCCCAGTTCACCGTGTCCGGAACGTCCACCCCGGAGGAAGACCTCGCGCACGACGTGCTCTCCGACGTCGGGACCGAGCATGTCGCTCGGGTGACCATCGTGGGTGGCGACACGGTGCAGGTACAGACCGAGCGCCTCAGCGATATCGAGACCACTGAGACGGCTGCTCAGCTCGCCGATGCCTACGGTGTACCCACCGAGGACGTGACGTCCTCGTTCGTCGGCCCGAACTGGGGACAGGATGTCACCGCCAAGGCGTTGCAGAGCCTGATCATCTTCCTGGTGCTCGTGAGCGTCGTGATGGCGCTGTACTTCCGCCGGTGGACGATGGCGGTGGGCGCCCTGGTGGCGTTGCTGCACGATGTGATCTTCACCGTGGGCATCTACGCGGCGATCGGGTTCGAGGTCACCCCGGCCACCGTGATCGGCTTCCTCACCATCCTCGGCTACTCCCTGTACGACACGGTGGTGGTCTTCGACAAGGTGCGCGAGAACACGGCTGAGCTCGACGAACAGACCCGGTACACCTACGCCGAGGGCGCGAACCTGGCGGTGAACCAGACGCTGGTGCGCTCCATCAACACGTCGGTGGTGGGTGTGCTCCCGGTGGCTGCCATCCTGTTCATCGGCGCGCTCCTGCTCGGTGCCGGGACCTTCCGGGACATCGCGCTCGCGCTGTTCATCGGCATGATCGCTTCGACGGCATCGTCGATCTTCATCGCCACCCCGTTGCACGCCTTGCTGGAGTCACGCCGCCCGCACATCCTCGAGCACACAGCGCAGGTGGAGGCGCGTCGGGAGGCGGTGGTGGCGCAGGCCCGCGAGCGTGACGAGGAGCCGGAACTCATCGGGACCGGCGGCCTCGTCGCCGGTGCCCACCAGGGCCAGCGTGCCCAGCCGCGTCGCAAGCGAGGCCGGAAGTGACACATCTGCGGTGGGCGAAGCCGGACACGAGCACCACGGCATGAGTCCGCTGCCCGTACCGACCGGCCTGCAGCAGCTCATCACCGCGCGAGTCCGGTCGGTCCCGGACTACCCGACACCGGGGGTGGTGTTCCGCGATATCACCCCGCTGCTCTCGGACGGCACGGCGTTCTCCGCCGTCGTGGGCCACCTGGCAGACACCTTCGGCGGTGAGGTGGACACCGTTGCCGGTGTGGAGGCGCGGGGGTTCCTCCTCGCAGCCCCGCTCGCCGCTGTCCTCGGCTGCTCTCTGGTGGCGGTGCGGAAGGCGGGCAAGCTTCCGCCGCCCGTGCTGCGGACCAACTATCACCTGGAGTACGGAGAAGCGAGCATCGAGCTGTCTGAGGGCGCCGTCGCAGCCGGGGCCCGCGTGGCGGTGCTCGATGACGTGCTGGCCACCGGCGGCACCGCCGCGGCCACCTGCGAACTGCTGGAACGTGCGGGCGCCACCGTGACCGGTCTCGGGTTCCTGATCGAGCTGGCTGCGTTGCGTGGCCGGGAACAGCTGATCGGGCGCGTCGTCCATCCCTTGGTGAGCTACTGAGAGGCGGCGAACGGCCGCCGTCGGCGCGTAGCATGGCCTCATGAGTGAGGACCTCGCGGCGGATCGGGGGGCGAGCACTGAGGTGACGCCTCCGGCGCGAGTGCGCTCACGCCTGGTCCGGTTCGGCGGACGCGGATCGGCGCCTCCAGCAGCGATCGATCCGCTGATCCAGGTGGTGCGCAGCAACCACCCCAAGGGGGACCTCAGCCTCATCGAGCGTGCGTACCGGGTGGCCGAGCGCGCGCACACCGGCCAGATCCGCAAGAGTGGCGACCCCTACATCACGCACCCGGTGGCCGTGGCCACGATCCTGGCCGAGCTGGGCATGACACCCCCGACCCTCGCGGCGGCCCTCCTGCACGACACGGTGGAGGACACCGACTACTCGCTGGACGACCTGCGCCGCGAGTTCGGCGAGGAGATCGCCGTGCTGGTGGACGGCGTCACCAAGCTCGACAAGGTCACCTACGGTGAGGCCGCCCAGGCTGAGACGGTCCGCAAGATGGTGATCGCGATGGCCAGGGACATCCGGGTGCTCGTGATCAAGCTCGCCGACCGCCTGCACAACGCCCGCACCTGGCGTTACGTCTCGGCCGGCTCGGCCCAACGCAAGGCGCGTGAGACGCTCGAGATCTACGCGCCGCTGGCGCACCGTCTCGGGATGAACACGATCAAGTGGGAGCTCGAGGACCTCTCCTTCGCCACGCTGTACCCGAAGGTCTATGAAGAGATCGTGCACCTCGTGGCCGAGCGTGCACCGGCACGCGAGGAGTTCCTCTCGGTGGTCCGTACGCAGGTGACCGAGGACCTGCGTGGTGCGAAGATCAAAGCGACGGTGACGGGGCGCCCGAAGCACTACTATTCGATCTATCAGAAGATGATCGTGCGTGGCCGCGACTTCGCCGAGATCTATGATCTCGTGGGTGTACGCGTACTGGTGGACTCGGTGCGCGACTGCTACGCCGCACTCGGAGCGCTGCATGCGCGATGGAGCCCGGTGCCGGGGCGGTTCAAGGACTACATCGCGATGCCGAAGTTCAACATGTATCAGTCCTTGCACACGACGGTGATCGGTCCGACGGGCAAGCCCGTGGAGATCCAGATCCGGAGTCATGACATGCACCGCCGTGCGGAGTACGGTGTGGCGGCGCACTGGAAGTACAAGGAGAACGCACGCGCCGGCGCCCGGACCAGTTCTGAGGCCGATGCCATGCCGTGGTTGCGTCAACTGGTGGACTGGCAGCGTGAGACGGCCGACCCGGGGGAGTTCCTGGACTCGCTCCGCTTCGAGATGTCCGGTGCCGAGGTGTACGTGTTCACCCCCAAGGGTGACGTGCTCGCCCTCCCGGGTGGTGCCACCCCGGTCGACTTCGCCTATGCCGTACACACCGAGGTCGGTCACCGCACGGTGGGCGCCCGGGTGAACGGACGACTGGTTCCGCTCGAGTCCACCTTGGACAACGGCGATACGATCGAGGTGTTCACCTCCCGTGCCGAGGGGGCCGGCCCCAGCCAGGACTGGCTGGGATTCGTGAAGAGCCCACGCGCACGGAACAAGATCCGCTCCTGGTTCAGCAAGGAACGCCGCGAGGAAGCGGTGGACTCCGGGAAGACCCTCATCGCCAAGGCGATGCGCAAACAGAACCTCCCGATGCAGCGCCTGCTCAACCACAACACCCTGGTGGCCGTCGCCGACGAGATGCGCTACACCGACGTGACGGCGCTGTACGCCGCCGTCGGTGAGGGACATGTGTCCGCGGCGAACGTCGTCAACAAACTGGTCATCTCACTCGGCGGCGAGGACGGGCAGGAGGAGGACCTGGCCGAGATCACCCGTCCGGGAACCACACGGCGCACCCGCGCCGGGGACCCGGGAATCATCGTCCGGGGCATGGACGTCGGCGACATGTGGACCAAGCTGGCGAAATGCTGCACGCCGGTCCCCGGCGACCCGATCGTCGGGTTCATCACCCGTGGAGCGGGGATCTCGGTGCACCTGGAGGACTGCTCCAACGTCGAGGGCCTGCGGCGGCAGCCGGAGCGGATGATCGACGTCGAGTGGGCGCCCGGGGTGCAGAGCGTGTTCCTCGTGCAGATCCAGGTGGAGGCGCTCGATCGCAACGGTCTGCTCTCCGATGTGACCAAGGTGCTCTCCGACAACCACGTGAACATCCTGTCCGCGAACGTTGCCACGTCCCACGACCGGGTCGCCATCTCGAAGTTCGTGTTCGAGATGGCCGAGCCGTCGCACCTCGGCCACGTGCTGCGGGCTGTGCGCAACATCGACGGCGTGTTCGATGTGTTCCGTACCACCGGTTCCCGCGCGGAGAAGCAGGTCAGCAGCTCCTGAAGCCTCCGCCACCGTGCCACGTGAACGGCGGCGGGTGGATTCAGCGAGTGTCGTCGGCGGCGCGCAACACCTGCGCCAGCCAGGCACGGCGTGCCTCGAGAGCCTCGGTCGCCGCCGTGATGGCCCGCTCGTTGCCGGACGCCTTCGCCTTCTCCAGGTCGGCCTCCAGGCCGGCGATGGCCTCTTCCAGCTGGGCGGCCGCCCCCTCGGCGCGGGCACGCACGCGAGGGTTCTTCTGCCGCCACTCCTGCTGGTCAGCGTCCCGGATGGCCTGCTCCACCGCACGCATGCGGCCCTCCACCCGCTGCAGGTCCCCGCGCGGAACCTTCCCCGCCTCCTCCCAGCGGTCCTGAATGTCACGCAGCCTGGCCTTGGCCTCCTTGAGGTCGCCGACCGGCACCAGTGCCTCGGCCTCCTCGAGCAGCGCCAGCTTGACGGTGAGGTTCTGCCCGTACTCGGCATCGACCTGCGCATTGGAGGCGTTGCGAGCCTCGAAGAAGACATCCTGTGCGGCGCGGAACCTGGCCCAGAGGGCGTCGTCCTCCTTGCGGGACGCCCGCCCAGCGGCCTTCCACTCCGCCATCAGATCGCGGTAGGCGAGCGTGGTGGGACCCCACTCGGTGGAGTGGGAGAGCGATTCTGCTCGCTCGATGAGCCGCTCTTTGACCTGTTTGGCCTCAGCGTGGGTCTTGTCGAGCTCGGCGAAGAACTGACGCCTGTTCTTGTCGAAGGTGGACCGGGCGGCGGCGAATCGCTTCCACAGGGCGTCTTCGGAGGGCCGGTCGATGCGCGGACCAGCCTTCTGTGCTGCCTTCCACGTCTCCAGCAGATCCCGGAGCGCCTGCCCCTGGGCCTTCCACTGCACCCGAGCCGGGTCCATGGCAGCGATCTGCTCCGCCTTCTCGACGATCGTGGTGCGCTCGGCGAGCGCGTGCGCCCGCGCCTCTTCACGTTCGGCATTGATCTGCCGACGGCGGTCGGTCGCCACGGCCTTCAGATCCTCGAATCGCGCGCGCAGCCCGTCCAGGTCCCCGACGGCGGCGGGAGCCTCCAGAGCATCGGCGAGGCTGTGCTGCGTGCTGTCCAGGTCCTTGATGGTCAGCTGAGCGATCCGGGCCTCGAACAGATCCACCTGCGCCTTGAGGTCGAGGTAGCGGCGGATGTACAGCGAGAGGGCGTCCGCCTCCGTGACGTCGGGGAATTGCCCGACCACACGCTCACCGCTGGCCTCCCGGACGGAGACCGTGCCGTCCTCGGCGACGTGGCCGAACTCGCTGGCTGCTGCCACCTCGGCAGGATCCATCGGCGGCGCCTCGGGGTCGGTGACCGGGGACGTCGGGACGCCGGGCACCTCGTGGCCGGTGGTGGTCGCCGGTGCGGGCGAGGCGGGCGGTCGGGGCCGGGCCTTGGGCGCGATCGCGGCCGGAGTGGGAATGGCGGAAGGCTTCGGCACCTCGGCCGGGGTGGGCACGGGGGAGGGGGGCGCGGTCTCGGTGGACGGCTCTGCTTCCGGTGCTGGGCTTTCCTCCTCCGGTGCGGCGTCGGGTGCCGGGCTTTCCTCGACCGGTGCGGCGTCCGCGGCCGGCTTCTCGGCCTCGTTGCTCTCCTGGTCCGCGCCCCGGGGCGTGGCTTCGCTCGAGGGTGTGTCTCCTGCGCTCGGGGCGGACACTGCCGGGTCGGGTGTCTGAGCCTCGGTCGGAACCTGGGACTGCTGCTCGCTGCTCACGGTCTCGCTCGCCTTGTCGTGGTCGGGCTGGGGCTGGGGCTCAGTCACTGGATGTCCACACTCTCGATGATCACGTTCTCGGCAGGTCGACCGTCCGATCCGCCGTCCACGGTGCCCGCGGCACCAATCTGCTCCAAGATGTCCAATCCCTCGGTCACCTGGCCGAACACGGTGTACCCGCCGGCGGAGTCACTGGGCAACGGCACATCGGCGAAGACGAGGAAGAACTGCGATCCCATCGACTCACCGTTCTGCGGCTGCCGTGCCATGGCCAGAGATCCGGCGGGGTAGACATCATCCTCAGGGGCGTTCTCGATCGGGCCGAAGCTGTATCCCGGTCCGCCGTTCCCGGCAGCGGTCGGGTCCCCGCACTGGAGCAGCGAGTCCGGCAGCAGCCGGTGGCACGCGGTGCCGTCGAAGAATCCGTCGCCGGCCAGCATCAGGAACGAGGCCACCGCTTGCGGTGCTGCGGCACCGTCGAGCGTGACCGCGATATCCCCGGCACTGGTGCTGATGACGGCGTCCCAGCTGGTGTCCAGGGAGTCGCTCGCGGGAGGTGGTGCGTCGTATCGCTGCGGGTCCGTGGTGGGCAGCGCCTCAGGTTCAGTCTCGGTGCCCTCAGCTGTCGCCGTGGCTGCGGTCTCGGAAGTTGAGGGCGGCGCCTCCGGGTCGGTCTCCGTGCGGGAGTTCAGCACGATCAGCAGGACCACCACGGCCGCCAGCACGACCACCACGACGGCGCCGACGATGCGACGCTCCCGCGCCACGCGCGCTGCCTTCTCCTGCCGGGCCGCACGCTTGGCGTAGCGTCGCCGCGCGTACTCCTTCTCCCGCTTGCTCGGGGACACTCCGGGCTCCTCCTCGTGACCGTCATGCGGCGGTGGCAGGACCCACCGCCGGTGTCGCGCCCGGCAGGCACAACCTTGCCGATACTAGTTGAGACTGCCACACACCGATCGCCCGCAGGCGAGGCCCCCGGGTCACGGGATGATCACAACTGATGTGAAAGCGGCTCTCGTGGTCGATGGGAAGATGGCCCCATGGTTCGAATTTCACCGTTGTCAGGATTCCCCGAGTGGCTCCCCGAGGGCCGTGCCGTCGAGCGTGCCGTCCTGGAGACGATTCAGCACACCTTCGAGCTGCACGGGTTCGCCGGCATCGCCACGAGGGCGGTCGAACCGATCGAGCAGCTGCTCAGCAAGGGGGAGACCTCCAAGGAGGTGTACGTCCTGCGCCGACTGCAGGCCGAGGAAGGCGAGGAGGGCGCGAGCGAGAAGTCGCTGGGGCTGCACTTCGACCTCACCGTGCCGTTCGCGCGATATGTGCTGGAGAACGCCGGTCGCCTCGCGTTCCCGTTCAAGCGCTACCAGATCCAGTCCGTCTGGCGAGGAGAGCGCCCGCAGGAAGGCCGGTTCCGTGAGTTCACCCAGGCCGATATCGACATCGTCGGTGACGGGACACTGCCGTTCCACGCCGAGGTCGAGGTGCCGGTGGTGATCGCCGAGGTGTTCGCACGGCTCGCGCAGCTCGGCGTACCGCCGGTGCGGATTCACGTGAACAATCGCAAGGTCGCCCAGGGCTTCTACGAAGGTCTAGGGCTCAGTGACGTCGACGGTGTGCTGCGTAGTATCGACAAGCTGGACAAGATCGGCCCTGAGCGGGTGTCCGCGCTGCTTCAGGAGCAGAACGGCGCGTCGGCGGAGCAGGCCCAGGCATGCCTCGACCTGGCGGCCATCACGGGGACCGACGCGGGCATCGCCGACCGGGTCCTGGAGCTGGGCGTGCGCACCCCGCTCCTCGACGAGGGACTCGACGAGCTGGTTCGACTCGTCGAGGCCGCCGGCCGACGGGTACCGGGGGCGGTGGTGGCCGATCTGAAGATTGCCCGCGGGCTGGACTACTACACCGGCAGCGTCTACGAGACCACGCTGGTCGGCCACGAGCAGCTCGGCTCCATCTGCTCCGGCGGCCGGTACGACTCGCTCGCCTCGGACGGTCGCACGACCTATCCCGGGGTGGGGATGTCCATCGGCGTCACCCGGCTGGTCTCCCGTCTGCTCAGCGCTGACATCGCGCGTGCCAGCAGGCCCGTGCCCACCGCAGTGCTGGTGGCGGTCACCGACGACGAGTCGCGCCCGGCCAGTGACGCTGTGGCCGCCCTGCTCCGCGGCCGCGGGATCCCCGCTGACGTCGCACCGTCGGCGGCCAAGTTCGGCAAGCAGATCAAGTTCGCGGATCGGCGGGGAATCCCCTACGTCTGGTTCCCCGGAGACGAGGCGCACCAGGTCAAGGACATCCGCTCCGGCGACCAGATCAGCGCGGACCCAGCCCTGTGGAGCCCACCGGAGGAAGACCTGTGGCCGCGGGTGACCGCTGCGATGGAAAGGTCCTGAGCACGTCTGAGCACGACAGAGGCGCCGGCACCCACAGTGGGTGCCGGCGCCTCTGTCGTTGGATCAGGAGCGGTTGCCGGTGGCCGTGTGGTGCGGCTTGCGGCCAGTGTCACGGGAGCCGAAGCGGGAGTCGCGGCGTCCCCGCCCGGGTGCATGGCTGGACGAGGGGCCGCCGGCCTTGCTGTGGTGCTTGGGACCGGTGTCCGGACGGATCCGCAACGGCTGACCGGCGACGCGCGCGACCGAGATCTTCCGGCTGGCGTCCGAGCTGAGCTCGGCCCCGATCTCCACCAGGGAGAAGCGGGAGAAGATGTCGATCTTGCCGAGGTCGGAGCCGCGCAGGCCCCCCTCCCCGGTGATCGCTCCCACGATGTCCTGCGGGCGCACGCCGTGGCTGTGCCCCACCGCCACGCGGTACACGGTGCCGTTCGGCCCGCGCCGGCCACGGCCGGCGCCGCCTCGGGGTCCGTTCGCGGGAGAGCTCTCGCGATCGAACCGCTGCTGCGGCGCTGGCTCGAGCTCCTCGGCCGACCGCGGTCCGCCGTCACCCACGGCCAGTGCGAGCAGAGCAGCGGCGGTCTCCAACGGGTCGCCGTCGGGGCCCAGGTGCGCGGCCAGGTGCTCGCGGTACATCCCGAGTCGTCCGGCGGCGATCCGCTCGCCCAAGGAGTCCAGCACGCGGCGGGCCTTGTGGGCACTCACCTCGGCAGGTGTTGGGATGGTGGCCTCGGTGAGCGAGGTCCGGGTGAGACGCTCGATCGCGGTCAGGCGGGAGCGTTCCTTCGGAGTGAAGAAGGTCAGCGCCTGGCCGCTGCGGCCGGCGCGGCCGGTGCGACCGATGCGGTGCACGTAGGCCTCGGCCTCGCGCGGCACGTCGAAGTTGACGACCAGACCGATCTTCTCCACGTCGAGCCCGCGCGCGGCGACATCGGTGGCCACCAGTACCTGGACAGACCCCGAACGCAGTCGCTCCACGATGCGTTCGCGCTCCTTCTGCGCGACGTCCCCGCTGATCGTCGCGGCGCTGACACCGCGTTCCTGCAGCGCCGCCCCGACCTCTTCGGCGGCCTGGCGGGTTCGCACGAACACCACCGCGGCCTCCGCGTCGGTCGTCGCCAGCACGCGGGAGAGCGCGCCCACCTTGTGCCGGAACGGCACCACGGCGTAGGTCTGGGTGATGGTGTCGGTGGTGGACGAGGGACGTGAGGTGGCGACTTCGACCGGGTTGCTCATGTGCCGGCGGGCCACAGACCGGATCGCCGAAGGCATGGTTGCCGAGAAGAGAGCGGTCTGCCGATCGTCGGCGGCAGAGGAGAGGATGCGGTCCACATCTTCGGCGAAGCCCATCCGCAGCATCTCGTCGGCCTCGTCGAGCACCAGGCTCCGCACGCCGCCGAGGTCCAGCGCGTTCTTCTCGAGCATGTCGATGACGCGGCCTGGAGTACCGACCACGATCTGTGCGCCCCGGGAGAGCCCGCGCAGCTGCGGGCCGTATGGTGCGCCGCCGTAGATCGGCAGCACGGTCAGGCCGGATCCTCCGGCGAAGCTGGCGATGGCATCGGCCACCTGGATGGCCAGTTCGCGGGTGGGGGTGAGCACGAGGCCCTGCACCCGTGCCTGGTCGGCGTCGACCCGGGAGAGCATGGGCAGCGCGAATGCCGCCGTCTTCCCGGTTCCGGTCTGCGCGACCCCGACCAGGTCACGTCCCTCGAGGAGTGCCGGGATGGTGGCGGTCTGGATGTCGGTGGGCGTGGTGAAGCCGAGCGCGGCGATGGCCGCAAGCGAGGACTCCGGGAGCCCGAGATCATTGAACGAGGAGGGCGTGGGGCAGCAGACATGGCAATCCTTCGGCGGGTATTCGATGCGGAGGCCACGGACCGGCCGGTCCTGCTCCGCTTCGGCCCTCACTCCATGCGCCATGCTTCGGCGTCCAAAGGCGGTCCAGCCGCCAGGGCCCTGTGCGGGATCTGCGCTCCAGGTACGGCCACCATCGTACGGCCCTGACCGGCCAGAACAGTGACGCTGTGCGCAACGTCACGGGTGCTGCCATGGCTCGCCTCGGCTGGCATGATCGCCTCATGGACGACGCGCTGCAGGACCTGCGGACGGCGATCGCGGGCGCGCAGCTCCCGCTGGAGACCTCCGACGCTCCGATCGCGCGGCGCCACCGCGGGCAGCTCACGGCTCAGCTCGAGGATTATGTGATCCCGCGGGCCGCCTCGCTGGAGGCACCATTGCTGGCCGTGGTCGGCGGGTCCACCGGCGCCGGGAAGTCCACCCTGGTCAACGCCCTCGTCGGCGAGCGCGTGGCGAGGACGAGCGCGCTGCGGCCGACCACCCGCGATCCGCTGCTGATCCACCACCCGAGCGATGCCGACTGGTTCGTCCAGCCGCGAGTGCTGCCGCACCTGGCCCGCGTCCAGGGGAAGAGCGTCCCGGACGACGGCGGTGGCGTGGTGCGCCTGGTGGCCACGAACCAGGTGGGCCCGGGTCTGGCGCTGCTCGACGCCCCGGACATCGATTCGGTGGTGGATGCCAATCGGGAGCTGGCGGGCCAACTGCTCGCCGCCGCTGATCTGTGGGTGTTCGTGACGACCGCGCATCGGTACGCCGACGCCGTGCCGTGGGACCTGCTGCGTGACGCGGCCCGGCGGGACGTCGTGGTAGCGGTGGTGCTGGACCGTATCCCGCCACCGGTCCTGCACGACGTCAGCACCGACCTCGAGGCCATGCTGAGCGCGGAGGGGCTCGGCGAGGCGCCCCTGTTCCTGCTCACCGAGACCGATCTCGGTCCGGACGCGATGCTGCCCGAGGGCGCGGTGGATGAGCTGGCCGAATGGCTCGACACGCTCACCGAGGATGCCTCCAGCCGCGCGCAGGTCGCCCGCCAGACCCTGCACGGTGCCGTGCGAGACGTCGCCGACGGCGCCCAGCACCTGGCCGATGCCGTGCTGGCGCAGCAGCGGCTCGCTCGCGATCTGCACCGGCGTGTGGCCACCGCCTACGACACCACCGATCTGCTCACCACGCTCGCCGACGGTGCGATGCTCCGCGGGGAGGTGCTCTCCCGTTGGCAGGACTTCGTGGGCACCGGAGAGTTCTTCCGTTCCGTCGAGACCACCGTGGGGCGGGTGCGGGACCGCGTGACGGCGTTCCTCACCGGACGCCCGCAGCCCGCACGCGAGGTCAAGGAAGCCATCGGCCATGGCCTGCACGCGGTGCTGGTGGATCAGGCGGACACCGCAGCGGAGCGAGCCTTTCGTGCCTTTGCCACCGAACCGGCAGCGCGGGGCCTCCTTCCCGGGCACACCCTGGAAGCCGCCGCCCCGGAGTTCTCCGAGCACGCCGCCGAGCAGATTCGTGCCTGGCAGCGCTATCTGCTCGAACTCGTGCAGAACGAGGGGCAGGACAAGCGCACGACGGCCCGCATCATGGCTTTCGGCGTGAACGGGGTCGCCGTGGTGCTCATGGTGGTCGCGTTCGCATCGACCGGCGGTCTGGTAGGCGCTGAGGTCGCGATCGCCGGTGGCACCGCCGTGGTGGCCCAGAAGCTCCTCGAGGCGATCTTCGGGGACCAGGCCGTCCGTCGACTTGCCGAACGGGCCCGCGAGGATCTGCACGATCGGGTGCGCACGCTGATGGCTCAGGATCAGCAGCGCTTCACCCAGCTGCTGCCCGATCCCGACCAGGCGGAGACCTCAGCAGTCGTGCTCCGGGACGCCGCGACGGCGGCCGTCGCGGCGGTCGAGGCAGCGGGTCGGTGATGAGACGCCGGCCGCTGCCATTCGCAGATCGCCTCCAGGCACTGACCGACGCACTCGAGGTGCTGGACGCCCTTGACCTCTCCGGTGATGAGCGAATCGAGCACGCCGTCGCGGACGCGCACGCCACCGTCGCCCGCGCTCACGAGCGCGGCGGACTGTCCGCAGCACACACGGTGGTTGCACTGGCGGGTGCAACAGGCAGCGGGAAATCGTCCCTGACGAACACGCTGGCAGGACAGGAGGTCACCGACGTCGGTGCCCGCCGTCCGACGACGGCGCAGCCGGTTGCGATCACGTGGGGCACCGAACCTGCAGGAGCGTTGCTCGACTGGCTGGGGATCGAGCGACGCGTGTCCGCCGAGACTGATGACGGGCCAGGGCGTGATCGACTCGACGGTCTCATCCTGGTCGACCTGCCCGACATTGATTCCGTACGCACCGATCATCATGGCCGGGCAGCCCGGCTCGCGGAACGGGTCGACATGCTGGTCTGGGTCCTCGACCCGCAGAAGTACGCCGACGCGGTGGTGCACCAACAGTATCTCCGTCCGATGGCCAGGCACGCCGAGGTGACGGTCGCGGTGCTGAACCAGGTGGACACCCTCAGCCCGCACGATGCCAAGCTCGTGCTGGCCGACCTCGAGCGGAGGATGAGCGAGGACGGACTGCACGGGATCCCGGTGCTCGGTGTGTCCGCGACCACCGGCCACGGTCTCAGCGAGCTACGACACGTGCTGGCCGACGTGGTGGTCCGGCGCGCCGCAGCGCACGCGCGACTGGCCGCAGACGTGGCCACGGCTGCCGACGCCCTGGCCCAGGTCTGCCCGCCGGCTGCGCCGGAGCGACTCCCACCGGCGCAGCAACGTCACCTCGTCGACCGGCTCGCGGCCGCCGCCGGGGTGGACCGCGTCGCGCGCGCCGTCGCCGGCTCCTACCGGCATCGCGCACGTGCCCGTGCAGGCTGGCCGGTCACTCGGTGGTTGGGACGCTTCCGACCGGACCCGTTGCGTCGGCTGCACCTGGGTCGCCCCGGTCCGGTACGTGCCGGTGCCGAGGACACCGGACCAGTCGTTGCGGCGTCGTCGAATGCGCCGGCGGCGCCGTCGGTGCGTGCTGAGGTGACCACGGCGCTCCGGGCGATGGGTGAGGCCACGGCCGGTGGGACAACCGGCCCGTGGCGCGACCACCTTCGTTCGGGTGCGCTCAACGGCGCGGACGAACTGCCCGACGCTCTCGACACGGCGGTGGTCTCGCACCCCGTGGTGCGCCCCCGGGACCCGCACTGGTTCGCAGTGTTCTCGCTGCTCCAGTGGGTCTGGTTCACGGCTGCCGGGGCCGGTGCGTTGTGGTTGGGCGTGCTCGCTGGAGTGCGCTATCTCGGGCTCCCCACCCCGTGGACGCCGCAGCTGGGCCCCGTTCCGGTAGACCCGCCGTGGCCGGGGCTGCCCGCTCTCCCGTGGCCGACGGTGCTGCTGTTCGGAGGAGTGCTGCTCGGGGTGCTCACCGCCGTGCTCGCTGCGCTGCTGGCACGTCTGGGTGCGGCGCGACGGCGCCGGCGTGCCCGCGTGGAGCTGCGCCGCAGTGTCGCGGAGGTAGCCGAACGGATGGTCCTGGTGGAGGTACGCACCCGGGTGGAGCAGTGCCAGCGCTACGTACGCGCGATCCACCAGGCACAGAGCTAAGGGCGCGGCCGATCCGCGCGCGGACGACCATTAGGATCGCAGGAGCTGCCGATCGGCGGCTCCAGAGAAGTCCAGGAGGAATTTCGTGCTTCGCACCCACCACGCCGGCACCCTGCGGGCCGCCGACATCGGTACCACCGTCACCCTGACCGGGTGGGTGGATCGCCGCCGCGATCACGGTGGGGTGGCCTTCCTGGACCTGCGTGATGCCTCCGGCATCGTGCAGGTCGTGGTGCGTGACGAGGAAGTGGCGCACCCGCTGCGCGCGGAGTTCGTGCTGCAGGTGACCGGTGAGGTCGCACGACGCCCCGAGGGCAATGCCAACCCGAACCTGGGCACGGGTGACGTCGAGGTGATCGCCAGCTCCGTCGTCGTGCTGAACGAGAGTGCTGCCCTGCCGTTCCAGGTCTCCACCGCGATCGACGCGCAGG
Source organism: Ruania alba (assembly GCF_900105765.1). Taxonomy (NCBI): domain Bacteria; kingdom Bacillati; phylum Actinomycetota; class Actinomycetes; order Micrococcales; family Ruaniaceae; genus Ruania; species Ruania alba. Next base: position 1,532,353 of record NZ_FNTX01000001.1, read on the forward strand.
TGACCGTGGGGGAGGAGGTGCGGCTGGCGCACCGATACCTCGACCTGCGCCGTCCGGGTCCGGCCCGCGCCATCCGTTTGCGCTCGGCGGTCAACCGCGCCGCCCGCGAGGTACTGGATGCGGCGGAGTTCGTCGAGATCGAGACTCCCACGCTGACCCGTTCCACCCCCGAGGGGGCACGGGACTTCGTGGTGCCGGCACGCCTGGCACCCGGCTCCTGGTACGCGCTGCCGCAGTCGCCGCAACTGTTCAAGCAGTTGTTGATGGTGGCCGGGATGGAGCGGTACTACCAGATCGCCCGGTGCTACCGGGACGAGGACTTCCGGGCCGACCGGCAGCCGGAGTTCACCCAGCTCGACGTGGAGATGAGCTTCGTCGAGCAGGACGACGTGATCGAGCTGGCCGAGCGCATCCTGGTGGCCCTGTGGGAGCTGATCGGGTACTCGGTGCAGACCCCGATCCCTCGGATGACCTACGCCGACGCGATGCGCCGGTACGGCACCGACAAGCCCGATCTGCGCTTCGACCTCGAGCTGACCGAGCTGACCGAGTACTTCGCTGACACCCCGTTCCGGGTGTTCCAGGCGCCGTACGTGGGTGCCGTGGTGATGCCCGGTGGCGGGTCGCAGCCGCGCCGCCAGTTCGACGCCTGGCAGGAGTGGGCGAAGCAGCGCGGCGCCAAGGGGCTGGCGTACGTCACCATCGCCGAGGACGGTGAGCTCGGTGGACCGGTGGCGAAGAATCTCTCCGAGGACGAGCGTGCCGGTCTGGTCGACGCCGTCGGTGCCAAGCCCGGGGACTGCGTGTTCTTCGCCGCCGGGAAGCCTGCGGAGGCACGTGCCCTGCTCGGGGCCGCCCGGCTGGAGATCGGCAGGCGGTGCGAGCTCATCGACCCCGACGCCTGGGCGTTCGTGTGGGTGGTGGACGCCCCGTTGTTCAAGCCCACCGGTGAGGACGACGACGTGGCCGTGGGCGGGGGAGCGTGGACGGCGGTGCATCACGCCTTTACCTCCCCGACGCCGGAGTGGATCGATCGGTTCGAGGAAGAGCCCGGCAACGCCCTGGCCTACGCCTACGACATCGTCTGCAATGGCAACGAGATCGGTGGCGGGTCGATCCGTATCCATTCGCGCGACGTGCAGCGGCGGGTGTTCGAGGTGATGGGCATCGCCGAGGAGGAGGCCCAGGAGAAGTTCGGCTTCCTGCTGGACGCCTTCGCCTACGGTGCGCCGCCGCACGGCGGGATCGCCTTCGGGTGGGACCGGATCGTCACGCTGCTGGCCGGGGCGGACTCGATCCGCGACGTGATCGCCTTCCCCAAGTCCGGTGGCGGCTATGACGCGCTCACCGGCGCACCCGCCCCGATCTCCGCCCAGCAGCGTAAGGAGGCCGGCGTGGACGCCCCGCCGGCCGCCGAGAAGCAGGAGAACGTGACGGCCGGCCGCGCCGACGGCGGTACCTCCGCCCGGTGAGCCGGCTCGCCAGCTCCCCCCGGTCCCTCGCGGACCTGGGGGAGCCCTGGCGCGACCATCCGGTGCTCCGCGCCGACTTCCCTCGCTACCGGGACGTCGTGGCCTGGGAGAGGGAGGATGCCCTCGTGCTCGCCGTCACCTCCGGCGAGCGCGGGCAGCGCGCTCTGATCGGTCTCGGCGAGCCAGCGGCTCTGGTGCACGCGATCACGCAGGTCGTGGGCGACGCCGAGTCAGCTGAACAGGTGGGCGCGGACTCACTCGCTGTGGTGAGCCTGACCCGGGGCGCATGGACGAGACTGCCGGTCTCGATCCGCAGAGCTTTGGCAGTGCCCCAGGCAAGCCACTGGAATTGGATGATGAGCACATCGGCGCCGCCACGGCACCCGGGTGAAGATGGGGTCACTGAACTTGATCCGCTCACCCACCGCGCGGCGATGGCCGATCTGCAGTCGGTGGCGCTGCCGAACTCCTACACGTCCTTGGACAAGCCGGCGACGCGGTGGTTCGGGTGGCACGACACCTCGGGCGTGCTGCGGTGCATGGCCGCGGCGAGCAACTGGGACGCCGAGGTGCACCTGGGTTCGATCGCGACGCATCCCGACTTCCGCCGTCGGGGGTTGGGCACGGCCGTGACGGCCAGGGTGAGTCGCCTGGGCCTGGCGGCCACCGGGCAGGTGAGCCTGGCGCTGTACGCCGACAACCATGACGCACGCCGGGTCTACGAGCGCCTGGGTTTCGCCCTCGTGCAGGAGTGGGAGAGCCGCCGCCCGGCGAGCTAGTGGGCGATCCCGAACCGGCGGTGCAGGGCGCGCAGCGGGCGCGGTGCCCACCAGTTCCGATGCCCGAGCAAGGTCATGGTGGACGGCACCAGCAGCATGCGCACCAGCGTCGCGTCGATGAGCACGGTCACGGCCAGCGCGAAGCCCGCCTCCTTGATCACGATCAGCTCACCACTCATGAACCCGGCGAAGACCACGATGATCACCAGCGCCGCCGAGGTGATGATCCGTCCGGACTGCTGCAACCCGTCACGCACCGCGGCGTCGTTGTCCCGACCCAACGAGTGGTGGGAGGAGGCGTCGTAGAACTCCTTGATCCGTGCGATCAGGAACACCTCGTAGTCCATCGCCAGTCCGAACCCGAACGCCACCACCACGGCGACGACGTAGGACTCCAGGCCCCCGACCGGTTCGAACCCCAACAGCCCGGACAGGTGCCCTTCCTGGAACACCCAGGTGGTCACGCCGAGCGAGGCGGCAATCGAGAGGGTGTTCACCAGCAGGGCCTTGAGCGGGACCAGGAGTGACCCGGTCATCAGGAACAGCAGCACGAAGGTGGCCAGGACCACCACGCCGACGGCCACCGGTAGCCCGTCCACGAGGGCATCGGTGAAGTCGATCTGGTTGGCGGCCTGTCCCAGCACCCAGAAGGTCGCGTCATTGCCGGTATCACGCAGGTCCCGGATCGACTCGACCACCTGCGTCGCTTCGGTGCCCCCCGGGTCGATGCCGTCGGTGAGGCGCACCCCGAGCAGCACGTGCTCGTCGCTGACGGGCTGGGCCTCGTCGACAGCGCTGACGTGCTCGATCCCGGCGATCTCGTCCGCGAGCCCGCCCTGGTCACCGGCTTGCACCACGACCTGCATCTGTGGTGTGGCCAGGAGCGGGTACTTGGCGTCGATGGTCTCGACCACCTCCCGCTGCTCCGAGCCCGGAGGAAGCAGATCGATCGTGGAGTTGCGCAGCTGGAGGCCGAGCAGTGGCGAGGCGAGGAACCCCAGCACCACGGCGCTGCCGAGCAGCACCAGCCACGGGTGGCGTTGTACCCGCGTGGCCAAAGCGGAGAACACGCCCCGTTCGGGAGCGGACTCGCCGAACCGGCCGAGCAGGAGGCGGAGTCCGGGGATTCGCGACAGCGCCGAGGGCCGCAGCATCCGACGGCCCCGCCACGCCAGCAGTGCCGGAACGAGCGTGAGTGCGGAGAGCAGGGCGATGAGCACCACCGACACCCCCGCCGCCCCCAGCGACTTCAGGATGTCGGGTCGCAGCAGCAGGAGTCCCGAGATCGCGATGGCCACGATGATCGCGGAGAAGGTCACCGTGCGCCCTGCTGTGGTCATGGTGGATCGCATCGCGCGCACCACCGCCCCGTCGCGGCCACGGGCGTGCCGACGGCGGCGGCCGGGGGAGGTGTCGGCCAGCTCGGCGTCGACCTCGCGACGGATCTCCTCGCGGAAGCGGGAGACGATGAGCAGCCCGTAGTCGATCGACAGTCCGAGGCCGAGCACGGTGACCACGTTCACCACGACCGAGTCGAGGTCGATCATCGCCGAGAAGCCCCACAGCACCCCGAGCCCCCCGGCGATCGAGGCGAGGGCCCCAGCGAGCGGCATGCCGGCGGCGAGGAACCCGCCGAACACCACCACCATCACGATGAGTGAGATCGGCAGCGCCACCATCTCACCGGTGGCCAGGTCCTCCTCCATCTGGCCGACGATCGCCTCGGTGAGCAGGGTGGGGCTGGAGATCTGCGGGGTGACGCCGAGCTCGTTGCCGAAGCTGATGAGCTCGTCGAGCACCACGGCGTGCGCCGCGTCCTGGTCGTCCTCGGACAGTTCGGCCGAGAGCTCGACGGTCACGAGCAGGCCATCGCCGTCGGCTGCCACGAACGGCGCCGCCTGCTCGGACTCCAGGCCATCCGGGAACGCGAAGGCGTCCAGCACTGCGGCCACACCGTCGGTGGACAACAGCACCGAATGCATCCGTGCGGCCGCACGGCCGGCGGTGGTCACCACCTCGGGATCGGTGAGGTCCACGTCGGTGAGGACAGCGGTCACGGTCGGGCCGTCGTCAGAGGCCTCTTCGATCAGGGTGCGCGCTTCCTGACTCTCGGATCCGGGCACGCGGGGCTCACCGGAGTGCAACCGGTCGAACAGCCCCTGGCTCCCGAATCCGGTGAGCGCCAGCGCGCCGGCGAGGCCCACGAGGACCAGCCAGATGATCACCACACGACGAGGATGATGGGCGGCCGTGCGCCCGAGACGATCGAACACCTGGTCATCATCGCAGGCGTCAGGGTGTCAGTGTGGGCGCGTAGGCTGCTCGGTGTGGACCTGTTCGAGTCAGCCGGGACCGACGAGGTCGGTGTCCCGCAACCGTCCGCCGGCGCACCCCTGGCAGTGCGGATGCGCCCGTCGCGGCCGGAGGAGGTACTCGGGCAGGCCCACCTGCTGGAGCCTGGCTCGCCGTTGCGTCGACTGATCGAACCGCCGGAGGCGGGTGCGTTACCGCCGTCGTCGGTGATCCTGTGGGGACCGCCCGGCACCGGGAAGACCACGCTGGCCTACCTCGTGGCACATGTCTCGGGCCGCCGGTTCGTGGAGCTGTCCGCAGTGACGGCCGGGGTGAAGGACGTGCGGCAGGTCATTGCGGATGCCCGACGGCGGTTGGCCGGCTCCGGCGAGGAGACGGTCCTCTTCATCGACGAGGTGCACCGCTTCTCCAAGACCCAGCAGGACGCGTTGCTCCCGGCGGTGGAGAACCGGTGGGTGACGTTGATGGCGGCCACCACCGAGAACCCGTCCTTCGCGGTGATCTCACCGCTGTTGTCCCGGTCGATCATGCTCACGCTGCGGTCCCTGGAGACCGAGGATCTGGACGCGCTGATCACCCGGGCGTTGGCGGACGAGCGTGGCCTGGGTGGGCGGATCCCGTTGGAGGACGATGCACGGGAGTACCTGCTGCGATTGGCCGGGGGCGATGCACGCAAGTCGCTGACCATCCTGGAGGCGGCGGCCGGGACCGCGGGCAGTGCGGGCGCCGAGAGCATCACGCTGGACGCGATGGAGCGAGCCATCGATGTGGCGGCCGTGCGTTATGACCGCGACGGGGACCAGCACTATGACGTGATCAGCGCGTTCATCAAGTCGATGCGGGGCAGCGACGTGGATGCTGCCCTGCACTACCTGGCCCGGATGGTGGTGGCGGGGGAGGACCCGAGGTTCATCGCCCGGCGGATCGTGATCGCCGCGTCCGAGGATGTCGGGATGGCGGACCCGACGGCGTTGCAGACGGCCGTGGCCGCTGCCCAGTCGGTGGCGTTGATCGGGATGCCCGAGGCACGCATCATCCTCGCCCAAGCGGTGGTGCATGTGGCGAGCGCACCGAAGTCGAACGCGTCGTATGCGGGGATCAACGCCGCGATCGCCGATGTGCAAGCGGGCCGCATCGGGGTGGTGCCGGCGCACCTGCGTGACTCGCACTACGCCGGCTCGCAGCGCATCGGCCATGGCGCCGGCTACGTGTACTCCCACGACGAGCCGCACGGGGTCGCGCGGCAGGAGTACCTGCCTGAGGATCTCGCCGGCTCGCGCTACTACCAGCCCACCGACCGCGGGTTCGAGCGCACCCTGACCGAGCGGCTCGATCGCGTCCGGGACCTGCTCGGCCGGGACCGCTGACCCCACCACCACCCGCGAGTGCGGCCGATCTCGCTCAACTGCTGAGATATTCGCGAGATTGTCCGCACTCGGCGCGCAGCGAGTGCGCTCTCACCCGAGCGAGGCTGGTCGCCGTCGGGCGATCGCGCGGCGCACACGGGTGATCAGTCGCATCGGATATCGGATCACGTCATCGGCGGTGGCCGTGATCACGAGCCAACCGTCGTCTTCCAGGCGCTGCCGCCGCTCGATGTCACGTCGCCAGGTGGCGGGATCGGTGCGGTGCACGTCGCCGTCGTACTCGATCGCGATCTTGAGCTCGGGGTAGGAGAGGTCGGGCCTCGCGAGGAATGAGCCATCCTCGGCATACGCCTCCTGGTTGACCACCGGTTCGGGGAGGCCGTTGCTGACCATGTGCAGTCGCAGCCGCGACTCCATGGTCGACTCGGTGCCGGGTCGAACGAGGGTGGCGGCCGCTCGCGCGGCGCGCACACCCCGTGCGCCGGGGAACGAGTGCGCGATCTGATGCAGCTCCGCGGGTGTGATCCATGGGTCATCGCGCCGCATCATGGCGTCCCCGAGAACCACTAGGTCGTCCAGCCGGAGCCGTGCGGCCAGGTGCATCCAGGTCTGTGGGGGTGTGGTGAGGCACAGAGCTCCGTAGTCCATGACGGCGAGACCCGGCCGGCCGCAGAAGTGAGCCTCGATCTCTGGCCGGTCTGGGCGTTCGGCACGTCGGGGCAGGACCACGTGAATCCGTGCGTCCTCCTGGAGTTTCCAGGGCACCTCGATCCCGAGCAGTCGGAGCGCTGTCACATGGCTGAACGCATAGGTCGAGTGCAGCGCAGGTACATAGGAGGCGCAGCGTGACCACAGATCACGGGAGTCGCCCTCGCACGGGAGGGTGCTGCGCACTCCCCACAGGGGCGAGTCGAGTGAGGATCGCTGCAGTTGCCCACGTGAGGCGCCGGCATCGAGAGCGTCCTTGACCGAGAAGGTTCGGGTACTGAGCGCATCGGGCAGTGGGGTCGGAAGTCGAGACATGTCACGACTTCAGTACGGTCGCTGAATCCTCGCCGTCAGCGAGGGGGCGGGTTGTGGACAGCGGTGCAACACCTCGGTTTCGGTGGATTCGCGACCGTGGCCGCACTCGCGCACGATCGAGTGCGGGCGTTTGCGCCCATATCTCGCGAAATGGAACGAATCGGCCGCACTCGCGGTGGGCGTGGGTGGGGTGGCGGGTGCGGTAGAGTGGTGGGGTTGCCCAGACGGGCACGCCTGGGGTCTTAGCCGATGGTTCTCGTTCCGCTCGCCGGAATCGGACCGGGAGTTGGCCCCACACCTCCCTCCTTCCGGTACGTCCGGTCCTGGAGCGTGGTGTGACGTCACGATCAACACGACAGGAAGCATTCATGGCATCAAAGAACCGCACGCGCCGGCAGGTCCGGCTGTCCCGTTCGCTCGGGCTGGCCCTGACCCCGAAGGCCGTCAAGTACTTCGAGAAGCGGCCCTACCCGCCGGGTGAGCACGGCCGCGCACGCCGTCGGACCGAGTCCGACTACGCCGTCCGTCTGAAGGAGAAGCAGCGGCTGCGCGCCCAGTACGGGCTGCGGGAGGCCCAGTTGCGCCGCGCGTTCGTCGAGGCCCGGCACGAGCAGGGCCTGACCGGTGAGTCGCTGGTCGAGCTGCTCGAGATGCGCCTGGACGCGCTCGTGCTGCGCGCCGGGTTCGGCCGCACCATGGCCCAGGCCCGCCAGGCCGTCGTGCACCGCCACATCCTCGTGGACGGCAAGCTCGTGGACCGCCCCTCGTTCCGGGTGAAGCCGGGCCAGGTCGTCCAGGTGAAGCCGCGCAGCCAGACGATGGTGCCTTTCCAGGTGGCCGCCGCCGGTGCACACCGCGACGTGCTGCCCACGGTGCCGGAGTACCTCGACGTGCAGATCGAGAAGCTGCGCTTCGAGCTCAGCCGCCGCCCGAAGCGCGCCGAGGTGCCGATCACCTGCGACGTGCAGCTGGTCGTCGAGCACTACTCGCGCTGACCTCGTCTCACGACGCGCCCCGGGCGACGGCATCTTCGCCGTCCCCGGGGCGTTGTCATTCCACCCAGACGCCCTCGTCACGACCTTCCCGCGCGGTAGGGTCGCCGGTGGAGCGTTCAACGGACTCGATAGGAGAACAACAGCCATGTCTCTCGGTGACATCGCCGGCCTGATCGCGGCCATCGCGTTCGTGCTGCTGGTGGGCGCGCTGGCCGTGCCGCTGCTCAAGCTAGGTCGAGTGATGGACGAGGCGCGCAAGAGTCTTGCTGAGGTCACCGAGCACACGCTGCCGGTCATCGACGAGGCTGCCGTGACGATCAGCTCCACCAACGGTCAGATCACCAAGGTGGACACCGTCACCACCGCGGCCGCCGAGGTCTCCACGAACGTTTCCGCCCTCACGTCCCTGGTGGCCGCCACCGTGGGCGCGCCGCTGATCAAGGTGGCCGCCTTCTCCTTGGCGGTCCGCGGGCTCTTCGGTAAGGGAGACAAGCGCAAGTGAAACGACTGCTGTGGGTCGGCGTCGGCGTGGGGATCACCGTGGTGGTGCTGCGTCAGGTGGGTAAGGCGAACGAACGCGTCGGTGCGATCACCCAGGCCGTCAGCCCGGCCGGGCTTGCCGGCTCGATCACCTCGCTGGCCACCGCGGCCAAGGACCTCACCGACCAGCTGCGCAGCTCGATGGCTGAGCACGAGCAGTCCCTGACGGCGGCCCTGCTGCCGAGCGAGGAGGAGACCTCCCGAGCGCGCACGGTGCGCGCCGACCGGGAGCGACGCGCTGCCGATGTGTGGCCCGACGACGTCGACATCGACGACCTCTGAGCACCGGCCCGCTGCGTGCGGGAGCCCCTGCCCCTAGCTGAACCCGAACGAACGAGAACCCATGCGTACCGCCGAGATCCGCAATCGCTGGCTCACCTACTTCTCCGAGCGCGGCCACACCGTGGTGCCGAGCGCACCGCTCGTCTCACCTGACCCGTCGGTGCTGTTCACGATCGCCGGGATGGTGCCGTTCATCCCCTACATCGTGGGCACCGAGGAGGCGCCGTACTCGCGCGCCGTGAGCGTGCAGAAATGCATCCGCACCAACGACATCGAGAACGTCGGCGTCACCACCCGGCACGGCACGTTCTTCCAGATGTGCGGGAACTTCTCCTTCGGTGACTACTTCAAGACCGAGTCGATCGGCTTCTCCTGGGAGCTGCTCACCTCCGGCGTGGCTGACGGCGGGTACGGCCTCGACGGGGACCGCATCTGGGTGACGATCTGGAACGAGGACGCCGACGCCGAGCGCGCGCTGCACGAGATCGGCGTAGACCCCCGGCACATCGTCAAACTGACCCGCGAGGAGAACTTCTGGGACACGGGGCAGCCCGGTCCGGCAGGGCCATGTGCCGAGTTCCACTACGACCGTGGCCCGGCCTACGGCCCGGAGGCCGTCGGGGGGACCGTGGACCCGGGCGGTGATCGGTACCTGGAGATCTACAACAACGTCTTCGACCAGTTCCTGCGCGGCCCCGGTGTGGGGAAGGATTATCCGCTACTGGGTGAGCTGGACCGGAAGGCGATCGACACCGGGCTCGGTCTGGAGCGCCTCGCCACCGTGCTGCAGGGCCGGGAGAACCTGTACGAGATCGACCAGACCTACCCGCTGATCCAGACCGTCGAACAACTTTCCGGTGCCACGTATCAGCTCGGAAAGAACTCGCCGGAGCCGGACCAGGTCCGGATGCGGGTGGTGGCCGACCACGTGCGCTCGGCGCTGATGCTGATCGGCGACGGCGTACGGCCCGGCAACGACGGTCGCGGCTATGTGCTGCGCCGGCTGATCCGCCGCGCGGTGCGTTCGATGCGTCTGCTGGGCGTCACCGAGCGTGCGATGCCGCACCTGATGCCGGTCGCGAAGGATGCGATGGCAGAGTCCTACCCGAGCTCGACGAGGCCTTCGCCTCGATCAGCCAGGTGGCCTATGAGGAGGAGGACGCCTTCCGTCGCACCCTCGTCTCGGGCACCACCATCCTGGACACAGCCGTGGCCAACGCGCGATCGGCCGGCGGGAGCCGGGCCGTACTGCCCGGCTCGGACGCGTTCGCCCTGCACGACACCTACGGCTTCCCGATCGACCTGACCCTGGAGATGGCTGCCGAGCAGGGTGTGGAGGTCGACGAGACCGGCTTCCGCGCCCTGATGGCAGAGCAGCGCTCCCGCGCCCGCGCGGACGCCCTTGCGAAGAAGACCGGCCACGTCGACCCTGCCGTGTACCAGAACCTCCTGGGCCGCCTCGGCGGACCGGACACCTTCCTGGGCTACACCGACGACACCGCGCAGTCCCGGGTGGCCGGTCTGGTCGTGGACGGCGCCGCCGCCCCAGTGGCGCAGGCGCCGGCCGAGGTGGAGGTCATTCTCGACCGGACCCCGTTCTACGCCGAGGCCGGTGGTCAGCTCGCCGACCAGGGCACGATCGCCCTGGCCGGCGGGGGCATGGTGGACGTCGCCGACGTGCAGTCCCCGGTGAAGGGTCTGCACGTGCACCGGGGCACCCTCACCGAGGGCACGATCGCCCTCGACGAGACGGCCGTGGCGAGCATCGACACGCACCGTCGTCGGGCCATCGCGCGCGCCCACACGGCCACGCACATGGTGCACAAGGCGTTGCACGAGTTCCTCGGCGAACAGGCCACCCAGGCCGGCTCGGAGAACGCCCCCTCGCGGCTGCGGTTCGACTTCCGGCACGGCTCGTCCGTGCCGGCCTCGGTGATCTCCGAGATCGATCAGCGGGTGAACGAGCGGCTCGCGGAGAACCTCGACGTGACCGATCAGACGATGAGCCTGGACGAGGCCCGTGCGCAGGGCGCGATGGCCCTGTTCGGGGAGAAGTACGGCGATCGTGTCCGGGTGGTCTCGATCGGCGGCGACTGGTCCAAGGAACTGTGCGCGGGTACGCACGTGCCGCGCTCCGGCGACCTCGGTCTGGTCACCGTGCTGGGGGAGTCCTCGATCGGGTCGGGGGTGCGCCGCATCGACGCGCTGGTCGGCCAGGGTGCCTACGACAACCAGGCCAAGGCGCATGCCCTGGTCGGGCAGATCTCCCAGCTGGTCGGTGCCCGCGGGGAGGAGCTCCCGGATCGGATCTCCGGCATCCTGGGCCGCCTCAAGGACGCCGAGCGTGAACTCGCCACGCTCCGGCAGGGGCAGCTGCTCGCGCGTGCCGGTGAGCTCGCCGGTTCGGCCACCGAGCATGGGGGTGTCCGCGCGGTCACCGCCTCCCTGGGGGAACTCACGTCCGCCGACGACGTCCGCTCGCTGGTGCTGGATGTGCGGGACCGTCTGGGCTCGTCCGCCCCGGCCGTGATCGCCCTCGGCGCCGTGGTGAAGGAACGTCCGGTGGTGGTGGTCGCCACCAACGACGCCGCCCGCACGGCTGGTGCGAAGGCCGGCGCCCTGGTCCGGGTGGCGGCGACCCGTCTCGGTGGAGGTGGCGGGGGCAAGGACGACATCGCCCAGGGGGGCGGAACGGACGCCGGAGCGCTCGAGGAGGCGCTCCGTGCGGTGGTGGCTGACCTGGACGGCCTGGGTGCCTGACGGGTTCCGCACCGGGGTCCGGCTCGCGATCGACGTGGGCACGGTCCGCATCGGCGTGGCCCGCTGTGACCTGCACGGAATCCTCGCCACACCGGTGCGGACCGTCTCCCGCAAAGGTGAGCGGCAGGGCCTGCGCGAGCTCGCCGAGCTGGTGGACGAGTACGACCCGATCGAGGTGCTCGTCGGGCTGCCGCGCAGTCTTGATGGTGGTGAAGGACCCGCAGCACGTGCCGTGCGGGCGTATTCTGGTCACCTGGTCCGCACCATCCGGCCTGTGCCGGTGCGCATGGTGGACGAGCGACTGACCACGGTGACAGCCCATCAGGTGTTGCACGCCGCCGGTCGGAGCAGTCGCCGCCATCGTGAGGTGGTGGACCAGGTGGCTGCGGTGACGATCTTGGAGGCGGCCCTGGACGCGGAGCGTCAGCAGGGCACGCCGCCGGGGGAGCTCATCAAGGCGCCGGACCCAGACCATTCGGACCAGGAGGGCACGTGACGGACCTGTTCGGCGACGAACCTCAGTCTTCACGGGCCCGCCGCTCGTCCGCGCGCCTGCGCCAGGCGAAGCGGCGGGCGCAGCGGCGCCGGAACTTCATCTCCTTCGTGGTGATGCTGGTGGCACTCGCGCTGCTGGTGGGCGGCGGTTGGGTGCTGGTGCGCCCGCTGCTGGACGGCAATGAACAGGTCTCCGAGGAGCCCACCGACTATCCCGGCCCGGGCACCGGCGAGGTGCAGGTGGTGATCGAGGAGGGCGCCAGCGGCGGTGAGATGGCCTCGGTGCTGCTGGAAGCAGACGTGGTGGCGAGCCGGACCGCGTTCATCAATGCCTTCAACGCGAACCCGGACGCTGCAGGGATCCAGCCGGGCACGCACGTGCTGGCGCAGCAGATGCGTGCCGAGGACGCGGTGGCAGTCATGGCTGATGGGTCGACGCTTTCGGACACACGGATCACGATCCCCGAGCAGTGGCGAGCGACCCAGATCTACGACCGCGTTGCACAACGACTCGACGTTGACGTCAGCGAAGTCGAGGAAGCGGCGGATGCCGTCGCTGCCGACTATCTGCCGGACGTGGCAGGCGGCGAGATGGAGGGCTGGTTGGCGGCGAGCACGTACAACGTGCATCCGGACGACACAGCGACCGATGTTCTCGAGGGCATGGTGGATCGGACCATCGAACTTCTGGACTCGATGGACGTCCCCGCCGCGGACCGGCAGGACGTCCTCATCAAGGCATCGATCGTCGAGGCCGAAGTCATTCGGGACGACGAACGAGCTCGGGTCGCGCTCGTGATCGAGAACCGCCTTGACAACTGCAGTGGTGACGGCCGACTAGGAATGGACTCTACAGTCGCCTACGGCCTCGGTATTACTTTGGGTGAGGCTCTGACGCAGGAGCGGTTGAGGGAAGACACGCCATACAACACTCGACTGAACCCCGGATTGCCACCCGGACCTATCAGTTCCCCAAGCCAAGGTTCGATCGAGGCTGTCCTGGCGCCGGCCGCGGGCGATCTGTGCTACTTCGTGAGCGACCTGGAGACCGGAGAGTCGCTGTTCGCCGCGACACTAGAAGAGCACAACGAGAACCGAGAAACTATCAACAATCGCAACAGCAACGATGAGGGGTGACGTCTCCCAGGAGACTTCGATGGGTCGCCGCGCCGCAGTCCTCGGCCACCCCGTGGCGCACTCGCTCTCCCCGGTCCTGCACCAGGCCGCCTACGAGGCGCTCGGGCTGAACGCGTGGGAGTACCAGCTCCACGACGTCGACGAGCCCGAGTTGGCCGACTTCGTGGCAACTCTGGACGACTCCTGGGCGGGTCTCTCGCTCACCATGCCGCTCAAGCACGAGGCACTCCGCTTGGCCGACCACGTGGACGGGTTGGCCAAAGTGGTGGGCGCCGCGAACACCCTGCTGCGGCAACCAGGCGGCCTGCTGGTGGCTGCGAACACGGACGTGCACGGGCTCACCGCCGCGCTGCGCGAGGTGGCGCCCGAGCAGTGGGCGCCATCTCGTGCCGTGATCGTCGGAGGCGGGGCGACCGCGTCCTCGGCGGTGGCCGCCGTCGGCGAGCTCGGAATCACCCACCCGACAGTGCTCGCACGCTCCCTCGCCCGGGTCGGAACGGTGCGGCGCGCCGCCTCCCGGATGGGCGTGTCCCCGGAGTACATCGCACTGGACGCCCCCGAGGCACCCGAGCTGCTCGCAGCGGCCGACGTGGTGGTGCTGACCCTGCCGCAGCACGCCGCCGACCCGCTCGCCGAGTGGGTGGCGGGTACCCGGTTGCGGCCGGGGCAGGTGCTGCTCGACGCCGTCTACGCGGGATGGCCGACCACCGCTGCCTCCGCGTGGTCAGGCGCGGGTGGCGCGATCGCGCCCGGATACCTGATGCTGTTGCACCAGGCATGCGAGCAGGTCCGTTTGATGACCGGTCGCGACGCACCTGTCGAGGCGATGCGCACCGCCCTCACCGAGGCTCTCGCTGCACGCGGCTGAGTCCACAGGCCCCCGCACATCGGTCGTCCTGCTGGAATGATGGGGGCGATGCAGCTGAGCACCCTCTGGGCCGAGACCCCGCTTGCCGCCATCGCGATCGCCGTGCTCGGTGCCGTCGTCCTGGGGGCGGCCGCCTGGGTCGCTACCCCGCGGGTACGCACGCTCGCCGGACCCGGTGCCACCTCACGGTGGTTACGCCGCCGCACTCACGTGGTGCTTGCCGCGGTGGCCGGAGCGAGCCTGCCGTGGCTCGACCTGCACCCGGTGGAGCTGGCCACCCTGGCCATCGTCGCCGTGCTGGTCGCCCTGCTGGTGACGGTGGACCTGGCCGTCCACCGGCTGCCGGACGCCCTGGCCTTCCCCACGGCTGGACTCCTCGTGCTCGGCTGGTTCATCGGCGCCCTGGTCGGCGCCGGCAGCTGGAGCGACCTGGGTCGCGCGGTGCTCGCTGCGCTGGCCGTGGGCAGCGGGCTGCTCGTACTGTGTCTGCTCACCCCGTCCGGGCTGGGCCTGGGGGATGCGAAGCTCGGCGCCGTGCTGGCTCTCGCACTCGGTTGGTTCGGGTGGACACCGGTGGTGGGGGCGGTGGTGCTGGCGTTCCTGCTCGGGGGACTGTTCGCCGTCGGGCTGCTCCTCACGCGGCGGGCCACCCGCCGCACAGCGGTGGCGTTCGGACCATGGCTGGCAGCGGGGGCGGCCCTCGCCCTCGCCCTCGGCGACCGGATCGCCGGAGGCACGTGACCCCGCTGCTCGCAGCACGGACTGCTCGGACAAGCCCCGGTGCAGGCGTGGGAGGATGACGCCATGCTCAGATGGTTGACCTCAGGCGAGTCGCACGGACCAGCGGTGCTGGGGATCCTCGAGGGCGTTCCGGCCGGGGTGGAGATCACCACCGACGACATCGCCGACGCCCTCGCCCGGCGGCGACTCGGCTATGGCCGTGGATCCCGGATGAAGTTCGAGCAGGACGCGGTGCGCCTCCTCGGCGGGGTGCGGCACGGGTCCACCATGGGTGGCCCGGTCGCGATCGAGATCGGCAACACCGAATGGCCGAAGTGGGAACAGGTGATGTCGGCCGACCCGGTCGAGGCCAGTGTGCTCGACGTGGACGCCGGTACCGGCGATACACGTGAGCAGGCCCGGAACAAGCCGCTGACCCGCCCGCGCCCCGGGCACGCCGACCTGATCGGGATGGCCAAGTACCACCTCGACGACGCACGCCCCGTGCTGGAGCGCGCCTCGGCACGAGAGACGGCCACCCGGGTGGCCCTGGGCCGCGTGGCTGCGGCGCTGCTCGAGCAGGCGGCCGGGATCCGGCTGGTCTCGCACGTGGTGCAGGTGGGCCCGGTGCAGGCGCCGGACGACGCCCCGGCGCCAGGGCCGGACGACGTCGGTGCGCTCGACGCCGACCCGGTGCGCTGCTTCCACGCCGATTCATCGGAGCGGATGGTCGCCGAGATCGATGATGCGAAGAAGGCCGGGGACACCCTCGGTGGCGTCGTCGAGGTGCTGGCTTATGGCGTACCGCCGGGTGTGGGCAGCTATGTGCACGCCGATCGACGCCTGGATGCCCGGCTGGCCGGTGCACTGATGAGCATCCAGGCCATCAAGGGAGTCGAGGTCGGGGACGGCTTCCGCACCGCAGCACGCCGCGGATCGGTGGCGCACGACGAGATCGTGCGCGATGACTCCGGGCGGCTCAGCCGGCAGACGAACCGCGCCGGTGGAGTCGAGGGTGGGATGACGAACGGCCAGGTGTTGCGCGTGCGCGCGGCGCTCAAGCCGATCTCCACGGTGCCCCGGGCACTGGCCACCGTGGACGTGGCCACCGGGGAAGCCACCACGGCGCTGCACCAGCGGTCCGATGTGTGCGCGATCGCACCGGCTGCAGTGGTGGCCGAGGCGATGGTCGCGCTCGTGGTCGCGGAGACGCTGCTGGAGAAGTTCGGCGGCGACTCGATCACGGAGACCGCGCGGAACGTGCGCGGATACCTGGACGCGATCCCGGAGACCATGCGATGAGCGGGAGGAGCCCCCGCGTAGGTGGGGCGAGGAACGAGACCCGCCGGAGCGAGGCACCGGACCGATCAGACCAGAAGACATCGATGAGCGGTAGGAGCCCCGAGGCACCGGACCGATCAGACCAGAGGACATCGATGACGGGCACCCGTCCGCGCCTCGTCCTGATCGGCCCACCCGGTGCCGGGAAGTCGACCGTGGGCCGGTTGCTGGCCGAGCACTGGGGCGTCACCTTCCGTGACACCGACTCCGACGTGGAAGCCACCGAGGGGCGCAGCATCCCGGACATCTTCGTCGATGACGGTGAGGACTACTTCCGGGGCGTCGAACGCGCCGCCGTGGCTCACGCCTTGACCGAGCACGACGGCGTTCTCGCCCTGGGCGGGGGAGCGGTGCTCGACCCGGACACCCAGGCGGACCTGGCCACCCACACCGTGGTGTTCCTCTCGGTCGGCCTGGCCGATGCCGCCGGACGGGTGGGCCTGACCACCTCCCGCCCGCTGCTGCTGGGCAGCCCGCGCCGTCAGTGGCAGCAGCTGATGGACGCGCGGCGAGGGACCTACGAACGGCTCGCGACCTCCGTCGTGCCCACCGACCGGCTTAGCCCGGAGCAGGTGCGCGACGCCGTGCTCGAGGCGGTGTCGGCATGACCACCGCGAGCCAGGTGCACGCCCGGGTACCGGTGCGTGCCGAGCACGAGTACGACGTGCTCATCGGCACCGATCTGCTGGCCGAGCTCCCCGCCCTGGTGGGCGAGGCGGCGCGGGTGTTCCTGATGCACCCGCCTTCGCTGAGCGCGCGGGCCCGCGAGGTGGCCGGCACTCTCACCGAGGCCGGTTATCAGGTGGTCACCGAGGAACTTCCCGACGGCGAGCAGGCCAAGACGGCCGAGACCGCTGCCCGGTGCTGGGCCTCGCTCGGGCGGGCCGCGTTCACCCGCACCGACGTGGTGATCGGGCTCGGCGGCGGTGCCACCACCGATCTGGCCGGTTTCGTGGCAGCCACGTGGTTGCGTGGCGTGCGAGTGATCCAGGTGCCCACCACGTTGCTGGCGATGGTCGACGCTGCCGTGGGAGGCAAGACGGGCATCAACACCGCTGAGGGCAAGAACCTGGTCGGGGCGTTCCACTCACCCTCCGCCGTGGTCTGTGACCTCACCTGGTTGCGCATGCTCGACGCGGTAGACCTGCGCGCGGGGATGGCCGAGGTGATCAAGTGCGGCTTCATCGCCGATCCGCGGATCTTGGAGCTCGTCGAGTCCGACCCGGAGGCTGCACTGGTACCTGATGGCCCGGTGCTGACCGAACTGGTGGAGCGGGCCGTCCGGGTGAAGGCAGAGGTGGTCTCGGCTGACTTGAAGGAGTCCTCGCTGCGCGAGGTACTCAACTACGGGCACACGTTCGGCCACGCGATCGAGCTGCACGAGGGCTTTCGGTGGCGCCATGGCGAAGCAGTGGCGGTCGGCATGGTGTTCGTCGCCGAGCTCGCCCATCGGGCCGGGCTGATCGACGCCGAGCTCGCCGAGCGGCACCGGCATGTGCTGGACCTGGTCGGACTGCCGACCCGCTACCGGGCAGGTACATGGGATGCGCTGCGCACCGCGATGAGCCGGGACAAGAAGACCCGGGGGGCGACGCTACGGTTCGTGGTGCTGGAAGGACTGGCTCGGCCGACCCGGTTGACCGGCCCGGACCCGGCCCTGTTGGAGGCCAGCTACGCCGCGATCAGCGAGGGGAGCGATGATGACTGAGGTGCTGGTGCTGAACGGGCCGAACCTGGGCCGCCTGGGCAGTCGGGAGCCGGACGTATACGGCCATCTCGACCATGCCGCTCTCGTGGACCGAGTGCGCGGATGGGCCGGTCAGCTCGGACTGCGCGTGGAGGTGCGTCAGAGCGATGACGAGGCCGAGCTGGTGCACTGGTTGCACGAGGCCGTGGACTCCCGGCGTGATGTGGTACTCAATCCTGCGGCCTTCACGCACTATTCCTACGCACTGCGGGACGCTGCTGCGCAGGTCACCACGGGCGGTCTGCGGCTGATCGAGGTGCATCTGAGCAACCCCGCGGCACGGGAGCGGTTCCGGCACACGAGCGTGATCGGGGGCGTCGCGACAGGCACGGTCGCCGGTTTCGGGGTGGCCTCCTACCGACTGGCGCTACACGCGCTCGCTGGGGAATGACAGGGACTTGATCCCCTCCTATCAACCCCTAGGCATTGATAGATAGAGATCAAGCACATACCATTGATCCATGTTCGTCATCACCGCTGACCAGGACGACTCGCGACGCAGTAGCGATCGAGTGCCGGCCCTGCTCGCCGCACTCGTCGACCTCACCCACGACGTCGATGGAGTCGCCCTCCCGTTCGAGCGGACGGTCGGCGACGAGGTCCAGGGTGTGCTCACCGATGCAGGCACCACACTGACGATTGCCCTCGCGCTGCAGCGACGGCAGGAGTGGAGTGTGGGCATCGGAGTGGGTACTGTGCACACTCCGCTCGCAGAGACGGCACGAGCCTCCACCGGGCCCGCGTTCCTGCACGCCCGGGACGCCGTGGAGCGAGCCAAGGGCCGGACTGTCCCGGTCCCGATCGCCCTCGCTGCGGCCGATCCCGCACCCGCAGCGGAGTGCGAGGCGCTGCTGCACCTGATCACGACCGTGGTGCGACGCCGTTCTGACGCCGGGTGGGAGGCCGTCGATCTGCTCGCCTCGGGCAGCCGCACAGCCAAGGACGTGGCGGAGGAGCTCGGGATCAGTCCCCAGGCAGTGAGTAGCCGGCTCCGCACCGCGATGTGGGAAGAGGAGCGCGCGGTGCACCCGCTCGCGGTGCGCCTCCTCGCTGATCTGGACTCCGCCACGGCAGGATGATCACCATGTCGGTCACACAGGTACTCCTCACGATCGCGGTGGTCCTCGGCGCCCTCGCACTCTCCGCTGCGCTCGGGGCGCCACTGACCAGTTGGCTGCTCGCACGGATGACTCGCGGCAGCACAGCACAGTCCAACGGAACACACGCCCCGGACGAGGGCGGCGAGGAAGGGGCGGACGCGCCCTCCGATCCGCGTACCCCGGAGGAGGCGCTGCGGGGTGGCCTCTGGATCGGAATCCTGGAACGCCTCGCCATCACCGGGTGCATCCTGGTCGGTTACCCTGCCGGAATCGCCGTCGTCGTGGCGATCAAAGGCCTCGGTCGGTTTCGCACGCTGGGCGGGCAGTCCGGCGTCCGGGGCGGGGAGGCCGGCGTCTCTGAGCGATTCCTGGTCGGCACGCTGACGTCGTTCCTGTGGGCGTGCGGCATCGGTATCGGGGGTGTCGGCCTGCTGGGGCTGATCTCCTGACCTGCGAGCCTGGTGCCGGTCCTGGTGCTGGCAGCCGAGCGGGCACGTTACCCTGAGCGGGCGCACATGAGGAGTTCGTGCTGTTCGCCGACTCCCGACGCCCCACCGAACACAGCAGAGGAACCCGCGTGGCAACGACCAACGACCTGAAGAACGGCACCGTGCTCAACCTCGACGGACAGCTCTGGTCCGTCGTGGAGTTCCAGCACGTCAAGCCCGGCAAGGGGCCGGCGTTCGTGCGGACCAAGCTCAAGGGTGTGCTGTCCGGCAAGGTCGTCTCCAAGACGTTCAACGCGGGCGTGAAGGTCGAGACGGCGAACGTGGACCGCCGCGACATGCAGTACCTGTACGCCGACGGCACCGGCTACGTCTTCATGGACACCAGCGACTACGAGCAGCTCATTCTGCCCGCCGACATCGTCGGGGATGCAGCGAACTTCCTCCTCGAGGGTGCCGAGGCGATCGTGGCCCTGCACGAAGAGACGCCGCTGTACGTCGAGCTGCCCACCTCGGTGGTCATGGAGATCACCTACACCGAGCCAGGCCTGCAGGGGGACCGCTCCTCCGCCGGAACCAAGCCCGCCACGATCGAGACCGGCTACCAGATCCAGGTGCCGCTGTTCGTCGAGGCCGGCACCAAGGTGAAGGTGGACACCCGGTCGGGTGACTACCTCGGCCGCGTCAACGACTGAGGGCACCCCCGATGCCCGCACGCACCAAAGCGCGCAAACGCGCGGTCGACGTCCTATACGAGGCTGACCAACGCGCCGTCGTGGCCGGTACCGACCCTGGGCGGCCCACCCCGGTCTCGGTGCTCGCCGAACGGATCACCGACCCGGGCACGCAGGCCGCATTGCCCGAGTACGCGGTGGAGATCGTCGAAGGGTTCGCTGCGCACGCGGAGCGGATCGATGAGGTGCTGTCCAGCTTCTCCCAAGGCTGGACGCTGGAACGGATGCCGACCGTGGATCGTGCCATCCTGCGGGTGGGTGCCTGGGAGGTCCTCTACAACGACGACGTCCCGGACGCCGTCGCGATCGATGAGGCGGTGGGCCTGGCCCGCAGCCTGAGCACCGACGAATCCCCAGGGTTCGTGAACGGACTGCTCGGACGAATCTCCGAGCTGGGACCGAGCCTGGTGGACTGACGTGGCCTCCCCGTCCGCACCCGCCGTCGGTACGCTGCCGCGCGGGGTGCGGACGAGTTATGCGATCGGCTCGGTCGGTACCGGTGGGTTCGGCACCCTGCCGGGGCTGGTCCTCAGCTACTACCTGACCGACACGCTCGGCATCGGTGCTGGGATCGCCTCGCTGATGGTCACCGTGCCGAAGGTGTGGGACGTGCTGGTGGACCCGTTCGTGGGTCGCCTCAGTGATACCAGTGCCCGACGGCGGGGCTCGCGAACTGCGTTCATGCTCGCCGGGGCACTCACGCTGCCGGTGGCGTTCGTACTGCTGTTCGCAGCGCCGGGCACCGGGGTGCCCGCTGCCGCCTGGGTGGTCGCAGCCTTCCTGCTCGCCACCACCGCCTTCTCGTTGTTCCAGGTGCCCTACATCGCTCTTCCGGCCGAGCTGGCGCACACGCCGCAGGCGCGCACCCGCCTGCTGGCTCCCCGGATCGCGGTGCTCGCGCTGGCGATCCTCGCGTTCGGTGCGGGTGGGCCGATGGTGCGCGACGCGGCGGGGTCCGGACGCACCGGATACCTGGTGATGGCGGTGGTGTGCGGGCTCGTGATGGGCGTCGGCATGCTGGTGGCCGCGCTCGGCGCCGGTCGAGCCGGAGCACGAACACAGCCGCGGCAGGTGGCCGGGGCCGCACCCGCACCGGGGGCGGCCCGGGCGGGACTGGCCGCGCTCCGCGAGTCGGCCCCGCTGCGCGCACTGCTGAGCACCTTCGTGCTGCAAGCGCTGGCCACCGGGGCGATGCTCGCCGCGGCCCAGTACGTGGCGACCTACGTGCTGGGTGAGGAGTCCGCCGTCACGTTCCTGTTCGTGGCGCTCGTGGCACCGGCGCTGCTGGTGATGGTGCCCGCGCGCCGGGTGGCCGACCGGATTGGCAAGCGGACCGCGTTCGTCGCCAGCACGGTGTTGTTCGCCGCAGCCACCGCATCGCTGACGCTGATGAGCGTGCACGTGGGGTGGTGGGTGTATGCCGCCGTCGGACTCGCCGGCATCGCCTATGCCGGGATGCAGCTCTACCCGCTGGCGATGCTGCCGGACGTCATCGCAGCGGACCGGGCCGTGCGCGAGGACGGACCCGAACGTGCCGGGGTGATTGCCGGGATCTGGACAGCAGGGGAGACGGGTGGCCTCGCCCTAGGACCCACACTCGCCCTCGTGGTGCTGGCGGTGAGTGGCTTCGTCTCCCGCACCGGTGGCGCCCCGCTGCCCCAACCCGCGAGCGCCCTGCTGGGCGTAGTCCTCATCTTCAGCGTGCTCCCGGCCGCACTGGCCCTCTGCTCGCTGATTCCACTGTCCCGTTACCGTCTCACCGATGGGGAGACCTCATGATCGAGCCGCAGTCATCGGCGTCCGTGCTGGACGCGCTCACCCAGATCCGGGCCACCGACCCGCCGACGCACGGTGGGCGGGTGCTCTCCTACGTCTACGACCACGGCCGACCCGAGCTGGACGAGCTCGCCGCACGGGCGGCGACGATGTTCCTGCCGGTGAATGGACTGGATCCGACTACGTTCGCCTCGGTGGCGGTGCTCGAACGTGAGCTGGTCGCCTTCACACGTGCGGTGCTGCACGGCGACGAGACTGTGGTCGGCTCGGTCACCTCGGGGGGCACGGAGTCCTGCCTGCTCGCCGTGAAGTCCGCGCGGGACCGCTGGGTCGCAGCCCATCAGGGCGACCCGGAGGCCGGCATGCCCCACCTCGTCCTGCCGAGCACCGCGCACCCGGCGTTCCGCAAGGCGGCGCACTATCTCGGCCTCACGCGCACCGACGTCCCGGTCGACCCCAGCACTGGTGCGGTGGACGCCCAGGCCATGCTCTCCGCCGTCGGGGAATCCACGGCGCTGGTGGTGCTGAGTGCACCGAACTATCCGTTCGGCACCATGGACCCGATCGCTGAGGTGGCCCCCGCGCTCGCCGAACGCGACGTCCCCCTGCACGTGGACGCCTGCGTCGGCGGCTGGCTGCTGCCGTGGTGGCCCGGCCAGGAGCAGGTGTGGGATTTTGCCGTTCCTGGGGTCACCTCGATCTCCACCGACCTGCACAAGTACGGCTACGCCCCCAAGGGAGCCTCGGTGGTGCTCTACCGCGGCCGGGACCGGCATCGGGCGCAGTACTACGCCACCACCGAGTGGCCCGGCTATCCAGTGGTGAACCCGACTGTGCTCGGTTCCCGCTCGGCCACCTCGCTCGCCGCCGCCTGGGCGGTGACCCGCGCACTCGGCACCTCCGGGTATGCCGAGCTCGTGCAGCAGACCGCCCACGCTACTGCGGCCGTGCGCAAGGCGCTCAGCGGGATCAGCGGCCTGTCCGTGGTGGGTCGCCCCGCTGCCGCCCTGCTCGCCGTGGCGGCCGATCCGGATCGGGCACCCGCCCACCAGGTGGACCCGTTCGCCCTGGTGGACGCGGTGCGACGGCGCGGCTTCCTGCTCCAGGCGCAGCCGGCGTTCCGGCAGGAGGACGGCACGACGCTTCCGCGGACTGCGCACCTGACGTTGACGCCGGTGACCGACCATGTCACCCGGGACCTGGTGGCCGCGCTGCGTGCCGGCGCTGACGAGGTGCGCGGGTTGTCACCGCGACCGCCCGATCCTGACCTGGTCGGGCGGGTGGCCGCTGACGGCCTCCCCGACGAGATGGCACCGGTGCTGGCCACTCTGGAGGCGATGGACAGCACGGCCGCACCCGAGGCACTGGTCGGGCTGCTCGCCTCCGTGATCGACCCTGACGTGGTCTTCGGCACATCCGGGCGGGGCGAGGGCGCCGGACCTCCCGGTGACCGCTAGAGTGGTCACTCGGCACGCAACCCTTTAATCCCGTCCCGTGAGGCGGAGAAGGAGGCATCCGCCGGTGACTTCTGGCGCCCCGAGAACGGTAGTTCTCACCGAGAGCGACATCTCCCGGGCTCTGACCCGGATCGCACACGAGATCGTGGAACGCAACAAGGGCGCCGACAACGTCGTGCTGCTCGGTATTCCGACGCGCGGCGCACCGCTGGCCACCCGGATCGGCACCCGGATCCTGGCCGCCGAGGGCGGTGACCGCACGATCGACGAGCTCGTCGGCACCGTTGATCCCACCATGTACCGGGACGACCTGCGCCGCCAGCCCACCCGCGGTCTGGAACCGACGCGGATCCCCACCGCCGGACTCGAGGACTCGGTGGTGGTGCTCGTCGACGACGTGCTCTACTCCGGCCGCACCGTCCGTGCCGCGCTGGACGCCCTCTCCGACGTCGGACGCCCGCGGGCCGTGCAGCTGGCCGTGCTGGTGGATCGGGGGCACCGCGAGCTGCCGATCCGCGCCGACTACATCGGCAAGAACCTGCCCACATCTCGCAGCGAGCGGGTCAGTGTCCGGCTCGCCGAGCTGGATGACGCCGACGAGGTGGTGCTCTCATGAAGCACCTCCTCTCCGCCGGTGACCTGAGCAAGGACGAGGCTGTCCGCATCCTCGACACGGCCGCGACGATGTCGGCCACGCAGTCCCGCGAGATCAAGAAGCTCCCCGCGCTGCGCGGCCTCACCGTGGTGAACCTGTTCTTCGAGGACTCCACCCGGACCCGCATCTCGTTCGAGGCCGCTGCGAAACGGCTGTCTGCAGACGTGATCAACTTCGCCGCGAAGGGGTCCTCGGTCTCCAAGGGGGAGTCCCTGAAGGACACGGCGCAGACGCTGCAGGCGATGGGCGCCGACGCCGTGGTCATCCGGCATCAGGCCTCCGGAGCGCCGCTACGGCTGGCGACCTCCGGCTGGATCGACGCCCCGGTCGTCAACGCCGGGGACGGGATGCACCAGCATCCCACCCAGGCACTGCTGGACGCCTTCACGATGCGCCGCCACCTGATGCCCGACGAAGGCACCGGGATGGGCCTCGAGGGTAAGCGGGTGGTGATCGTCGGGGACGTGCTGCACTCCCGCGTGGCGCGCTCGAACGTGGATCTGCTGCACACGCTCGGTGCACAGGTCACCCTGGTCGCCCCGCCCACGCTGCTGCCGGTCGGGGTGCACACCTGGCCGTGCGAGGTCTCGTACCACCTGGACGCCACACTGACCGCCGTGGCTCCGGACGCGGTGATGATGCTGCGGGTGCAACGCGAACGGATGTCGGCCGCCGGAGGTGGGTTCTTCCCCTCGGCAGCGGAGTACTCGCGCCGCTACGGACTGGACGCCCCTCGGCTGGCCGTGCTGCCCGACCACTGCCTGATCATGCACCCGGGGCCGATGAATCGCGGGCTGGAGATCTCTGCACAGGCCGCCGACTCCGCGAACTCGACCATCGTCGAGCAGGTCTCCAACGGGGTCGCCGTGCGAATGGCCGTGCTGTACCTGCTGCTGGCCGGCGCCGACAGCTCCACCACAGAGAGGACTTCTCGATGACCGCCTACCTCATCCGTGGGGCCACGCTGCCGGACGGCACGACCACCGACCTGCTCCTGGCCGATGGCGCTATCGCCGCGATCGGTACCGGCGCTGCAGCTGCCGCCGACGGTGTGGCCGAACTGGTCACCGTCGAGGGGGAGGGGCTGATCGCCCTGCCCGGGCTGGTCGATCTGCACACCCACCTGCGCGAACCGGGCCGCGAGGACGCCGAGACGGTCGCCTCTGGGACCCGGGCGGCCGCCGTCGGCGGTTTCACCTGTGTGCACGCGATGGCGAACACCACCCCGGTGGCCGACACCGCCGGTGTGGTGGAGCAGGTCTGGCGGCTGGGCCGGGACGCCGGCTGGGCCGAGGTGCGCCCGGTGGGCGCGGTCACCGTGGGCCTGGCGGGCACTCAGCTCGCCGAGCTGGGTGCGATGGCCGAGTCCGCCGCCCGAGTCCGTGTGTTCTCCGATGACGGCATCTGTGTGCACGACCCGGTGCTGATGCGCCGCGCGCTCGAGTACGTGAAGTCCTTCGACGGCGTGGTGGCCCAGCACGCGCAAGAGCCTCGCCTGACCGAGGGCGCACTGATGCACGAAGGGATCGTCTCCGCCGAGCTCGGCCTCACCGGGTGGCCGGCCGTGGCCGAGGAGGCGATCGTCGCGCGGGACGTGCTGCTTGCCGAACATGTCGGATCGCGGGTGCACATCTGCCACCTGTCCACCGCCGGCTCGGTGGACATCGTGCGGTGGGCGAAGGCGCGAGGGATCAACGTGACCGCTGAGGTCACCCCGCACCACCTGGTGCTCACCGACGAGAAGATCCGCGACTACGACCCGCAGTTCAAGGTGAACCCGCCGCTGCGGACCGCCGAGGACGTCGACGCGGTGCGCACAGGCCTGGCCGACGGCACCATCGATATCGTCGCCACCGACCATGCCCCGCACCCCAGCGAGGACAAGGACTGCGAGTTCGCCGCCGCCGCCATGGGGATGACCGGACTGGAGACCGCGCTCTCGGTCGTGATCGAGACGATGGTCAACGACGACGCACGCGACTTCGACTGGGCCGACGTGGCACGCACCATGTCCACGGCACCCGCCCGGATCGGGCGCGTGGCTGACCAGGGCCGACCGATCGCCGTCGGCGAGCCCGCCCACCTGACCCTGGTGGACCCGACCGCCCGGTGGACGGTGGACCCCGCCGCGCTGCGCACGGCCAGCGAGAACACGCCGTTCGCGGCGCGCGAGCTCCCCGGGAGCGTGCGCGCCACGTTCTACCGCGGCAGAGCCACCGTGCTGGACGGCGAGCCCGTCGAGCGCTCCGGAGACCGGACCCCCACCGCATGACGACCCCGCCGCTGACGAAGGATCACACCGTGCCCGTGACGCACTCACCCTCTGGATCGACATCTCCTACCCAGGGCGGCGACGACCGCGCGTGGTTGGTGCTCGAGGACGGCACCGTGCTGCGCGGCCGAGCATACGGGGCGCGTGGCGCCACGTTCGGCGAGATCGTCTTCTCCACCGGGATGACCGGCTACCAGGAGACGCTCACCGATCCGTCCTACCACCAGCAGATCGTGGTGATGACCGCCCCGCACATCGGCAACACCGGCGTCAACGACGAGGATGCCGAGTCCGATCGGATCTGGGTCTCCGGGTATGTGCTGCGTGACCCTGCCCGCCGTGCCTCGAACTGGCGCTCCGAGCGGAGCCTGGAGGCCGAGTTGGAGGCGCAGGGCATCGTCTCGATCGCCGAGGTGGACACGCGTGCCCTCACGCGTCATCTGCGCGAAGGCGGGGTGCTGCGGGCCGGCATCTTCTCCGGCGACTCCCTGCCGGAGACCTCCGGCCCTCGCGCCGAACAGGACCTGCTCGACCAGGTACTCGCCTCACCGCCGATGGAGGGGGCGGACCTCTCCGCTGCCGTCACCACGGCGGAGCCGTACGTGGTCGAGCCGACCGGAGAATTCGCCGGGCGGGAGCCGGTGGGCGTGGTCGCCGCCGTTGACCTGGGGATCAAGGCGATGACACCGCAGCGCATGGCCGAGCGCGGCCTGCGCGTGCACGTGCTGCCGGCCTCGGCCACGCTCGCCGACATCCGCGCCACGGGAGCGGACGGCGTGTTCTTTTCCAACGGCCCCGGGGACCCGAAGACCGCCGAGCACGCCATCGAGGTGCTCCGCGGTGTGCTGGACGCGAAGATCCCGTTCTTCGGGATCTGCTTCGGCAACCAGCTCCTCGGCCGGGCGCTCGGGTTCGGCACCTACAAGCTCGGCTACGGCCACCGCGGGATCAACCAGCCGGTGCAGGACGTGACCACCGGAAAGGTCGAGGTCACCGCGCACAACCACGGGTTCGCCGTCGACGCCCCGATCGGCGCCGAGACCACCGCCCCGCACGACGAGCGCTACGGCCGCGTGATCGTCTCCCACGTGGGCCTGAACGACAACGTCGTGGAAGGCCTGCAGTGCCTGGACATCCCGGCGTTCTCGGTGCAGTACCACCCCGAGGCGGCCGCCGGGCCGCACGACGCCGCCTACCTGTTCGACCGGTTCGTCGACCTGCTCACCACTGTGAAGGACAACGCCTGATGCCCCGCCGTTCCGATATCTCCAGCGTCCTCGTCATCGGGTCCGGCCCGATCGTCATCGGGCAGGCCGCCGAGTTCGACTACTCGGGCACACAGGCATGCCGGGTGCTCCGCGAGGAAGGCCTGCGGGTCATCCTGGTGAACTCCAACCCGGCCACCATCATGACCGACCCCGAGTTCGCCGACGCCACCTACGTCGAGCCGATCACGCCCGAGGTGGTCGCCAGCATCATCGAGCGGGAGAAGCCCGACGCGCTGCTGCCGACCCTGGGCGGCCAGACCGCGTTGAACGCCGCGATTGCGCTGCACGAGGCCGGGGTGCTCGCCGAGCACGGTGTGGAGCTGATCGGGGCAAACATCGAGGCGATCCACCTCGCCGAGGACCGTGAGCAGTTCAAGGGAGTGGTCGAGCGGTGCGGCGCGGAATCGGCCCGTAGCTCGATCTGCCACTCCATGGAGGAGGTGCTCGACGCCGTCGAGGACCTCGGATACCCGCTGGTGGTGCGCCCCTCGTTCACCATGGGTGGGCTCGGCTCCGGCATCGCCTTCGACGAGGAGCACCTCCGCCAGATCGCCGGCGCCGGGCTGCACTACTCACCGACCACCGAGGTGCTCCTGGAGGAGTCGATCCTCGGTTGGAAGGAGTACGAGCTCGAGTTGATGCGCGACAAGGCGGACAACGTCGTCGTGGTCTGCTCCATCGAGAACGTGGACCCGGTGGGGGTGCACACCGGTGACTCGACCACGGTGGCTCCCGCGCTGACCCTCACCGACCGGGAGTACCAGAAGCTCCGGGACGTCGGCATCGCGGTGATCCGCGAGGTGGGCGTGGACACCGGCGGCTGCAACATCCAGTTCGCCGTGCACCCGGACACCGGGCGGGTGGTGGTCATCGAGATGAATCCGCGCGTGTCCCGCTCCTCGGCGCTCGCCTCGAAGGCCACCGGCTTCCCGATCGCGAAGATCGCCGCACGCCTCGCCGTCGGCTACACCCTGGACGAGATCCCGAACGACATCACCGCCTCCACCCCGGCCTCCTTCGAGCCGACCCTGGACTACGTGGTGGTGAAGGTGCCGCGGTTCGCGTTCGAGAAGTTCCCGGCCGCCGATCCGACGCTGACCACCACGATGAAGAGCGTGGGGGAGGCGATGGCCCTGGGCCGGAACTTCACCGAGGCGCTGCAGAAGGCGATGCGCTCGATCGACTATGCCGGGTCCAGCTTCGACTTCACCTCCGCGGCCCCGGACGCGGAGGAGACCGCTTCGCTGCTGGAGTCGATCCGCACGCCCACCGACCACCGCATGCTGGACCTGATGCGCGCGATCCGGGGTGGTGCCGAGCTCTCTGAACTGTTTGACGCCACCTGGATCGACCCGTGGTTCCTGGACCAGTTCCAGCTGCTGAACGAGGTGGCCGAGCAGGTCCGGTCCGCCCCCGCACTCACCGCGGACGTGCTCCGCACCGCCAAGCGGCACGGCTTCTCCGACGAGCAGATCGCCGGTATCCGCGGGCTGGGGGAGGACACCGTGCGGGAGGTGCGGCACGCCTACGACCTGCGCCCGGTGTACAAGACCGTGGACACCTGCGCGGCCGAGTTCGCGGCCCGCACCCCCTACCACTACTCCAGCTACGACTCCGAGACCGAGGTGGAGGGCCGGGACCGTCCGGCGGTGCTCATCCTCGGGTCCGGACCGAACCGGATCGGGCAGGGCATCGAGTTCGACTACTCGTGCGTGCACGCGGCGCTGGCGCTCAAGGACACCTACGAGACCGTCATGATCAACTGCAACCCGGAGACGGTCTCCACCGACTACGACACCGCGGACCGGCTCTACTTCGAGCCGCTCACCTTCGAGGACGTCCTCGAGGTGTACCAGGCCGAGCTCGCCGTCGGGCCGGTCGCCGGGGTGATCGTGCAGCTGGGTGGGCAGACCCCGCTGGGCCTGGCCGACCGCCTCGCCGAGGCGGGCCTGCCCATCTGGGGTACACCGCCGTCGGCCATCGACGCCGCCGAGGACCGTGGCCAGTTCGGCCAGGTTCTCGTGCAGGCCGGCCTGCCGGCCCCGGCCTTCGGCACCGCCACCACCCTCGTGGAGGCCAAGCAGATCGCCGACCGGATCGGCTACCCGGTGCTCGTGCGCCCCTCCTATGTGCTCGGTGGGCGCGGCATGGAGATCGTCTACGACGAGTCCCAGCTGGTCGACTACGTCTCCCGCGCGACCGGCACGCACGACGAACGCGCGATCCTCCCCGCGCCGGTGCTCGTGGACCGCTTCCTGGACCAGGCCATCGAGATCGACGTGGACGCGCTCTACGACGGCACCGAACTGTACCTGGGCGGTGTGATGGAGCACATCGAGGAGGCGGGGATCCACTCCGGGGACTCGGCCTGTGTGCTGCCCCCGGTGACGCTCTCGGACTCGATGATCGCGCGGATCCGCGCCTCCACCGAAGCGATCGCCGACGGCGTGGGGGTGCGTGGGCTGCTGAACATTCAGTTCGCTCTCGCTTCCGACGTGCTGTACGTGCTCGAGGCGAACCCGCGCGCGTCCCGGACCGTCCCGTTCGTGGCCAAGGCCACCGGCGTTCCGCTAGCACGCGCGGCGGCGCTGCTGATGAGCGGCGAGTCGATCGCGGATCTGCGCGCCGCGGGAGTGCTCCCGGCCACCGACGCCTCGGTGACCGACCTGGAGGCGCCGCTCGCGGTGAAGGAGGCCGTGCTGCCGTTCAAGCGGTTCCGGACGGCCACCGGGCAGGTCGTGGACACGGTGCTCGGTCCGGAGATGCGCTCCACCGGTGAGGTAATGGGTTACGACGTGGACTTCCCGCTGGCGTTCGCGAAGTCGCAAGCGGCTGCGTTCGGTGGACTGCCCACCGGTGGCACGGTGTTCGTCTCGGTCGCGGACCGGGACAAGCGGTCGCTGACCATGCCGGTGAGCCGGCTGGTCGAGCTCGGCTTCCGGATTCTGGCCACCTCCGGCACAGCGAGCGTGCTGCGCCGCAACGGCATCGCCGCAGAGGTGGTCCGTAAGGCCTCCGACGGGCCCGGTCCGAACGGTGAGGGAACCATCATCGACCTGATCACCAGCGGTGGCGTGGACATGGTGCTGAACACCCCCGGCAGCAAGGGAGCCCGAGCGGACGGGTACGACATCCGGGCGGCCACCACCGCCGCCGACCGTGCGATCGTGACGACCATGCAGCAGTTCACCGCGGCGGTGCAGGCGATCGAGGCGCTGCGGCGCGGTCCGTTCTCCGTGCGGCCCCTGCAGGATCACGACAAGGAGCGTGTGGTGCGCAGCCGTCAGGCGACCGTGGGACAGACGGCGTGACGGCCGCTGGTCCGGAACCCTTCGGGCGGCGGCTCACCGCGGCCATGGACCGCTACGGCCCGTTGTGCGTGGGGATCGACCCGCACACCAGCCTGCTCGCGCGGTGGGGTCTACCCGAGGACGCCTCCGGGGTGCGCGAGTTCTCCCTGCGCACCGTGGAGGCACTCACCGGTGTGGTGGGTGTGGTCAAGCCCCAGGCCGCCTTCTTCGAGCAGTTCGGCAGCGCCGGGGTCGCAGCCCTGGAGGAGACGGTGGCCGCGTGCCGGGCTGCCGGCCTGGTGTGCGTGGTGGACGCCAAGCGTGGCGATATCGGCAGCACCATGGCGGGCTATGCCCAGGCCTTCGTGGGCAAGGACTCCGCGCTCGCCGGTGACGCGGTGACCGTGACGCCCTACCTGGGATTCGGCTCGCTGGACCCGTTGATCGCGGACGCTCGCAGTACCGGGCGAGGTGTCTTCGTGCTGGCGCTGACGTCCAACCCGGAGGGCGCGCAGGTACAGCACGCTCGCGACCGGGACGGGATGAGCGTGGCCGCTCAGATCGCTGCATCGGCTGCCGCGGCCAATGCCGACGAGCTCGCGGCGGGGGAGCCACTGGGGAGTGTGGGGCTGGTCGTGGGTGCCACGGTCGGGTCAGCGCCCCGGGATCTGGGGATGGATCTCGCCGCAGTGGGAGGTCCGATGCTGGCTCCCGGGCTCGGGGCTCAGGGGGCGGGAATCACCGAGATCCGGTCCGTGTTCGCGGGTGCCGAACGTGCCGTCCTGCCGTCCAGCTCCCGCGAGATTCTGTCGGCCGGCCCCGATCGTGAGAACCTTGCTGATGCGGCACGTCGTGTGCAAGCCGGGCTGCAGGACCTTCGTGGCGGAAGGTGCGACCAGCAGCTGTGATTGATTTGCGCCCGGCGGCTCGCTACGTTGCCAGGCATACGTGTTTATCCGTTCCCGATCGGCGAGGTGACGACTGTGGCTCTTCCTCCACTCACGCCCGAGCAGCGTGCGAAAGCGCTCGAGAAGGCTGCTGAGGCCCGCGCGACACGTGCGGAGGTGAAGAACCGTCTGAAGTACTCAGGCGGCAAGCTCTCCGAGGTGATCAGTGAGGGGCAGGAGGACGACGCAATCGGCAAGCTGAAGGTGCTCTCCCTCCTGGAGTCGTTGCCGGGCGTGGGCAAGGTGACTGCCCGGACTGTGATGACGGAGGTGGGCATCTCGGAGTCTCGTCGCGTGCGTGGCCTCGGTCCGCAGCAGATTGCCAAGCTGGTTGCGCGGTTTGGCTGAGGACACTCCTCGGCGTGCCCGTCTGACGGTCCTGGCCGGTCCTACCGCGGTCGGTAAGGGCACGGTTTCGGCTGATGTGCGTGCGCGCTACCCCGATGTCTGGCTCTCCGTCTCGGCGACCACCCGGCCGCCTCGCCCGGGGGAGATCGACGGCGTCCATTACCACTTCCTCGACGCGGACCAGTTCTCCCAGATGGTCAGTGACGGCGAACTCCTCGAGTGGGCGGTCGTGCATGGACGCAACTCCTACGGCACGCCGCGCGGACCGGTGGAGGATCGGCTCGCTGTCGGTCGTCCGGCGCTGCTGGAGATCGATCTGCAGGGGGCCCGGCAGGTGCGTCAGACGATGCCGGAGGCGCAGTTCGTGTTCCTCGCCCCACCCAGCTGGGAAGAGCTGGTGCGCCGGCTCGAGGGACGTGGCACCGAGGATGCCGAGGAACGTGAGCGGCGCTTGGTCACGGCACAGGTGGAGCTGGCCGCCGCGGCCGAGTTCGATCACACGATCATCAACGACGACGTACGCCGCGCCACCGATGAGCTGGTGGCGCTGATGGGCTGCACACCCAGCTGACCCACGAGCCGGTCCAGGGCTCTGCGCGCCGGTCGACGCCCGGTCGTGACAGAACGGGTAGCATGGAGGGCTGGCGGTGCGCCGCAGGTGGGGAACGCCTGTCATCGACCTCGCCGTCACGCCGACGGCCGAGATGCGCACCTGAGCCAGACCGACGAATGCGAAGGACCACAATGTCAGGAATCGTTGCCGCGCCCGAGGGCATCACCGACCCGCCCATCGACGACCTCCTCGAGGCGGTCGACTCGAAGTACTCGCTGGTGATCTACTCGGCCAAGCGCGCCCGTCAGATCAACGCCTACTACGCCCAGCTCAACGAAGGCCTGCTGGAGTACGTGGGTCCGCTGGTGGAGACGAAGCCGCAGGAGAAGCCGCTCTCGATCGCCATGCGGGAGATCAATGACGGCCTGCTCACGGCCGAGAAGACCGAGGACTGAACCGCTCTCATGCGTGTCCTGCTCGGAGTGAGCGGGGGGATCGCCGCCTATAAGGTCCCCGCCGTGTTGCGCTCGTTGCGGGAAGACGGTCACGCCGTCCGGGTGATCCCTACCCGGACGGCGTTGCAGTTTGTGGGGGCACCCACCTGGGAGGCATTGAGCGGCGAACCGGTGACGAACTCGGTCTTCGACGGCGCCGACACTGTTGACCACGTGCGGTTGGGCCGAGAGGCGGACCTGGTGATCGTGGCTCCGGCGACCGCCGACCTGCTGGCACGCGCGGCGTCCGGGATCGCCGACGATCTGCTCACCGCCACCCTGCTCACCGTCACCTGCCCGGTGCTGATGGCGCCGGCGATGCACACCGAGATGTGGCAGCACCCGGCGACCCGAACGAACGTGGCCACCCTGCGTGAGCGTGGCGTGCAGGTGCTCGATCCCGCGGTCGGACGGCTCACCGGTGCCGACACCGGACCCGGCCGGTTGCCGGAGCCGGAGGAGATCGTGCACGCCGCCATGGGGCTCATGGCGGCGCGGACGCGACCGGGCGCACAGGACCTGGCTGGGCTGCGCGTCACGGTGAGCGCCGGAGGGACCCGGGAGTACCTCGACCCGGTTCGCTTCCTCGGGAACCGGTCGAGCGGGCGGCAGGGAATCGCGCTGGCCCGGGCCGCGGCCGATCGTGGCGCCGAGGTGGAACTGGTGGCGGCGAACGTCGATGCCTCGCTGCTGCCCGAAGGCGTGCAGGTCACTGCCGTGGAGACCACGGCACAGTTGGACGAGGCGATGCATCGTAGCGCTGAGCGTGCGCACGTGCTGGTGATGGCAGCCGCAGTGGCCGACTTCCGGCCGGCAACGACGAACGAGACGAAGACGAAGAAGAGGGGGGACGGAGCGGTCGCCCCGATCGAGCTGGTGCAGAACCCCGACATCCTCGCCTCGCTGGTGCAGCAGAAGGCGTCCGGACAGGTCGTCGTCGGGTTCGCTGCCGAGACCGGTGACGCCGAAGGCAGCGTGCTGGAGCACGGGCGGGCGAAAGCCCGACGCAAGGGTGCTGACCTGCTTGCCGTGAACGCCGTCGGCACGGATCGGGGATTCGGAGACGTGCCCAACGCGGTGCACCTGCTGGACGCCGGCGGCACCGACGTGGCTCAGGGGAGCGGCTCCAAGGACGACGTCGCGACGGTGGTGTGGGACGCCGTCGTGCGCCTTCTCACCCAGCGGGATCCGGCACATAGCGGTGCGGGGAGCGCCCGGACGGAGCGATAGGCTCGGCGGGTGACTATCCGCCTCTTCACTTCCGAGTCCGTCACCGAGGGACACCCTGACAAGGTGGCCGACCGGATTTCCGACTCCATCCTGGACGCGATGCTCGCCGCGGACCCGCAGTCCCGGGTGGCGGTGGAGACACTCGTGACCACCGGCCTGGTGCACGTGGCCGGCGAGGTGACCACGGACAGCTATGTGGAGATTCCGCGATTGGTGCGCCACGTCGTCGGCGCGATCGGGTACACCTCCTCGGAGATCGGCTTCGACGGACACTCCTGCGGGATCTCCCTGTCCATCGGGCAGCAGTCCCCGGACATCGCCCAGGGTGTGGACAAGTCATGGGAGCTGCGCCACGATGATGGCGCTTCCGGCGCGGACGCGTCCGGATACGACGACCAGGGCGCCGGCGACCAAGGCCTGATGTTCGGTTACGCCACCGACGAGACGCCCCAGCTGATGCCGCTGCCGATCCTGCTCGCGCACCGGCTCAGTGCACGCCTGACCCAGGTGCGCAAGGAGAACATCGTGCCGGGACTGCGCCCGGACGGGAAGACACAGGTGACGATCGCCTACGACGGCGACCGGCCGGTGGCCGTGGACACGGTGGTGCTGTCCACCCAGCACGAGGCGGATGTGCGGCTCGCGGACGACCTCGAGCCGGCGATCCGGGAGCACGTGATCGAGCACGAGCTGGCCCGGGTGGCAGCCGAGCTGAACATCGACGTCTCCAGTTACACGCTTCTGGTGAACCCGACCGGCACCTTCGTGATCGGGGGCCCGATGGGCGACGCCGGGCTCACCGGCCGCAAGATCATCGTCGACACCTACGGTGGGATGTCCCGTCACGGCGGTGGCGCGTTCAGCGGGAAGGACCCCTCGAAGGTGGACCGCTCGGCGAGCTACGCGATGCGCTGGGTGGCGAAGAACGTGGTGGCGTCCGGACTCGCACGCCGATGCGAGGTGCAGGTCTCCTACGCGATCGGCCGGGCGCGCCCGATCGCGGTGTACGTGGAGACCTTCGGGACCGAGACGGTGCCGACCGATCAGATCTCGCGCGCAATCACCGAGGTCTTCGACCTGCGCCCCGCGGCGATCGTGGCCGATCTGGACCTGCTGCGCCCGATCTACGCGCTCACCTCCACCTACGGTCACTTCGGCCGAGAGCTGCCGGAGTTCACCTGGGAGCGCACCGATCGCGTCGAGGCGCTACGAGCCGCCGTCGCCGGGTCCTCCTGATCTCGGCGGAGCGACCGGCGTGTGGCCGGTGACTGTGCGCGATGTCGCCTGCTCGTGATGGGATCTGGTGCTGTGGAGACCGAACAGCCGAGCCTGCTCGATCCGGGGAGCGTTGCCCCGGCGGCCCGGCCTGCGTTCGCGGCCGTGGCACAGGTCTACGTGGACGTGCCGTTGCCGCACCTGGACCACACCTTCGACTACGGCATCCCGGACGCGATGGACAACGACGTGCACCCCGGTGTGCGGGTGAAGGTGCGGTTCGCCGGCACCGAACGGGACGGGTACGTGGTGGGCCGGACCACGGCCTCGACACACCACGGCACGCTAGCGCCGCTGCGCAAGGTGGTCTCACCGGTGGCGGTGCTCACCCCCGAGGTGCTCGAGCTGGCCCGAGCGGTCGCGCGCCGCTACGCGGGAACGGTCACCGATGTGCTGCGCCTGGCCGTCCCACCCCGCCACGCCACGGCCGAGAAGGCGGTTCTGGCGGCGCTCGATGAGCACCGGGACAACCGCGTGCCGTGGCACGAGGACGGCACGGACGGTGGCGACACCCGCCTGCCGGACCCGCACACCGACGCCACGCCCGGTGAGGTGCCTCCGGGCGCGGTGCTGCGGTGGGCCGGGTACGCCGGGGGAGAGGCGTTCCTGCGTCGGTTGGCCGGC
Source organism: Ruania alba (assembly GCF_900105765.1). Classification (NCBI taxonomy): domain Bacteria; kingdom Bacillati; phylum Actinomycetota; class Actinomycetes; order Micrococcales; family Ruaniaceae; genus Ruania; species Ruania alba. The sequence continues at coordinate 1,568,661 of NZ_FNTX01000001.1, forward strand.
GGGCAGTCACCCCGGGCGGTGTGGTCGGCTCTGCCCTGGGGGCCTCGGTCGTCAGTACCCGACGGCGCAGGCTCGCCCGCGCAGGACGGTACGGCTGGTGTGCAGGACCGCCTGGGCGGCGCGCACTGGGCAGCGGCCATCACGGCCGCGGTGCAGGCGGTCCGTGCCGGCGGGAGGGACGCCGTCGTGTGTGTGCCTGACCAACGGGATGTCGCCGACCTGAGCCAGGCGATGGATGATGCCGAGGTGGAGCACGTGGTGCTCACTGCGGACCAGGGGGCGTCCGCCAGGTACCGCCGTTACCTGCTGGCGCTGACCGGGCAGGCGCACGTCGTGGTGGGCACCCGCTCGGCGGCCTACGCCCCGGTGCGGAACCTCGGCCTGGTGGTGTGCTGGGACGACGGGGACGATCTGCACACCGAGCAGCGTGCTCCGTACCCGCACATCCGGGACGTGCTGGCCATTCGTGCGGCGTCGGTGGGGGCGGGTGCGCTGATTGCGGGCTTCAACCGGACCCCGCACGCGCAGGCGCTGGTCCGCGAGGGCTGGGCGCGCTCGGTGCATGCGCCACGTGCGGTGGTGCGCGAGCGGACGCCACGGGTGGTGGCGCCTGGTGATGTGGACCTCGATCGTGAGGGCGCGGCGGGCAGGGCGCGCATCCCCGGGATCGCGGTACAGACCGTGCGCCGCGGGCTCACGGAGGGGCCGGTGCTCGTCCAGGTGCCGCGGTCGGGATACCTGCCGGTGGTGGCGTGCCAGACGTGCCGGACCCCGGCGCAGTGCGACCAGTGCCACGGGCCGTTGGGGATGTCGCGTCCCGACGCGACACCGACGTGCCGGTGGTGCGGACGGCTGCAGACTCGGTGGCAGTGCCGGGTATGTGACGGCACAGTCATGCGGGCGGTCCGGGTGGGGTCGGACCGTACAGCGGAGGAACTGGGCCGGGCCTTTCCCGGCGTACCGGTGCTCGTTTCCGGGGGCGATACCGGCGTGACGGACCGAGTGGACGACCGGCCGCGGTTGGTGGTGGCGACCCCTGGTGCGGAGCCGATCGCCGACGGCGGTTACCAGGCCGGGCTGTTGCTGGATGCCGCGGTGCTCACCGGCCGGCCGGAGCTCGGTGCCTCGGTCGAGGCGCTACGACGGTGGATGCGTGCGGCGGCGCTGGTGCGTGCCTCCGGTGAGGTGATGCTGCTGGGCCATGGTGCACCGGTTCCTGTGCAGGCACTGGTGCGGTGGGATCCGGTGGGGCATGCGGAACGAGAGCTGGGCGAACGAGCCGAGCTCGACTTCCCACCGGTGGTGCAGCTGGCGGCGGTCACCGGGGATCCGGCGGCGATCCGGCGTTTCGAAGGGATGCTGACGCTGCCCGACGGTGCCGTCACCCTGGGCCCGGTGCCGGTGGAGGAGAGCGGCCCTGACGGGGGCTTGTTGGTGCGGTTGTTGGTGCGGGCTCCGCGGGCGCAGGCGGACGTGCTGGGGCGTGCGCTGGGGCAGGCTGCTGCGGTACGAAGCGCGCGCAAGGACGCCGGTACGGTCCGGGTACGGGTCGATCCGGATCGCCTGTGACAGACCCGGCGCTGATCCGCCGGATGATGAGGAGACGAGGGTGATGGTGCAGGTGGATCGAGACGCTCCGGTAGAGGCCGTGGTCTTCGACCTGGGACAGGTGCTGGTCAGGTGGGACCCGCGGCGCGTCTGGGTCGAGGAGCTGGGGGAGCGGGGGACCGAGGACGTGCTCGACGCACTGGACTTCTTTGCACTGAACCGACGGCTGGACGCGGGGGAGCGGTGGGCGGACATCCGCCCGGAGGTGGCGGCACGGGCCGGCGATGTGGTGCGCCAGATGGACACCTATCTGGCCCGGTTCGATCTGGCCTTGTCCGGTCCGGTGCCGGGGATGGCGCAGCTCGTGGACGATCTGCAGTCGGCGGGTGTGCGGACCCTTGGTCTGACGAACTGGTCGGCGGAGACGTTCCATCATGGAGTAGCTGCGGCGCCGGCGATCGGGCGATTGGAAGCGGTCCTGGTCTCCGGGGAGGTCGGGATGGTGAAACCGGACCCGGCGATCTACGAGCTGCTGATCTCGCGGTTCTCGCTCGATCCGGGGCGGACGGCATTCATCGATGACAGTCCCGCGAACGTGGAGGCCGCCCGCGCCGCCGGGCTACGCGCAGAGGTGTTCACCTCGGCCGAGCGGTGGCGGGAGGCGCTGCAGGCGTGGGGAGTCACTGTCTAACGTGGGCCTGGGCGTTGGGGGCACGACACCATACGATGGCGCCATGGCACTCCTGCACCGGGCAACCCTGCATCCGACCAAGTTGGAGCTCGTGGCTGGCTGGGTGCCCCAGCAGCCGTGGGCGTCCGGGGCGGAGCCGACCGAGGTGGTGGCCGCATATCGCTTCGACGACCCGGATGGTCAGGTCGGTCTGGAGACGCTGCTGGTACGGACGGCCGACGGCGGACTGGTGCAGCTGCCGCTGACGTATCGTGCTGCTGAACTCGCCGGTGCCGGTGAGGCGTTGATCGGCACGATGGAGCACTCGGCACTCGGAACCCGGTGGGTCTACGACGCCCCGCGGGACCCCGTGCATATCGCTGCGCTGACGGCGGTGATGCGTGATGGAGGGAGCGGCGCCGAGCTGGTTGACGAGTCGGGCGAGCGGATCGTCCGAGATACCCAGGCCGAGGTCCATGGGACAGGGGCACTGCGGTCCCGACCTGTTGCTCCTGATCGCTACGAACCGGACCAACGCACGAACCAGTCGGTCTCCACCACTGCCGACGGTGAGTTCCTCGTGACGTACCGGCGCCCGCTCGTCGCATCGCCCTCGGACGGTGTGCGAGCGGCGTTGCGTGGCGTGTGGCAAGGGCAAGCAGAGACGGTCACGCTCGCGGTCCTGCGTTGAGAGAGCCGGCGGGGCTTCGCTCGACGCGTCTGAGTTCATGTCCGCCCGGTCGGTGAGTGGGACTCCCGGGAGCCTTCAACCATCATCAGTGTCAGTGCCGTCGGAGAGAATACGGAGATGACGTCGATAGTTGCTGACACGACATTCTCGGCCCTGGCCAGGATAAGGGCAGCAATTGTCTGTCCGGCTGTTCCTGGGCTGCGAATTGACCGATGCCACGCGGGTCTTTCAGATGCGTCTGGCCGATGTGCCGGTCATTGCGGGAGTTTTCCACAGGTGCCGATGCTGTCCGGCGCAATGTCAGTGCTTCCTGGGAGAATAAAGCCATGACCTCGACAGCCACTGGTCCCGCATTCTCGGCCCCGGCCGGAAACGCGGTGCTGGCTGCCCTGCGGGAGAACGTCACCACGGCTCGGGCGGTCGATGTCGAGCGTGCTGAGCTGGTGATCGCCTGGGTGGGTGAACGAGCGATCGACCCGGCCACCCGGGACACCACGGCTGGTGGGCCGGTGTTCGACCCGGACGAACACGCGGGCCTACCGGTTCCGGATGAACATGCCGGACTACCGGAGACGCTGGAGCGGGCCGGGTTGCCGGGCGAACATGAGGGGTTGCCGGGAACTGCGCAGCCGATGCGGTTGGCTGGGGATGGTGCCCCGTTGGTGTCGGATCTGGAGTTCACCCGGTTGGCGACGGCGTTGGGGCAGTCGAACGAGGCCGCACTGGGATATGTGGGCGCCATCGTGGAACTGGCCTACCGGTTGCCCCAACTCTGGGAACGGGTGCGGGCCGGGCAGGTGAGTGTCCACCGGGCACGGGCAGTGACCCGGATGACGAAACGCCTCCCGTTCGCGGGTGCGGCCTGGGTGGATGCGCAGGTGGCGTGGACGATCGGGTCCTGCACGGTCGCGCAGATCGAGCGGACCGTGACCGCCGCGATGGTGTCTTTTGATCCCGACCAAGCCGCGAAGGATGAGGAAGCGGCGTTGGAGGGGCGCCATTTCGACATCCGCCTCGATGAGGCAGGCACCACCGCAGCACCGGGACCAGGAGCAGGATTGGGTGTGGGGTCGGTGGTGCGGGTCGAAGGAGGCCTCGACCAGGCTGACGCGTTGGATCTTGAGGCTGCGGTGTCCGACCAGGCACGTGCGCTGGCGGGGTTCCTTCCCGGCACCAGTGAGGATGTGCGTCGTTCCTCGCCCGCGGACACATCACCTTGCCCATCCCCACCGCTGACACCAGCGGCGGTGGCGGTGGCGGTGGAAGGGCTGCTGGCGCCGCCGGCGCACGGCCGACCGCGACCGCCGGGCCCAGCGCGACCGAGACCAGCGTGAGCGGCGCGGGTCTCGACCCGATGACCGGGCCTACCTCCCCGACGGGGACACCCGGTGGTGCGGGTGGGATGGGTCGGACTGTGATGCTCTACCTGCACCTGCCCGCTGACGCCCTCAACGACCACGCCGAAGCCGGCACCGGTGAGAGCTCCGGTACCGGTGAGGGTGCGGGTAACTCTGGTGAAACGGGCCCTGAGTTCGGATGCGGGGTCGTGGGCCGGTGCGAAAACACTCGCTCCCCGGTCTCGAAAGAACAGATTCGCCACTGGTGCGGTACCGCTGGACGAATCCTGGTGCGTCCGGTGATCGATCTCGCAGGCTTCACCTCCGCGTCCACGTATGAGGCCAGCCCGACACTGCGCGAGCAGGTCATTCTTCGTGATGGACGGTGCCGGTTTCCCTATTGCAATCGCTCCGCGCGTTCTGCCGATCAGGATCATAGTGTTCCCTTCGATCAGGGCGGCCGAACCAGTTCGGTGAATATGGCCGCTTTGTGTCGACGTCATCACCGGGCGAAGACTCACGCCGGGTGGTCGTATTCGATGATCACGCCGGGCGTGTATTACTGGGCTGCACCCGATGGTGTGCTGTACCTGGTCACGCCCACCGGCACGTATCCCATCCCGAGCGCTGGGTCGGCCCGTCAACCAGGGAGCAGTCCGCCCGGTGGTCACAGGCATCCCCCACATGGTGCGGCTGAACCTCCCGGTGATCCCGGTGATCCCGGTGGTCTCGGTGATGCCGGCCGCCACGCCGGCAACTCCACACACTCGGATCCACCCGGCCACACCGACCCACCACCAGACTGACTACCCCGCCCCGAACCCCGCCGACACCACCCGTCGACGGGGACCTCGGCATGTCCGGGTGCCCTCAGGTAGCGCCCGCATTGCCGGGTACCCGCGGAAACCCGCGCTCCGCTGCCTCCCCGTCAGGCCAGCGGAGAACGAGCGCAGGAGAGGCTCCCCACCCACCTAGACTGGGACCCATGCGTGTTGTGTTCGCGGGGACGCCCGCCGTCGCCGTCCCGTCCCTGCACGCGCTGCTCGCCTCGGACCACGAGGTCGTTGGTGTCCTCACTCGACCGCCGGCTCCGGTCGGACGCAAGCGCGTTCTCACCCCCAGCCCGGTGCACCGTGCCGCGGAGGATGCCGGCCTCCCGGTGCTCACCTCAGACCGCCCGCATGCCGATGACATCCTCACCGCGCTTCACGCCCTGGAACCGGATGTATGCGCCGTCGTGGCCTATGGAGCGCTGCTGCGTGAACCCGCACTCTCCCTGCCTACGCACGGGTGGATCAACCTGCACTTCTCCCTCCTGCCGGCGTGGCGTGGTGCGGCCCCGGTGCAGCACGCGATCATCGCCGGGGACGAGATCACTGGTGCCAGCACGTTCCAGATCGAGGCAGGCCTGGACACCGGCCCCGTGCTCGGCACCATGACCGAGACGGTCCGGCCCACCGACACCAGCGGCACACTCCTCGACCGGCTCGCTGCCGCTGGTGCTCCGCTTCTGGTCTCCTCCCTGGACGCGATCGCCGACGGTTCGGCACGTCCGCAGCCGCAGCCCGACGACGGCGTCAGCCTCGCCCCCCGCCTGGCTGCCTCTGACGGCCACATCGACTGGCAACACCCCGCCGTTGCCATCGACCGCAGGATCCGCGGGTGCACACCGGCACCCGGCGCATGGACCACCCGTGACGGCTCTCGGGTGAAGCTCGGTCCGGTTGGCATCGCCACCGACGCCACCACGCTGGCGCCGGGTCAACTCGCCGTCACCAACGATGGTGTGCTCGTGGGCACAGGAACCCACCCCGTCCGCCTCGGCGAGATTGCACCACCCGGTAAGAGCTGGATGGCCGCCGCCGACTGGGCCCGCGGGGCCCGGCTGGACGCAGCAGCCGCCTTCGACGTGACCGGAGACTCGGAGGGGACGATCCGATGAACGAGGACTCCAGCGCCGACGGCGGACGGTCGGATCGCGAAGGGCGGCGCACCTCCGGCGGTGGTCACCAGCACGGGGGTGCCCGCCGCGGCGACGGCCAGCCCGGTGATGGTCGAGGTGGTGATGGCCGAGGTGGTGACAGCCGACCGAGGGCCGGTCGCCCAGTCCGCGACCGACCCAACGGCGGGCGTCCCGCCCGGCAACGCACCGCACAGCGTCCCGCCGACCGGGCCCGGGACGCCGACCCGGCACGCCGCGCGGCCTACGACACCCTGCGTACCGTGGCCGACTCCGACTCCTACGCCAATCTCACGTTGCCGCCCCTGCTGCGCCAGCGCGGCATCCGCGGTCGCGACGCGGCCTTCGCCACCGAGCTCGCCTACGGGACCTTGCGCTATCGCGACCGCTACGACGCCGTCATCGCCACCGTCTCGGCCCGTCCGCTCGCGCAGCTCGACCCACCGGTGCTGGACGTACTCCGGCTCGGTGTGCACCAGGTACTGGCCATGCGGGTACCCGACCACGCGGCTGTCTCCGCCACGGTCGGCCTCGCCCGCGGCACGGTCGGGGCCGGTTCTGCCCAGTTCGTGAACGCCATCCTGCGCCAGGTCACCGGCCGCCCCCTGGAGGAGTGGCTCGAGATCATCGGTGCCGAGACCGCGGACGAGACCGAACGACTCGCCGTCACCACCTCCCACCCCTCCTGGATCGTGCGTGCACTCCGTCACGCGCTCAGTGAGACGCCCGAGGGTGCCGACGACCTCCCCGCCCTGCTCGACGCGGACAACGCCGCCCCCGCCGTCACCGTGGTGCTTCGCCCCGGACTGGCGACCACAGAGGATGTGCCCGATGCCGAGCCCGGCAGGTGGACGAGTACCGCCCGCGTCCTCACCCACGGTGACCCTGCCGCGCTCGACGTGGTTCGTCACGCACGTGCCGGCGTCCAGGACGAGGGCAGCCAGCTCGTCACCCTCGCCGCCGCGGCCGCACAGGTGGACGGCCCGGACACCACCTGGCTCGACCTGTGCGCCGGCCCCGGCGGCAAGGCAGCACTGTTCGGCGCCCTGCTCGCCGAGCGCGCCCCCGGCGGGGTGCTCATCGCGAATGAGTTCTCGCCACACCGCACCCGGCTCGTCGAGCAGTCCACGGCAGCGTTGAGAGAAATCCTGCCTGGGCTGGACGTCCGCACCGGGGACGGCCGCGAAGTCGGTCCGGAGGACGCGGGCAATCCGGACGGTTTCGATCGTGTCCTGGTGGATGTCCCGTGCACCGGTCTCGGCGCCCTGCGCCGCCGCCCCGAGTCGCGCTGGCGCCGCACCCCGAAGGACCTGGCCACCCTCGGCCCACTGCAACGGGAACTGCTCACGGCAGCCCTGCAGGCCACCCGGCCCGGGGGAGTGGTCGCCTACGTGACCTGCTCCCCGCACGTGGCCGAAACCCGCACGGTGGTCCAGGACGTGCTCAAGCGCACCGAACACGCCGAGCTGCTGAACGCCGTCGAGATCGCTGCCCAGGTGACCACCACCCCACTGCCTGCGCAAGACGGCCCGTTCCTGCAGCTGTGGCCACACCGGCACGGCACCGACGCGATGTTCCTGGCGCTGATCCGGCGCTGACCTGGTCCGAGGCTGTGCCGCCCTGGCTCTCGATAGGCTGGCAACCATGACGACAGTGCCCGATGTGCCGATCCTGATCTCACCCAGCGTGCTGAACGCGGACCTGGCCAACCTCACCGACGAAATCGGCCGGATCACCCACGCCGACTATGTGCACCTGGACGTCATGGACAACCATTTCGTCCCGAACATGACCTTCGGGCTTCCGGTGGTCGAACGTATCCTCGCCACCACCGACGTCCCGGCCGATGTGCACCTGATGATCGACCACCCGGACGAGTGGGCGCCCGCGTACGCCGAGGCCGGTGCCGCCTCCGTCACCTTCCACGCCGAAGCGTCCAACGCACCCGTTCGCCTCGCCCGCGAGCTCCGCGCGAAGGGTGCCCGGGCAAGTATCGCCCTACGACCGGCCACGGGTGTGGAGGGCTATCTCGACCTGCTGGACGAGTTCGACATGGTGCTGGTGATGACCGTCGAGCCAGGGTTCGGCGGCCAGTCGCTGATCACCGGCACCCTGCCCAAGATTCGCCGCACCCGGGAGGCGATCACCGCACTGGGCCGGGACATCTGGGTGCAGGTGGACGGTGGGATCTCGCGCGACACGATTGCGACAGCGGCCGCCGCCGGAGCGAACATGTTCGTCGCCGGATCGGCCGTCTACTCCGCGGACGACCCGAACGCCGAGATCGGCGCCCTGCGCGAGACGGCCACCGCCGCCTACCGCAGTGCTTAGCCGTCGATATGCGAGAATGCTCGCAGAGTCCAACGTGCTCCGGGGTCGGTGAAAGTCCGAACCGGCGGTGACAGTCCGCGACCCGGCCGCCTCGGCGGTCGGTTGACCTGGTGAAACTCCAGGACCGACGGTGAAAGTCCGGATGGGAGGAAGCACGCGGCGCACGCAACGAGCGTGACGTCGAGGGTCGTCCGTGGCGCGGTGCCCGACGGCCCGACCCCGGGAGTACCTGGGGAAGGGAACACCCGCGATGTCCAGGCCCCGCCGCGGCAGTTCCGCGAGGATCGCCGACGCCGCTGATCTCGTCGGCCCCTCAGTGCTCCCGCCCGTCGTGCTCGGCGTGGCCGGCCTCCTGCTCTGGGAGATCGCCGCCGGGCTCACCCCCTCGCGTGTGCTCCCGGCCCCCAGCACGCTGATGGTCCGCCTCGTCGCCGAGCTGCGCGACGGTGACATCCTCACCTACGCCGGCGCCACCCTGGCCGAGAGTCTGCTCGGGTGCCTGATCGCCCTGGTCGTCGCCCTGCCGCTCGGGTACCTGATCGCCCGCTCATCGGCCGCCTCAGCGGCTCTCGGTCCCTATCTGGCCGCCACTCAAGCGATCCCGGCGGTGGCGCTGGCCCCGCTGATCGTGCTCTGGTTCGGCTATGGCCTCGTCCCCGTGGCTCTGCTGTGCGCCCTGCTGGTCTTCTTCCCGATCGTGGTGAACACCGCCCTGGGCCTGTCCGGGCTGGACGAGGAGGTCCTCGGTGCCGCCCAGCTCGACGGCGCCGGACGCTGGGGGATGCTGCTGCACATCGAGGGCCCGCTGGCGATGCCATCGGTGCTGGCCGGTGTGCGCAACGGTTTCGTGCTCTCCATCACCGGGGCCGTGGTGGGGGAGTTCGTGATGGGCGGGCAGGGCCTCGGTCTGCTGCTGTCCATCTATCGCGATCGGTCGGACACCACCGGCATGTTCGCCACCTTGATCGTCCTGGCCGCGTGTGCGGTCGGGTTCTACCTGCTCGTGCGAGCCCTGGAGAGAAGAGTCCGATGGTGAGATCCCACCCCCGACGGCGCGCGCTGCTCGCCGTTGCCAGCGTCACCGTGGCCGCCGCGTTGAGTGCGTGCACCAGTTCCACCAGCGATCCCACTGACGGCGGTACGTCCGCCGCCGAGTCGAGCTCGCTGACCATCGGCCTGACTTATGTGCCGAACGTGCAGTTCGCCCCGTTCTACCGTGCCGAGCAGCAGGGGTACTTCGACGAGGCCGGGGTGGATGTGACGCTGCGTCACCACGGGGAGGCCGAGGACCTGTTCGGTGCCCTGACGGACGGGACCGAGCACGTGGTGGTCGCCGGTGGCGACGAGATGATGCAGGCCCGCGACCAGGGTGTCCCCGTGGTGAGCATCGCCACCCTGTACACCTCCTACCCGGTCGCGTTGATCGTGCCGTCCGACTCCGAGATCCAGTCCCCGGACGACCTGGCCGGGCACACCGTCGGGGTGCCGGGGCCGTTCGGGGAGACCTACTTCGGGCTGCTCGCCATGCTTCAGGAAGCGGGCCTGACCGAGGACGACGTCTCCATCGAGCACATCGGGTTCACTCAACAGTCCGCGCTCAGTGAGGGACATGTGGACGCCGTGATGGGTTACCAGAACAATGACGTCCCTCAGTTCGCCGCGACGGGGCTGGAGGTGCGTGCGGTGCCGATCGGGGACGTGCCGTTGGTCGGGATCGGCCTCGGCACCACCGACGAGCTCACCACGACCGAGACCGAGGCGCTGCGGGGTGTGGTCGCCGCCGTCGAGCGGGCCGTTGCCGACCTGGTGGCCGACCCACAGCTCGGCGTGGACGCGGCGGTCGAGGAGATCCCCGGCACTGTGGATGCCGAGCAGGAGGCCATCATGCACGCCACGATGGAGGCCACCGTCCCGCTGTACGGGGAACCCGGACCGGGCTGGGGCGCCCACACGGGTCCGTGGCAGGAGATGTCGGCGTTCCTTGCCGAGGCAGGCCTCACCTCCGCGATCGTCCCAGCAGATGAGGCGTACAACAACGCGTTCACCGATGACGAGTAGGCTCTTGCTACGTGAAGACCTTCGACGACCTCTTCGCTGAGCTCCAGCACAAGGCACAGACCCGCCCCGACGGTTCCGGAACCGTCGCCGAGCTCGATGCCGGCGTCCATACGATCGGCAAGAAGATCGTCGAGGAGGCCGCCGAGGTGTGGATGGCGGCGGAGTACCAGAGCGACGCCGAAGCGGCCGAGGAGATCTCCCAGCTGCTGTATCACCTGCAGGTGATGATGCTCGCCCGCGGTCTCAGCCTCGAGGACGTTTACGCGCACCTGTGAGGTGCCTGCCCCTACCCCCACATCACGACCCCGAAGGACCCCCGTGCTCCGTATCGCCGTGCCCAACAAGGGCTCCCTCTCCGAGCCCGCGAGCCAGATGTTGCGTGAGGCCGGATACCGGCAGCGCCGCGACGGCCGCGAGCTGGTACTGCCCGACGTCGAGAACGACGTCGAGTTCTTCTTCTTGCGCCCGCGCGACATCGCCGTCTACGTCGGCGAAGGTGTGGTCGACGCCGGGATCACCGGCCGTGACCTGCTGCTCGACTCCGGTGTGGACGCCATCGAACATCGCGCCCTCGACTTCGCCGGTTCCACGTTCCGCTTCGCCGGACCGCCGGAGACGGTGACCTCCCTCGCCGACGTCCAGGGCAAGCGGGTGGCCACCAGCTATGCGCACCTGGTGGGCACGTACCTGGCCGAGCGCGGGATCGACGCTCATGTGGTGCGGCTCGACGGCGCGATCGAATCCACCGTGCGGCTCGGTGTCTCGGACCTGGTGGCCGATGTGGTGGAGACCGGCGGCACCCTCCGCGCCGCCGGCCTGCACGTCTTCGGTGAACCGATCCTGCAGTCGGAGGCCGTGCTGATCCGGCCCAGCGGCGCCGAGCCCCAGCCCGGACTGGAGACCCTCGATCGCCGATTGAACGGGGTGCTGGTGGCACGCAAGTACGTGCTGATGGACTACGACTGCCCCGTGGAGCACGTGGAGGCCTGTGTCGCCGTCACCCCCGGCCTGGAGTCGCCCACCGTCTCCCCGTTGCACGACACCGGGTGGAAAGCCGTGCGCGCCATGGTGCCGCGGAACCAGACGAACCCGATCATGGATCAGCTCTACGAGCTCGGCGCGCGCGCCATCATCGTGACCGGGATCCACGCCAGCAGGCTCTGACACTGATGGCCCCGGCCGAGCACGCACCAGATCTGTACGCGCCGTTCCGGCCGCGCGCCACCCGCCTGGTCAGCATCGGCGTGATCGTGTGGCTGGTCGGCGGCTGGATCGTCTTCGTGCTGGTCGCCCGGGACCTCGCCGATGCGGCGACATACGTCGGCTCGGGTGTGCTGCTCGCCCTGATCGTGGCGCTCCTGGTGCGACTGGCGACCCTGGTGGCGGTGCCGGACCAGGACGGGCTTTTCGTCCGCAACGTGGTCTCGAGCCGGCGGTTGGACTGGGCGCAGATCGTCGACGTGCGGTTCGGGGAGCGGGACTGGGTGTCCCTCGATCTCACCGACGGCCGTGTGCTCGCCGTGATGGCGATCCAGCGCGTGGACGGCGACCGTGCCCGTCGCGACTCACGCCGGTTGGCCACCCTCGTCGCCCGCCACGAGCCGGGCGGCGTGGATGCCGGCGACAGCGGCGGCTAGGAAGGCTCCCGGGTCGTCAGCCAGGCCACGTCCCATGGTGGACAACTGCACGGGGGACTCCTGCAGAGCGTCCAGCAGGCCGTCAGTCGCCACCGGCACGAGCTGGTGCCGATCCGCCAGTGCACGCGCCTGCTCCTTCACCTGTGCCCCCAGCTCAGCCAGGTCGCCGTCCAGCTGAGGTACGGCGACGTCCGCCGCGCACAACGCCACCCGGCCGTACGCCGTCAGGCTGTGATGCGAGATCCCTCGGTGGCGTGCTCGAGGATCGGCACCGGAGACCCGGAGGCTGGCCACCGGACGTCCGCCCAGCGTGGCGGTCGCGTTCACCGCCTCACCGGCGCTCACCCCGGAGAATCCCCACCGCGTCCCGGTGCCGAGATTGCCCGGCCCCTGCGCCACCACGACCATGTCGGCACGGGCGACCAGCCGCGCCGCGAGCAGCCCGGAGTGCACGGTGACCGCTTCCAGATCGCCGCCGAAGGCCTGACCGACGGTGATGGTGGACTGCACCCAGTCGCGGGCACGGAGTGTCGCCACGGACCGAGAGAACCACGCCGGCAGCGCACCGCCGTCCGTCATCAGGTACGCCACCACGGGGGCCGGCCGGCCCAGCCGTACCGCCTCGTGCCGGGCTCCCGCGATGATCGCCGGCACCGCGGAGTGCAGGTCCGCGACCACCACGGGCAGCCCGCCGAGATCGTCAGCATCCCGGAGCAGGTCGTGGTCCGGGGACTCCTGCTCGTCGACGCCGAGCACCATCGTCTGCAGCGGCGTGTACCGCGCCTTCATGATGTGGCCAGGGCTGGTGGGCGGGTCGGCCGGCAGGTTGTCGGGGCGGGCCACCACGAATGCGTACCCGCCGGTACCCAGGCCCCGCGTCAACGCTGTGGTCGAGAGCAGTACCCGTTCGCCGACCTGCGGATGGCCGACCAGCTCCGGGTACGCCAGCGCCCGCACCTGCTCCTGCCCGCCCGCAGCCGCCGTCAGGACGACCTCGAGCTCGACCGCGCCTGACCACTGTTTTCGCACGGCCTGCACCACGCCGTCCCGCCACGTCATCACTCCGGCAACCTATCGCGGGTAGCGTGCTCTCCTATGAGGAGTGAGCGCGTGCCCGCTGCTGAGCGGCTGCTCGACCTGGTGATCGCCCTGAGCCACACCCGGCACCGGATGACCAAGGGGGACATCCGCCGCCAGGTGAACGGGTACGCCGACGCTGCCTCGGACGAGTCCTTCGACCGCATGTTCGAGCGGGACAAGGACCAGTTGCGGGAGCTGGGCATCCCGATCGTCACACTGACCGACTCCGCGCACGCCGACGACGTGGGGTACCGGATCGACATGGCCGAGTACCGGCTGCCGCCCGTGGACTTCACCGCGGCCGAGGTGGGGGTGCTCTCGCTGGCGGCACAGGTCTGGCAGGACTCCGCCTTCGCTGCGGACTCCCGGCGCGGCCTGACCAAGCTGCGCGCCGTGAGCGATCTCAGCGATCCTGCCGAACACACCGGCCTCGCCCTACGGGTGCGCGGACCGGACGCGGCCTTTCCGGACCTGCTGGAGGCGATCACCGACCGGATCGGTGTGCAGTTCACCTACCGTGCCGCCAACACGGGAACGACGGGGGACCGGTCGGTCCAGCCGTGGCGGCTGGTGGCGAAGGACCGCGGGTGGTACCTGATCGGGTTCGACAACGACCGGCAGGCGCAACGCTCGTTCCGTCTGTCCCGGATCATCGGCCGGGTTCACCGGGTTGGCCGGCCCGGGGAGGTGCAGATCCCGCAGCAGGTGGCACCGCACCCGGTACACACCACCGAGGTGGTGCTCGCCCTCGTCCCCGAGCGTGCCTCAGCGGTGCGGGCCCGCTCGGAGCCCGCCGAGCACCCGGCCGCAGTGGCCGATCGTGACGTGGTGCGCCTGGAGGTGACCGACACCGGCAGGTTCGCCGAAGAACTCGCCGGATACGGCGAGAACGTGCTGGTGCTCGAACCCGCCGAGCTTCGGCAGGCGGTCATCCAGCGGCTCCGTGCCGCGCAGACGTGGGGGAGGGGCTGATGGCCGAGACTGCCGGTGACCGGGTGGTGCGCATGCTCGCCCTGATCGCCTATCTGGACGACCACCCCGGTGTGCCGGTGGAGCAGGTGGCCGAGCACTTCGGGGTCAGCGTCGGGCAGGTGCTGATGGACGTGGATACGCTCTGGGTCTCCGGCACGCCCGGATACATGCACGACGACCTGATCGACTTCGCGGCCGATGATCACGAGCGCAACATCCTCACCCTCACCGACGCCCGCGGTATGGACCAGCCGCTGCGGCTGGGCCCGCAGGAGGCACTCGCCCTGCTGACGGCGCTGCGTTCGCTGCAGGAGACTCCCGGTCTGGCTGATGACGCCGTCCTCTCGAGCACCGCGGACAAGCTCGCCCGCGCCGCAGGTGCGGCGGCACAGGCCGCCGAATCGGTGGATGTGCGCGTCGGGGATACCTCCCGACCGGATGTCTCGGCGCGTCTGAGCCTGGTCCGGGACGCGCTTCGTGCCGGACGGCAGCTGCGGTTGCGATACGTCTCCGCCGCCGACACGGTCAGCGAACGCACCGTCGATCCCCTTCAGCTGCTCACCGACTCGGACCAGTGGTTCCTGCTCGCCTGGTGCCATCGCGCCACCGACGTGCGCCAGTTCCGGCTGGACCGGATGCTGGAGGCGACCCCGCTCGACGCCCCGGTGGGCGAGCACCCGCACGTGACCCTCCCGGGATCGGCGGAGCCACCGTTGACGGCGGCCCGCTGGCAGGTCCGGCTGGTCCTCTCCTCGCGCGCCCGATGGGTGGCCGAGCAGTACCCCGTCAGCACAGTGACCGACCTCGACGACGGACGCTTCGCCGTCGTGCTGGATGTGGTGGACCTCGCCTGGCTGCACAACCTGGTGCTCGGTCTGGGACCTGACGTGCATGAGGTGGAGCCGGCCGACGTGGCCGACGGGATCGCTGCCCGGGGCAGGGCCGCACTGGCGGCCTATGCTGCGGCCGGTCTGCTCGACGATGTCGATGTGCCCTAGGCTGATCCTATGATCTGGCTGGTGGTCTGGGCGGTGCTCGTCCTCGGTGCGTGCGTCGTGGGGTTCCTGATCGCTCGCCATCTGTGGCGTCAGTTCACGGCGCTGATGGCTCAAGCGCGGCACAGCGCCGAGGCGATGGAACGCCTCAATGCCGCCGTGGCTGAGCTGGAGGCGCAGGCACAGACATTCCGTCCGCACCTCGCTGCGACGGAGAGCCAACGGGAACAGTGGCGGCAGACACGAGCCGCGAACCTGGCCGCGCGTGCAATGCGCGTGCGTGAACGCCGATCGCGTACCCTGGAGAGGTGGCGGGCGATCGGCATGCCCCTGTGACGTGTGAGACCACCGACCGCCATGACCATTCCGACGGAGGAACCATCATGCTCAAGAATCCTGTCTTTTGGATCGTGATCATCGGCCTTGTGCTGCTGCTGTTCGGGGCCAGCCGCCTGCCCGACATCGCCGGCAACGTGGGCAAGTCGCTCAAGGTCTTCAAGAAGGAGATCAAGGAGTTGCAGGAGGACACCGACATCTCGGTCGACGACGTGACCGGTCAGCGCAAGGATGAAACCGGCACTACCGGCTCGGCCTCGAGCCCGTCCACCGATTCGCCCTCGTCGCCGTCCTTCGACCAGAAGCACGACGACCCGCGGTATACCTGACCTCAGGTGGTCTCACGAACGAACCCTGAGGGGCGGATGCCCCTCGGGGAGCATCTGCGAGAGCTGCGCAAGCGCCTGCTGCTCGCGATGGCCGGCCTGGTGGTCGGCACCATCGGGGATGGTTCCTGTACAAGCCGGTCTTCGAGCTGCTGCAGGAGCCTGTCGCGGAGCTGGTGGCGCAGGGGGTCAACGCCAGCATCAACTTCGGAAGCATCGCCTCCTCCTTCGACGTGCAGCTGCGGGTGTCCGCCTTCCTCGGTGTGCTCGCCTCCAGCCCGTGGTGGATGTACCAGCTCTGGGCATTCCTCGCGCCGGGGCTGACGACGAAGGAACGCCAGTCCGCGATCGTGTTCCTCGCCACCGGGGTGCCGTTGTTCGCCGGTGGTGTCTGGATGGCCTGGGTCGCGCTGCCGAACACCTTCTTCCTCCTCACCCAGTTCGTCCCGGAGGGCACGGAGTCCTCGCTGTTCATCGACGCGACCACCTACCTGAAGTTCGTGGTGCAGTTCCTGCTCATCTTCGGCTTCGCGTTCCTGCTGCCGATGGTGCTCGTGGCGCTCAATCTCCTCGGCGTGGTCAAGGGCATCACCTGGCTGAAGGGCTGGCGCTGGGCCGTCATCATCATCTTCATCCTCGCCGCGCTGGCCACACCGACCGCCGACCCGGTGACCTTCGTCCTGATGTCACTGCCGATCGTGGCCCTGTACTTCCTCGCCGTCGGCCTGAGCATGCTGAACGACCGCCGGGTGGCGAAGAAGAACGCCATCGAGGACGCCGAGCTCGACGCAGCGCTCAGTGAGGGCACCTCGACCGCAGGCTCCAAAGACTCCGACGAGACGTGACCGCCCGGTGAGCAGGCTGGGGGTGCTGGTCAACCCCGCTGCCGGCCACGGCCGCGGCGCCCTCGCCGGCCGCGAAGCCCTCTCCGCGCTCGGTGGCAGCGAACACGAGATCCTCGATCTGACCGGCAGTGACGCCGACGATGCACTCCGGCGTGCCCGCAAAGCGATGTGGGAGCTCGATGCGCTGGTGGCCGTCGGTGGAGACGGGATGGCCCACCTTGGGGTGAACGCCGTGGCCGGGACCACCGTGCCGCTCGGGCTCGTGCCGGTGGGCAGCGGGAACGACCTGGCCCGCAATCTCGGCCTGGCGGTGCACGACGTGTCCCGTGCGGTGGCGGACCTGCTGGCCGGCCTGCACACCGAGCCACGCCACCTGGACGCCATCGCTACCCAGGTGCATCAGCCCGGTGAACCCGGCGACGACACCGACGACACCACCCTCGAATGGACCGCCTGCGTCCTCTCCGCCGGCTTCGACGCCGCCGTGAACGACCGGGCGAACCACTACCGCTGGCCACGCGGCGGCGGCCGGTATGTGCGCGGGGTGCTCGGTGAGCTCGCCGGGTTCCGCCCGTACGGGTATCGGATCACCATCGACGGCGTCGTGCGCGAGCTGCCCGCCACCCTCGTCGCGCTGGCCAACGCCACGTCCTTCGGTGGGGGGATGCGGATCGCCCCGGACGCGCAGCTGGACGACGGTCTGATGGACGTGGTGATCGGACATGCGATGGGCCGCGGCGCGCTGCTGCGCCTGTTCCCCCAGGTCTACTCCGGCCGGCACGTGGGTTCGGCCCGGGTGGACGTGATCCGGGCACGGGAGGTGATCCTGGAGGCGCTCCCGGGACGCCGTCCGCCGCCGCCGGTGTACGCCGACGGCGAGCTCCTGGGGCGCCTGCCTATTCGGGCACGACTGCGTCCGGGGGCGCTGCAGCTGCTCGGCACCGGCTGAGCAGCGCGCGGGCACCGCGTAGCCTGGAGGTATGTCCAGCCCGGCCGAGCGATACGCTGCCTTCCGCCGCAAACAGACCGAGGACGACTCACCGTTCGGCCGGTTCCGTGAGCAGCAGGACTTCACCCTCGACGACTTCCAGGTGCAGGGGTGCCGGGCCGTGCAGGACGGCCACGGTGTGCTCGTGGCAGCGCCTACCGGTGCCGGCAAGACCGTCGTCGGGGAGTTCGCGGTCGCCCTGGCCCTGGAACAGGGGCGGAAGGCGTTCTACACCACACCCATCAAGGCCCTGAGCAACCAGAAGTTCCAGGACCTGCGCCGGGTGCACGGAGCGGACGCCGTCGGGCTGCTCACCGGTGACACCACGATCAACGGTGACGCGCCGGTGGTGGTGATGACCACCGAGGTGCTGCGCAACATGCTCTACAACGAGGCGCCGGCACTGCAGGGCCTGGGTTTCGTGGTGATGGACGAAGTGCACTACCTGGCCGACCGGTTCCGCGGGCCCGTGTGGGAAGAGGTCATCCTGCACCTGGCCCGGGACGTGCAGGTAATCTCCCTCTCCGCCACCGTGTCGAACGCGGAGGAGTTCGGGCAGTGGCTGACCGAAGTGCGCGGGGACACCTCCGTGGTGGTCTCCGAGCGGCGCCCGGTGCCGCTGTGGCAGCACGTGATGGTCGGCCGGGACGTGCTGGATTTGTATGGCTCGGACGTGGACCCCACCGACCCCGGGGTGAGCCCGCCGATCAACCCGGACCTGGTGGAGGCCATCCGCGTGGCCGAGCGGTCCGGTCCGTCCCGGGGGAACGCGGGGCGCGGTGGCCGGCGGAAGGGGCGAGGGCGCTACCGCAACGACCGTCGCCAGCAGGTGCGGGTGCCGCCACGGTTCCTCGTGGTGGACCAGCTGGACCGGGCCGGGCTGCTCCCGGCGATCGTGTTCATCTTCTCCCGGGCGGGCTGCGAGGGTGCCGTGCAACAGGTGGCGCGATCGGGGATCGCGCTCACCTCTCCAGCCGAGCGTGCGCAGATCGATGCCGAGGTGGAGCGCCGGTGTGCGAACCTTCCGCCCGAAGATCTGCAGGTGCTCGACTTCTGGGCATGGCGGGAGGCGCTGCTGAGCGGGGTGGCCGCCCACCACGCGGGGCTCCTGCCGGTGTTCAAGGAGACCGTGGAGGCGCTGTTCGCCACAGGCCTGGTCAAGGTGGTCTTCGCCACGGAGACCTTGGCACTCGGGATCAACATGCCGGCCCGGTCCGTCGTGCTGGAGAAGCTGACGAAGTGGGACGGCCGCGGACATGCGGAGGTGACCTCGGGGGAGTACACCCAGCTCACCGGCCGTGCCGGGCGGCGTGGCATCGACGTCGAGGGGCATGCCGTCGTGCTGTACGCCTCGGGGATCGACCCGGTCGCCCTGGCCGGTCTCGCGAGCCGGCGTACCTACCCACTGCGCTCGAGCTTCCGTCCCACCTACAACATGGCCGTGAACCTCATCGCGACCAGCGGCTGGTCCCGCGCGCGGGAGACGCTGGAGACGTCCTTCGCCCAGTTCCAGGCCGACCGCAGCGTGGTGGGGCTGGCTCGGCAGGCCCGCTCCATGAGTGAGGCCCTGGACGGGTACACCGACGCCATGACCTGCCACCTGGGGGACATCGAGGAGTACCTGCAGATCCGCTCCGCGATCGGGGACCGAGAGCGCGAACTTTCCCGCAGCCGTTCCCGGAGCGCTCGGGAGGCGACGGACAAGCTGCTCGCCGGCCTGCGTCGCGGTGACGTGGTGCAGATCCCCAGCGGACGCCGCGCCGGTTTCGCCGTCGTGCTGGAGAACCCGACCCCGGCCGGCCTGGACGGCCCTCCGCTGAGCCTGCTCACGGCCGAGCCACGCCTGGTGCGGCTCCCTCCGACGGACCTGCCGTATGGCACGGAGGCCGTCACCCGGGTGCGTATCCCGAAGCACTTCAACGCCCGGCGCCCGGCCGAACGGCGCGACCTGGCGTCCACGATGCGCAACGCGCTCGGTGCGCAGGCGAACGACGCACCAGCCCGGTCCAAGCCGCCCTCGGCGGCCGCCACGGACGGCCCGCTGAACGAGCTGCGCGATGCCTTGCGGCACCACCCCTGCCACGGCTGCGCGGACCGCGAGGATCATGCGCGGTGGGCCAAGCGCCGCTCCACGCTGGAGTCGGAGCACCGCGCGTTGCTGCGGCGGATCGAAGGCCGCACGGCATCCATCGCGCGCGACTTCGACAAGGTCTGCCAGGTGCTCGACTCGCTCGGCTACCTGGACGGCGCCGGTGCGGATGCCACAGTCACCGAGCAGGGGCAATGGTTGCGGCGACTGTACTGCGAGAAGGATCTGGTGCTCGCCGAGTGTCTGCGTTCGGGCGCATGGGCGGAGCTGGACGCCCCCGGTTTGGCGGCCGTGGCCTCGATCGTGCTGTACCAGTCCCGCGGAGACGATCCCGCCGTGCCACCGACGCCGCCGGGGCCTCCGGACGGGCCGCTCGCCGTCGCTGTGCGCGAGACCACCCGCACGTCCCGACGGCTGGAGAACCTGGAGCGCGAGCATCGGCTCAGCCCGGCCGACCCGGTGGACCTGGGGCTGGTGCGCCCGATGTACGCCTGGGCTCGGGGTGGATCGCTCTCGGGCGTGCTGGACGCCGGAGACCTGGCCGCGGGTGACTTCGTGCGGTGGAGCCGCCAGGTGCTGGACCTGCTCGACCAGGTCGCGGTCGCGGCACCCACCCACGAACTGCGTCAGACGGCCCGTGAGGCGATCGCGGGGGTGCGTCGGGGGATCGTGGCGCACGGCACTGTCTGAGGCCACACAGCGGCCGCAGAGCTGCTCAGCCGGGCGGGGGAGCCAGGTGCACCTCGGCGACCACCTCGCGCAGGGCAGCGACGGCCTCAGGAGCGAGACCGTCGTCGGTGATCAGGTGATCCACCTCCGCGAGCGGGAGGATCCTGGTGAGCCCCACCGTGCCCCACTTGGTGTGGTCAGCCAGGACGACGGCGGAGCGTCCGCTGGCCACGAGCGCCCGGTCGGTCTGGGCTTCGAGCAGGTTCGGGGTGGTCAGTCCCGCGCGCGCGTCCATCCCATGCACGCCGAGAAAGACGAGGTCACAGTGCAGCTGTTCCAGCGCGGACACCGCGACCGGTCCGACCAGTGCGTCCGAAGCCGTACGCACCCCACCGGTGAGCACGACCTCCGCGGGGTCGACCTCGCCGGGGAGCGGTGGACCGTGCAGCAGGTCAGCGATGCGCAGCGAGTTCGTCACCACGGTCAGCCGCGGGATTGTCCGTAGCCGGCGGGCCAGCGCCCAGGTGGTGGTCCCGGCGGAGAGCCCGATCGCCATCCCGGGATGCACCAGACCGGCGGCCAGGGCCGCGATGGCGTCCTTCTCTGCACGCTCGCGGCGCGCTTTGAGGTCGAATCCGACTTCCTCAGCACTGGCACTACGGCGGGTGGTGGCACCGCCATGGACCTTGTCCAGGTGCCCCTCCCGGGCGAGCGCGTCCAGGTCCCGGCGGATCGTCATGGCGCTCACGCCAAGCGCCTCGGAGAGGTCGGTGACGCTGACTGCGCCACGAGCGCGGACGGCCTCCAGCACCTGAGCGCGTCGCTGAGCTGCCAGCACCTGTTCTCCTGCCCTTGCCGGTACGCGGGAGCCGCCAGTATCGCAGCATCGCCACCGTCGGTCGCGTGCCTCACGAGCACGCTGAGGCTGGTGGGACTGGCGACAGTGGCGACGATGTCTGCCGAGCGCGAAGACGAACGGCACACTCGGTATCCGACCCACAGAGCGACACGCCGAGAGAACCCAATTTTCTTCGCGCAGTCTTGGTGCCTCTGACCTGCGCATACACCTCTGACCTGCGATTTTGCCTCCTTGGCGAGAGGCGACGACGCGGGTATGTTCACTTCTCGTACTGCTCCTGGAAAACGGGGTTGCAGTCACCGACAAGGCTCGCGCGTTCAGTAGAAAACGGGGCTGACCGAGCAGGGGTTCCGGACCGAAGGATGCGCGAGCCGGTCGGTGGGGCTTGGGTCCCGACGACGCAAGGATGCGTGGTCGGGTGCCCGCCTCACGGAGTTCTGACTGCGTGACACGCCGTATCCTGTGGAGGTGTCAGCAACTGTCGCCTCTGCCGCTCCGACGGCGCCTGATTCGGTGCGCAGTCGGGTCCCGTCCCGAGCACTCACGCTGCTCATCGCGGTCGTCGGCGGGCTCCTGACGGACACCGCGTTCCCACAGCGGTCCTGGTGGCCCCTCGC
The DNA here is from genome assembly GCF_900105765.1 of Ruania alba. Lineage (NCBI taxonomy): Bacteria > Bacillati > Actinomycetota > Actinomycetes > Micrococcales > Ruaniaceae > Ruania > Ruania alba. The sequence continues at coordinate 1,590,669 of NZ_FNTX01000001.1, forward strand.
CTTCGTCGGTGTCGCGCTGCTCGTGGTGGCCCTGCAGCGAGATTCGGCGCGGTGGAACGCGCTCGTGGCGTGGGTCTGGGGCCTCGCCTTCTTCCTCCCGCACATCTGGTGGGCGAACGCCGCGGTCGGGGTGATCCCGTGGGCCGCGCTGAGCATCGCCGAGGCAGGGATCGTCGCCGCCGGGGCTGCTGTGTGGACCTGGGCGCGGCGGGCCTCCTGGCTGCGCGGACGGCGCCTGGTGCCCGGGGTGGTGTTCGCGCTCATCTGGGTGGTCACCGAGCAGCTGCGGCAGGTGTGGCCGTTCGGAGGATTCCCCTGGGGCCGGCTGGCGTTCTCCCAGACTGACGGCCCGCTACTCCCGTTCGCCGCCATCGCGGGCGCTCCGGCCGTCTCCTTCGTGACGGCGTTAGGCGGCTTCTGGACGGGCGTTGTGGTGATCGCGCTGGTGGGTCGCATCCGCACCACGCCACGGACGCATACGCAAGGCGGGCGCCGCACGGTGGCCGGAGCCCTGGCTGGGATCGTGGCGTTGCTCGCGGTGGGCCTGCTGATCCCGACCCCGACCACCGCCGAGTCCGGTTCCCTCCGGCTCGGCGCGGTGCAGGGGAACGTGTCCGAACCCGGGTTGGGTGCCTTCGCCAACGCGCGGGAGGTGCTGAACAACCATGTCAGCGGCACGATCGAGCTCAGCGAGAGGATCGGTCCAGAAGCGCTCGACCTGGTGCTGTGGCCGGAGAACGCCACGGACATCAACCCTCGCGAGGACGCCGATGCTGCGGAACTGCTCGACGAGGCCGCCACCGCTATCGGTACCCCGCTGTTGCTCGGTACGGACTCGTATGGTCTCGATGCCGACGGCGAACGGGCCCGGTTCAACGACATGGTGCTGTGGCAGCCCGGTGAAGGAGCGGTCTTCTCCTACTCCAAGCAGATCCCGGCAGCGTTCGCCGAGTACATCCCGATTCGGGACATCGCTCGCATGTTCTCCCCAGCGGTGGACCTGGTGCGCACTGACATCGCGCCGGGCACGGAGATCGCGGTGGTGCCGGTGGAAATTCCCCGCCTCGAGCGCACCGTTGAGGTCGCCACCGTGATCTGCTTCGAGGTGGCCTATGACGCGGTGATCCGCGAAGCCATCCAAGGCGGCGCCGAAGTGCTCTTCGTGCCCACGAACAATGCCTCGTTCGGCTATACCGCCGAGAGTGAGCAACAGCTGGCCATGTCGCAGCTGCGCGCCGTGGAGCATGGGCGTGCCACCGTGCAGATCTCCACGGTGGGGGTGAGCGGGGTGATCGCCGCGGACGGTACGGTCCTCGAGCGCACCGAGCTGTTCACCCCCGATGCGATGACGGCCGAACTCCCGTTGCGGACCACTTTGACGGTCGCGGACCGCCTCGGGGACTGGCCGATCATCGTGGGCACCGTGCTCGCGGCCGCGGCCTTCGCTCTCGGGGTGGCGACCGGACGGGTGCGGAGGGGCCGATGACGCGGGACCTGGTGATCATTCCGACGTACAACGAACGCCACTCGCTCCCGGACACGCTGGCCCGTACCCGGGCTGCCGCCCCGGACGTGGACCTGCTGGTGGTCGATGACGGGAGTCCGGACGGCACGGGCACGTGGGCGGACGAGTACGCCGGGGCGGACGAGGCCGTGCATGTGCTGCACCGGCCCGGAAAGGCAGGCTTGGGTCGTGCCTATGTGGCGGGATTCGCCTGGGCGCTGGACAGGGGGTATCACCGCATCGCGGAGATGGATGCGGACGGGTCCCATCATCCGGAGGACCTGCCCCGTCTCCTGGCTGCTGTGGCGGGCGGTGCTGATCTGGCGATCGGGTCGCGATGGGTGGCCGGCGGGCGTACCGCGAACTGGCCCTGGTACCGGCAGCTGCTGAGCCGCGGTGCGAATGCCTACGCCAACGGTGCGATCGGGTTGGGCGTCCGCGATGCGACCGCGGGATTCCGGGTGTTCACGGCCGCGATGCTTCAGCGCATCGACCTGGCTCGGGTGAACTCGCAGGGGTACTGCTTCCAGGTGGACATGACACGGCGGGTGCGTGATCTTGACGGGATCATCGTGGAGGTGCCGATCACCTTCACCGAGCGGCTCGAGGGCGTGTCGAAGATGAGCCGCCAGATCGTCGTCGAAGCCCTCTGGCGCACCACTGCCTGGGGCGCCGAGCGGCGCACCAGGCAGTGGCGTCAGTGGTGGGGCAGGGTTCCTCAGGCGCTGCGGCGGCGCAGCTGACCGCTGCGCAGGAGCTGCAGGCGCTCGGTGAGCAGGTCCTCCAGCTCGGCAACCGTACGGCGCTCGAGCAGCATGTCCCAGTGCGTGCGGACCGGCTTACCGGGCTTGGGATCGGGCCGGTCGGCATCGCGCAGCAGTGCCTCACCGCCGCCGGGGGCCTCCCAAACCGGAGGAACGTCGGCGTCCGCGGAGAAGGGAATGACGATCACGCGACCGTCCGGGCAGTCGTAGACTGCCTCGATCCGAGGGGCGAACTCGACGTTCTCCTCGGTCTCCATGCTGTTCGCGCCGATCCGCGTGCCGCGCAGTGCTCGTTCAGCCATCGCGACTCCTCCTCATTCGTGACTTGTGGTCGTCTCCACCAGGTTCAACGGGCGAACGCTCTGTCCTGTTCCGCCATTCACGTGAAGGTGATGTGAAGTTCGCGCAGGGAGAACGTGGTCAAATGGTTGTGTGACCACGAACATGTCGTATCGCCAGCTCGGTTCGTCGGGCCTGACCGTCTCGACGGTCGGCCTCGGATGCAACACTCTAGGGGCAACAGTGGCCGCGGGGGACGTTCCGTCCGTAGTGAATGCTGCCGTTGAGGCCGGTGTCACATTATTCGACACCGCAGACGTGTATACCCGGGGTCGGAGCGAGGAACTGCTCGGCCAGGCGCTGGCAGGCAGGCGTGACGACGTGGTGATCGCCACCAAGTTCGGGATGGACACCGGTGGGCTGAACGGACCGGACTGGGGCGTACGCGGATCTCGCCGGTACATCCGCAAGGCGGTGGAAGGCTCGTTGCGACGCCTCGGCACCGACCACATCGACCTGTACCAGATGCACGCCCCGGACCCCGTCACGCCGATCGAGGAAACGCTCGCAGCACTGCACGAGCTGGTCACCGAGGGCAAGGTGCGCTACGTCGGGTCCTCCAACTTCGCAGCCTGGCAGGTGGTGGACGCCGATTGGAGCGCGCGCACCGGCGGCTACACCCCGATGGTGTCGGCCCAGAACGAGTACAACCTGCTCAACCGCGGGATCGAGCGCGAGCTGGTGCCCGCCGTCGAGAATGTGGGCGCTTCGATCCTGCCGTACTACCCGATCGCGTCCGGGCTGCTTACCGGGAAGTACCGCCGTGGTGCGGGCGCTCCGGCGGGCACCCGGTTGGAGCGCCGTCCGGAACGGATCGAGGCGGCTGACTTCGACCGGATCGAGGCACTCGAGGCGTTCGCCTCGGCTCGTGACCTCACGCTGCTGCAGGTGGCGATCGGGTGGCTCGCGGCTCAGCCGGCGGTGGCGTCGGTGATTGCCGGTGCCTCCCGGCCTGATCAGGTGCGGTCCAACGTAGCCGCCGCGCAGTGGGAGCCCACGGCCGCGGATCTGGTGGAGCTGGAGGAGATCGCCCCTGCCTGACGGCGCCGAGGTGCCACTGGTAGCCCGCCTGCGGGCAGCGGGGTGCGTCTTCGCCGAGGACGAGGCCGCGCTGCTGGTGGCGACCGCCGCAGGGGAGAGGCTCGAACGCCTGGTGCGGCGTCGCATCGGTGGGGAACCGCTGGAGACCGTGCTCGGTTGGGTGGAGTTCGGTGGCCTGCGGCTGAGCATGGCGCCCGGGGTGTTCGTGCCTCGAGCGCGCACCATGTACTTGGTGGAGGTGGCGGCCGCGCTGGCACCACGCGGTGGCCAGGTCGCGGACGTGTGCTGCGGGATCGGGGCCGTCGCGGCACTGCTGCGGGTGCGACGCCCCGACGTGGGGCTCCGTGCGGCAGATATCGATCCACGTGCCACCCGGTGCGCGCAGCGCAACCTGGACTCGGTCCCGGTCTACACCGGTGACTTGTTGGAGCCTCTGCCAGCCGCCGATCGCGGCCGTCTCGACGTCGTGGTGGCGAACACCCCGTACGTCCCGACAGACGAGCTGGCCATGATGCCGAGGGAGGCGCGCGACCACGAGCCTGCGTTCGCGCTTGACGGTGGCGCCGACGGTCTCGCCGTGCAACGGCGCCTCGCCGCCGCGGCCCACTCCTGGGTGGTACCGGGCGGCACGGTGCTCACCGAGATCGCCGGAGCCCAGGAAGCCCCCGCACGGGCTGTCTTCGAGGCTGCCGGGTGGGCAGTCCGACTGCGACCCTCGGAGCAGTGGGGGAGCACGGTCGTGGTGGCCACCCGGGACTGATGCCTCAGCCCAGGCGCACGGTCCCGTCCGCGTCCACCGACCAGCCCGGGTTGTGGGCGATCTCCCAGATCACTCCGTTCGGATCGACCACATGAGCGTGGAAGATGCCGCCGAACGCCCCAGGCTCGGGCTCGGTGATCACCTCACCACCGGCCGCGCGCATCGTGGCGACCGTCTCACGGACCGCATCCTCACTGCCGACGTTGTGCGCCAGGGTGACACCGGACGGTTCGCTCACCGTGCGGCCCCGCAGCAGGTCCTCGTCGAACTTCTCCGCGTCGAACAGCCCGAGCAAGAGCCCCGGGGCGATCTGGAAGAACAGGATCTCGTCCGGCACGTCCAGCACGGCAGTCCAGCCGAGCCCGTCGACGTAGAAACGCCGGGCGGCATCCAGATCACGCGTGGCGAGGGTGAGGAAGTGGACGTTCTGCCCCATACCGTCGCTCATCCGGCTCCTCCAGCCAGCTCGGTCTTGCGCATGCTCTCCACCCCATCGTCAGTGGGAACCGGGTGGCTCCCGTGCTGTGCCAGTCAAAGCGAGCGTATCGGCGTACGCCGACATCCGGCTCAGCCCCAGCGCTGCTGCCAGACTGGCGCCTATGGACACGCTACGGTCGATCGCCCTGTTCGTGGCCGCCGCATTCGCCGAGATCGGTGGGGCGTGGCTCGTCTGGCAAGGGGTGCGCGAGCATCGCGGTTGGATCTGGATCGGTGCCGGCGTGATCGCGCTCGGCCTGTACGGACTGATCGCCACCCTGCAACCGGACGCTCACTTCGGGCGCATCCTCGCCGCCTACGGTGGCGTGTTCGTCGCCGGCTCCCTCACCTGGGGCATGGTGATGGACGGCTACCGCCCAGACCGGTTCGACGTGATCGGCGCCCTGGTGTGCCTGGTGGGGGTCGCCGTCATCATGTACGCACCGAGACCGGAGTAGGCACAGTCCAGGACTCTCCCGAACCCGAACACCGGTTCCCGGGGCGACGACGACGGCACCCCACTGCCGCCGTCACTCTGAAGGCGCAGGCGCCACCTGCGGGGGCCATCAACTCCTTCTATGGGGTCATCTCCAACACCGCCTGCACGGTGGATCCATCGGTCTCGGCGAGGTCGATTCCGAGTGTGATCGGTTGCATGCTCTCGACCCGGATGCGGTCGTCGGTGTCGATCACGCGTTGGGCGGCCCTGGGGAGCCTCAACTGGATCGTGCTCTCGCCGGTCCGCACTCGCCGCAAGCGCACGGCGTCTGCGACGACGAAGGTCCGGTCCGCACCGGAGGCCTCGGCGTCGTTGACCACGAGCTCGACGTACTCCGCACCGTCGCCGGTGAACGCCAGTTCGCTGATGCCGGTGACCCAGGCACCACCCGTTGCCTGCTGATCGATCGAGAAGGTGGTGACCTGGCCGCCGTGGTGCACCCGGTAGGACGCGGCGGCTGAGCGCTTGTCGTCCCCTTCGGGTAGCCACACCTCGACGGTGTATGACCCGGGGTCGAGGGAGCCGGGGTTCCAACGGGCCACCGGAGCGTCCTGGCCGGGCTCGGCGAAGGCGTAATCGCGCCCGTGGTAGCCGGACAGGTGCCTTGATGTTCTCCAGGACGCTCGCGGCTCGAGCTCCGCGACGCTGTTGTCGATGGTGATCGCTCCATGGGTCGGATCGGCCACCGCGACGGTGATCTGCGAACCGTCCTGCACGATCAGCACCGAGGCCGATCCGGTGCACGTCACCCCGTTGACGGCGGGCGCACCGGAATGCCAGAAGTTCGCGCCCAAGGTGCCACCTCGCCGGACCGCCTGAATGTCCGCCGTGTTGGCGATCACCTCCAGATCGGGTCTGCGGGCGTACCGGCGCACGGTGTCGGCGTCGGCGCCGGGGAGGAGGGTGTAAGCGTAGGTCGCATCGCTCGGATCGGTGCCGTGATCGAACCATAACGTCAGATACTCGTCAGTGATCGGGGTGTCGTCGACGTAGGACGAGTTCGTGTTGACGGCGGCCCAGGAGTCGATCCGGGACTCCCGTTTGGCGTGCACGGCGCTGGCGTCGGTGAAGACGTATCCGATCCCGGAGGTGGCCGTCGAGCCGGTCAGGTGTGCCCAGCTCGGGTTGTCGACCACTGTCTCCCAGTCGTCAGTGCCCTGGTCGGCGCCGTCGAGCACGAAGCGTTGTCCGGCTTCGACCAGGCGGCGGTTCTCCGCGATCGACTCGACCACTTGTCCCGACGAGGAGGTGATCCCGGCGCCGAGCACCGCGATCTGGTCGTCGAACATGAACCAGGACTTCATCCCGGTGGGTGCGCTCTGCCAGTCCGACTCGGAGAACGTACGGAACTCCATGCCGGACACCCCGAGGGTCCCGATCGACACGCCCCCGACCCGGCTCTTGTCGCTGAGGTGGTTCGATCCGGAGCCCGGCGCAAGTTCCCCGACCGGGACGGTCGTTCCCGGCAGTCGCGTGTGATCGACCGTGGCCCAGAATCCCTCGTCGTAGTGGGCGAGGTCATCGTTGTAGAGGTACTGCATGCCGCTGCCGGTGTGCCACCCGCGGAGGTTCTCGTCATTGATCGACTCGTAGGTGTAGATCCGCGACGACGACATGGCCAAGGCGAAGGTGAAACCGGGCCGGCGGTGCACCACCCGGTCCATGTTGGGGTACTGCTTGTTCCGCATCACCGGAGCTTCGGGCCTGATCGTCGAATCATCGGCGATCCGGACGGCCTCCGTGATCGAGCTCAGCTCCGTAGTGTCGAACAGGTTCCCCACGTGGTCCTCGGCGATGGCGTGTCGCACTACGCCACGCAGGTGCTCTGCCCGCTCCGGGTCGGCGCTGTGGGCCAGCCACATCAGCGACAGCAAGGCGGTCTGCCCCGCGTCGTGGTCGGAGCTGCTCCGCCGGGAGATGGAGCGGCCACGCACTGCGCTCATGAACGCGCCCAGGTGCAACCATGGCTCGAATCCGTCCTCGACCCACCACAGAAGGTTGGCCAGGCCCTCCCCGCGCAACGCCCAGGGTGAGTCGGCCAGCAGGAACAGCAGACGCGACATCGACTTCAGCATGGCCCGGCCGTAGCCGCCCGTGTACGGATGGTGACGATGCTGAATGAAGGAACCGTCGGTGTAGAAGCCGTCACCGGCGGTGACGATCTCCAGCGCGCCCGGGACGGCGTCCCGCGCCATGGTCAGCTTCGTGCTGTCCTCGACGAGCGCGGCCCGGGTGGCGATGATCTGGCACTGCCAGATCAGGTTCGCACCGGTCATCGTGGGTTCGGGGACCATGAAATCCACCACGCCCATGTACTTGCCGAGACGCTCGGCGTCGAGCTGGTCGAGAATCAGCAGCACCGCCGGGGTCAACGCCAGCGGTGCACCGATCTCCCAGTTGTACCAATTGCCGGGCCGGGGCCGTACGAAGGATTCGTTGTACTTGTGCTCGTACATCCAGTCCAGGCCGTCGACGATCGCCTCGAGCAGCTCGGGGTCACCCTGGCGGGCGGCTCCACGGGTCGCGTACGCGAGCGCCAGCTGCCGGAGCCGTTCATAGGTCTGCCGCAAGTGGATGGACTGTCTCCGGGGCGTCCCGGTGAAGTCGCGGTCGGACCACAGGAACGTGCGACCCGCCGACCGGTCCATGCTGGGGAGGTGTCGCTCGACGGCTCGGTCGAGCCGGTCCAGCACCACGCGGACCTCCGGCAGCTCCGGGTCGAGTTCGTCCCCGCCGGTGAGCATGTCCCGCCAGCGCGAACGCACACCCGCGAAATCCTCCGGTGTCTCGGCCGCGGCCGGCACAGTGGTGTTGCCGGCGATCCAGATGCCTGATGCCGCCGCGCCGCTGAGTTGAAGCAGACGTCGCCGCGAGAACGGAACGTCGACGGGGTGACTCGAGTGATCCTGCGTTCGTCGTGGCCGCATTGCCACACCTCCATGGTGGGTAGGTTTCTCTGGAACTTATTGCTTGACGGCCCCAGCGACGGCTTCGACGAAGTGCCGCTGCAGCACGATGAAGACGATCACCAGCGGGGCCAGGGAGATGACCGCGGCGGCCGCCATACCGGTGTGATCGGTGTAGTTCTGGCTCACGAAGCCGACCATCCCGACCGCCAGGGGTCGCAGGTCCGGCTGGCTCAGCGTGAAGACCAGGGGGAGCAGGAACGCATTCCAGGCGGTCAGGAACTGCAGTAGCGCCACGGTGGCGGTGACCGGCCTGCACAGCGGCAGGATGATCTGGAAGAACGTCCGGATCGGTCCGGCTCCGTCGATCGTGGCCGATTCCTCCAGCTCCCTGGGCAGAGACCGGAAGTACGCGGCGTACAGCAGCAGGGCCGGCACGTGCCCGCCCGCGCCGAGCCCGAGGATCATCCCCAGGTGCGTGTTGAGCAGCCCGAGCGAGTCGGTGATCTGGGTGATCGAGATGATCGTGTACCCCTCGGGCAGGAAGAACGTGGCGATCAGGACGCCGATGATCACCTTCCGGCCCATGAAGCTGAACCGACCGAGCACGTAGCCGGCGAGCGCACTGCGGATCACGACCAGCGCCACCGACCCGACGGTCACGATGATCGAGTTGATCATGTAGACGGAGAAACCGCCGTCGGTCCAGGCCCGGACGTAGTTCTCCCATTGGGGTGCATCCGGCATCAGGTTCAGGCCCTTGCCGAACAGCTCGAGCGGGGTCTTCAACGACGCCGAGAGCAGCCAGCCGAACGGGTACACCCAGAAGAAGCACAGCACCGCCAGCCCCGCGGTGATGAGCCACGCGGTGAGGTCTCGGCGGCTGAACCGCCGCCGGGTGCGTCCAGGAGGTCGGGACGCCTTGACGGGCGCCGCTACCGGGCGCGAGACGGAGGGGGCGCTCATCAGCTGGCCAGCTTTCGTCGTGCGGCACGGGCACCCACGGCCTGGAGCACCGCGATGACGGCCGTGGTGAGGCCGAACAGCACTGCGGCTGCGGACGCGTACCCGAGCTGCGGCACAGTCGCCTCGAAGGCCGTCCGATAGATGAAGATCTCGATCACTTCGCTGGAAAAGGTCGGTCCGCCGCCGGTCATGGTGAGCATCAGGTCGAACACGTTGAACGCGGCCACCGCGTCGATCAGGGTGATGATGATGAGGAAGGGCACCAGCATCGGGATGGTGATGTGCCGGAACTCCTGCCACGCGTTCGCGCCGTCGAGGCGTGCTGCCTCGTACAGCTCCTCGGGGATCGTCTGGAGCGCGGCGAGCCAGTAGATCATCGTGATGCCGACCCATTTCCACACCCAGACGCCGATCCCGGCGTACAGGGAGGTGCTGGGGTTCCCGAGGAAGTCGACGGGCCGGTCGAAGATCCCCACACCAGTCAGGAAGAGGTTGACGGGTCCGGTCGCGTCCAGCACCAGGGTGTAGACCATGCCGATGATGGCCCCCGTGGTGACCACGGGCAGGAAGAAGAGGGTACGGAAGCCGGTGCGGAACTTGATGGTCTTCTTGTTCAGCAGGTAGGCGAGCAGCAGGCCGAGGCCGACGCGCAGCGGGACCCCGATCAGCAGGAAGATGAAGCTGTTCACGAAGGCGTTCCAGAACAGGGAGTCGGCGACGAGCCGTTCGTAGTTCGCCAGGCCGATGAACGTCCCGCGCAACGCGAACCCGGGCCAGTCCAGGAACGAATACCACCAGCTCGCGACGAGCGGATATACCGTGTAAAGCCCGTAGCCGACGATGGTGGGCAGCAGGAAGAGGTAGATCCACCAGTCCCGCCGCACCCGGCGCCAGCGGCCGCCGCGTCCCTCGCTGCCCCGGGGTGGGGCAGCGATCGCCGCGGGGCCGGCGTCAGGCGTAGTCATCTGCGGTGAAGTCGTTCGCCGGCGCCCAGTTGGAGAAGACCCAGTCCTCCACGCTGACCTCCTCGCCCGCGGAGGTGGCGGCCTCGATCGCCCGGTCACGCTCGGCGCTGATGGCTGAGGTGTACTCGGTCAACGCACCGCGCCAGTCGTCGATGGTGCCGGTCAGTGCGCCCTGCAGGATCTCACCCGGGTTGGGGTTGATGCCCTGCATCTGGCTGACAACCTGGACCGCAGCGGGATTGCGCGCTTCCGGAGCGGGAGCGTATCGGCCTTCCTCGAGCAGGTTCTGCAGGTTCCTCCGGTACGGCTCCAGGACATCCGCGGCCTCGATGGCTGTCTCGTCGACGGGCGGTGCCGCCATCGCGTTCACCATCGCCACGAAGGTGTCCTCAGACGCGAAGGCGGCGATCGCCGTCGCCGCATCGCCCGGGCGCTGGGACGCGCTGGAGATCCAGAACTCGCCTGCCGGTGGCGGGAAGTGCACCGCCGACGGCGCACCGTCGGGTCCGGGCATCCGCCAGCAGTCGAATCCCTGCTCCAGCAGCTCGGGGTAGTTCTTCGTGACAGTGCCGGGCACCCACGGGCCGTGCCAGTGGATGTGCGCCTCACCGGCTGCCCAGCGCTGAGCGGCGTCCTCGGGACCCATCGAGCCGAGCGAGGGATGGAAGACCCCGTCGCTGTGCAGCGCGAGCAGGAACTCCATCGCATCGATGAACGGTTGCGAGTCGAAGACGTACTCGCCGGTCGAATAGTCGACCCCGCCGACATGGGTCGCGCCGGCGGCCGAGGCGAGCTCATGGAGTTTGAGGTTCAAATAGTTGGGGCCCTGGCCCGCGAAGGCGATCGCGTACATATCGTCCCGGGTGATGTCCCGAGCGATCCTGCGGAAGCCGTCCCAGCTGCGGGCATCGTCCGGATCGACGTCCACCGGCAGCCGGTCGGTGACCACCCACGGTGTCTGTTCGTGCGATCGGCCGTCGTCGAGGGGGAACGAGTACACCTTGCCGTCGAAGACGTGGATCCCCTCGACCAAGCGGTCCGCCACAGCGGTTCCAGCGAGGTCGACGTGGTCGCTGAGCGGCTGGAACCAGCCTTCCTGGACCAGCACGCTCACGGGACCCAGATTGGGGTGCGCGGTGTGCACATCCGGCATCTGATCGCTGCGACGCCCCAGCTGGAGAGCGGTGACGAGCTCGCTCGCCGGGTACTCCTCGCGTTCGACGGCGAGTCCTGGGTTCTCCTCCATCGCGCGCTCGAGCGTCGGCGTGATCCACAGACCACTCTTGTGGTCCCACCAGGTGATGGCGCCGGAATCCCCGTCGGTACCGGATGGCGGCGCGTCCGGGTCGCCGGACCCGGTACAGGAGGAGAGCAGCGGAGCACCGACCGTGGCGCCGCCCAGGGCCAGCAGCTGTCGCCTGCTCAACCCACGTGATCGTGTCTTGCCCATGTCACAAACTCCTCTGTTCGGTGCGGGCTCCTGCGTAGATGGGTGCGCGGGCGGAAGGCAGTCCCACCAGCGAGGTATCGGGTTCGGTGTAGAAGTGCTGGAGCGCCAGGGACGCGGTCCCGACCAGCACGGCATCGGTGCCGAAGGAGGACGGCACGATGCGGCTGCGGCGCTTCTCGTGCGGCAGCGGGCTGCGCTGGTGGCGCTCCTGGGAGACCACCGGCTCGATCAGGTCCCAGCCCGCGATGAGGCTGGGGCCCGAGACGACGATCAGTTCCGGGTCGACGACGGCGGTGACGAGGGCGAGTGCGTACCCGATGTGCCTCGATCTCGCCTCGACGAGTGCGACGGCGTCGGCGTCGCCTTGCCGGGCGGCCTGGTAGAGACGATCGATCGTGGTCAGATCGTCAGGGTGCGCCCCGTCGCCGAGGACCGCGCGTGCATCCACCGCGAACGCCGAGTCCCGGATCTGCGCCTGCAGACATCCTTCTCGCCCGCACAGCCGGCACTCCCTCTCGATACCGGGGACCACGAAGTGACCGAGCTGGCCTTCGCGATGGTCGAAGCCGGTGATGACGCGCCCGTCGATCGAGATGGCAGCGCCGATACCGTCCGAGACGTCGATGGTCGCGACGCTGCGCACACCGACCCCGGCGCCGAGCCACGCTTCCGCAGTCACCAACCCGTGCTGCATGCGATCGATCGCGATCGGAACACCGAGCTCGCGGTGGAGGATGTCGGACGCCGGGACGTCGTGCCAGGTCGGGTGGGCGACGACCACATATCCCGCCTCGTCGACACCGCCGAGCACGCTTGCGCCGACGCGGATCATGCGCTCCGCCACACCCGATCGCTCGGCGAGCTGGCGCAGCTCGGCGGCGAGTGCCACGAGCGTCCGCTCGGCCTGGTCCGGTTCCGACACCGCGACCCGGTGCTGTGCGACGAGGCGGCCCCGGGCATCGTGCACCCCGAGGTGCGCCTTCTCGCCGGCGATGTAGATGCTGCCGACGTACACACGGTCCGGGACGAGGTCGATGAGCGTCGTCGGCCGCCCCATCCGGGGCTCCTGCGATTCCTGTCGGGCCTCGATGACGTCGACCAGTCCGTACCGCATGCTCTCGTCGACGATGCGGCTGATCGTCGCTCCCGTCAGACCCGTGGCAGCGGCCAGGTCCTGACGCGTGCTCGGGCCGTGCACGAGAAGCGACCGGAGAATCAGGCTCCGGTTCCGGACACGCTGCCGTGATGCGTTGACTCCACCGTCTCGGTACATACTTACGTACAGTACGTAAGATAGTCTGAGCTTGTCAACGAACGAGAGGGAGAGATCCGTGGGACGACCGAACGTGGTGCTCATTTGTGTCGACCAGTGGCGCGGGGACTGTTTCTCCGGAACCGGGCACCCCGTGGTGACGACTCCCTACCTGGACGCGTGGATGCAGACCGGCACCCGTTTCGCGCGGGCGTACTCGGCCACACCCACCTGCATCCCCGCGCGCGCGTCGCTGATGACCGGTCTCGGCCAGGAGCGCCACGGCCGGGTCGGGTACGAGGACGGCGTGCCGTGGGACTACCAGGACACCCTGCCGGCCACCTTCGCCGGCGCCGGGTACCAGACCCAGGCCGTCGGCAAGATGCACGTCTTCCCGGAGCGGGAGACGCTCGGGTTCGACGACGTGGATCTGCACGACGGGTATCTGCACTTCGTCCGCCGGCGGTACGGCGACATGGCCGATGCGGACGACTACCTGCCCTGGCTGCAGCAGCGGCTCGGATACCCGGCGGACGACTTCGAGCACGGCCTGCACTGCAACTCCGTCGTGGCCCGCCCGTGGGACAAGCCCGAGTCCACGCACCCGACGAACTGGGTCACGCAGCGTTCCATCGAGTTCCTGCGCGAACGTGATCCCGACCGGCCGTTCTTCCTGCTTGCCTCCTATCATCGGCCGCACCCGCCGTACGACCCGCCGGCATGGGCGTTCGAGCAGTATCTCCATCAGGAGATGCCGGCCCCTCCGGTCGGCGACTGGACCGACCTGTGGGCCGAGCACGCCGATGCGAGGTCGCCGATCTCACCGGTCGCCGAGTACGACCCCCGAACGCTCCAGCGCGCCCGCGCCGGCTACTACGGCCACATGTCCCACATCGATCAGCAGCTCAACCGGCTCTTCCACGAGCTGTCCGCCACCGGCGCCGACAACACCATCGTCTGCTTCGTGTCCGATCACGGTGAGCAGATGGGCGATCATCACCTCTACCAGAAGACCCTTCCTTATGAGGGGTCCGCTCGTGTGCCGTTCATCATCAGCGGCCCCGGCATCCCAGCTGGTGTGGTGGACGACGACGTCGTGGAACTGCGCGACGTCATGCCCACCCTGCTCAGCGCGGCGGGGGTACCCGTCCCCGACGATCTCGACGGCCGCGACGCACTCACCCTGGTCGACGCCGGGAGCCAGGATGACGCGCCGCCGTGGCGCGAGTATCTGCACGGCGAGCACACCAAGTTCGGCCAGGGGATCCACTACCTGACCGACGGCCGGCAGAAGTACATCTGGTGTAGTGGCACCGGCCGTGAGCAACTGTTCGACCTGGTCTCCGATCCCACCGAGCTGCACGACCTCGCCCCCGGCCGGCCCGACCATCCCGACCTCCGACGGTGGCGGGATCGCATGGTGGCCAGCCTTTCGGGGCGCCCCGAGGGCTTCGTCCGCGACGGCAGCCTGATCGCCGGCCGCCCCGTCGTGGACGTCCTGCCGTTCCTGCGAGAGCGGACCAGCGCGACGGTGCATGGCACGATCGTCGGGTGAGCACCGATCCTGCCTTCGAGCAGCGCCTGCGTGACCTGCGCCTGCTGCGCCGCGTGCGGGACCGCATCGATCGTGACTACGCCCAACCGCTGGACGTTCCCGCCCTGGCTGCCGGCGTGCACATGTCGGCGGGGCATCTGAGCCGCGAGTTCAGAAGGACCTTCGGGGAGTCCCCGTACTCCTACCTGATGACCCGGCGGATCGAACGGGCCATGGCGCTGTTGCGGCGCGGGGACCTCTCTGTGACCGAGGTGTGCTTCGCCGTCGGGAGTTCCTCGTTGGGCACGTTCAGCACGAGGTTCACCGAGCTGGTGGGGATGCCGCCGAGCGAGTACCGCCGCCGGGCGTTCGAGCAGGAGGTGAACCTGCCCACGTGCATCGTGAAGCAGGTGGCACGACCGGTCAGGAATCGAGAAGCGTTCCGCTGAACGGGCGCCTAGTGTTCCAGCCATGGACACCATCACCATTCATTACGCCTTCCTCCCGCACACCGACGCCGAGGCAGCCCTCGGCTTCTACCGCGACACGCTCGGCTTCGAGGTCCGCCAGGACGTCGGCTTCGACGGGATGCGGTGGATCACGGTCGGCCCGCCGAACCAGCCGGAGACCTCGATCGTGCTCACCCCGCCGGCGGTGGACCCTGGTATCACCGACGACGAGCGCGCGACCATCCTCGAGCTGATCGCCAAGGGCAGCTTCGCCGCCCTCACGCTCGCCACCGACGACGTGGACGGGTTGTTCCAGAAGCTGCAAGCCAGCGGCGCGGACGTGCTGCAGGAGCCCACCGACCAACCCTACGGGGTGCGCGACTGCGCGTTTCGGGACCCGTCCGGCAACCTGCTGCGCATCAACCAGCGGGTATGAGCCAGCCGACTCGCCCCGAACCCCGCCCGGGGGCCCAGCGCAAGTCGGACACCGTGGCCACGCTGCGCACCCCGGCCCTGGACGGCTGGGTGGCCACGGCCTCGCCTGACGGCGTCCCGTACCTGGTGCCGTTGTCGATCGTCTGGGCGGATGAGCGGGTGATCATCGCCGTCGACGGCGGCTCCCGCACCGCCCGCAATCTGCTCGCCTCGCCGCGAGCCCGGGTGGGGATCGGCCCCACCCGGGACGTGGTGATGATGGAGGTGGTGGTGGACAGAGTCGTCGACGTGGGCACCGACGAGGAGCTGGCCCAGGTCTATGCCGCCCAGGCCGACTGGGATCCGCGTGGGGACGACGGATACGTGTATCTCGTGCTGCGCCCGGAACGCGTGCAGGCGTGGCGGGAGGTCACCGAGGCCGTGGGGCGCACGTTGATGCGGGACGGCGCCTGGCTCGTCTGAGGCCCGAATGTCCCCACCGTCAGGTAGACATGAGTCGGCCGCTCGTCGCGGCCACCCGACCCACTGAGGAGTACCGAGGAACCGATGGCCACCTCCGCTGAGCCGCACCCGGCCGACAGCCATGACCTGATCCGGGTGCAGGGCGCCCGGGTGAACAACCTCAAGGACGTCCACGTCGAGATCCCGAAACGCCGGCTGACCGTGTTCACGGGGGTGTCCGGGTCGGGGAAGAGCTCGCTGGTGTTCGGCACGATCGCCGCCGAGTCGCAGCGGATGATCAACGAGACCTACAGTGCGTTCCTGCAAGGTTTCATGCCCACGCTGAACCGGCCCGAGGTGGACCTGCTGGACGGTCTGACCACGGCGATCATCGTGGACCAGGAACGGATGGGGGCGAACCCGCGCTCCACCGTGGGCACCGCCACCGACGCGAATGCGATGTTGCGGATCCTGTTCTCCCGGTTGGGGGAGCCGCATATCGGGTCCGCGCAGGCGTTCAGCTTCAACGTGGCCTCGATCAGTGGTGCCGGTGCGGTGGAGATCGAGCGCGGGGGAGAGAAGATCCGCGAGCGCCGCGACTTCGCGATCCAGGGCGGGATGTGCGCCCGGTGCGAGGGTCGCGGCTCGGTGAGCGACTTCGACCTCAGCCAGCTCTACGACGAGACCAAGTCGTTGAACGAGGGCGCCCTGACCATCCCTGGGTACTCGATGGACGGCTGGTACGGGCGGATCTTCCGCGGATGCGGCTTCTTCGACCCGGACAAGCCGATCAAGGACTTCACCACGAAGGAGCGGGACGCCCTGCTGCACAAGCCACCGACGAAGATCAAGGTGGATGGGATCAACATCACCTACGAGGGCCTGATCCCGAAGATCCAGAAGTCCATGCTGAGCAAGGACGTGGAGGCGATGCAGCCGCACATCCGGGCATTCGTGGAGCGCACCATCGTGTTCCAGACCTGCCCGGACTGTGACGGCACCCGGCTGAACGAGACCGCGCGCTCGGCCCGGATCGACGGGGTGAACATCGCCGAGGCGTGCGCCATGCAGATCAGCGATCTGGCTGACTGGATCCGCACCCTCGACAAGCCCTCGGCGGCGCCGCTGCTCACGGGCATCGGGGAGACGCTGGACTCGTTCGTGGAGATCGGGCTGGGCTATCTGTCGCTGGACCGCCCGGCCGGCACGCTCTCCGGTGGTGAGGCGCAGCGCACCAAGATGATCCGGCACCTCGGCTCCTCGCTGACTGACGTCACCTACGTCTTCGACGAGCCCACGATCGGGTTGCACCCGCACGACATCGCCCGGATGAACACGTTGCTGCAGCGGTTGCGGGACAAGGGGAACACCGTGCTCGTGGTCGAGCACAAGCCGGAGTCGATCGCGATCGCCGACCACGTGGTCGATATCGGCCCGGGCGCCGGGACCGCCGGTGGCGAGATCGTGTTCGAGGGGTCCGTGGCGGGCCTGCGGGCGAGCAGCACCCTCACCGGGCAGCACCTCGACGATCGGGTGAGCGTGAAAGACGAGGTGAGGTCGCCGTCGGGCGTGATCGAGGTACGCGGGGCGAGGGCGCACAACCTGACCGGCGTAGACGTGGACATCCCCACCGGGGTGCTCACGGTGATCACCGGGGTGGCCGGTTCCGGGAAGAGCTCACTGATCCATGGGTCGGTGGCCGGCCGGGAGGGCGTGGTGGCGATCGACCAGAGCGCCATCAAGGGGTCGCGCCGGTCCAACCCGGCCACCTACACGGGTCTGCTGGATCCGATCCGAAAGGCGTTCGCGAAGGCGAACGGGGTGAAGCCGGCCCTGTTCAGCGCGAACTCCGAGGGAGCGTGCCCGGCGTGCAAGGGTGCCGGGGTCATCTACACCGAGCTCGGCTTCATGGACACGGTGGAGTCCCCGTGCGAGGAGTGCGAGGGCAAGCGGTTCCAGCCGGCGGTGCTGGACTACACCCTCGGGGGTGCGAAGGAGGACGGCGGCAAGGACATCAGCGAGGTGCTCGCGATGTCAGTGGCGCAGGCGGAGGAGTTCTTCGGCGCGGGTGCGGCGAAGGTTCCCGCCGCGCACAAGATCCTGGACCGGATGGCCGATGTGGGGCTGGGCTACCTGACCCTGGGCCAGCCGCTGACCACACTGAGCGGTGGTGAGCGCCAGCGGCTCAAGCTGGCCACGCACATGGGGGCCAAGGGCGGCACGTACATCCTGGACGAGCCGACCACCGGGCTGCACCTGGCGGATGTGGAACAGCTCTTGGGGCTGCTGGACCGCCTGGTGGACTCGGGCACGTCGGTGATCGTGATCGAGCATCACCAGGCCGTGATGGCCCATGCCGACTGGATCATCGACATGGGTCCCGGCGCCGGGCACGACGGCGGTCGCGTCGTCTTCGAGGGCACGCCGGCCGAGCTGGTGGCCGGGAAGGAGACGCTGACGGCGCAGCACCTGGCGGAGTACGTGGGCGCCTGAGTTGTGGTGTGATTCCGGCGCACGACATGCGTCGGAATCACACCACAGTGGCCGATTCGTTCGACTCAGTCGAGGCAGAACTCGTTGCCCTCCGGGTCCGTCATCACGATGAAGCCGCCACTCATCGGCGGGTCCGGCTCGAACCGCTCCACCCGGGTGGCGCCGGCGGCGACCAGCCGCTCGCACTCGGTTTCCAGGGCCGCCATGCGCTCGTCGCCCTCGAGGCCGGGGGCGGCGCGCAGGTCGAGGTGGATCCGGTTCTTCGCAACCTTGTCCTCGGGGACCTGCTGGAAGAAGATGCGTGGTCCGGTGCCCTCGGAGTCCTCGAGCGCGGAGCTGGCGCGGCGCTCGGATTCGGGGACGCCGATCTCTGCGAGGAATTCCTGCCAGACGCTGAACGGGTCGGTGCCTTCGGGGATCTCCCGGCCCGGGGGAGCGGGGTGGACGTAGCCCACCAGCGCCTCACGCCAGAAGTAGGAGAGTGCCACCGGGTCGTGGGCATCGAAGGTGACTTGGAACTCGCGGCTCATCGGGTTGTTCCTTCGGTGTGCAGGTACAGGTCGCGCATCAGGCAGACCTCGGACAGGTGGTGGATGAGTTCTCGGTGGATGTGCAGGATCAGGTCGGCCATGGGGAGTTCAGGGTAGGGCTCCTTCTCTCCCACGGGAACGGTGAGCTCGTCGGCGCTGAGGCTGCGCACGCCGGTGAGCCAGGTGTCCAGCTGGGTCTGCAGCTGGTCGAGCGCCTCGGCGGCGGTCCCGGCGTATTCCCACGTGTCGTAGGACGCCGATGGCGCACCGAAGTGCGCGGCGTTCCTCATCGCGAGGATGCCGACGATCACGTGGCCGAACCGCCAGGCGATCGTGGTGAACGGATCAGGGGAGAGTTGCTCGAACGAGTAGTCGATGGTGAACGTACCCGCGCCTGCCTGGACGGGCGCGGAGGAGGTGCCCCGTTCGCGAACGCTCCAAGCATTCGGGACAGGTGACCAGAGGTACTCGCTGTCGGTGAGGCCCTCGAAGCGGGGGAGGAGGTGGTGCGCCCAGTGCCATTCGATCTGCTCGCGGAGGTGGTGGTTCCAGTCAAGGTCGTTGGTGGTCATGAATGAAGTCTGGCGCTGATAGCGGACAGGTTGGGTCCGCTAGTTCTGGCAGAGTGATTCCCATGGAGGCCGAGGACCGTGGGACCACCGAGCGGGTGCTCAGCCTGCTCGGGCTGCTGCAACGGCGGCAGGTCTGGACCGGCCCGGAGCTGGCCGGGCGACTGGCCGTCACGACGCGCACGGTGCGCCGGGATGTGGAGCGGCTGCGTGAGCTTGGGTACCGGGTGGATGCGGCCCAGGGGATCGGAGGCGGATACCGACTGGTACCGGGGCAGGAACTGCCGCCGCTGATGCTCGATGACGCGGAGGCGATCGCCATCGCGGTCTCTCTTCTCGCGGGGGCGGGTGCGGGGGTGAGCGATTCCGATGATGCCGCACTGGGCGCATTGACGAAGCTGGACCGGGTGCTGCCGGGCCGGCTGCGGCAGGAGGTGCAGGCGCTGAGCCGGTCGGTGGAGTCCTTCACGAGTGGTCGCGACCCAGTCGATGCGGCTGTGCTGATGGTCCTGGCCCGCGCGTGCCGGGATGCGGTGCAGGTGGGCTTCATGTACACGGGGCCGCGTGGGGCGGTGGAGGGCTCAGCGGAGCGCCGGGTGGAGCCGTACCGTCTGGTCACCTCGGACCGGCGCTGGTACCTGTTCGCGTACGACCTCGACCGGGACGACTGGCGCACCTTCCGGGTGGACCGGATGACGGAGGTCGCGGCCCGCACATGGCGGTTCACCCCACGGCCGGCGCCGGACGCAGCGGGCTACGTGCAGGAGGGCGTCACGAACCGGGTGTACCGGCGGCAGGCGCGTTTCCTCGTGGACGCTCCCGCGGCCGTGGTGCGTGGGCAGATCCCGGCGAGTGCCGCCGTCGTGCTCGAACGCGAGCAGCGGTGCGAGGTGCGGGCCGGCTCGGACGACCTGGACTTCGTGCTGCTGCACGTGGCGTTGCTGGGTCATGAGTTCGAGGTGCTGGATCCGCCGGACCTGGCCGACCGGGCGATGGACCTGGCGGCGCGCTTGGGACGTGCGTCGGGTGGCGTCAGGCCTCCCGGGTCGTAGAGGGTCCCTGCCTCGGAACGAGTGCAGAAGTTCCGAAGGGCGTGATCGCACAGCGCTCGATTGCCGACGATCGTCGCTGCAGCGGCCACCTGTAGAGGAAGTGTGGCGCGATGAACCAGCGCTCGTTCGAGGATGGCCGGCTCAAAGGCCGATCGTAGGTCGGCCGCACCGAAGGTGCCGATCAGCGGGGCGATGTCGATCGCGGGATCACCCCAGGCCGCGTGGTCCCAATCGATGACTCCAGTGATCTCTTGGCCATCCCACAGGATGTTGTGCATGCCGAAGTCGCCGTGTACCAGGCGGGCGGGTGCACCGGTCTCGACCGCAAGGACATCCTCGACCACCGCGACCGCCAGGGTTCGTGCTGTGGGCGGCAGGCGGGGAACGAGGCGTTGCTGAACGATCCCGGACCAGTCATGGCCACCGCACCACGCTCGTGGGGACGATAAGGCCTCGACCTGGCGTGGCTGCACCTGATGCAACGCAGTGAGTGCCTGAACGAGTTGGTTGCCGACGTCGGGCCAACCGGCCTGTCCGGTCGCACCAGCCACGAATGTCAGGCGAAGACCGGTCCGCCCGGAAGCGGAATGCTCCTCACCGATCGGCTCGGGCGTCGCCCAAGGGAGACCGAGTGAGGAGATGATCCGGTGTGCCATCACTTCTCGGCGTGTGCGGATCCCGGCCGCGGCTCCGGAGCTGATTCGTGCCACGATGTGACCCTCGAGAATGACGACATCGTGGAACGCTCCGCGGGCCAGCGTGGCCCGATCCCACTCCTGTTCCGGCCAGGCGGTCCGAGCCCACTCCCGGACGGCCGCGTCTGGGTCTGGGTCTGAGGAGGCAGTGCTCACTCCTCGCACACTACGCGTGGGTGGCGGCAGGTCTTGGGGCCGAGTCAGAGAACCAGAGAATCTACGGGACCGTCAAGACGACGCCCGATAGCGTGCTGGCCATGGAAGGTCACGCTCCTGCCCCTACGGCTGAGACCGCGCATATGAACGGTCGGTCCCTGGCGCGGCGTTACTACCAGGAGCTCGTGACACCGCTGCTGCTGCGGCGGTGGCCGGACCTGCCGCACGCGGCAGGGCGGCTGGGGAGCGGGTCCGACGTGCTGGGGTTGGACGACGCGATGTCGCGCGACCACGACTGGGGTCTGCGGCTCACCCTGCTGGTGGACGAGGCGCGAGTGGCTGAGGTGGATGCTCATCTGGCGAAGGAGCTTCCCGAGACATTCCTGGGGCTGCCGACGCGGTTCGCGTTCTCCGGACAAGAGGAGCCGGCCCATCACGTGGAGGTGGCCAGTCCGGCCCGGTTCGTCTCCGGCAGGTTGGGGTTCGACCCCCGGGAAAGCGTGAGCGTTCAGGGCTGGCTGTCCGTGACCGGTCAGGCAGTGCTGGAGGTGGTGGCGGGTCCGGTGTTCCATGACGGGGACGGTGAGATCACCCGGATCCGTCGGGCGCTGGAGTGGTATCCGGACGATGTGTGGCGGTACGTCGTGGCCACCGACTGGATCCGGCTCACCGAGGAGATGCCGCTGATGAGCCGGGCGGGCGACCTGGGCGACGACCTCGGCTCCCGGGTGATCGCCGCCCGGCTGGTGGACGTGGCGATGCACCTCGCCTTCACCCTGTCCCGGCGCTGGATGCCCTATCCGAAGTGGCGCGGGGTGATGCTGGGTCGACTGCCGGGCATGGCCGGTGTGCACGAACACCTGGCGGCCGTGCTGCGGGCGGGGGAGTGGCGTGAGCGGCAGACGTGCCTGGCTCGTGCTCTGGACCTGTTGCTGGCGCGGCAGGCTGCAGCAGGCCTTCCGGCACCGGGACCGGCGACGGAGGGGTTCTGGGATCGGCCGTACCTGGTAGCCCGGGAGCAGATCGGCGCCGAGCTAGTTGCTGGGATCGCCGATCCGGAGGTGCGGGCGCTGCCGCAAGGGCGGGGGAGTGTGGAGCAGATGAGTGAGAACGTCGCGGTACTGACACGTTCGCCTGAGCGGCGTGCCCTCGTCAGCGATCCATCGATCACCGACGAGGGCTGAAGCGGCGGCGCCTGCCGCCTACTCGTCTGTGGAGCCCGACAACCGAGGGTCGTCCGACGTCACGGGTTCGAGCTGCCTGGCGAACGGAATGATCCCCTCGATCGCACCGTCCCACGTCCCCCGCACTTGGGCTTGAATGCCGGGGGCGATCTCCCAGAACACCGAGCCTTCGAGTCCGCGTTCACCGGCCGTCTCGAAATAGGCCGTCTGGCCGTTGACATCGATCACTCGGTAGACCGCCGTCGTGTCCTCATACGGGTTGATGAGCGTACGAGTACTTGCTCGCACATACCACGGGACATCGGAGATCCGGATCGTCAGCGTCAGGTGGTCGGGCATCTCGGTGGCGTCGTGCGGATAGCAGTCCTCAATGCAGGAGGGGTCGACGATGCTTGTGTTTCCGTAGGCGGCGGTCCATTGGGTGCCGTCACTCTCCAGGGGCTGGGACAGAGTCATCTCCTCGAAACCGGCAAGCGCCACGTGGAGGGCCTCTCGACCGCGATCCGCGAGGACTTCTGCGGCGCCAATGACTTCATCGCTGGTCAGGTTGCTAGCGGTCAAGACCCAACTCCGGTCATCATCGGTCCAGCTCAGCACGTTCACCCCGTAAGTGACGATGCCCGACCCTGCTGCTGGGCCAGAGGTGAACATGGTGCCCGTGGCACCGGACACGTCCACGTCGCGGATGTCCGCCGGTCCGCCGATCCAGGGGGTCGGATCGACAGCGTCGGGCCCCCACACGGTGAGGGCTCCGGTGAGATTGCCGTCCGGATCTGTCCGGATGAATGCCGCTTCGATTCTCGCGGTTTCGGCGCAGGTGTCATCTCGGCGAGGAGTCACGAAGCGCGGTTCCATCGGTCCCTCGATCAGGTAACCGACGCCCGCGGCCACCGCATCCTCGGCTGGGATGTCGTTGGAGAACGGACTGCACTCGGAGCCGTCTACCTCCGCGGGCACACGGAATCCCTCCGGCCCCGCAGCGACCACCTCACCGTAGTAGTCGTTCGGTGCAGCAGGGTCGGACGTATCGGTGGGCCAGACACTCGCGATTCCGAATGCCGCGACCAGCGCTGCTACCCCGGCGGCGAGCATCACGGGCAGTCGGCGGGGATGCACGGTGGTCGCGCCCGAGCGCTTTGAGGCCGTAGCGTTCGTGGCGATCCTGCGGTCGAGGTCGGTGCGGGCTCGCTCGATTGCCTCGACATCAGCCGGTCGATCGGCGAGACGGCGCAGCAACTGTTCTGGGTCGTGGTTGCTCATGAGAGCTCCCGTTCCGGGGTTGCGGGGAAGAGGGCAGCGACGGAGGCGTTGGGTGCATCAGGATCGGCGGTGGGATCCAGCGCTCGCGACATGCGCCGCCGCGCACGATGCAGGCGAACCTTGAAGGTGCCCAGCGCACAGCCGGCGACGGCCGCCGCGTCGGTGGTGGTGAGACCGTCCCAGGCGACGAGGAGGATAGCTTCGCGCTGGTTCTTGCTCAGCTGTGCGAGCCCGCGCAGCAGGGCATCACGCTCGGTGACTAGCGTTTCTGCGCTGGCCACGTGGTCGGTGAGTTTGGTCAGGCGCTCCAGCTCCGCCGTCAGAGCGCGTTGCCGATACATCGAACGCCGGTCTGACCGGATCGTGTTGCGAGCCACCACCAGGAGCCACGGGAGACCCGAGCCAGGTACGTCTTCGAGTCTGCGCCACGCAACGAGGAACGTCTCCGCGACGACTTCTTCGGCCCGATCGGGGCCGACATGCCTCATCGCATACGCGTGGATGCGATGGGCGTACTGCTCCCATAGGTCGGTCAGGCGCCGCCGCCCCTCGGCCTGCTCCTCTGGTGCGCTCATACTGGGTAGTGCCCCCTAGGCACCGAAAGTTACATCACGACCGGCGATGGCACGGCGCACGACGGCGGCCGGTCACCAGTTCAGGAGGATCGCTCGGTGAGCGAGTTCGCTACCCACATCGTTCACGCCTCCGACGGCGCGGCACTCCACGTGTCGTCGCTCCGTACCGGCCGGGACGTACTGGTGCTCTCCGGTGGTCCCGGGTGCGTGAACTACTTGGCGGAACCAGCCCTGGTGCCGCAGGGTGTGCGGGCGTGGTGCCCGGACCCACGTGGCGTGGGTGGATCCGAAGGTGGGCCACACGACATGGCCCGTGCGGTCGCCGACCTGGAGGAGATCAGGGTGAGCGTCGGCGTGACGGCGTGGGACGTCGTCGGGCACTCGTGGGGGAGTGACCTGGCCATCCGGTACGCCCTGGACCATCCACGCGCCGTGCGGCGGGTGCTGGGCGTTGCGGGGCACGGGTTCCACAAGGATCGCACCTGGTCCGCGATCTACGAGGCGAGGAAGGACGACCAGCCGGCACCGGCGATCGACTATGACGTCAACGTGTGGCGGTCGCTGAACGCCTCCTTCGCCGAGTGGATCCATGAGCCCGATCTGTGGCGGCGGCTCGCCGACTCGACCGTGCCGATGACCATCGCGGTGGCCGGGGACGACATCCGCCCACCGTGGCCGCTGCACCAGATCGCCGCGCTGGCCCCACGGGCAGAACTGGTGACCGTCCCGGACGTACCGCACGACTTCTGGGACACCCACCCGCACCTGTGGCGGGAGCTGGTGGCTCAGGCGTTACCAGTGCCCGAGGTCTCCGAGACCGCGCGGAAGTAGACCGCCGTGTGGGGATCGCGGGTGAAGTAGCCGAAATCCACCAGGTGGCGTCGGAGCAGGGCGACATCGTCGGCGACCTGTCCGAGCACGGCGTTCAGCTCCGCTTCGTCGTAGCTGGTGGAGCGTAGGTAGTCGCCCGCGAGCCAGTCCAGCAGCAGGCGGAGGTGGTCCCTGTTGCTCGGCACCTCCACGAGGCGGCCGTGCCGGAATGGGAGCTGTTGGGGCGCCCGCGCCTGGCCGACCAGATGATGCCTGCCCGCCATCTCGGTGCGAACCTCCTCAAGCGCCGCGGCGAACGTGGCCGCGATTGTGTCGTGGGTTCCGGTGGGGTCGATCCCGGCGGCGCGGAGCCGCTCGTGCGCCTTGCGCAGCGTGGGATCGGAAGCGTCCGCGGCACCGCTGAGGATGCGGGCGAAGGCCTCCACGCGGTCGGGGGCACTGAGAGCAGAGAGCAACTTCGGCGCCACGCGCGGTTCAGTCATGGGCTCACTGTCGCACTTGCGGGAAACGCGGCACACCCGTATTTGGGGGGAGTGGCTAAGGCCATTGACATGCAAGTAGCCACTTGCCTATCGTGTGGGCATGGCCGATGTGTACAAGGCACTCGCCGACGACACCCGGCGGATCCTGCTCGACGAGCTCGCAGCAGGGGACGGCAAGACGCTGTTCGAGCTCTGCGCCACATTGACGATGCGGCACGACCTGACGTTGACGCGGCAGGCGGTGTCCCAGCATCTGGCCGTGCTGGAAGACGCGGGCCTCGTGGCCACGGAACGCCGCGGCCGGTCCAAGTTCCACTACTTCACTCCCGAGCCCCTCGCGGAGATCGCGCGACGGTGGCCGATCGAAAGGAATGACACATGAGGCTCACCCTCACCTCCATCTTCGTCGATGACCAGCGGGCGGCCCTGGACTTCTACACGAACGTCCTCGGCTTCACCAAGCGCCACCAGGTGCCCGTGGGCGACGACTTCTGGCTCACCGTGACCTCACCCGACCAGCCCGACGGCCCGGAGCTGCTCCTGGAGCCGGCGGGGCACCCGGCCGTGAAGCCGTACCGGGACGCGATGATCACCGACGGGATCCCGCTGCTCCAACTCACCGTTGATGACGTGGAGGCCGAGCACGCGCGGCTCACCGAGAAGGGTGTGATCTTCACGCAGCCGCCGACGGACATTGGCACGGGCAGGATCGCGGTCTTCGACGACACCTGCGGGAACCTCATCCAGCTCATCGCGATGAATCCGGAGTAGGGCGCGTGACACCCGATGCCACGGCGCGGCTGCGCTTCCGGGAGATGACCGATGGTGACCTGGATGCGATGGCGGAACTCCTCGGCGACCCCCAGGTGATGGCCTACTACCCGGCGCCGATGCCCCGTGGGCAGGCCGCCGCGTGGATCTCCTGGAACCAGCGCAACTATGCCGAGCACGGGTACGGTCTCTGGATCGTGGAAACCCTCGAGGGTGACTTCGTCGGAGACTGCGGACTGACCTGGCAACAGGTCAACGGTGCCTCCGCGCTCGAGGTCGGCTATCACATACGCACGGTGCACCAGGGCCTGGGCTATGCGAGCGAGGCTGCGGCTGCGTGTCGCGACTTTGCGCGTGATGTTCTTGGGGAAGGGCGACTCGTCGCGATCATCCACCCGGAGAACCTCCCGTCGCGCCGGGTGGCGGAGAAGATCGGGATGGTGTACGTCGACGACATCGAATCGGGGCGTGATGGTGCCCGGACCGTGTTGGGCATGGAACTCTCGGGCACCAGCTGACGGGGAGCTTGCCGACCCTGTAACGCTGCACCTCCCTCGAGCCAAGTGTGGGTATGGACGACATCCGCAGCATCGGGACAGATCCCGACGCCTTCGAGCGCTTCTACCGGACCCACGTCCGAGCGATCGAGGGGTTCGTCGCCCGTCGGGTCCGGGACCCACACAAAGCCGCAGACTTGACGGCCGACATCTTTCTCGCAGCAATCGAATCAGCGTCGAGCTATCGCGATAACCGGGGGAGCCCGATCGGCTGGCTCTATGGCATTGCTCGCAACGTCATTGCTCGGGATGCTCGGAACACCGCTCGCGAGCTCAAGGCAGTCTCGCGGGTCAGTGGCCGAGCCCTTCTGGATGCTGATTCCATGGCACGCGTCGAGGAACGCCTCGACGCTGAGCTGGGAGCAAGGCAGATCTACATCGGGCTGGCGCGAGTGTCCGAAGCAGAGCGGGCCGTGCTCGAACTGGTTGCCCTGGACGGACTCACAGTCTCGGATGCGGCACACGTCCTAGGGATCCAGCCGGTGACGGCACGCGTTCGGCTTCACCGAGCGCGACGCGCCCTGAAGGTAAATCTGGCTCGTGCAGTCGATATCGGGCACTCACAGGTGGAGGTCACACAGTGAACACGCGAACCGAAGCACCGTTGGACACGTTCGAGACGGAGCTCCTCACCGAGTTGCGGAACGTCGTCTCGGAACGTGCGTCTACCGATTGCTCTCCCGAACATCTGGCTACTCGACGAAAGCCGGTCCGCCGCACCGTGTCCCTTGCGGGGGTCGCAGCAGCCGCCGTGATCGGTCTCGCCGTCTGGCAGTGGACTGCGCCCAGCGATCCGGCGTACGCCGTCGAGCAAACACCCGACGGCACGATCTCGTTCAGCCTGTTCACACCCACCGCAGCCGACGACCTGGAGGCGGCTTTGTCCGAGCACGGGCTCGCTGCGGACATCACGGTCCTACCCATGGGCCAGGTGTGCGCAGAGGGGCGTTACTCGGCTGCTGGCGTCGACCCGAACCAGTACGTCGAGCACACCGACAATGGCGTCGTCGCCACAATCCCCCCTGACCTGCTCGACGACGGCGAGACGTTGGTCGCGGAGTTCTCAGGCCTGCTCGCCGACCTGCAACCAGGCGGCGACCCAATCTCTGTCGACCTGGCTGTCGCCGTCGGCGATGTCGCAGCGTGCATACCGGTAGACATGGAGCAAGGCTGAGCCGCTGAATGCCCTCGTCCTGGCGTCACGTCGCTACGGTCTTCTCGTGGCACAGATCCAAGGGGGACAGTCCGGTGGGTAGTAGTTGCGGGCTCGCACAGCGTTACCGGCGCTTCGCTGAGACCGCCGCGGGGGAGTCTCCGATGTCCGCCCGCGTCGCAACCGCACTGAGCGAGTCCGACGACGCCCTTGATGCCCTGGCCGGCATGCCGGCTCGCAAGCGGAACCCAGCCATGATCCTTGCCGCGCTGCACGATCTCGCGCTTGCCGGACGTGCTCCCCGGCTCGCCGCCGCGCATGCCTCACTGGACGGACCTGCGGCGGCTCGCGTGGCTGTCGAGGTACTGGTGCGGATGAGCGACGAGATCGTGGCAGGCACGGTGCACAGACGGGTGCACGCGAACGAGACGGGTCGATGCGCCGTCCTGTATCCGGCGATCGCCGAAGCGGCGCGACGGGCCGGTGCCGAGGCGGTCGGCCTGATCGATGTCGGCTGCGGTGCTGCACTCAACCTCACTGTCGATCGAGTCGGCCTGACGTACAGCAATGGACAGCGGCTCGGGGACGACGCGTCCATCGTGCAGATGGAGGCGTCGATCGTGGGGGAGAGGAGGTTGCCCGCCCGGGCCCTTCCCCACGTCACCACGCGTATCGGGATCGACACTGACCCGATCTACGTGACCGACCCCGTGGACGCCCGGTGGCTCAGGGCCTGCATCTCGCCAGAACACCCCGACCGGATCGCTCAGCTCGAGACCGAGATGACACTCCTCGCAACGGAACCGCCTGATCTGTTGCACGGCGACACCTTGGACGTCCTGCCCGACGCCCTGGCACGAGTGCCAGCCTCGGCACTTCCGGTCATCACCACGACGTGGAGTCTGGCGAAACTTCTGCTGGAGTCCAGGTGGAGATTCCTGCGAGGGCTGGACGAGATCGCGGCGCACCGACCCATGGTATGGGTCTCCGTGGAGGGCGTCGGGGTCGCTCCGACGGTGCCGACGTTCGGGGACAGGCACGCCTCCGGTCACAGCATCATCGGGGTCTCGATCCTCGACGGCGCTAGCCGGCAGACCGAGGCGGTCGGTCGTTGCTGGTCGCGCGGTCGACTGCTCAGCTGGCTGGCGGAGGCTTAGCTCCGAGATGAGGCGGCCCGAACGCCCGAACGTGCGGTCAGACGACGGGCAGTCCCAGCTCCGCGAATGCGCCCTGCACCACCGAGGAGATCGGTGGCACAGCAACGCTGAGCATGATGGCCGTGACGGCGATCGCGACCGCTGCGTGGCCGGTCGCTCTGCTCTTGTCTTCACCTCGGACGAGCAGCGCGCTGGCGACGACCGCGCCGGCGCCGAGGACGATGCCGTAGACCGAACCTTCGATGTTGCTGACGCCGAGCGTCATCCACAGTGCGGCGGCGGCGCCAAAGACCAACGCGGCGTGCGGAGGAGTCACCGTCACTGTGCGATGCGCGGACACACCGGCCACGACAGCGGCTGCGGCGATCGCAGGAACGAAGACCCAGAGCAGCACCGAGTAGCCAACGAGTACCCACTGGTGCACGGCGGTGCCGGGACTGAAGATCGAGTCCGTGGCGATGATGGCCGCGCCACCGACAACAGCAGGCGTCATGCCGCGCAGGCTCGCAACCACGACGGCGCCGCGTTTCGTCGTCCGGTCCCGCGCCACGGGCATCGGTGTCAGGACACGCTCGTCCACCGTCATCATCAGCTCCCATGTCGCCACCAGGGACCCAAGATGTTACCTCGCGTTCATCGCCTCGTCACCGCAGCACGCCATGCGGCGAGACGTCGTCACGGCCTCTGACCGTGGTCGCCCGCTCAGATGTCCGCCGCTTGCTCCAGTGCCGAAGCCGCCCATCCTGTCGGGTCGTCGTCGGCGGGCACGAACAACAGGGTGTACCAGAGCACGAGCACGTCCCACCAATGCTGCTCGGGCAACGTCAGGGGCCGCACCGATTCGTATCCGGCGCGGAACAGCGCATGAACCTCAGCCGACACGGGGCCCCAGTCGTGGAATCGCGTTCCGAGCAGCACCGTCGACCGTGCCAGTTCGTCGATGCAGTGATCTCGCCTGACTTCCTCCATATCGAGGACCGCGGCGATGGACATACCTGAGCACAGCACGTTGGCGGAGCGGAAGTCACCGTGGAGGAGCTGGGTCGCGCCCTCAAGACGAGGCGCATCTCGAACGATCCTGCGCAGTGCCTGCAGAGCCGCTGACGGCGCAGGGGAGTCGGTCGAATCCAGCCAACCGGTGACCCGAGTAGCCAGAGGAACATCTGTTCCATTCTGCGAGACGGTCTCGTCTGCTGCCGGATAGCGACCCAGCGCATCGTGGAACTCGGCCAACGTCGCGCCGGCCATGTGTACCTGACGGTTATTGCCGACGTCGAGCAGTTGGCCCTCGACGACGTGCTGGACCGCCATCGAGACGCCGTCGACCTCGAGTTGTAGACGACCGTCCAGCGACGGCACGGGCGCCGACACCGGCAAACCGTTATCGGCGAGCCACTGCGTCACATCAGCGACGTGTGACAGGCGAGCAAACCGTTCCGGTGCAGCCGACCACTTGGCGAGCAGTGATCCCATGTCGGTCGAGATCCACGCCAGCGCGTTGTGATCGCTCATCACGATGCGCTGGCAGGACTCGATCGTCACGCCCCAGTGAGATGACAGTGTCGTGCGCAACCAGCGGTCGGCAGCCGCGGCATCATCGAAGCCGAAGCGTTCTGCGAGTGCATGGTGAGGATTGTGCGCTTCCCACAGCATCTCAAGCCGGGGTGCTCGATCGAACTCCATAAGGTCATCCCAGCACACTCAGCGAACCATTCTCTTCAGCCGATAATGTATATTATGTCATCCTACTTGTTTGCGTATCGCCTCTAAGCCCTCCCCTCCGCGGCGCTCAGGAACCGCGCGCTCATGCCGATGAGCGTGCTCAGCGAGCCGCCACGACTTCGTTTAGGGCCTGACGAAGCATGGCCACTGCGGCAGCGTCCTCCTCAGGTGTGAGGTCGCCGAGGTCGCGACCGTCGAGTGTGTCTCGCGGAGTCCCCAGACTGAGTCGGAGTAACACCCACGGCCAGCCGATGCTCGTCTCGCCGTAGCGGCTTCGCGCCCACTCGTTGAGCAGCGAGTTGACCCGGCTCCCGCGGGCAAGATCGAATCCCTCCACGAAGCAGACGGCCCGCTCGTACGTCTCCCGACCCGTCCACATGCCCAAGCGCGGCAGGACGTGGTCAAGCACATACATCCAGTCCGGGTCTGATGGTGGCGGATAGGACACGGTTCAGAGGTTAGTGCAGATTCGTCCGGATCTGCCGCGATCAGCGCGCATCGCTGAGCTATACGACTGATCTTTGTACGCAGGGTTTCCAGTAAAGTAGCGACTACAGCAAAGGTGAATGCTCGGCCGCTTTCCCGCTTCCGACGTACTGAACATGTGGTTCAGGCTTCTGACTCCGTGCTTGTCAAGGCAGTGCGCTACGCAGCAGCCACACAGCCGTCGCGGGCCAGGTCGACCTCAGCCACGTCCTCACACTTACAGTCCGGACACTCGCACGAGCCGAGCTGATCCATCTGCATCCGATGACGCTAGCCCGGCCGCCCAGCGGGACGCGTGTAGTAGTCGCAGTGCCGGCGGAATTTCGCAACGCGCAGCGTGCTGACCAGTTCGTCGGCACCAGGGACGACATTGACGACCACGCTCGCGCAGCCGAGCTCCTCAGCCTTATCGACCGCAGCTGGGATCGCTACGGACGGATCGCTCGGAGCGCTGGGCAGAAACAGGATCGGCCCTGGTGGGGCATACACGGGCGGTGCCGGCACGGTGACCGCTTTCGCGCCAGGTAGCTGCACCTGAACGTTCGACTCGCCACCCGAGGAATCAAGCTCTCGCAGCCACCACGACTCGGCAATAGTCAGGCCGGCGACCCGCGCGAGATCTTCGCGGTGCAGTTCGTAGGTGGGACAGACGAACCGAATCTCGGACCCGCCAACGTCGTTTGTCAGTGCGTCCCACAGATCCTTCCCGTCGCCGTCAGCCCACCTGTCACTTCGCACGTACATGTCGTCGACGAGCCATCCATCCCCACGCGGTGTGGCGATCAGGACACCGTCGTCGGTGCGATAACCCCTGGCTCCGCCGTCGGCCAGCAAGTACTCGATGAAATCCCGGGACTTGGTTGCAGCATCCGGAGCCGGTCGCCAAAAGACCGGCGCCTGCTGCACCAGCGTCTCGCGCCGCTCCTTGAGGACGGCAACGATCCATTCCACGTCACCAGGCGTCGCAGCACGTACAGACATGCGGGCCACGGTACGGGGCCGCCATCAAGGCGGTGCAATCTAACCCCGCGAGTCAACCGAAGTCGTCCGAGTGCGCGCTCTTCAGGCACTTGCTTCGGCACGTTTAGGGTGATCCGCGAGCTGGTGACTCGCCGGTACACGGAGGGTGCTTGGGATGGACCTCCGAGGTGTGGCGGAAGCAGTAGAGGTCTCCCACGCGGCTCATGTCAACCCAATCGCGCCATGGACGACGTCTGTGCGGTCGTCGAGGCTGCGAGCGACAGACGGATCGGCTTGCTCGGGCTCACCTGCGGCGGTGCACCTCGCGCAACTGTTCGCTGCGGCGCACCCAGACCGGTGCGATCTCTCATGCTCGAATCGACCACTGCCTACGACGGCGACCGGCAGCGCGCCTATGCTTGAGCGGTCATTCGACCACTCGACCGGCTGCTACCTCTGCTCACGAGCGGCACACATGGCTACCTGTCCAGGTGCACGGAGTCTCCCTACGCGAACATCTGAGAGCGCGTCGTCATCAGGGCACGCTCCAGCACACTATGCAGCGAGGGGTTGCGCCGTGATCTCGAGCCCGCTCGGTTTGTAGAACCGCCATCGCCCGCCGGATCGTCGGATGGTGATGGTCATCTGGTGCACCCAGTCGTGATGGTGCCAGCACAACAACACCCCGTCCCTGACATCGGTGTTCCCGTGCTGCTTGCGCCACCAGATCGAGTGATGAACTTCTCCCCGACCCGGCGGGGCGTGGCAGCCCGGATACTGACAATGCCGATCTCGGGCGATCACGGCACGTGCCTGCGCGGAGGAGAACAGCCGCCTCGTCCTGCCAGCATCCAGTACCTCGGACTCCGGGCCGAAGATCACCCGGTGGAACTCCCCCTCGCACGCCAACCGCGCCAACAGGGCCGGCGCGATCGGCGTCTCATCCGCCAACGTGGCCGGCTCCGCCCCGCGCATCACCTCAGGATCGATCGCGGTACTGATCACGACACCTTCGAGCGGATCCTCCGCGTTCGCCTCGCCGTCGGTCCCGCACACTCCGTCCAGCACGCCCTGCACACCACCGGGCCCACCGGTCGCGCCGGACCCTCCTGAACCACCGCGACACGGCCCCGGCTGCAGGCTCGGCACCGGCGCCAGCCCCTGCCGGGCAGGATCACTGGACTCGATCAACCGCTCCATCGTCTCCAAAGACACCGTCACCGCCACATGCGGACGCACCCTCGCGCCCGGCGACAACTCCCCCGAGTCCAACATCTGCCGGGCCACATCCAGCAACGCCGCCGCCCGACGCTGCGAAGGCAGCCGGTCATCCCCCGCCGCCGGCACCCCCATTCGCGCCGTCAGCATCTCGTCCAATGCGGCGCCGCTAGCGTCCCCCAACCATCCGCGGAACGCCCACCCACCCATCGTCTTCGACAGGAACATGTGCTCGGCAGTCGAGTCCTCCACCCAGTCCCGATCCGCGGCCTCAGGATCAGCCGCCACCGCCCACGCCTTGACCACCTTCACAAAACTGGTCGCATCCATCGCCCGCGCGTGAGTCAGCAGGAACTCCTCCCCCATGTCCTCATCACGCAACCGATCCCGTAGTCGCTGAGTGCGCGTCGCGTGACGCGAGAGCGCCTGCAGATGATCACCACTGATCTCCCCCGCAGCCAACGCCACACCCGCACCAGGCAGATGATCACGCACGTCACGCGCTGTCTTCACCTCACCCCGTGCCGCCACCTGATGATGCCCCGTCCGCATCGCCCACCACGAAGCGAACGTGCGCGCACCAGAAAGTGCCCATCCGCCGTCGGCCTCCATCGCCCGCGCGGCGCTCACCGACACCGCCTGCTGCACCCGGCCGAGCTCTTCCACCGCATTGATCAGCCGTGGCAACTCTGCCGACTCGACCTCGTCCACCAGATCAATCGACGCCAACTCACGAGCCTCGGCCACCAGAGCCTCGACACGCGCCAACACCCTCCCCCGCGAGATTGTCGTCAGCGTCATCAAGAACCCCTCCCTCACTATCAATAATAGCACATCCGTTCGACTGCCACAAGCTCTCCGCTGGGCCCGGATCAACCACTGCCCCGACCCTCCCGCCGCCCACCGACAAAGAACGCGTGTTCGATACTCGCAATGCACCGCCCGCCGTCCCATCGCTCGCCGCCTATCCGCCATACGGATGTTGGTGTTCCGAAGTACGCGTTGGACAGATCACTGCCGCCCTCTCTACCGTCGACGAAGACGCACTCCTCCACAACAGAGAGGTTGGGTAGTGAGCACGACGACTGAATCACCCACCCGTGACCCGTCCCAGGTCGGGACAAGGCCGCCACAGCGAAAGCCGCACACGAACCGCAGCCTGTTCCGGCTACTCGCCCTCGTACCGTTCCTCCTCTTCGGCCTCGTCTTCGCCGTCTATCCGCTGCTGCAGGTCGCACGCATGGCAGGGTCCGACGTGCAGATCCGCAGCGGCCGGTTCGAATGGGAATGGACCGGCCTGACGAACCTGCGCGACGTCCTCGCAGACGCCGCCTCCATTCAAGCCCTGACCAACACGGTCGTCTTCGTGGCGGCGACGGTGATCGGCACCCTGGTCCTGGGCTTCATCCTCGCCCTGCTCGTCGATCGCGCCGTCACCCTCCTCCCGCTGGCCCGCAACGTCCTCATCTGGCCCGCCGTCATCGCACCGGTGGTGGTGAGCCTGATGTGGCTGCTCATCCTCAGCCCGACCGCCGGTGGGCTGAACAAGTTCCTGCGCACGATCGGGCTGTCCGAACAGGGGTGGCTCGGTGACGGACCAACTGCCATGGCCGCCGTCATCGTGGTGGACATCTGGCACTGGACACCCGTGGTGTTCCTGTTCCTATACACGGCCCTGAAAGGCATCGACGCCAGCGTGCTCGAGGCCGCGCGCGTCGATGGTGCCCGCGAGCCGCAAGTGATCCGCCACATCATCGTCCCCTCGATGAGCTCGGCGATCGGCGCCGTGATCCTGGTCCGCATCATCATGGGCGTCAAGGCCTTCGACGAGATGTACCTGATGACGCGAGGTGGCCCCAACGGCGCCACCACACTCGTCTCCCAACACATCAAGACTCTCTTCTTCGACAACCTCGACCTGGGCGAAGCGGCCGCATTCAGCCTCTTCACCGTCGCCATCACCGCCCTGGTCCTCGCCCTGGTTCTCCTCGTCCGGAAGGCGGTGCAGCGATGACCACCACCCGAACTCGCTCGCTCGGGGTGGAGATCGCCCTAGCGATCATCCTCATCCTCACCCTGATCCCGGTCGCCTGGACCCTGGTGCTCGCGTTCCTGCCAAACCGCGCCATCGTCTCCCCCGACTGGCAGCTCGACTTCTGGATCGGCAACTTCACCACCCTCTTCGACGACAATGCGTTCATCACCCAGGTCGCGAACAGTGTGCAGATCGTGGCCGGAGCGGTCCTGCTGTGCATCGTGATCGGCGCGGTCACTGGATATGCACTGAGCCGGCTGCACCCGCCCCGCTGGATCACGATCCCTGCCCTCGTGATCGCCGGTTTCATCCCGTTGATCCCACCGATGACCCTCATCCCCGGCCTGTACGTGCTGCTCTCCCAGCTGGGCCTGCTCGGCACGATCACCGGCCTGATCCTGGTGAACGCCTTCCTCAACCTGCCGTTCGCGGCACTGATGCTCTCCAGCTACTTCTCCGGAGTGCCCGAGGAACTGCGTGAGGCGGGTCTGATGGACGGCGCCACCGAGCTTCGCACCTTCGTCTCGATCATGCTCCCGGTCGTCCGCCCTGGTCTGGCCGCTACCGCGATCTTCGTCGGGATCCTCGCTTGGAACGAGTTCATGATGGGCCTCACGCTCACCACCGGTGGATCCACCTCACCGGTCACGGTGGGGATCGCCGAGCTGCTCCAGCCGTACGCCGTCACCTGGGGCGAGCTCGCTGCCGCAGGCACCATCGCCGCCATCCCCCTCATCCTCATGGCCGCGGTCGCCAACCGGCACATCGTGGCCGGCCTGACCGCCGGCGCCGTCAAGAACTGAACCCTCATCCCCCTACCCGAGGAGTACCCATGAATCGCCGCCGTGCCACCTGCACCGTCGCCGTCACCACCTCGCTCGCCCTCACCCTGGCCGCCTGCGGCGGCGGGGGCGCCGACGGCGGAGCGCTGGGATCAGGTGAGTCGCTCACCGTGATCACGTCCCAGGCTCCGTGGAACCCGGCGTACGACGCCGTCGTCGCTGCCTACGAGGAGGCCACCGGTGTCGATGTGGACCTGCGTTCCTTCCCGAACGACGATGTGAAGTCGCAGATGCTCAACGACGCCCAGACCGGCAACCACACGTTCGACGTCTACCAGGTGAACGAGGTCGACCTCGCCTACTTCAACGGCAACGAACTGTTGATGCCGCTCACCGACATCGACTCCGGTTTCACGCTGGATGAGGCGATGCACACCTACGACAACCTGCCGTACTGGGACGCCGCGACCGAGACGTTCGCCGAAGGCGGCGCCCTCACGAGCGTTCCCCTGCTCGGCAACCTGCAGGTCCTCGTCTACCGCACCGATGTCTACGACGAGCTCGGCCTGGACGTGCCGCAGGACTGGTCCGCCACGCTCAGCAACGCCGAGACCATCGTCGACGCCGAGACCACCCGATACGGGCACACGATGCGCACCCAGGGCATCCCCGGCGCTCCGGGCGTCACCTACGACTTCTCCGGGATCCTGTTCGGAATGGGTGGTTCGTTCTTCACCGACCCGGGTACCGACTGGACGCCGGCCCTGGACACACCCGAGGCGCTCGAAGCGGCGACGATGCTCCGCGACCTCGCCGCACTCGGGCCGGCGGACCCGCAGAGCGTGGGCCAGGCGGAAGCGATCGCCCTGATGCAATCCGGCGAAGCGGCCCAGCTCAACGTGGTCGGCGCCGCCGCCAGCGGCATCCTGGACGAGAACAACTCCAACGTCGTCGACACGGTCGGTTTCGCACCGTTGCCTGGTGGCGCCTCCCCCACCGGTACGTGGAACCTCGGGATCCCGGCCGACCTCCCCGAGGAGCGGCAGCAGGCTGCGCTCGACTTCATCACCTGGGTCACGTCCGAGGAGGGCCAGGAGGTGTTCGTGCAGAACGGGGGTATCCCGACCCGCTCCGACGTGCTGGATGCCGAGGGACTCGACGAGAGCGCACTCGCGTACCTGGACGCCGTCG
The DNA here is from genome assembly GCF_900105765.1 of Ruania alba. Classification (NCBI taxonomy): domain Bacteria; kingdom Bacillati; phylum Actinomycetota; class Actinomycetes; order Micrococcales; family Ruaniaceae; genus Ruania; species Ruania alba. The sequence goes on from NZ_FNTX01000001.1 coordinate 1,628,310, forward strand.
GCGAGTCCGCCGAGACGGCTCGCGGCACCCTGCGCCTGCCCTTCATCGGCGAGTTCCTCGCCGTCACCGAGCCGGCGCTGGCCAACATCGCCGCCGGTGAGGTCACGCCCGAGGAGGGCCTGGAGGCCCTGCAGGAGGAGCTGACGGCGATCGTCACCGAGGGCGGATACGTCACCGAGTAGTTCGGCTGTGCTGCGGGGAGCAGTCCACGCTCCCCGCAGCTGACGGTCTCGCACCACCGAACGGACCCCGTCCGTCCCTGAGCCGCGCCCACCCACGGGAGGAAACCATCATGACTGCCCCGAACATCGTCCTCATCCACGGTCACGACCTCGGTGTCTGGCTCTCCTGCTACGGCATGCCGTCGGTGCCGAGCCCGCACCTGGATCGGTTCGCGGACGAGAGCGTCACCTTCGAGTCGGCCTTCGCCGCAGCGCCGCTGTGCACGCCGGCACGCTCGAGCATCTTCACCGGACTGCTCCCGCACCAGAACGGGCTGATGGGCCTCACGCATGCTGGCTGGTCCTACCGCGACGGCGTGACCACATTGCCTGAGCACCTGCGCGAGTCCGGGTACCACTCCACGCTGATCGGCCTGCAGCACGAGGACTTCGACGCCCGGGCCCTCGGCTACGACGAGGTGCACGGGCTCGGCTTCCTCCCCCGGGCACTGGAAGTCGCGCATCGCGTGGAGTGGTGGCTGGAGCAGCCCGAGCGTGCCCAGAGCGAGCAGCCCCACCTGCTGACCATTGGCATGTGGGAGGCGCACCGCCCGTGGCCCACGGAGGACTACGAGCACGCTGATCCGGATGCTGTCGACGTCCCGGGCTACCTGCCGGACACCGCCGACACCCGGGAGGACATCGCTGGTTTCCACGGCGCCATCCGCCAGCTCGACGAGGCGGTCGGCCGGATCCTCACTGCCATCGACGACTCTCCCCTGGCGGACAACACGCTCGTCATCTTCACCACCGACCACGGTGCTGCCTTCCCCCGCGCGAAGAGCACCCTGTACGACTCGGGTGTCCAGGTGGCCCTCATGATGCGTCCGCCGCGCACCTGGGGCGTGACTCCGCGCCGGTCCGAGGCACTGGTCAGCCACCTCGACCTGGTGCCCACCTGCATCGAGCTCGCCGGCGGTGACGTCCCGGACGTCCTCGAGGGCCGCAGCCTCGTCCAGGACCTGCGCGGTGAGGAGAACATCACAGACCGCGACCTGGTCCTGGAGAAGACCTTCCACGACCGCTACGACCCGATCCGCGCGCTGCGCACCCGCGAGGCCAAGTACATCCGCAACTACGCACCGGGACCGCGCCACCCGCTCGCGATCGACCTCGAGGAGAGCCCCACCCGGCGTTCCCTCGAGCTGGATGCCACCGTCCCCGAGGAGCTCTACCTCCTCGGCGACGACCTGGACGAGCTGCACAACCTGGCCGAGGACCGCCGTCACGAATCCCTACGCCGCACCTTGGCGCACCGTTTGGACGACCACCTCGCACGGACCGGTGATCCCGTGCTCACTGGTGACGTTCCCGAGCCGGCGCCGCCGACGCGAGCGCGCGACGCGCAGGCAGTGCACACGGCACAGTAGAGCCATGGAACTGACCTGGTGCCAGTCGTTCATCGCCGTCCACGAGACGGGCGGGTTCTCCACCGCTGCCCGTTCGCTGCACCGGTCCCAGTCCCGGATCAGCGCGCACGTGGCGGGCCTGGAGAAGTACGTCGGGGACCGGCTCTTCCACCGTGATGTGCACCCACCCACGCTCACGGCGGCCGGCGAGGCGTTCCTCCCTCATGCCCGCGGCATGGTGGACGAGTGGACGGCGGCCGTCGCCTCCGTGGGGATGCTCCGCGAGGAGGTGCACGGCACGGTCGCCGTCGGAAGCGTCCCGAGCGCGAGCACCCAGATCCTCGCTCCCGTGCTGGCCGCGTTCGCCACCACGCACCCGCAGGTGCGCTTCGAGGTGCACGAGGGCCCGAACTCCTGGCTGGACGAGGCGCTCGCGCACCGCACCATCGAGATCGCGCTGCGGCCAGTGATCGAGCAGCGGCACGACGCCACCATGCAGCGGATCGTGCTGGTCCGTGACCCGTTCGTGCTGGTGCTGCCCGAGGAACACCCGCTCGCCCGGCGCGAGCAGATCGACCTCGCCGAACTCGCGGGCGAGTCCGTGATCACCACCGGTGAGGCGGGCCTGGACGCCCGCGTCGGCGCCGAGTTCCGCACCCTGCTGGCACCGTTCGACGTCGACGAGGCCCGCAGCATGGCCGTCACGCAGCCGACCACGGTGTTCTCCTTCGTCAGCCATGGGCTCGGCCTCGGCCTCATCGGCGACCTGCCCGGCCGCATGCTCAACGTCCCCGGCCTGGTCACCCGCCCGGTGCGACACCCGGACGCCTACCGGGACATCGCCGCACACTGGGCCACCACGCGCCGCCTCTCCCCTGCGGGCGCCACCTTCCTCTCCGAGGTGCGCGCCTACTGCGCCCGCACCTTCGACCCACCACCCGTCGACTAGACGTTCCGACGGCGTCAGCTCACCCGATCGGGGCGTCACGCCCCCGATGATCCCCCAGGTGGGGGAGCCCGCACACACGGCCGACGACGACGCTGGCGTCATGAACACACTCACCACCCCACGACTCCCCCGCCGCCTCATCGGCGTCACCGCCGTCGCGTCGACAGTTCTGCTGGGACACGGCCTGGTATGGCTTCTCCAACCCGACCTGAACCCGTATGCCGACGGCGAGCTGTCCCTGCTCAGCCGTGCGATGCCGCTGATGGCATTCACCGCCCTGCTCACGACTCTTGCGCTGGGCGGCACAATCTGCGCGGCGATCGCCGTGCTGGCCCGCCATCGCGACAGTGCGATCCGGGTCGCCGCACCCGTCGTCGCAGCCGGTCTCGCCACCGCGACCGCGGGCCTCAGCGGGCTCTCCCTGGCCGGCTACCTGGTCGCGATGGTGCTCCCGTTCGCCGCGGTGGCCGTCGCGCTCATTGCGATGGTCCGCCTCCCCCGCATGCGCGCGCCGCTCGGTGTGCTGCTGGTCGCGGCGGCGGCCACCGTCATCGTCCTCCGTGAACCGCTGGTCGCCGGATTCACCAGCGCCGCCGGCGCGATGATCGATCGCGCCGGGATGCTCTGGATCGTGGCACTCACGCTCACCGCGACCGGTCTATGGATCGCCTGCGCTGCGCTCACCGCACGAACCAGCCGTCTCGGCCGGGCGGCCACCGCCCAGGTGGTCCGGTTCCGCGTCCCGATCACGGTGCTGGCGGCGCTGGGACCGCTCCCCTACGCCGTGGTCCGCCTCAGCTGGCTCACGCCGTGGCCGATCGGCGCCCACCCGAGCGGCGATCCCGCGATCACTGCCTGGGGGATGCTGCTCTCGCTCGGCGCCTGGATGGGCGCAGGTCTCACGATCGGCCTGATCCGGCCCTGGGGCGAACGCTTCCCCCACTGGATCCCCCGAGTCGGTGGCCGCACCGTGCCGCCGCTGGTCGCGATCGTTCCTGGCGGGATCGTGGCGGGCCTGGTCTGCCTGGGGGCCGTCGGCTGGATCGCGCTGGCTGGTCCTCTCGACGCCTACTTCTGGATCCTGCCGGTCTGGTTCTGGGGGCCGATGCTGGCCCTCGCGGTGTGGGGTTACGCCGGTCACCGGGCCGACGACGCCGAGCTGGAGACCCACCCGGGCGGCGCCACGCCCGACGCCGCACACCGCGGCACCGGTCCGACCGGGACAATGGTCCCGTGACCCGGACCTTCCTGCTGCGCGGCGCCTGGCTGATGCTGGGCGCCGCGATCGGCCTCGCGGCGGCGCTGCTCGCCGGGACGGTGGTCGGCACCCTCGCACGGGGCGCGGCCGCCGACGGCCTCGCGCGACCGACCGTCGTCGGTGGGGTTGTGGGGGCAGTGGCCGTGGCTTGCTGCGTCGGCCTTCTCCCGGGGGTCAGGGAGATCCAGGTGACGGCGGCCCGCACCCTGCTCCGGGTGCCCGCGCCGCTGGTGGTGCCGGACCCGATGCTCGCCCGGCACCGCTGGGGCACCATGGGATGGACCGTCGTACAGACCGCTGCCGGACTGGTGAGCGGGTTCTGCGTGTTCGGTCTCATCCCCGGTGGGTTCCTCACCCTGCTCTGGACCGCGCTCGGGCGCGAGCACCTGCTCACCACCATCGGCTGGAACCAGCCCGCCTGGCAGCTGGTGCTGATCGGCGTCGCCCTGCTCATCGGCGCGGTGGTAGGCGTCCTGGCATGCGGATGGGCCGCCGTCCGGCTGGCTCCCCTGCTGCTCGGCCCGAGCGCGACGGACCGGCTGGCCCTGGCCGAGAGCCGGCTCGCCGACGAGCGCCGGCACACCGCCCTCGCCCGCGAACTCCACGACGGAATCGGACACGCACTGTCCATCATCAGTATCCAGGCCGCCGCCGCGCAGCGGGTCGCCGGCACCCGGCCGGAGCAGGCGGGCGCGGCCCTGGAGGTGATCGCGCAGACGTCCCGCGATGCCCAGGACGAGCTGGACCATCTGCTGGGGCTGCTCCGCGACCCGGACGCCACACCCGCCCGCGGCACCACCCCTACCGCCTCCGAGGAGGGGCTTTCCGACCTGCTCGCCCAGCACCGCGACGCCGGCCTCGCCATCGAGGTGCACGACACCCGCGGAGACCTGCCGCAGCTGGTCTGGCGCGTCACCCTGGACATCCTCGCCGAGGCCCTCACCAACGCCCACCGGCACGGCGCCGGCCCTGTCGTCGTCACCCTGGAGCAGAGCACAGACACGCTCGAGCTGCACGTCGCCAACCCGATCCCCGACCGGCGACGCATCACCCGGACTGGCCGCGGCATCACCGGGATGCAGGAGCGCGCCGCACTCCTGGACGGTGTGGTCACCGCCGGTCCAAGCAACCACGGAGCAACATGGGAGTGGCTGGTGGTCGCCACCCTCCCGGTACCACCTGGCCCAGCGACCCGGACGGAGCGACCATGATCTCCGTGCTGCTCGTCGACGACGAGCCTCTGATCCGGCAGGGCATCCGGATGATCCTGGCCGCAGAGCCCGATCTCGACGTCGTCGGCGAGGCCGGAGACGGTGCCGAGGCAGTGGAGGTCGCCGCCCGGCTCCGACCCGACGTGATCCTGATGGATGTCCGGATGCCCAGGGTCGACGGACTGCGCGCCACCGAGCTCCTGCTCCGCAAAGACGATCCGCCGAAGGTGCTGGTGCTGACCACGTTCGGTCACGACGACTATGTGGAGGCGGCGCTACGTGCCGGCGCCTCCGGCTTCCTGCTTAAGCGGAGCACCGCCGAGCAGGTGGTGAACGCAGTCCGCACCGTGGCCGACGGGCAGAGCTTGGTGTTCCCCGACCAGGTACGCGCGCTGCTGACGACCCGTCCGGGGTCCACCTGGCACGGTCCCCGGCTGACCGACCGCGAGCTCGAGGTGCTCGCACTCGTCGCCGAAGGGTTGACCAATGCCGAGATCGCCTCCCACCTGGTGCTCGGGGTGGAGACCGTGCGCACCCATGTGGCCCACCTGATCGGCAAGCTCTCCGCGCGCGACCGCACCAACGCCGTCGTGGTTGCGTGGACGCACGGGCTGTTGCCTCGGGGTGGGTGAGGCTACTCCTGCCGGAAGTACGGATAGTCGCCGGTCTGGCCCGGATGATCGAGAGCGACGGTTCGCAAGCCCAGCTCCTCCGATTCCAGCCGCTCCCACAGCTGCTCCCCCAGTGCCTGCGCTTGGTCGGCATCGATCGTCGCCATCACATCGAGTCGATCGTCGTCATCCAACACGGAGAAGTTCTCCGCACCGGCAGCCTCCACCAGCTCCGCCAGATCTGTGATCAGCTCCTGCCGACCCTCCTGCGGAGCGTGGCGCACGGTCAGCATCGGCGACACGTGCGGACCCTCCGGCAGCACCTGCCACCAGGTGGTATCCGCGCCGGCAGGCTTCATGGTCTCCAACGTCGAATAGGTCTGCGCCAGTGCCACCGGTTCGGCGGCAACCGGAACGCGGCAGTCCAGGATTGCGAGCACACCATCGCCCGTCTCGGCGTCGGTGACCCTCGCATCTGCGCATGGAGTCTCCGCTGCGATCCGCGCCGTCTCTTCGAGCAGCTCGTCGTCTGGATCGATTTCGAACCGGAGGCGCGCATCGGGGTTCTGCCCCTGGAAGTTCAGGGTGATCGTCCGCACCGCGTAGTCCGCTACCGGAAGGCTCCCGACGGCGGAGCGCACCTGGCGTATCAGCGTGACGGCATCCGCGGCCGTCAGGGAGCCGGCGTCCAGCGTCGCGTCGACCTCACTCGTGCCGTCCTCGGCCTCGAGCTCCGCCCGTGCCACGAGCTCGGACTCCACGAGGGACGTCTCCAGTTCGTCGAGCGTCTCCGGGGGCGGCGTGGCGGGCTCACTCGGACTCGGATCGCCGCCTCTCCCGCCGTCTGGCCCGACTTCCCCGCCGGGCGTGCAGCCTGTGAGCAACGCCAGCCCAGCCGTCAAGGCGCAGAGTGAACGTCCCCATCTCCTCCGGATTGGCATGATGTCCATCCCACATCACGGCCGACTGCGCCTCAAGCTCCAGGCATGGTGAGCACTCCCCACCGCCTCGGCCCTGGAAGCCTGCACCGCATCGGCTGATGACACGCCCCGTGCCCCAGGACACCCCTCCGGTAGGGCGTCAGCACGTTGATGGTGCAGCCACCCAAGGCACACAAGTGACCAGACTCACCCGCCCATACGGCGGTGCCCACTAGCACCTCTGGCAACCGACCCGTAGCCTCGAAGATTGCCATCACAGACAGGGAGCACCATGTCTCAGCCAGAAAAGACCAGAGCACGCCGACCTGGTGTCGGCATTCCGGCACTCATCGCGGGAGCACTGGGCTCGATTGTCCTTGCTCTCGGCTTCACACCGACTCTCGCCGCATTCACGGCCAGCATCCAGAACACGGTCGATACGGCTGGCGCTGGAACGTTGACGATGCAGGAGACCGACTCCACTGGTGACATTGTGTGTAACAGCACAGACGGGGGTGGTGTCTCGACGAACTCGGCGACCTGCTCGACGATCAACAAGTACGGGGGCGATCTGGCGATGGCGCCCGGGGAAACCGTGTCGACCGACATCACCATCAGTAACACCGGTACCGTGCCGGCGGCCTCGTTCAGCCTCACCCCGGGTACCTGTACGCAGTCGACGAACGGCGACGCCAACGGCGACGCCACTGACTTGTGTGCCCAGATGGCGCTGACGGTGACATCGGGCGGAACGACCATCTACGACGGATCGCTCGCTGACTTCGACACTCAGCTGGACCTCCTCACGCTTCTCGGCGACACCGAGGTGGCCGCCGGAACCGACGTGCCGTTCACCTTCGCCGTCACACTGGATTCGACGGCGGACAACAGCTACGCGGGCTTGCAGGTCAGTCAGCCAATCACCTGGACATTCGGAGCCTGAGTTCAATGAAGGGGGCGCCTAGGCGGCGCTATGCGATCGCCTGGGTAGTTGCGGGCCTTGTGGTCCTCGTCGGCATTCTCACCCTGATCGGGTTCTTGAACGGCTACCGGGCGTTCACCATCTCGAGCCCGAGCATGGGGACGGAACTACCCGTAGGTTCCGTCGTCGTGACACAGGCGCAATCGTCGTACGCGCCAGGCGAGATCATCACCTTCGCTATCGACGACCGTGTGTACACCCATCGCGTGGTCGGCGCCGAACCAGGTGGTCTACGGACCCAGGGCGACCTCAACGGCGCACCCGATGGCTGGCTCGTCGAATCGTCCCAGATCATCGGAGCCGCGACCTGGTCCGCTCCAGGACTCGGCTGGCTCGTTCTGGTGGCCCCCTGGCTCCTCGTGATAGCGATGCTCGTGGAGACAGCCCTGCGCCTGACGCGTACCGATCCACGCAACCGCTGGTGGATCCGGCTGGGGAGTGCCGCCGTCGCCTTCACGGTAGTCAGCCTGTGGTTCCGCATCTGGTTCAACATGGTCCTCCTCGGGTGGACACCCAACGCCGATGGCACCGGGGTGCTCATGCGGGTCGTCAACACCGGCCTGTTCCCCCTCGATGCGGGCGGGACGGTCCTTGGCAGCGGTGAGGACTCAACGATCGAGACGACCACCCAGTCCGCTGGTCGTTTCGTGCTCACACCGCTACCAGCACTCACTCCCTGGCAGTGGGTGCTCGTCGGCGGCTTCTGTCTCCTCCCGTTCCTGGTCGTGCTGCTGAAATGGCGGCTGGCAACAAGAGGCTCGGAGCAAGCGCGGTCAGGATTGCGCGGCGCACCGGTTGCGATTGCTGCTCTCGCCACAGTCCTTGTCGTCGCAACTTTGCTCAGCCAGACCTCTCAAGCAGCGTTCACAGCCTCGATCACGAACGCCGCGAGTTCGGGGACCAGATCGTTCTTCACCTGCGCTCAAGCCCAGACTGCCGAGGACCCCGGCGCGCTCTTCGCCTGGCGCATGTCTCCGGCCACAGCGACGAGCGAGCATGACCTCACCGGCCAGGGCAATACCGGCACGTACGACAACACGTCATACAACATCGTCGACGATGCCGCGTGCGCGCGGGATACGCCGCAACAATCAGTCGCATTCACCGGCAGCACCTGCCTCGCCACTCGGGCCCAGGGCACGGCACCGAGTAGCTTCAGCTACGAGGCATGGATAAAAGCCGAACCGAATGCCTCGGGGCCCATCATCGGCGCCAGCAGCACCGGGACAGTAAACGCCAATTCCTTCGAACGCACACTGTTTCTCACACAAGATGGTCGAATCATGCTCTACCTCTTCCCACAGAGCCGTGACAACGGCGCCGTGACATGGCCCATCACACCGAGTGGTCAGTCGTACAACGACTCTCAGTGGCATCACGTCGTGGTGACTGTCGACTACGACTCTGTCGCCACCGAGACAACGTGGACGTTCTATGTCGATGGCGAGAACGTCCGAACCGGCACCTGGAACCAAGAGCCGTATCACGGCTACTCGACGTGGTACTGGAACGCCGGCTGCTCGAACACCAGAGGAGGGTCCCCGGTTTCTCGCCCGGCCAAATACTTCACCGGTCAACTCCAGTTCCTCGCGGTCTACGACTCAGCCCTGAGCCCAGACCAGGTGGAACGCCACCACCGCGCTGGAACCTGATCTCTGCCATGTATCTGGCGGCCGCTCGTGGACTGCGTGGCCGAGCATTCACCGGACAGTCAGTGTTCAAGTCCATTCGCAATCTGCCGCGTCCACGGGCCACGCGTTGACCGGCACCTCAAGCCTTACAGAACGCGGACGAGACCATCGAACCTACCCGTTCTGGGCGGCCGTGCTGCCATGCGGGACTTATCCTGCAGAGGTGTCCGATCCCGATGACGTCCTGACCGACCGTCGCGTACTGGTGGTCGAGGACGACCCGACCGTGCTCGAGGTGGCCACCACCTATCTCGAATCCGCGGGCTTCCTCGTGAACCAGGCCACCGACGGGATCGCCGCCGTGCGGGAGGTCTCCAAGCGCCGACCCGACCTGGTCGTCCTGGACCGGATGCTGCCCGGGATCGACGGCCTCGAGGTGTGCCGTCGGATCCGTGCCGAGCGCTCCACCCCGGTGCTCATGCTGACCGCCCTCGGCTCCACTGACGACCGGATCGACGGGCTCGAGGCCGGAGCCGACGACTACCTCGCCAAGCCCTTCTCACCCCGCGAACTGGTCCTGCGGGTGCGTTCCATCCTGCGCCGCACGATCGACGAGACGGCCCCGGAGGCTCCCTTCGACCTCGGTCCGTTCCATCTAGACGCTGCCGCCCGGATCGCCACGAAGCGCGGCACCGCGCTGGCGCTGTCCACCCGGGAGTTCGACCTGCTCGCCTACCTGCTCAAGCACCCACGTCAGGCGTTTAGCCGCGACGCCCTGCTGCGCGCCGTCTGGGGCTGGGACTTCGGCGACCTGTCCACCATCACGGTGACGGTCCGCCGTCTACGGGAGAAGATCGAGGACGACCCCTCGAACCCCACCACGTTGGCGACCGTCTGGGGCGTGGGATACCGGCTGGACGTGGAGCCGGACGCATGATCCCGGTCGCCGATCTCGCCATCATCATCGCCGTCTCGCTCGCGTGCGCGCTCGGCGCCGGCCTGCTCGGGCTGCTCGGCCTCCGCCTGACCCGGAACTCCTCCATGGGGGTGCGGATCATCGTGGTCGCCGCCACCGGCATGTTGGCCGTTGTGGCCGCCATGGTCGCCATCGCGCAAGGAATGTACATCTCCGAGCACGACCTGACCGTGCTGCTCTATGTGGCCGGAACCGCCGCGCTGAGTTCGTTCGGTATTGCCCTCGTGCTCAGCCGACTGTTCGCGAAGGAAGCAGCCGAGTTGCGCCGGATGGCCCGCGCCATCGGCGCGGGCGAACGCGTGGAGCATGCTGGCGGCCCCCGGGACCACTCCGAGCTGGCCCGGCTCGGCGACGACCTCGCCGAGACCAGCCGCCGCCTCGATGAGGCACGTGCCGAGCTCGCTGCCTCGGACGCCTCCCGCCGGGAGTTGTTCGCCTGGATCTCGCACGACCTGCGTACCCCGCTGGCGGGGCTGCGGGTAATGGCCGAGGCGCTCGAGGACGGTATGGCCACCGACCCCGACCGGTACTACCGCCAGATCCGATCCCAGGTGGATCACCTCTCCAGCATGGTCGACGACCTGTTCGAGCTGTCCAAGCTGGAATCGGGCACCTTCACCCTGACCACCGAGGAGATCTCGCTCTACGACATGGTCTCCGACGCCGTGGCCGATCTGCGCCCCGTCGCCGAGGCCAGGAAGGTCACGCTACGTGCGCTCGGCGGCCCCGGCCCGGTGATCTTCGGTGACCCGCGCGAGCTGACCCGGGTGGTGGAGAACCTCCTGATGAACGCCATCCAGCACTCCCCCGCCGGCACCGAGGTGTGCCTGGAGACGGCTAGTGACACAGCCGGGAATGCCATCCTGAGCGTGGCCGATGCCGGGGGTGGCATCGCCGAGGAGGACCTCTCCGAGGTCTTCCGCACCGGGTGGCGCGGCACGGACTCTCGCACTCCGCAACAGGTATGGGGCCGATCCACCGGTGCCGGGCTGGGACTCGCCATCGTCCGAGGAATCGTGCAAGCGCACCGGGGCGAGGTGAGCGTGGCCAACGTCGGTGGAGGGAGCCGCTTCGAGGTCCGGCTCCCGCTGCCCGGGTCCGGCGCCGCAGCCGCGGGCTGATAAAGAGCTGGGTCACCTCCTCGGGCCGGCGCTACGGTGAGCCGATGAACATGCGAGCAACGTTGCACCGTTACCTGCAGGCCCACCGCGAGGCGCTGCTGTGGAAGCTGGACGGCCTGGACGAGCGCCAGGTGCGCTGGCCCGTGACGCCGACCGGCACGAACCTGCTCGGGCTGGTCAAGCACATGGCCTCGGTGGAGCAGGGCTACTTCGGGGAGGTGTTCGGCCGGGAGATGCCGATCCCGATGCCCTGGTCCGACGAGGACGCCGAGCCGAACGCGGACATGTGGGCCACCGTGGACGAGTCTCGCGAGTCGATCGTGGACATGTACCGCCAGGTGTGGGTGTTTGCGGACGAGACGATCACCTCCCGCGACCTGGATGCTCCGGGGGACGTGCCGTGGTGGGGCGAGCGCGTCACCCTCGGTGAGATCCTGGTGCACGTGATCGCCGAACTGGCCCGGCACGCTGGACATGCCGACATCGCGCGCGAGACGCTCGACGGCGAGGCGGGTCTACGCCCGACAGTGAGCAATCTGCCGGACGTGGAGGACTCCTGGTGGCCGGACTACCGCGCGCGGCTCGAGACGGTCGCCGAGCAGGCGACGCAGCGGTACTCGCGCTGACAGGCTTGTCTCACTCGAACGGTGCCGGGTCGCCGGCGCCGTGACGCACCACCTCGGCCACACCCTCGGACAGGTCCACCACGGTGGTCGGCTCCTCGCCGCACTCACCCGCATCGATCACGGCGTCCAACTGGTGCTCCAGCTCCTCCTTGATCAGCCATCCATCCGTCATCGGCTCGTCACGATCCGGGAGCAGCAGGGTGCTGGACAGCAACGGCTCACCGAGTTCGGCGAGGAGGGCGTGCACCACGGGGTGGTCCGGGATCCGCACTCCGACGGTCTTCTTCTTCGGGTGCAGCAACCGCCGCGGCACTTCCTTGGTGGCCGGCAGGATGAAGGTGTATCGACCCGGGGTGGCCGCCTTCACGGCTCGGAACACGGCGTTGTCCACGTGCACGAACTGCCCGAGCTGGGCGAAATCGGCGCACACGAGCGTGAAGTGGTGCCGATCGTCCAGCCGGCGCAGCGAGAGGATTCGATCCTTGGCCTGCTGGTTCCCCAGCTGCGCACCGAGGGCGTAGCACGAGTCCGTCGGATAGGCGACGAGGCCACCGTCGCGGATGATCTCCACCGTCTGACGAATCGATCGGGGCTGCGGGTTGACCGGGTGCACATCGAAGTATCGCGCCATACCCCACCCTAAGCATGGATGGCCGAAATTCTCTCGCCCGAGGGCCCTTCGACCACCATCCTGGTCTCATGACTGCGTCCTTCGATGATCTGGTGGCCGAGGGTGATGCCGTGGACCTGGCGGGCTGGGACTTCTCCTGGTTCGCCGGACGTGCCATTGAGGAACGACCTCCGTGGCGCTATGCCCAGATGCTCAGCGAACGCATGGGTACCGCCGCGGCCGGCCTGGACCTGCAGACTGGCGGCGGCGAGGTGCTGGCGGAGATCGCCTCTCCCCCGCCGCGGCTCGTGGCCACCGAGTCCTGGGAACCGAACCTCGAGGTCGCCCGGGCGCGATTGGCCTCGCTCGGCGGAGAGGTCGTGCACGCCCCCGACGACGGTCCGCTCCCCTTCGCCGACGCCTCCTTCGACTTGATCACCGCTCGGCTGCCGGTCACCACGCCCTGGCCGGAGGTGGCCCGGGTGCTCGCCCCTGGTGGGACGTTCCTGTCCCAGCAGGTCGGCAATGGGACCAACATCGAGCTCACCCGCGCCATGATGGGCGACCACATCACCCCGATCTCCCGCGTGCCGGAGGACGCCGCCGCGCAGGCACGCGCCGCGGGCCTGGAGGTGGTGGACCTGCGCACGGCACGCTGTCGAGTGGAGTTCTACGACGTCGGCGCGGTGGTGCACTTCCTGCGCAAGGTGATCTGGACGGTGCCGGATTTCACGTCGGCGGCCTACCGCGAGCAGCTGCGCGCCGTACACCGCACGATCCAACGGGACGGCATGTTCGTGTCACACTCGGCGCGCTTCCTCATCGAAGCACGGCGCCCACGGTAGTACCGAGGCGGGGATGTGCGCGGTCAGCCGATCTTGCGTGCGGCACGCCGCTTGGCGAGCTCGTCATCGACGCTGGGCTGCGCGTCGTCCTCGGCCTTCTCCGTGGGGAACTCGGCAAGGCTGCCCTCCACCTCGCGCCACACGCGTCCCACCGCAATACCGAACACGCCCTGGCCACCCTGGACCAGATCGAACACCTCGTCGGCAGAGGTGCACTCGTACACGCTCGCGCCATCGCTCATCAGTGTGATCTGCGCCAGGTCGTCGACCCCGCGCTCACGCAGGTGCTCGACGGCGGACCGAATCTGCTGGAGCGAGACGCCGGTGTCGAGGAGACGCTTGATGACCTTGATCACCAGGATGTCGCGGAAGCTGTACAAACGCTGCGTCCCGGATCCGGTGGCCGGACGAATACTCGGCTGCACCAGGCCGGTACGGGCCCAGTAATCGAGCTGCCGGTAGGTGATGCCAGCGGCGCGGCACGCGGTCGGACCGCGATATCCGGTCGTGGTGTCGAGGTCCGGCAAGGTGTCGCCGAACAGCATGCCCTGAGCTCGCTGAGGAACCCCCGGGGTGGCGTCTGCCTTTGCGTCGCTGCCGCTCACACCTTCTCCATTCTCAAACCGGACTCACACCACTGTACTCCGCAGTGCCCACGAGGTCGTGCTCAACCCCGTGTCACTGACGTTAGAGGTGCAACAGGTGCGGGTCAACGACATGCGCCACGAAACGTGTCGGCGTGTCGCGACGGCGAGTCTCACCTTCAAGTTGAGATTGAGAGATGGTCATGAACCTGACTCGTCACGGTCGGAGAAATCCTCGGGCTCCACGCGTTCGAGAAACTCTCGGAACTCCGACACGCGCTCGTCTGCCTCGTCGTCGGCCAGCGTGCCGGCCAGGTGCACGTGCTCGCGATCATCCTCATCCACGTCCAGCACCACGGCAGCGTCGTCGAGCACGTCCTCGGCGCACCAGACGTCCACCTTCGCACGCAGCGCTACCGCGATCGCGTCCGACGCGCGCGAGTCCACCCTCGTCCCATTCTGCAGCACCACCTCGGCAATGAAGGTCCCGCCCCGGACCTCGGTGATCTCCACCTGACGGATACCGGATCCGGCGGCATCCACGCAGGCCACGAGCAGGTCGTGCGTGCCGGGTCGGGGCATCGGCATTCCCGCCTGCACGGTCGCGATCGCGACCGCCTCGTGCGGTCCGATCACGATCGGAAGGGATCGCTCACCCGCGTCCTCGTCCAAGATCACGAGCACCTCGTGCTCCGGGGCGTTCAACCGCACCCGCACTCCGAGCAATCGCATCCGTCGCACAACTCCACGCTACGCCGCGCGCGAGCAGGATGCGCGACGCACCGGCGCCCGCGTGGCGCCGGTGCGGGTTGTTCACTCCAGCCGGTCGATCCCTGCCTTGAGCAGGGCTGTGTGCAGCGCGGTCAGCGTCTGGGCGAGCTCGGCAGCCATGGAGTGCGCCTTCGCCCGCGAACCACTCGCGGAGGGGCCGGTGCGCTGAGAGCGCACCGGCGCCACGATCTGCTCCACCAGATCGAGCTGGCGGTCAGCGGCGCTGCGCAAGGTCCGCAAGTGCCGGTCGTCGATGCCATGCTGGGCGAGCTCGTCAGCCAAGCGCACGATCTGCACTGTGCTCGCCGGGAACTTGCGGGACGCGTCGGCAATGAGCAGGCCGGCACCGGCCAGCGCAGCGACTCGATCGGTCGAACAGTCCGCCTGTTCGGCCACCTGCTCGATGGTCAACCGTCCCGAGACCGACGGTGCGGCCAGCAGCTCACCGTCCTCGGAGACGACCCGGGCACCCGGTGCCGGAAGGTCCGCTCCCCCGGCATCCAGCTCGGCGAGCCGTTCCCGGATCACTTTCCATGGCAGGAATGAATCACGCTGCGCGGCGAGGGAGAACCTCAACCGCTCGACGTCCGCGAGTGAGTATCGCCGATAGCCCGACGGCGTCCGGTGCGGACTCACCAATCCCTGATCCTCGAGGAATCGGACCTTGGAGACGGAGATCGCCGGGAACTCGCGCTTGAGCACTGACAGCGCACCGCTGATGTTCATGCTCGGCGTCCGGGAGACGCCGAACGGCCATCTCTGTTCGTCGCCGTCCTCACGTGCAGATGCGGCGGAGCCGTTCACTGGCCCAGCTCACCTGCCCCGGCCTCGCTCTGGGTCGATGAATGCCGGCGCGGGCTCGGGTGGAAGGTGAGCCGGTACTTGCCGATCTGTACCTCATCGCCCGCTTGTAGGACTGCCTCATCGATGCGTGTGCGATTCACATACGTGCCGTTGAGGCTGCCCACGTCACGCACGGTGAAGACCCCGTCGGCGGCGAGGAACTCGGCATGCTTCCTGGAGACCGTCACATCGTCGAGGAAGATGTCGGCTGCGGTGTCGCGGCCGGCCGTCACGCGATCGGCATCCAGCAGGAACCGGGCGCCGGCGTTCGGACCGTGCTGCACGATGAGCAATGCCGACGATGGCGGCAGCGCCTCCACGGCGGATCGATCTGACGCGTCTATCGCGCCGGGTGCCCGTTCGTCACTCTCTGGGGGCACGATGCGGCCGAGGGCTGCCGTGGTATGCGGCGCGGGACCTCTGTCGGTCGACTCGGGGCCGGCCGGCCGGTTCTCCTGCTCGGTCATCTGTGTGCCTCCCCGTACCGGACTGTCGGCACCCCCCCGGGGGGACGGGTGGGTGCGCGTGAACTGTGAGCGTTGACTCTACCCGTCCTACTCTAGTTGCCCACGACGGCGGTGGGAACGTCAGTCCTCGGTCTCCACAGGGCTGGCGTGCTCAGGTTCCGGGGCTTCCCGGACAGCCGTGATCTGGACAAGGTCCCGTTCGGACATCGTGATGGTTGCCCCGGCATTGCGCATCCTGGCGAAGGCACCGCCCGGGATATCCAGGGCGACGGTGATGGTGGCGCCGTTGCCGATCGCGCGCCACTCGTACGGCGCTTCGATCAACCTGCCATTCACGGTCACACCGTCCACCGTGTTCACGAAGTCTGACGACGCCGTCAGGCGCTCACCCGACACTGCCACGGCCTCTGCGCCGGCATTGCGCAGCTCCTGGAGCATGTGCACCATCAACTCTGCGGTGACCGAACCCTCCGGGTCCTCGATCTCGACCACCACGCCGGGGCCCTCGACCGGCACGGTCCCGGCCAGGATGCCCAGTAGGTCCGCCACATCTTCCTGCACGGCGCGCGCATCAGATCCGGAGAGCAGACCATCACGGTTCCGGGCGAGCTGCTCCGACTCCTCGGTAAGTTGCTCATTGCGCTGGGTCACTTCGTCGAGCAAGCGCACCAGGTCGTCCTGACGCAGGCCGTTGAACTGATCGTCCTGCGTCTGCCGGACCTGGGCAACGATCGCGAACCCGAGCAGCACACACATCGCCGCGATCAGCAGACGCGCACGCAGCGTGTAGCCCCGTCGGCCTGAATCCGACAGGGTGACCTTCTCGGCTCGGTGCGGGTGCGGTTCCTTCATGGGTTCACGCTCCACCACACCTGAATGAACACTGCGGTGCCTCACTCCGGCACACCTCGTGCCTCGGCGTTCCTACGCGGGGGCTCCTCATGCTCATGCCTTGAACACGTGGCGGCGGATCGATGCGGCGTTGGAGAAGATGCGGATCCCGAGAACCACCACGACCGCGGTACTCATCTGTGAGCCGACGCCGAGCTGGTCGCCGAGAAAGACGAGTACAGCGGCAATGACCACGTTGAACAGGAACGAGGTGACGAACACTCGCTCATCGAAGACGTCTTCCAGACGCGCGCGTACCGCTCCGAACAGCGCGTCCAGGGCGGCCACCACGGCGATCGGTAGATACGGCTGCAGCTCCACCGGAACCGACGGCTGCAGAATGAGCCCGAGCACCACACCTACGACGAGGCCAGCCACCGCGATCATCGCGCCCTCCCTTCGCCGTCAGGCCTCAGTCTGGCACGGGCGTGGCAGGTGCTGACGCTCCTTCTCATGACGATTCCGTCACAAGCTCGGGTGCGCCAGCTGTGCCCGCCGGGAGCACAAGATCATCGGACGTCTCGATCGTGGATGAGATCGAGAACTGGGCGGCGAGCAGGTTCAGCCAGGCCGATGCCTGGGTGCGGGCGAACTCGGTGCGCAGGCCGTCCGGATCGCCAATCACCTCGATCGCATAGGGTGAGACCAGCGGCTGCAGGTCCACCAGGACGGCGTCGCCCGCGGTGCGGATGGCGGTCTGCCCGGTGAGGCGGTGCCCGTTCACCGCGATCGCCTCTGCGCCCGCCGCCCAGAGGCCGTTGACCACGAGCTGCAGATCCTGGTCCTGCACGCGCTGGAAATCCGTACCCGGTTCCCCGCTGCGAGCTCTGACCGAATCCTCGAGGGTGACCACCACGCCGGGGCCCTGCACAGCCGTGGCGCCCGCCCATAAACCCAGTCGGGCTGACTCGGCGAGCAGCGCGCTCGCCTCCTCGTCGAGCGCCTCCTCCTGGAGCGAGGTGATCTCTTGGCGCAATGCTTCGTTCTCGGCCGCCAGACGTTCACCCACCACGGTCCGATCCCGGATCTCCGTGACGAGCACGTCCGAGGCGTTCTCCACCCCGACCGGTGCACGAAGCTCGCGGGCGGCCCAGACGGCCGTCAGACCGAGCAGTACCGCGAGCAGGAAGGTGAGCGCGCGTCGGAACGGCGTCTGCGGTGCTGCCGTTCCCCGCCGGCGTGCGTCGCTCGCTGCGGCATAGCCGAGATCCAACGGGCGCTCCATCACCTCGTTCAGCAGCGTCATCGACGCGTCCGGTCGGCGCCCAGCACCGGTGCCGGGACGAGCGGTGCTGCCGCGTGGAGTCGGGTAGCGGGTCATGTCGGCTGCACCCGACCCGTCACAATTTCTCGGAACTGGTTGAGATAGAGCAGACCGGCGGCCCAGTACAGGAACACGCCCCACAAGGCAGCAGCCCAGCCGATCACCCAGGCGACCTCGCCCCACAGACCGGACAGGTGGGAGAGCAGCAGCAAGGGGAAGGCGTACATCAGCGCAAAGGTGCCCGCCTTCCCCGCCACATGTACAGGGAACCCGGGATACCCGCGACGTGCCATCGCCGGTAGGCACAGTCCGACCGCGATCTCACGGGCGAGCAGCACCACCACCAGCCACCACGGAATGATCTGCTGCACCGCCAGTCCCACGATGGTCACGAGAATGAACAGCCGGTCGGCGGACGGGTCGAGGAACCGACCCAGGCGGGACGTCTGGTTGAACCGCCGGGCGATCACTCCATCGAGCCAGTCGCTGAATCCAGCACCGACGAGCACCACGAAGGCCGCCACCAGGTGGCCCGTCAGGATCAGACCACCGACCACCGGGACCAGCAGGAGCCGAGCCAACGAGATGATGTTCGGCACGGTGAAGATCCGGTCGCTGAAGACCGGCTCTGACGGCCTCGACTCGCCGTCGCTCTCCCCGGAGGTACTGCCCACACCCCGGACTCTATGTGATCGGACACCCCTCATCTGCGTGGACGCCGGGCAATCTGGAAGACTGGGGTCATGCTGCTCGCCTTCTCGGTCGCACCCCTCGGTACGGGCGAGTCTGTCACTGACGCTGTCGCCGACGCTGTGGCGGTGGTGCGCGCCAGCGGGTTGCCGCACCGGACTGACGCGATGTTCACCACGATCGAAGGTGAGTGGGACGAGATCTTCGACGTGGTCCGCCGTGCCACTGACGCCGTGGCTGCACATGGGCACCGCGTCTCGCTGGTGATGAAGGCAGACATCCGCCCTGGCCGCACCGACGAGCTCGACGGCAAGGTGACCCGGCTCGAGGAGGAGCTGACCCGCCGGTCAGATCCCGCCGAGCCCGCCGACGGCTGACCGGTGGAGCTGCTCACGGGGAGTGGACTCGCCCTCTCGGCGGGGCTGAACGCTTATGTGCCGATGCTGGTGATGGGGCTTCTCGCCCGTTTCACCACCCTCGTCACGCTCCCACCCAGTTGGGTGTGGCTCACCAACGACTGGGTGCTCATCGTGCTCGCCGTTCTGCTCGTCATCGAAGTGGTGGCGGACAAGGTACCGGCCGTGGACCACGTGAACGACATCCTGCAGACGCTCGTGCGTCCCACAGCCGGTGGCATCGTGTTCGCGGCTGGCTCGGGCGCCGTCACGCCGGCCACCACCGACCCGGGTGAGTTCTTCACCAGCGCCGCCATGGTGCCGTTCGTCTGCGGCGCGATCCTGGCCTTGCTCACCCACCTCGGAAAGGCGGGGGTTCGCGCAGGGGTGAACCTCTCCACGGCCGGCGTGGGTGCACCGGTGGCCTCGACCGTGGAGGACATCTCCGCCGTCGCCCTCACGGCGCTCGCCCTGGTGCTTCCGGTGCTGGTGCTGGTCTTCGTCGCGGCCGCCGTGGTGGTGGTGATCCAGATGCGGCGCAAGCGGCTGCGACGCCATAGGTTGGTCTCATGAAGTTCGGACTCTTCGTGCCCCAAGGATGGCGCTACGACCTGGTCGGGATCTCTCCCGCAGACCAGTGGGAGGCGATGAACGGGATCGCCCAGCATGTCGACGACGGGCCGTGGGACTCGATGTGGGTCTACGACCATTTCCACACCACCCCGGTGCCGAGCGCGGAGGCGACGCACGAGGCATGGACGCTGATGGCGGCGTTCGCGGCCTCCACAAGGCGCATCAAGCTGGGCCAGATGTGCACGTGCATGGCGTATCGCAACCCGGCCTATCTCGCCAAGGTGGCCGCCACGGTGGACGTGATCTCCGGCGGACGCGTGCAGATGGGCATTGGTGGAGGCTGGTACGAGCACGAATGGCGAGCCTACGGCTACGGCTTCCCACGCGCTGGGATCCGCCTGCAGATGCTCGACGAGGGGGTGCAGATCATGCGGCAGGCGTGGACCGAGGGGATCGCCACCCTCGACGGGCAGCACTACCAGGTGGACGGCGCGATCGTGCAGCCGAGGCCGCTGCAAGACGGCGGTATCCCGATGTGGATCGCCGGCGGCGGTGAGAAGGTCACCCTGAAGATCGCCGCGAGATACGCCACCCACACCAACTTCGACGGTTCGCCGGACGGCTTCGCGCACAAGAGTGCCGTCCTGCGCGAGCACTGCGACGCGGTCGGCACCGACTTCGGCGCGATCGTCCGCTCGTCGAACTACAACACCGCGATCGGCGCCACGGAAGCGGAGGTGGACGACCGCATCCGCACGATCGAGGATCGGATGACCGCCTCGATCGGCGCCGAGCGCACCTCTGCCATCGTGGCTAACTATCGTTCGTCCTTGACCACCGGGACGCCGGAACAGGTCGTCGAGCGGCTTCGGAGGATGGAGGAAGCAGGAATGACCTACGCCATCTGCTACTTTCCGGAGGCTGCCTATGACAGGTCCGGCCTGGATCTGTTCGCTCGCGAGGTCATCCCGGAGCTCGACCGATGACGCAGTGGCACCCCGTGGCCCACCACGCTGACACGAAGGAGCATCGATGAGTGCCCAGGATCGGCCGCGCGTGCACCGGGACCGGCGCCTGTGGCGGCTCGGCACCCGGCAGATGATCATCACCCTCGTGCTGATCGTGCTGATCAACCTGGTCGCCTACCGACTGCGCCTGGGATGGACCGGCAGCATCATCCTGTGCGCCGTGGTGGCCTTCTCGTGGCCGTTCGTGGCCACCTGGTGGTCCCGCAGGAAACGCTGACGCTCTGCCTCGTGGTCCTCAGGTGGCGCGCGGGCCACGTAGACGCAGCACCAGCAGGTACATCTCGCAGCCCAGGCACAGCCCGAACACTGCGTTCAGGAACGCCGCCACCAGGGCGAGACCGGCGAACACCGGGAGGGCCCAGGCCACCCCGAGCAGTGCGAGCACCAGTCCGATGCCGGTGATCAGCAGACCCACCGCTTGCGCGAAGCGGGGTGGGGCCGGATCCTCCAGCTCCGACGGCGGTCCGAGCCGCGGGCGGACCAGGCGTTTGTAGAGCAGCGCTTGCCAGGTGCGCCCCACTCCCCCGGCGGTGCCCAGCACGAAGGACGCGACAACGACGGCGAGCACGACCAGCCCGGCAGTGCCCCCGAGCACGATCGCCGCGATCAGCAGCACGCTGGTCAGTGCCGCCCCCACGCGGGGTCCACGCGGGTCGATGCCACGGGGAGATGTCGCAGAGCTCATCGAGGTCCTAACGGTCGAAGGAGCCGGCCAACGCGAGTGCTTCGCGGGCACGGGCGGCCGACGGCGGGCCGGTGAGCCGGGTGCGCAGGTCGCCATCGGCATCGAAGACGAGCGAGGTGGGCGTGCTGAGCACGCCGAAGGTCCGGGTCAGGTCGAGGTTCTCCGTGACGTCCACCGTCACGAAGGCGTCCGGTTCGGCCACGACCGATCGCCACATCCGTTCGCTCGGACCGCACGCGGAACAGTGCGGACCGGAGAACTGCACCACGACGTGCCGCGCGTCCAGCGGGATCGGAACCGCCGCAGCGATCGCCGCCACTCCACTGGCGTTGTGGGCGGCTCGGGGGCGTCGGCGCCGGCGATCGAGTGCGATCCAGGCAGCAGCGACGACCGCGAGCACCAGCAGCACCACGGTGAGGCGAGTCAGAGGATCGGCCACAGGATTCACGCTAGCCATATGCGTGCGCCACGGGCACAGCGTCCACGGTGGTCTCGCCCTGCGAGATGCGACGCGGCGCTAGTCCGAGCCGAGCGCCTGCTCCTGTGCTCGCGCATCCGCCAGCGCGTCCTGCGCTTCCTCCAGCGTTCGGACGGCGTCCGACCGGGTCTGATCGGCCCGGTGCAGCTCGCGGTCGGCCCGTTCGGCCTGGTGCTCGAGGTCGAACGCTCTGCGGCGCAACTCCTCGATCTCCGCCCGGAGCCGGAGTGCCTCGGCCTGGTACGACGCCACACCTTCCTGGGCACGCTCGGCGGCTGATTCGAGGCGCTGCACACGCCGCTGTGCGGCCCGTACTTCCGCCGCGGCGGCACGTCGATCCGCTGAGGTCGCGCGCCGGGCTGGTGGCTCTGGATCGGGCACCACCACCAACGGTGATCCCGGACGTTGCGCCGTCGGGCGTACCCCGGTCGCTCCGGGTACGGCCGTGGCGTCCCGGACCTGCGCCGTGCTCGCGCCACCTGGTCCGAACGGTCGCACCAGCAGGCCCGAGAGCACCGCCGCTTCGATCTGCTCGTCGGCGACACCAGCCACCAGGGTCTGCTCAACCTGAGTGCACGTGGCCCCACTCAGGTCGGGGCCGAGCTCGCGGCACAGGGAGCGCAGCTCGCGCACCATCGTCGTGACGAGAGTGCGACGGCGGACGGTGAGCTCACGCAGGTCGACGGCGTCCATCCGCTCGTGCGCCTCACGGAGTGCCCGGCCGAGGTCGGTCAGCTGCGCCACCCGCTCCGGCATACGGCGGACCAGGACGTTCACCGCCCAGGCGGCCCGGACGGGCTTTGCTAGGCCACGCACCTGGGCCGCTGCGTCGTGGGATCCCGAGGCATCCAACTGCCTGGCGCATCCGTCGCGAGTCGCGACGAACTCCTCGGGCGGTACGGCGTAGATCTCGCTCGCCGCGCGGTGCAGCTCATCCATCGGCGCTCCTCGTCGGGCGGAAGTGACGGTGCTTCGTGGCATTCTTTCATCGCACGCTTGTCCTCTTCCCGCTGCGTGCTGAGCCGGGGAAGGTTCACGATCGGCGAAGCGTTGCACGCCACGAGTATTGACTGGCCCCGCCGCCCAGCGCCCGGGCACACTCGACGGGTCGTCGTCGGACGGGGCCGCCGCAGGCGTGACCGACCGATCGGGGGCCGTCACTCCTCGCCCCTGCCCCACCGCACCGCCACTCGCCTCGACCGCAAGGACTGCGTCTGTGAATGAACCTGCTGATCCACCACACCCCTACGCGCCGACCGGTCGCGCTGCACCCACCCATCTGGACTCGCAGACGAAGCTCGTGATCGGGCTCCTGCTCGTCTCCTCCTTCGTGGTCATCCTGAACGAGACCATCATGAGCGTCGCGATCCCGAGCATCATGGACGACCTGGGCGTCACCGAGACCACCGGTCAGTGGCTGTCCACCGCGTTCATGCTGACGATGGCCGTCGTCATCCCGGTCACCGGCTACCTGCTGCAGCGATTCCACACCCGCACCATCTTCCTGACCGCCATGACGCTCTTCGCCGCAGGAACATTCACCGCGGCGGTCTCGGCCGGGTTCGGGATGCTGGTCCTGGGGCGCGTCATCCAGGCCAGCGGCACCGCCATGATGCTCCCGCTGCTGATGACCACGCTGATGACCGTGGTCCCTCCGGCGCTGCGTGGTAAGACGATGGGCAACGTCTCCATCGTGATGGCTGTGGCTCCCGCCGTCGGTCCCACGGTCTCGGGTGCCATCTTGTCCGTGATGTCCTGGACCGGGATCTTCTGGCTCGTGCTACCGATCGCGATCGCGGCGCTGGTGCTGGGCGCGGTGAAGGTGCCGAATGTCACGACACCGCGCGCTGTCCCTCTCGACGTCCTCTCGGTGGTGCTCTCTGCGCTCGCCTTCGGCGGCCTCATCTACGGGCTGAGCACACTCGGGGAGGCAGCGCACGGCGAGCCGCTGGTCCCGGCTCCGGTGCCGCTCGGCATCGGGGTGGTGATGCTCGGGCTCTTCGTGGTGCGGCAGATCCGGTTGCAGCGGGACGACCGCGCACTGCTCGATCTGCGCGTTTTCTCCTCGCGCACGTTCACGGTGGCTCTGACGATGATGCTATTGATGATGATGTCGTTGTTCGGCACCATCATCCTGTTGCCGATCTACCTGCAGAACGTGCTCGGTCTCGAACCGCTCGCCGTGGGTGCGATGTTGTTGCCGGGCGGTCTGGCCATGGGGCTGCTCGGACCGGTTGCCGGACGGATCTATGACCGGTTCGGTCCGCGTGTCCTGGTCACTCCTGGAGCGATCATCGTCAGTGCCGCGCTATGGACGATGACCACCCTGACCGCTGAGACGCCGGGCCTGATGGTTCTCGGCGTGCACGTGTTCCTCAGCCTCGGTCTGGGTCTGTTGTTCACCCCGTTGTTCACCACATCTCTCGGATCGATCGAGCCGCACCTGTACTCCCACGGCAGCGCGATCGTCGGAGCGATGCAACAGCTCGCCGGGGCGGCTGGGACGGCGTTGTTCGTCGTGCTGCTCACTATCAATCGGGTGGCCGCGTCGCACGCTGGGGCCGACGTCGTCCACGCGACCGCGGCAGGGACCAGAGCCGCCTTCCTGTGCGGCGCCGTCATCTCCCTCGCCGTGATCGTCGCGTCGTTCTTCATCCGCGCGGCGCCGCAGCCGGCTGAGGACGAGCGCGTGCTCAGTCCCTGAGGCGAGTGAACCAGGTCAGTCGTTCTCCGGCGCTGTCCCGAGCTCGGCACGGACGCCGACCACGTCCCGGGTCACCGTCAGCTCGACGTCGCTCACGGCGAGGCCACCGAAGGTGAGGCTGCGCAAGTCGACCTGGTGGCCCTCCCACTGCGCCAGACGGCCCCGGACCGCCGTCAGCGCCATGCCGACCAGTGGACTCGAGCTGGAGACCTCGAGGTCACTGAGTGTCACCACCATGTCAGCACCGACTCTTGCGGTGGCTGATCCGCTGACGCCCGCCCGAAGGAGGCCCCGTCGCAGCGTGGCGTCCACCTGGATGCTGGCTTCTCGAGGGCCGGCGGCCGCGACCTGGAGCCGCAGATCCGCGAGAGCGAATCCGGTCGAGCTGAGCCGCGCACCGGCCTCGGCGGCCACGGCCTGCTCGATATCGGTGATGGTCGCGGTGACCTGCACCCGGCCGGCGGTCTGGTGACCGACGCGCTCGTCCACCTCGATCCAGTACTGCCCGTCGGAGCGTGGCTGATACCGCACCGGGAGGTCGCGCACCTCCGCGGTGGTGGTGACCGGCAGGTCCTGGACCCGGACGGGCGCTCCACGCACCGCCAGATGGTCCACCTCGGCAGGTGTTCCTGATCCCACTGGGGCCGGCAACTCGACCTTGTCCTGCATGCGCAGGTGGACGTCGGTGATGTCCACGTCCAGGCGAGCGATCCTGCTCCCCTGGGGCGCGACGTCGTCGGACGGCGCCCAAGCCTGGGCACGCACGCGTGCCTCGCCCGCCGTCGGCCGAAGCAGCGCGTGCAGACCGTGGGTCAGACGCGTCTCGAGCTCGGCACCGGTCGTCGGGATGTCACCGGGACCTAGCGGGAACATCGAGCCTCCGTCGGGTCAGAGACAGTAGGTCCCGACCGCTCCCCCGAACGGCCGGGACCTACTTTCCGCCACGGTGCTCACACACGTGCCAGGCGGCCTCACTGAAGTTTCTGTCATGCAGTGCAGTGACAACGCACGGCCACCGCTTCGTCGATGCTACCTCGCGCGACGCTTGTCCGGGACCGGCGTTCACGGACTGATCCCGCAGACGTCAGCTGACCGACAGGGATGGCCGGATCGAGACTACTGATCACGGCGGCACCGCCGTAGGCGAGGCTGTGCCCGAGAAGGGAGTTCGGGGCGGGTCGTGCCTGTCAGGTGGGCTCGGCCCTGCCCGCACGCCAGTACCCCATGAATGCGACCCGGCGTCGGCAAACACCGAGCTCGGAGACCAGCACACGGCGCAGGGTCTTGATCACCGATGCCTCCCCGGCGAACCACGCGTAGAAGTCGCCACCGCACCGTTCGCCACGGCCACACGTGTCCGGTGCGGCACGGAGCACGGGCGAGTCCCACAGCAGCTGCGTGTCCACGTCGACGTCCTCCAGCTCAGGACTCGATGCGCGGCCGGCCCCGATCAATGCGGTGTGCTCGCGCGCCCAGTCCACGACCGCAGGAAGCAGGAGGTCACCGTGTGCGGCGTCATCCCGGGAGAGCCAGGTGATCTCCGCACCCGCAGGGAGATCGACATCGATGGCGTCGGCGGCCTCCGGGATCTCGATGAATGCCCGCGCCCGACATTCCGGGCGCAGTCCCTCCAGGATTGCGCAGATCGCCGGGGCTGCAGTCTCATCTCCGGCGAGAAGCACGGTTTCGGCGGTGCCAGGGTGCCAGTCACGACCGCCGGCGGACGCTGACGAGCGTTCGTCCGGTCCAGCAATGACCAGCCAGTCTCCAACCCTCGCTCGCGCGAGCCACCGCGATGCAGGACCGGCGTCGCCGTGCGCGACCATGTCGACATCAATCTCCGCTGCCTGCGGCCGCACCGCCCGCACCGTGTAGGTCCGGATCGGGCTACGCGAGGCCTCCGGCAAGGCGCGCCACTGCTCGTACCAGGTTCCGGCCAGGCAGGTTTCCTCGTCATCTGCCCCGATGTCGCTGACCTGCCCGGTGCTCTCCTCGGGAAGCACGATCTTGATGCGTTGGTCGTCCCCGTCGGTACCGAACCAGTGCAGCTGCGGTCCGGTGAACGTCACGCGCACGATGTGCGGTCCCAACCGTTCCATCCCCTGCACCCGTGCGGAGAAGGGGCGATAGGCCGGCCGGTCGTCCTTGACCACGGCGTCACGGAGCGAGGGTGAGGTGAGCATTGCCTTAGTCAACCACGTCGACGCACTTTCGTGAGCCCGGTGTGATGTATTCAACCGGTGCGCCGGGAGGACCGACGAGCCCGGACGACCACACAGATCCGTCGTGCGAGGGAGGCATTCCACGCCCGACGGCGGCTACGCTCGGGCCCCATGCCTGCCCTGTCCCCTGCCTCTCCCCCGGTCCGCAGGTTGTTCGGCTGGTTGAACGATCCCGACGACCCGTGGTGGGAGCGACCGGCACCCAGCCGGGCTCAGCAGCGGCGGGACGTCCTCGGGACGGTCGCGTACATCCTGGTGGCGCTCGGCGTCGTGCTGACATCAAAGTCCTACGGCCTCGTGTTCGAGGGCGAGCAGTGGTGGCGTGCCTATCTCGCCGTCGCCCTGATGGCCCTCCCGCTGGCGGTGCGGCGCCGGTTCCCGGTGATCACGCTGCTCACGGCCTCCGCCCTGTTCCTGCTGCTCAGCTACCTCAGTCCGGAGGCGTCCGTCTCCGTCCCGTTCCAGGTGGCCTACTTCGCCGCGCTGTACACGGCGATCGCGTGGGCCAGGGATCGCCGGATGCTGTGGATCCTGGTCGCGGTCGTGCTCGCCGAGATGTCCCTGTGGATCGTTATCTCGGTGACCATCACGAACGCGGCTGACGAGATGTCCCGGGTGTTCGAGGACGCCGCCGGGCCGCTGCCCCCGTTGCTGGCCTACCTGCTGTACACCGCGGTGCTGAACGTCGCCTATTTCGGTGGTGCCGTGCTCATCGGTCGTGCCTCGTGGCGCACCGCGCTGGACCGCGTCCGCGTGCGCGAGCAAGCCCAGCAGATCGCCCAGCAGGCCGATGAGCTCGCTCGTCGGGCCGTGGTGGACGAACGCGTACGGATCGCCCGCGAGCTGCACGACGTGGTCGCCCACCATGTCTCGGTGATCGGTGTCCAGGCCGGTGCCGCGCGCCGGGTCCTGACGGTCTCACCGGAGAGCAGCGCCGAGGCATTGCGCACGATCGAGGAGACCAGCCGCGAAGCGGTCGGCGAGATGCGCGCCCTGCTTCAGGTGCTCCGCAGCGAGGACTCTGGGGACGAGGGGCGCCATCCGGAACCCGGGCTGGACGATCTCGACGCCCTCGCGCGCACGCACGCAGACGCCGGCCTGACCGTGGATCTGGATCGGGTGGAGGCGCGGGACGGGGATCTGTCCCGGCTCTCTGCCCCGCTCGCGCTCTCCGCGTACCGGTGCATCCAGGAGTCCCTGACCAACGTGCGTACCCACTCCACGGCGCGACGCGCCTCGGTGACGATACGCACCGGGGGCGAGGGGGCGTCGTCGTGGCTCGAGGTGGAGGTGGTCGACGGCGGCCGTCCCCGCCCGGGCACGTCCGGGAGCGGCTACGGGCTGCGCGGGATCGCCGAGCGGGCCGCGCTGCACCACGGTGAGGTGGAGGCTGGGCCGCGAGCCACCGCGAGCGGGTGGCGCGTCCGGGTACGGTTCCCCTACCGGGAGGCCGCCGGGGCCACCGGCGAGAGGAGCACCGCGTGACCATCCGAGTAGCGCTCGTGGACGACCAGGCCCTGGTCCGATCCGGCTTCGCCATGGTGCTGTCCGTGGAGCAGGACGTGCAGGTCACGGGCCAGGCTGCGGACGGCGCAGCGGCCGTGGAGCTCGTCCGGCGCACGCCCACGGACGTCGTCCTCATGGACGTCCAGATGCCGGGCACCGATGGTATCGAGGCCACCCGGCAGATCGTCGCCGAGGACCTGGCCCGGGTGGTCATCCTGACCACCTTCGACCGGGAGGACTACCTGTTCGCCGCGCTCGAGGCCGGCGCGAGCGGGTTCCTGCTCAAGAACGCCGACCCGGACGACCTGGTCGGCGCGATCCGTGCCGTCGCGGGCGGTCACGCCCTGCTCGCACCCGAGATGACCGTGAAGGTGATCTCGCGACTGGTCTCCCCCGGCACCGGCCAGGCGCCGTCCCCGAACGGGATGCCGGCGTGGCCGGCCGTACCGGAGCCGGTCGAACCGCTCACCGCGCGTGAGCGGGACGTCCTGGTGCTGGTGGCGGAGGGAATGTCCAACGCGGAGATCGCCGCCGAGCTGTTCGTCGGTGAGTCGACCGTGAAGACCCACGTCTCGCACGTGCTCGCCAAGATCGGTGCGCGGGACCGCGTGCAGGCCGTGGTGTACGCCCATCGGGCCGGTCTGGTGCGGCCCCCGACAGACTGAGCGGAGCCCTCCCCCGTGAGAGGGAGGAGGGCGAATCACCCGTACGGGCGAGGCGCGGACGAGTCGAACTTCCTAGGCTCGAGGCAGACAATCCATCGCCCGGAAGGAACCGCATGTCCCACGCACCAGCCCTGGAGGTCCGGAACCTCACCCGCAGGTTCGGTGAGAAGACCGCCGTCGATGACGTCTCGTTCGTGGTCGAGCCAGGCACCCTGACCGGATTCGTGGGTGCGAACGGTGCGGGCAAGACCTCCACGATGCGGATGATCATGGGCGTGCTGGCGATCCACGAGGGTGAGGTCCTCTGGGACGGCCGTCCGATCACGCGCGCCGACCGCGCCTCGTTCGGGTACATGCCCGAGGAGCGGGGCCTGTACCCGAAGCAGGGAATCCTCGACCAGCTCTGCTATCTCGGGCAGCTCCGTGGGATGCGCCGCGGCGACGCCGCCCGCGAAGCCACCCGCCTGCTGGACCGGTTCGAGCTCGCCGACCGCGCCAAGGACAAGCTCGAGTCGCTCTCACTCGGCAATCAGCAGCGAGTCCAGGTGGCCGCCTCCCTGCTGCACGGGCCGCGGGCACTCGTGCTCGACGAACCGTTCTCCGGTCTGGACCCGGTGGCGGTGGACTCGATGGTCGACCTTCTCTCGGACCGTCTTCGCGAGGGTGTGCCGGTGCTCTTCTCCAGCCACCAGCTCGACCTGGTCGATCGGCTCTGCGACTCCCTGGTGGTGCTCTCCGGCGGGGTGGTGATGGCATCCGGTTCTGCCGAGGAGCTGCGCCGTTCCGGACCGGCGCGCTATCGGATGACCACTGCTCCGGACGCCGGGTGGGTGCGCGAGGAGCCTGGCGTCACTGTGCTCGATGTGGACGGCCCGACGGCGATCCTCGAGCTGCCGTCCGGGCCACCGGACGGTCTGCTCGCCCGTGCGGTCGAACGCGGACTGGCGGAGTTCAGTCCCCTGGTCCCCTCTCTTTCCGACATCTACCGCGAGGTCACCGCATGAGTACCCTCACCACAGAACCCCGCGCCACCGCTGACAGCGAGCGGGACAGCGCCCTGCTGCGGCGACCATGGATCACCGTCACCGTGCGGGAGATCCTCGTCAAGGTCACCGACCGCAGCTTCGTGCTCTCGACGCTCTTCACCTCGCTGCTACTGATCGGAGCGGTCGCGGTCTCCGCTTTCTTCTCGGCCCGTACCACCGAGCACGAGGTAGGGACGGTCGCGACCGCCGAGGCAACGGTCGACGACGTACTCGGCTCCGCGAGCCAGACCATCGAGAGCGCAGGAGACAGCGTGCTCATCACTGAGCTGGAGTCCGAGCAGGAGCTGCGTACCGCCGTCGTCGAGGGTGAGCTGGACTCCGCACTGCTGCAGACCTCGGACGGGTACGTGCTGCTCGGCGGAGAAGAGATCGACAGCGATCTACAGCGCGCCATCGACGACGCGGTCCGTACAGTGGTGCTCAACGAGAATGCCCGTGCGGCAGGCACCACCCTCGCCGAGCTCGAGGCCGGCAGCACCGTGACGACCGAGCTGCTGGCCACCGACGCCGACCGGGGTGCCGCCGCATACGTCGCGGGTTTCGTGTTCGCCTTCCTGTTCTACATGGCCGCACTGATGTACGGAATGACGATCGCGAACTCGGTGCTGGAGGAGAAGCAGAACCGCGTGGTGGAGATCCTCGCCACGGCCATCCCGATCCGACAGATCCTCTACGGCAAGGTGCTCGGCAACTCGATCCTCGCGTTCGGGCAGATCGTTCTTTACGGCGTCGTGGGCCTGATCGCGGTGAACGTCGCCGACCTGGCCCCGGACGTCGGCTGGATCCTCGCCGCCTCCGGATGGTTCATCGCGTTCTTCGCGCTGGGCTTCCTCGCCCTCGCATCTGTCTGGGCCGTTCTCGGCTCGTTGGCCAGTCGCACGGAGGATCTGCAGACCAACACCGGACCGATCATCATGGTGATTATGGCCGTGCTGTTCGTGGGCCTGTTCGCCACCGGAACCGCTCTGCAGGTTGCCAGTTTCGTCCCGGTGATGAGTTCGGTGGCGATGCCGGTCCGGATGCTCTCCGAGGACGTCCCCCTCTGGCAGCCGATCGTGTCTCTCCTGCTCACTGGTGCAGCGGCGTGGGGCATGCTCCGGGTCGGCGAACGGATCTACCAACGCGCGGTGATGCAGGGCGGGACGGCTCTCACCTGGCGGCAAGCGTTCCGGCTGGAGAGCTAGGTCGTCACGTTCGGACGACACCTGCCGCGGTCGCCGTGTGGTCGAGACCACCCCGGTTTTAGTTGCTCGAAGTCAACTGATGGCTATAGTTGACGTCGAGCAACTATCTGACGGGAGCCTGATGACCACCGCACCGCCCAGCGCCTCGACACCAACCCGGTCGATGAGCCACCGCGAGGTGCTCCAAGCCCTCACTGGACTCCTGATGGGGATGTTCGTCGCGATCCTGGCAGGCACGGTCGTCAGCACCTCCCTGCCCGTGATCGTCGCGGACCTCGGCGGGGACCAGACTGCCTACACCTGGGTGGTCACGGCCACCCTGCTCGCCACCGCAGTCTCGACACCCATCTGGGGCAAGCTCGCCGACCTGTTCAACCGCAAGCTCCTGGTCCAGCTCGCGCTGGTGATCTTCGTGGTCTCGTCGGCAATCGCCGGGTTCTCCCAGGACACCACGATGCTGATCACGCTCAGGGTCTTCCAGGGCCTGGGCGCTGGCGGACTTGCCGCGCTGAGCCAGATCATCATCGCTGACATCATCTCTCCGCGTGATCGGGGCCGCTACATGGGTCTCTTCGGTGGGGTGATGGCCCTGGGAACTGTGGCGGGACCGCTCGTGGGCGGCTTCCTCACCGACACGATCGACTGGAGGTGGAACTTCTTCATCGGCATCCCGTTCGCCGTCGCGGCCATCATCATGCTGCAGATGACCCTCCGGACGTCCACCGTCCGACGCGACCGGGTACGGATCGACTACCTCGGGATGGTGCTGCTCGCGATAGGCGTGTCGTTGCTGCTCATCTGGGTGAGCCTGGCCGGGGACAGTTTCGCGTGGGCCAGCGTGACCACCCTCGCCATGGTCGGTGGTGCCGTGATCTGCCTGGCTGTCCTGATCGCGGTCGAGCTGCGGGCAGCGGAGCCGATCGTGCCGATGTCGATGTTCCGCGACCGCACCTTCAGTCTGGCCGTACTCGCGAGCGTCTCGGTCGGCGTCGCGATGTTCGGCACGTCGGTCTTCCTCTCCCAGTACATGCAGCTCGCCCGCGGAGCCACCGCCACGGAGTCCGGGTTGATGACGATCCCGATGATGACGGGGCTGTTCGTCGTCTCGACCATCGTGGGCGGGCTGATCAGCCGCACCGGCGCGTGGAAGCGGTATGTGGTGGGCGGTTCGGTGCTGCTCACCGTGGGCCTGGTGCTGATGAGCACCATCCACTACGACACTCCGTTCGCCCTGGTGTCGGTGTACATGGCCATGCTTGGCGGTGGGGTCGGCATGGTGATGCAGAACATGGTGCTCGTGGTGCAGAACACGGCTGAGCCGTCCCGTCTCGGTGCAGCAAGCTCCGGGGTGACCTTCTTCCGCAGTCTGGGCGGAACTGTCGGTATCGCCGTCCTCGGTTCTGTCCTCGCAGATACGGTCGTCAACGAGATGGAGCGCCGACAGAGCGAGCTACTCGCCGCCGTGGCCACTGATGGCAGCGGCGGCGCCGCGGCAATGCAGCGGCTCAGCGATGGGACAGTCCCAGCTGTGCGCGATCTGCCAGAGGCGCTCCGGGGCGTGGTCGAGTCGATCTACGGTGACGCGGTGGCCCACGTCTTCCTGGTTGCCGCCCCGCTGGGACTGGTCTCCATCGTGGCCACCGCCCTCTTGCCGAACCTTCCGCTCAGCCGCCAGACCAGTGCCGAACGTGCGGGTTCGCCTCCGCAGGGCCCTGAACTGGACCCGCAGCGGGTGGGCGACGATGTGCGCCGGTAACCTCGACCAGGTGACACCCTCCCCCACGACCGAGAACGACCACGCGGCGGCCGTATCCGAGATGGAACGGCAGTTCGCCGCGCTGTTCGTCCAGGCGCGCCGGGCGATCCGGGAGCGTGCCGCCCTCATCCACCCTGACCTCACCGTGCTCGGCTTCCACACGCTCTCCACACTGGTGCGTCGCGGGCCGCAGCAGCAGTCCCACCTCGCCGATTGGTTGTCCGTGGACAAGGCTGCGATGAGCCGAACAGTGACCCACCTCGTTGACCTGGGTCTGGCCGACCGCAGCCAGGACCCGCGGGACCGGCGCGCCCAGCAGATCGCTGTGACCGACGACGGTCAGTCCCGTTTCGAGATGATCTCTGCCCACCAACGTGCGCACCTGCACGAACGGCTCGGAACATGGCCCGCCGAGGACGTGCGCCAACTGGCCGGGTTGCTGGCGCGGTTCAACGAGACCGCAGCCGACGGGGACTGATCATGCACTAGCGCACGGGTGCCCTGGGCCCTGCAGCTCCCTCACGTCCGCCTGATCCGGATCAGGCGGACGATGAGTCCCAGCGCAAGTACTGCCGCACCCGCGAGGGCGGCATTAGCGGGCAACGTGATCGCCAGCACGCCGCAACCGATCACACCGATCCCTTGCAGCACGCGTGGAAAGCGCCGGTACTGCCCGTGCTGGGTCCACGCGGCCATGTTCGCCACCAGGTAGTAGAGCAAGACTCCGAACGAGGAGAAGCCGATCACGGCGTGCAGATCAACGGTGAGCACCAATACGCACACCACCACTCCCAATGCTGCTTCGGCACGGTGCGGTACGTGATGCCGCGGGTGCACAGCGGCGAACCATCGCGGGAGGTCACCGGTGCGTGACATCGCCAGTGCGGTGCGGCTCACCCCCGCGACGAGAGCGAGCAGCGCACCGAGGGAGGCGAGGCTGGCCGCCACCCGGACCACCGGGGTCAGGGCCGGCAGGCTCAGCTCCATCGCAGCCGCAAGGGGTGCATCGGCAGCAGACAACCGCTCGGGGCCGAGCGCACCCAGCACCGCCAGTGCGACCACTCCGTAGAGCACCACCGTGATCAGCAGGGCGAGCTGGATCGCCCGTGGGATGGCCCGTACCGGATCACGCACCTCTTCCCCCAGGGTCGCCACCCGGGCGTACCCGGCGAAGGCGAAGAACAGCAATCCTGCGGCCTGGAGCACACCGAGCGCTCCGGCATGCCCCCACAGTCCGTCACCGGTCAGTGACGGTGCGGTCCAGTCACGTCCGAATGTCACCGCGATCAGGAGCACCAGGGCCGCGAGCACGGCGGTCACGATCACGCGGGCCACCCGGGCGGTTCGCGTCACACCGTGCCAGTTCACGCTCACCAGCGCCACGGTGGCCAGCACGGCGATCGGGCGCCGCCACGGCTCCGGGACGGCGTAACTGGCGAAGGTGAGTGCCATCGCCCCGCAGCTGGCCGTTTTGCCGATGAGAAAGCACCAGCCGGCACCGTAGCCCCACCAGGGGCCGAGTCGTTCCCGTCCGTAGACGTAGGTGCCGCCGGAGGTGGGGTACTGAGCGGCGAGCTGGGCCGAACTGGTGGCGTTCGCGTACGCCACCACGGCTGCGATGACCAGACCGACGAGCAGTCCCGACCCGGCCGCGGCAGCGGCGGGGGCAAAGGCACTGAAGATACCTGCCCCGATCATCGAGGCCAGGCCGATCACCACCGCATCGGTGGTGGTCAGGCGTCGGGCAAGGCTCGGCACGAGGCCTCACTCTATGTGGTGCCGCCCACGAGCCTCTCGCAGCCGGCACCACACGGAGATGAACGGGAGATGAACTCCTACTCCACCGTGATGTTGACTGTGCCCTCGACGGCCGCGTTGGAGTAGCCCCACACGATCACGATGGCCTCACCGTCGCCCGCTGCAGTCGCCTCCACGTAGGGGGCGAACCTGTCCCCGTCGGGGGCCGAGGACCGCCGGTCGTCGTTCTCCTCATAGCCGCCGTCCGGCGTGGTGATTCCGGCGACGGCGTCCTCGTTCGCGTCGGTGACGTCGACGGCGATCGTCTGACCGTCCGTGACCGGCACGAGCACGACCCACGCGCCGTCGTCCGCCGCGCTGAAGTCGTGCTCACCCGGCTGCACGGTCTCCGCCTCCTGACCACCGGATCGGAGCTCGAAGGACGATGCGACGTCGTCGTAGTCGGTCACCCGCACCTGGTACTCCCCCGGGGCGAGCCCGATCGTCAGGCTCGCGTCGAAGGTGTTGTCCGATTCGGTGGATCCGTCGTCGTCGCGCCACTCGGTCCCGTCCGGGCCGGTGACCTGGAGGATGGGATCGGCCTCACCGCGCTCGCTGAACGTGCTCAGCCAGTACACACCCGGCTGCTCGACGACGAAGGTGTAGACCGCTTCCCCGCCTTCCGGGACCTCGACCTGGACGGTGTCCCCCCAGACGAAGGTCTCGCCACCGGCCGGCGGTGGATCCGTCGGGTCATCCTGGGTCGGAGTGGGGTCGCTCTGCGTGGGGGTCGGGTCGCTCTGCGTCGTCGGGTCGGCCGTGGGATCCGGGTCCGGGTCGGAGCCGCCCAGACCGGAGATCAGCTTCACCGCGAAGTAGATCACCACCACCAGCACCAGCGCAGCAATTCCCAGTCCGATGAAGAGTCCGGTCTTGGAGTTGTTCGTCGGAGGAGGCACCGCCTGTCCGTAGGCTCCATAGCCACCAGCTGAGGGGGCGCCGTAGCCACCAGCGGACGGGGCACCGTAGCCACCGGTGGAGGGGGCGCCGTACCCACCTCCGGAGGCAGCCCCGTACCCGCCCGGCCCACCGGTACCGGATGGGCTCCACGGCTGCTCACCTGTGGGGGTGCCACCGGCCTGAGGCGCCACCTGGGTAGGGTCGTAGGCCGCCGTCTGGTCCGACGTCCCCGGCGCGGGAGCGCTGCCGTAGGGACTGGCCTGCTGCCCTGCCTGGGAGTTTGCTCCGAACTGCCCGGGTGCACCGAACGGGGTCGTCGCGTCTGCCTGGGCCGGTCCGGTCTGACCAGGTTGGTCGCCAGCACTCGGCTGCGCACCGCCGTCGGGCTGGGCCGGCGCGCGATGCTCGGTCCACGTCCCGCCGTCCCAGTAGCGGAGGGTGTTCTGGTCCTGCGGGTCCGGATACCAGCCGGCGGGCACGGTCATGCAAGCTCCCCCAGGCGCATCGCGCCATCTCGATCTCATCGCGTTCGCACGCGAGCATACCGGCCCAGACGCCCTCGTCCGAAGGGCAGAACTGCCCATCGGGATGCTCCGCGCTCCCCCATCGTGCCCGGGGAAGCCCGCGCACCTGGCACGATGTTCCCTGGCGCGCAGCACTTACCCAACGAGAGGAACCGCGATGCTCGACGATCATCTCCGCCCCGTCCTGGACGACGTCATTGCCCGGAACCGGCACGAGCCGGAGTTCCACCAGGCGGCCCGCGAGGTCTTCGAGTCGATCGCCCCGGCGATCAAGCGTCGGCCCGAGTACCTCGATGCGGGGGTCGTGCAGCGGATGTGCGAGCCGGAGCGTCAGTTGATCTTCCGGGTGCCGTGGACCGACGACGGCGGACGTGTGCACGTGAACCGGGGATTCCGGGTGGAGTTCAACTCCGCACTCGGCCCCTACAAGGGTGGGCTGCGGTTCCACCCCAGCGTGTATCTGGGCATCGTGAAGTTCCTCGGATTCGAGCAGATCTTCAAGAACGCGCTCACCGGTCTCCCGATCGGCGGTGGCAAGGGTGGGTCCGACTTCGACCCCAAGGGTCGCAGCGATGCCGAGGTGATGCGGTTCTGCCAGTCGTTCATGACCGAGCTCGCCCGGCACATCGGTGAGTACACCGACGTCCCGGCCGGTGACATCGGCGTGGGTGGACGTGAGATCGGCTACATGTTCGGCCAGTACAAGCGGATCACGAACCGCTACGAGGCCGGTGTCATCACCGGGAAGGGGCTCACCTGGGGCGGTTCGCACGCTCGCACCGAGGCCACGGGTTACGGGCTGATCTTCTTCGTCCGGGAGATGCTGCGCGCCGCAGGGCAGGATCTCGACGGGCGCCGCGTGGTGGTCTCCGGCAGCGGGAATGTGGCGCAGTACGCGACCGAGAAGCTGCAGGCCCTGGGTGCCACCGTGGTGGCGGTGTCCGACTCGAGCGGGTACGTGGTGGACGAGGCCGGAATCGACCTGCCGTTGCTCCAGGAGATCAAGGAGGTGCGCCGCGGACGCATCTCGGAGTACGCCGAGGAACGCGGGGGCTCGGTCCGCTTCGTCTCTGAGGGAAGCATCTGGGACGTGCCGTGCGACATCGCCCTCCCGTGTGCCACCCAGAACGAGCTCGACGCCGTGGCGGCCCGTCGGCTGATCACCAACGGCACGATGCTGGTGGCCGAAGGAGCGAACATGCCGTGCACTCCCGAGGCTGTGGACGCCCTCACCGAGGCCGGAGTCGCCTTTGCCCCCGGGAAGGCGGCGAACGCAGGTGGCGTTGCCACCAGCGCGTTGGAGATGCAGCAGAACGCCGAGCGGGACTCCTGGTCGTTCGGGTACACCGAGCAGCGGCTCGAGGAGATCATGCAGGGCGTTCATCACCGCTGCGTGGTCACTGCCGATGACTACGATCGCCCTGGCGATCTGGTCACCGGAGCGAACATCTCCGGCTTCATCCGCGTCGCCGACACGATGCTCGACCTTGGCGTGATCTGAGCCCAGATGTCCGACGACGTCCCTCGCCCGAGCACGCGCCGTGCCTTCGACATCGATCACCTCGTCCGCCGGACGGCACGTGGCGTCGATGTTCCGTTCCCGCCGGCGAGCGATCGACGGGCGTGGGACGGGGTGGACGCGGTCAGCCGTGCCTCAATTCTGGAGCGTGCCGCGGCGCTGAGCGGGCAACCATGGCCGCCGCTCACCGTCTCGGCGCGGCTCGAGCTCTCCCGGAGCGGGTCACGGCGGGCGTTCGAGGCGCCGTACTTCGCCCGGCGGCGACGCCTGATGATGTCCGCCCTGGCGCTAGCGCTCGGTGATGAGGAGTACGCCGACGCCGTGCTCGACGGGCTCGGGGTACTCCTGGAGGAGACCAGCTGGTGCCTGCCGGCACACGACAGCCCGCCCGGTGGGGCGTTGCGACGTCTCCCCGATCCCGACCGACCTGTGCTGGATCTGTTCGCCGCCGAGACCGCAGCGACCCTGACCTGGGTGACCTGGTTGCACGCCGATCGTCTCGCGGACACCCCCGAACTCCTCGCCCAGGTCCGGAATGCGGTGCTCGACCGGGTGTTCCGTCCATTCGTGGCCGACGGGCCGAATAGCTGGTGGTTCGGTGCGGGGATGAACTGGAATCCATGGATCGTCTCGAACGTGCTCACGGCCACCGCGCTCCTGGCACCGAGCGAGGACGTCACGCGAGCGACCTATGCGGCTGCATTGGAGAGCCTGGACGGCTACCTGGACCGGACGCCGTCGGACGGCGGCTGCGCCGAGGGGCTCATGTACTGGTGGCTCTCGGCAGCCCGCTTGTACGAGGCGTTGGACGTGCTCGGCTGGCTGTCTCCGGAGGGCTCAGCCGCCGTCCTGACCCACCCGCTGGTCCAGCGGATGGCCCGCTATCCCCTCGTGGTGCACCTGGGCGGAGCGTGGTCGGCGAGCCTCGCTGACGGGATCGCCCGAGTACCCGGCCCAGACCTGGAGATCGACAAGGACCAGCACCCGCCGGCGTTGCTGCACCGGTTCGCCACCGCCGCGCAGGTACCGGAGGTCGCGGCGCTGGCCGCCTCGTTCGACCGATCCTATGTGCCGTATCAGGCCATGTACCGGAGCCTGGTCACCCTGTTCGACCCGGGATGGACCCGCAGTGCTCGCACCGCTGAGCCTGCAGCCACCACTCACTGGTTGGATCAGACCCAGGTCTTCGCGGCGTCGACCGACGACGCCCGGGTGCGCGTCGTGGCCAAGGGCGGGCACAACGACGAACCGCACAACCATCTCGACGTCGGGTCTGTCGTGGTGGCCGTCGACGGCGCGCCGGTGCTCATCGACGTCGGCGCCGGCCAGTACACCGCCGCCAGCTTCGGGCCCGATCGGTACTCAGCCTGGTTCACCCAGTCCGGTTTTCACACGGTCCCGGCCCCCGACGGCGCAGAGCAGGGCGTCGGGGAACGGTTCCGCGCCGCTGTGCTCGAGCAGTCCGCCGATCACGTGCGCATGGAGCTCGCCGGGGCGTATCCCCCCTCGGTGGGAATCACCTCGTGGCAGCGCGAGGTCCGCCCGGGCGCCGTGCTCGAGCTGACCGAGTCCTGGATCCCGGCCACGTCCGACGCCCGGGTGCATCTGATGCTCGCCCACGCACCGCAGGACAACGGAGACGGCTCGTTCGACCTGCGTGACGCCGACGGGCGCGGGCGTGCCAGGCTGGAGATAGGCGACCATGTCGAGGCCGCCGTCGAGCCGATCGACCTGACCGACCCGATCCTGACGGCAGTGTGGGGAGACCAGATCGCTCGGTTGGTGCTCCGGCCCAGGGAAACGGCGGTCGAGGGTTCGTTGCGGGTGATCCTGCGGGCGCTGTGAGCTCATCCAGACCCCCGGTGGTGAGGTCGACACGTTCTGCCAGGATGTGACCCATGCTCATCTCGCGTGCCGTGGCCGAGGGAATTCGGGCCGGTCGGATCACCACCCAGTACCGGCGATGGGACGTGCCACGGGTCCGCGCCGGTCGGCAACAGGTCACGGCGGCAGGAGTGATCGAGTTCACGCGGGTGACCCGGGTGAACGATCTGCAGCGGCTCACCGATCGCGCGGCACGTGCCGCGGGGATGAAGGATGCCAACACACTCCGGCGAGCTCTCCGCCCCCGAGAGCGCCCTCGCGGACCACGCGGGTCGGCCGGAGGGGCGCATGTCTATCGGGTGCACGTGCGTTGGATCGGTGAGGATCCACGGCTCGCCCTGCGCGAACGGCTTCCGGACGCCGATGAGCTCGCCACGATCGCGCAGCGGCTGTCCCGCCTGGACGCCCGCCCCACGGGTCCGTGGACCCAGGAGATCCTCACGTGGATCCGAGACAACCCGCGGGTGGTCTCCAAGGAGCTGGCTGCCTTGCGGGACGTGGAGCTGCTGCCCATGAAGGCGGACATCCGCACGCTCAAGGGCCTCGGCCTGACGATCAGTCACGATGTCGGGTACGAGCTCTCGCCGCGGGGCGCGGCGTACCTCACCTGGCTGGAACGCTGACGACACTCGCGCGCGGGATGTTCTACGCTCAGCAGGTATGGGACGAACTGACAGCGCTTCCCGCACGATCGCCGCGGCACCGGAACGGGTGTACACCGCCTTCGTCAATCCGGACGACCTGTTGGCATGGTTGCCCCCGGACGGGATGACGGGCCACTTCGAGCACTTCGACGCCCAGCCCGGCGGGACGTACCGACTCGTGCTCCGTTACCCAAGCCACGCAGCACACGGCAAGACCTCGGCCGAGGAAGACGTGGTCGAAGCCCGGTTCGTGGACCTCGTTCCTGGGTCGTTCGTGGTGCAGGCGATCGACTTCGTCTCCGACGATCCGGCCTACTCCGGCACCATGACCATGACGTGGTCGGTCACGACCGAGCAGGACGGCACGCTCGTGGAGATCCGAGCGGAGGACGTCCCAGCCGGCATCTCGGCCGACGATCACGCCGCAGGTCTGGCATCGTCCCTGGACAATCTCGCCCGACTTCTCGAGCGCTAGAGCCGCGCTCCCCCACAGATTCACGCCAGGGCGCCCTGGCGTGGACGCTGCTATGCCCGCAGCCGACTAGCGCGGTACTCACTGTTGCTATCTACCGGTACATACCGCTACTATCTAGTGGTAGTCAGCAGTACTGAGTAGAGAGGCGGCCTCGATGGGCAACCAGATGACGGAGATGCTCAAGGGCACGTTGGTCGGGATCGTGCTGGCCACGCTGGCGGGACGCCCTGCCTACGGGTACGAGATCACGGCGCGGCTGCGCGAGCAGGGATTCTCGGACCTCGTCGAGGGCACCGTCTACGCATTGCTCGTACGGATCGAGCAGAGGGGCTTCGTGGACGTGGAGAAGGTGCCTTCCGAGAAGGGCCCGCCGCGCAAGGTCTACTCGCTCAATGCCCACGGTCGCCAGCAGCTCGACGAGTTCTGGTCCACCTGGACGTTCCTCTCGGAGCGCATCGAACAGCTCCACCACATCGACGATCAGCAAGACGAAGGAGAATGACGATGGCAGCGAAGTGGATCGAAGCCCTCACCGGCTCTCTCGAGCAGAAGAAGCAGTACAAGCAGCACATGGCGCGCGTCGAGGCGCTGCCGGAGCCGTACAGCAGTGCCGCGAAAGCGCTCAACCGGTACTTCACGTACTACGGCGGATTCACCGACGGCGACACACTGATCACCATGATCGGCGATCACGCTGACCTCTGGGAGCGCGCAGCAGTGGACGGCACTCCTGTGCGTGACGTGGTGGGAGCCGATCCGGTGGACTTTGCGGAGACGTTCGCACGGGCTTACTCGGGCAAGCAATGGCTGGACAAGGAGCGTACCCGCCTGACGAAGGCGATCGACGACGCCGCTCGTGCTGACGAGGGGACGGGCGCATGAGTTCCGATACTGCCCGCGAACCCGCGATCCAGGTGCGGGGCATCACGAAGGCGTTCACGGACGTGCAGGTGCTGAGTGGCGTCGACTTCGACGTCCAGGCGGGGAACATCTTCGCCCTCCTGGGCTCCAACGGTGCCGGCAAGACCACACTCGTGCGGATACTCTCGACCCTGCTGAAGGCAGATTCCGGGACCGCCACGGTGCACGGATTCGACGTCACGTCCGCACCGAACCAGGTGCGGGAGTCGATCAGCCTGACCGGGCAGTTCGCCGCCGTCGACGAGGTGCTCACTGGCCGGGAGAACCTCGAACTGGTCGCACGCCTGCGCCACCTGCGAAACCCCGGGAAGATCGCGAACGACATGCTTGCTCGTTTCTCGCTGACCGACGCCGGTGCTCGCAGGGCAGGGACGTACTCCGGAGGGATGCGGCGCCGTCTGGACATCGCGATGAGCCTGATCGGAAGCCCGCCGATCATCGTCCTGGACGAGCCCACCACGGGCCTTGACCCACAAGCCCGCATCGAGGTGTGGCAGACGATCAGGAAGCTGGCCGCCGATGGCACCACCGTCCTGCTGACCACGCAGTACCTCGACGAGGCCGAGCAGCTCGCCGACCGCATCGCGATCTTGCACCAGGGCACGATCATCTCCAACGGCACCCTCTCCGAGCTGAAGCAGCTGCTCCCGGCCACTGAGGTGGAGTACGTCGAGAAGCAGCCCTCTCTCGAGGATGTGTTTCTCGCCCTGGTTGGTGCCCGCGCCGAGACACCCGCCGACAACAGCGCGACCGCAGGAAAGGAACTCCGATGACCACCCATGCCTTGAGCGACACCCGCGCGCTCACCGGCCGGTCGCTCCGCCACATTCTCCGCAGCCCCGACACGATCATCACGACCGCGGTGATGCCGATCGCCATGATGCTGCTGTTCGTGTACGTGTTCGGCGGCGCGATCACCACCGGATCCGAGGAGTCCTACGTCACCTACCTCCTCCCCGGCATCCTGCTCATCACGATCGCCTCCGGGATCGCCTATACGGCATATCGACTGTTCCTCGATATGCAAGGGGGCATCGTCGAGCGCTTCCAGTCGATGCCGATCGCCCGGTCGAGCGTGCTCTGGGCACACGTGCTCACCTCGGTAGCCGCGATCGGTCTCTCGATCGTGATCGTCACCGGTGTGGCCCTGCTGATGGGGTTCCGCACCGGAGCCTCAGTGGGTGCGTGGCTCGCCGTCGCCGGCATCCTCGTGCTGTTCACTGTTGCCGTCACCTGGGTCGCCGTGATCGCCGGGCTCTCCGCGAAGACCGTGGACGGTGCGAGCGCGTTCAGCTACCCGCTGATCTTTCTGCCGTTCATCAGTTCGGCGTTCGTCCCGACCACCTCGATGCCAGGACCGGTGGCCTGGTTCGCTGAGCACCAGCCAGTGACCGCCATCGTGGACACGCTCCGCGCGCTCTTCACCCAGCAGGCGGTCGGGAACGAGATCTGGATCGCCCTTGCCTGGCTCGTCGGGATCCTCGCCGTCGCCTCCACCGCTGCAACGGTCATCTACCGCAGGAAGACCAGCTAGCGCTGCATTCAGCAATCACGACACGCCCGTCGCCGGGAACCAGCCGGCGGCGGGCGTTCGTGCGTGTTGATCGTTCACTCGTTCGTCATCTTCGGTCGCGTTCGACCTGCTGAACGGGTGGGTGCCGCCCCGAACGGCGTTCATCTGACTGACGCCCGCACGTCATGCACTGATGGGCGAAGGGTCAATCCGATTCGCTTGGCTAGAGCCGTCACGCGCTCGAGCGCCGTTCGCGGGCTCGACCATGCACGTCCCCGACGACAGAACTGAGAACGATGACCACGCTGCTCCAACCCATCGAGGGTCTGCGTCCTCGAAGATCCCGAACCGCAGTCCCGCAGCGCACGTCACCGCAGATCCGCCGCCGCAACCGCAACGAAGGACTGCTCTTCTGGGCGTTGATCCTGCCGAACCTGGTGGCGATCGTGGTCTTCGGTTACTACCCCACCGTCTACAACTTCGTCCTCAGCTTCACCGACTGGGACTTCGTGCAGCCGGCCCCAGTGGTCGTCGGGCTGGACAACTACGAGGAGCTGTTCCAGTCCGGTTCGATGCTGATGGAGGCGTTGCGGAACACGGCGATCTTCGTTCTGGTGGCGGTGATCGGCACCCTCTTCGGCGGGATGGCGATCGGCGCACTGCTCGCGCAGCGGCTGCGATTCTCCGGACTGGTACGCACCATTGCGTTCGCTCCGCACATGCTGCCCGGTGCCGCGATCGGTGTGCTGTGGCTGTTCATGTTCGACCCGAACTACGGCCTGAGCCGGTGGTTGTTCTCGATGGTGGGGATGGAATCGCCCTCTTGGACCACCACCTCGGACTTCTCGCTCTGGGCGATCACCATCGCCTATGCCTGGCAGCGCCTGGGCTTCGTCGCGATCATCTACTACACCGCGATCCTCGACCTGCCGAAGGACATCTACGAGGCGGCCGCGCTGGACGGTGCCCGAGGCTGGGGACTGTTCCGTTACATCACGCTCCCGCTGCTCAGCCCGGTGACGTTCTTCCTCACCGTCACCGGCATCATCGCCGCCGCGCAGACGTTCGACATCATCGCCACCCTCACCAACGGTGGCCCGGGCACCTCGAGCACCACGCTGCCGTGGATGATCTACGACCAGGCGTTCGTGGACT
Organism: Ruania alba; assembly: GCF_900105765.1. NCBI lineage: Bacteria > Bacillati > Actinomycetota > Actinomycetes > Micrococcales > Ruaniaceae > Ruania > Ruania alba. Next base: position 1,672,704 of record NZ_FNTX01000001.1, read on the forward strand.
TCAACATCGGCACCTCTGCTGCCACGGCCACCGTGATGTTCGCGCTGCTCCTGCTGGTGACCCTCGTCCAGACCAAGTACGCGAGCAAGCAGGTGCACTACTCATGAGCCTCACTCTCGACCGCAAGGACGACCCGGCGACCCCGGCTCCCACCACCCCACCGGAGGAACCACCCCGATCCTGGGGCCAGGGCGCCTCGGACGGCGAACGGAAGGGCCGCCGTCGGGGCCCCCGCCGGCCGCTGCCGGCCACCATGGGGCTGTACGTGCTGATCACCGCCACGTTCGCCCTGTTCGCGATCCCGTTGTACTGGTTGTTCAGCTCCGCGCTCAAGCCCGAGCACGAGATTTACACCTACCCGCTCACCTGGGTGCCCACCGAACTGGAGTGGAGCAACTTCGCCGACGCATGGACCTCGGCCCCGTTCGGTGCCTTCCTGAAGAACTCGATCATCACCACCGTGGTCGGTACCGGCCTGGAGATCGGCGTCGCCCTGCTGTCTGCCTACGCCTTCGCCTTCGTGTATTTCCGCGGCAAGATGCTCGTCTTTGCGCTGATGGTCGGCTCGCTCATGCTGCCCGGTCACATCACCCTGCTGGTCAACTACATCACCATCTCGAACCTGGGCTGGCTGAACACCTACCAAGGCCTGATCCTGCCGGGGATCGGTTCAGCCTTCGCGATGTTCCTCGTCTACCAGCAGATGCGGCAGGTGCCGGAGGAGCTGGTGGACGCGGCCAAGATGGACGGTGCCGGGCACCTGCGCCGGCTTAGCACCGTGGTGATCCCGATCTGCCGGCCGATGATCCTGACGGCCACGCTGATCGTGCTGATCACGAAGTGGAACGACTTCGTGTGGCCGCTGATCGTCACCTCCACCTCGGACATGCGCACCCTCCCGATCGGGCTGATGTTCCTGCGCAGCCAGGAGGGCTATGACGCCTGGGGTCCGGTGATGGCCGGAACCGTCATCGTCGCGGCCCCGATGCTGATCGTCTTCTTCATCGCCCAGCGCCGCATCATCGGCGGAATCACCGCCGGTGCCATCAAGGGCTGACGGCAGCCCGCGCGCCGGCCGGCCCATCTGTTTCCTCCCTGAACCCACCCGATTCACAACCCTCCAAGGAGCACCTTCCGTGCAGAACTTCCACCTGACCCGCCGTCATCTGCTCTCCGCTGTGGGCCTGGGCGCCGGCACCGCGGCCCTGGCCGCGTGCACCGGCCCCGTGTCTGCCGACGGCGGGGGCGGCGGCGCGGAGAGCAACCTGCGCAGCGGTTTCAGCCAGGCCGCCCTCGGCGACATCCCCTCGGAGTATCAGGGGCGGACCAACATCCTGTTCTGGGCGCCGTGGACCGGTGGGCTGTTCGATGCCATCACCGAGCAGTTCGCCATGTTCAACGAGTCCCAGACCGAGATCTACGCCGCCCTCGAGTCGGTGGGCAGCTATGCGGATCTGAACACCGCATTCACGGCAGCGCTGCAGGCCAGGGCTGTGCCGGACATGGTCTGCTTCCCAGAGATGCAGTGGCTGCAGTTCTACTTCGCCGGTGCACTCGCCCCGCTCGACCCGCACTTCAACGACGACTGGAACCTGGACATCTACCGCCAGAACTTCGTCGGTGAGAGCACGGCAGGCGACGAGACCTTCGTGGTGCCGTTCGCCCGATCGACGCCGCTCTTCTACTACAACAAAACGCTGTTCAACGATCTCGGTCTCCCGGTGGACACGCAGTACACCTGGTCCCAGCTGCGGGAGTTCGGGCCGGAGATCGCGTCCGTGCAGAACGCCGGCCAGGACATCAAGACGTTCGCCTACGCCGCCGGTCCCGCCTGGTACGCCAACTCGTGGCTGTGGGCGTTCGACGGCGAGTGGTCCGACGGCTTCACCGTGATGCCGGACGAGGGCAAGGTTCACGAGCTGATGACTTTCGCGAACGAGTGGGTGCACGTGGACGGGCACGCGTACATGGCGCAGGCCTCGCACACCGACTTCCAGACGGGCCTGGCAGCCGCCGTGCACGGGTCGACAGCTTCGATGCGCGGGCTGACCGAGGCGGTCGACTTCGAGCTCGGCGCCGCGTTCATGCCGGGTGAGGTGAACCAGCCCCCGACCGTGCCCACGGGTGGGTCCGGCTTCTCGATGGTCCGCACCGAGTCCCAGGAGCGCCAGGATGCGACTGCCGAACTGATGAAGTTCCTCGCCACCCCGGCAATGTCCGGCAAGTGGCACATCGACTCCGGGTACGTGCCGATCGTGCAGGCGGCCGCGGACGAGCCGGAGGTGGTCGAGCTGCACGCCACCGACCCGAACTTCACCGTGGCGATCGATCAGCTCGAGAACGCCGAGACGGTCGCGCCGGTGAACTGGTTCCACTCCGGGGTGACCGCACTCGGGCAGGCATTCGACACCATCACCGGGGACAACGGCGATGTGCAGGAAGCCATCGACACCCTCCGCGGGGAGTACGAGGGTGTCCTTGAGGACAACCGCGAGGACCTCGAGGCCCTGGGTATCTCGTGACCGACTCGCTCCCGACCGTCGTCGGTCACCGCGGCGCAGCCGCCGTCAGCCCGGAGAACACCCTCGCCTCGTTCGCCCGCGGCGAGACCGACGGGGCAGCGGCCATCGAGCTGGATGTGCACCTGACGGCGGATGGTGAGCTGGCGGTGATCCACGACGCTCGCGTCGACCGGACGGCCGTCGGCGGCCGCACCACCGGTGCGGTGGCCGAGCTGACCTGGCCGCAGCTGCAGGAGGTGGAGCTGCCGGACGGGCAGCACATCCCCTCGCTCGCCCAGGCACTCACGGCCATCGGCGTGGACGTGCACGTGGAGATCAAGGCGCCAGCCGCTGCCCGACCGGCCACCGAGCTCGTGCTCGATGCGGGCCTCGGCGACCGGGTGACGATGACCAGTTTCGACATCGGCGCTCTCCGGGAGGTGCGTGAGGTGGCCCCGACCGTGGCGGTCGGGGTCATCTCCCCCGCTCCGACGGCAGAGGCGACGGACGCCGTCGGGCAGCTGGACGCCGTCTCCCTCGCCCTCCAGGTGCGCCACCTGGACCCCGCACTCGTGCAGCGCCTGCAGGCGGCTGGTGTCGACGTGTGTGGGTGGCCCGTGCTCACCACCGACGACGTGCGTACCGCCCTGGAGGCCGGGGTGGCAATGATGACTGCCGATGATCCGGGTTGGTGCCGCGACGAACTGCACCGACTCGCTACCCGATCCGCCTGAGACCCTGAAGGACACCCTGTGCCACTCTCCACTGCTCACAAGCTCCTGGTCGTCTCCGTCGATGCGATGCACACCGACGACATCCCGTTCGCTCGCACCCTCCCGGCGTTCGCTCGCATCCTGGAGCGGGCGTCCGTCGCTGAGATTGAGGGCATCTACCCCTCGGTGACCTACCCGAACCACACGGCGCAGACCACGGGGTGCCCGCCGGCCCGGACCGGCATCTTCAACAACCTGCAGTTCCAGCCCGGCGGCGGTGATGCCTCGGAGTGGTTCTGGGACGCGCGGGCGCTCCGGGTGCCGACGATCTTCGAGGCGGCGCAGCAGGCCGGCCTGACGACGGCGGCGGTGCAGTGGCCGGTCACCGGAAACGCTCCCGGGGTGGACTGGCTCGTCCCGGAGATCGCCTGCCCGCAGGTGTTCGACGGGCTGGAGGACCAGTACCTGAGCACCACCGACGCCAGGTCCTTCGAGACCTACATCGCCCCGCACCTGTCGATGATCCACACCGACCGGCGCAAGGGGAAGTACTTCGACTTCGTCAACCATGTGTCGGAGCTGATCCTGCGGCACGAGCGCCCGGACGTGATGTTCGTCCACCTGGTGGAGGTGGACACAGCCCGGCACGCGGGTGGGTCGTACGGCCCGCACGTGGAGGAGGCGTTGCGAGAAGTCGATGCCACCCTGGCCACCTACCTGACGGCGCTGGAAGACAACGGCGACCTGGAGCAGACCAACATCGTCCTGGTCTCCGACCATGGTCACCTCGACGTGGAGCAGCACACCAACCTGAACACCCTGTTCGTGGAGCGCGGGTTCATCCGGACCGGCGCCGACGGTGAGCTGCTCGACTGGGACGTCTTCTGCCTGGGCGCCGGGCTGTCCGGGCAGCTCTTCCTGGCCGAGGACCTGCCGGTGCAGCGGCGCCGGGAGATCGAGGCGCTGCTGGTGGAGATCGAGTCGGACCCGCAGTACCGGATCGAGAAGATCTGGACGGCGGAGGAGACCAGGCGTGACTACGGCCTGGACGGGCCGTTCACCTGGGTGGTCGAGTCCGAGCCGGGTGTGATCGTGGGGATGCTGTGGGATCGTCGCACCGTGGTGCGCGCCGGGGACGAGGACTTCCCGCCACTCAAGGGCAGCCACGGGCACGCACCGCGGCACGGTGGCCAGCCGGTGTTCATCGCGACCGGTCCGGACTTCGCGCCCGGGGTGGATGCCGGGCGGCGCAGCATGCTCGACGAGGCGCCGACCTTGGCCGCCGTGCTCGGGATCGAGCTGCCCGACGCTGAGGGTGTAGTGATGCAGGAGGTGCTCGCGGAGGTGCCGGCAGCGACGGCGCCTGCGCCCGCCTGACCAAAGCGTCACGGAACGCTCGGGGGCGCGTGGCACAGTGACCGGGTGACCTCTCCCCCGGTGCCGCCTATGGACCTGCCACCTCGCCTGAGGACGGCGGTGCAGGGGGTCGTGGTGATCCTCGCGATCACCGTGGTGGTGTTCGGTGCGGCTCTGGCGCTGCTGCTCACCGCCGGCGACCCGGCTGCGCGGCTCCCGATCGTGGTCGTGCCGGCGCTGCTCGTGCACACAGTGCTCGCCGGCACCGCCCTGATCGTGATCGTCCGGCGTTCGCCCACGACGTTCCGGTCGATCGGGTTCACCAAGCCCACCGCCCGGTTGTGGCACCTGCTCTGGCAGGTGCCGGTCATCATCACGGTCGCGGTGCTCGTGCAGGTCGCTACGTCTGTCCTCACCTCCGGAGCGTCGGAAGATGCCGGTGGCTCGATCGATTCGCTGCTCACCGGCACGTCAGGGACCACGGTGGTGGTGCTGGTGGTGACGCTCGCAGTGCTGGTGCCGTTCTGGGAGGAGACCCTGTTCCGGGGCCTGATCTTCACCAGCACGCGTGCCCGGTGGGGCACTGGCGTGGCGACCGCGGTGACCGCCCTGCTCTTCGCGATCGCGCACGGCATCCCGATCCTGCTCCCCTACTACGTCACGCTCGGGTTCGCGCTGAGTCTGCTGCGGATCTTCCACCGCTCCATCTGGGGGCCGCTGGTGCTGCACGTCACCATCAACACGATCGCGTCGACGGCGGTGCTGACGACGCTCGGGTAAGGAGGCAAACTCCACCAGCGCTGCGCCGTCGACCGGCACCCGAACCGTGACACAGCGGCCACCACCCGCTATGCTGCACAGTCGTACAAGGAATCGCACTGGCCAGGCGCGTTGCCTGCCGAACGACCATACAGCGCGGTTGGCAAACGACATCCGTACGACAGGAAGGTCAGTGCGATGACCATGGGACCAACTGGGCCTGAACCGGGCCATGCGCCTACCCCACCTTGGCACGGCGAGTCATCACCCGCCACGGCCGCTCCCCAGACGGGGACGCCCGTCGGCCCCCAGCGACAGCGGTCATCGCCGGGTCGGACCATTCTCAAGATTCTCGGAATCGCGGCCGTGTTTTTCTTGGGTCTCGCCGCCGGCTGTGGAACAGACCCGACCACCAGCAACGAGTACCGGACGCTCCTGTCGGACCGCGACTCTCTTTCCTCGGAGGTATCGGCGCTAGAGGTACGTGTGGACGATGTCGTCTCGGCCATGGACGCGGCGGAGGTTGAAGCCCAGTCCGCCCAGGAAGCGCTCGACGAGCACGAAGCGCAGGTAGAGGCGATCGCGGAACGCGAGGACGAAGTCACAGCGCTGGAGGCAGCCGTCAGTGATCGGGAGGACGAAGTCACGGCACTGGCGGAAACACTTGACGAGCGTGAGACAGAAATCGAACAGCGCGAAGCGGTGGCTAACCGTCAGGCCGACTCCCAGGCGAGGGCAACCGAGGAGCCAACAGCTCAAGCACCATCAAGTGTCTACTACCGTAATTGCGATGCGGCGCGTGCCGCTGGAGCGGCACCAGTTCGTGTCGGCGACCCCGGGTATGGCACGCACCTCGACCGAGATCGCGACGGAGTCGGATGCGAATGAGGCACGGCCCGTCATAGAGCTGGTCGCCAAGGTCGGGAGTGTCTCCTGCCGACCGCGACGGAGGACACATACCATCTTGCCCTGACTGCCCAGGCAGGTTGTCCGCGCCAGAGCGTGGGCGAGCCCGGTCCGCGCTGCGTACGCCCAACACTCTCGGCACACTGGGACGGTCAGTCTGCTGGACCGTGAGGGAGGACCGCAGTGGAGTGGTTCGCTGCAGAGAACTACCACACGGCCCGGTTCGTGCTGCAGCGCGGGATCGCGCTCATGTACCTGGTGGCGTTCGTGGCCGTGCTGCGCCAGTTCCAGCCGTTGCTCGGGTCCCGCGGGCTGTTGCCGGTTCCCCGCTACCTCGAACGGGTCGGCGCCTGGGCAGGTCCGACGATCTTCCGGTGGCGCTACTCGGACGCCCTGGTGCTGGTGCTCGGCTGGGTGGGGGTCCTGGTCGCGGCATCGCTCATGGCCGGGCTCCCGCAGACGGGACCGCCGTGGGTGCCGTTCGCCGCGTTCGGGGTGCTGTTCGGGCTGTACCTGTCCGTGGTGAACGTCGGGCAGGTGTTCTACGGGTTCGGGTGGGAGACGCTGCTGCTGGAGGCCGGCTTCCTGGCCGCGTTCCTGGGCTCGGACGACGTCGCTCCCCCGTTCCTGGTGCTGCTCGCCTTCCGTTGGCTGCTGTTCCGGGTGGAGTTCGGGGCCGGGATGATCAAGATGCGTGGGGACCGGGTGTGGCGCGACCTCACCGCCCTGTACTACCACCACGAGACGCAGCCGATGCCGGGGCCGTTGAGCTGGTTCTTCCACCACCTGCCGCGCCCGCTGCATCGGGTGGAGGTGGCCGCCAACCATGTGGTGCAGCTGGTAGTGCCGTTCCTGCTGTTCCTCCCCCAGCCGGTGGCGTCGATCGCCGCCGCCCTGGTGATCGCCACCCAGCTGTGGCTGGTGCTGTCCGGGAACTTCGCCTGGCTGAACTCGTTGACGTTGTTGCTGGCGTTCTCCGCCGTCGGGGACGACCAGCTCACGGCCGTGCTCCCGGCGCTGGCACCGGTGCTGGCCGGCCCGGAGGCGACCGGAAGCCTGTGGTGGGTGATCCTCGTGGGGGTGATGGCCGCCGTCACCGTGGTGCTGGCCGTGCGGCCGGCGCGCAACCTGCTGTCGCCGAACCAGGCCATGAACGCCTCCTACAACCGCTGGCACCTGGGCGGGTCCTATGGCGCGTTCGGGTCGGTCACGCGCCGACGCGACGAGGTCGTGGTGGAGGGCACGACGGACCCGGAGGGTCGCTCGGGTTGGCGGGAGTACGTCTTCCGCGGTAAGCCCGGCCCCGTCGATCGCTGGCCACGGCAGGTAGCGCCCTACCACCTACGGCTCGACTGGGGCATGTGGTTCCTCGCCCTCGGTTCGTCCGCTCAGCACCGCTGGTTTCTCGCGTTCCTGGGCCGGCTCCTGGAGGCGGATCGAGCCACGCTCCGCCTGCTCGCCCGCGATCCGTTCGACGGCGTCCGGCCGGTCTGGGTGCGGGCGCGGGTGTTCCGCTACCGGTACAGCACCTGGGCCGAGCTCAAGGCACAGCACTGCTGGTGGGTACGGGAGGAACGACGCGTGCTGGTTGCCCCAACCCGGGCCACCGACCTGTCGGTGTGAGTGGTGGTCAGCGGCTCATCCCGCGCCAGGCCACCTCGAACGCCTCCCGGCAGCGGGCGATCGTGGTGGGAGCGTCGACGGAGGCACCACGCACCACCACCTGGTAGTAGAAGACGCCGTTGATGAGGTCGATGCACGCGTCGATATCCAGGTCCGGCCGCAGATCGCCGCGGCGGACCGCTTCCTGCAGGGCCGCGTGGATCGCCTCCCGGCGGCGGTGGACGTGCGAGGTCCAGTACGCCCGTTGCAGCTCCGGGTTCTCCATCACCAATGCCACGCGCGTGCGGAATCGCCGCTCGGTGTACCCCTGCCCGCGTGCGGTGCGCGGATCACCGAACATGACCTGAACGATGGCGTCCTTGATGTCACCGGAGAGGTCCACCTCGATCGCCGCCCGGCCACGGTCGAGCGCGGCCGCCATCAGTTCGGTCATGCTCGGCCAACGGCGGTACAGCGCTGCGCGGGAAACCCCCGAACCGGCGACGACCGCGTTCACCGTGACGTCGCCGCCGCGGTCGATCAACTCCAGGACCGCATCGAGGATCCGTTCGTCAAGGCCCTCGGCACGTGGGCGTCCCGGCCGGCGGACAGCTGTCGCCTGCTCCATCATGCCAGGGCGCGCTCGCGGAGGGTGGCAACCAGACCATCGCTCAGGCCCGCTGCTCGCAAGGTGTCGATCGGGTCGGCATAGGTGCGCCTGAGGTAGGCGAGCAAGCCTCGCATGGGTGCGGGGGTGAATGTCTGCCGGGTGGCGGCGCGGGCCGCGTCCTCGAGGCTGATCCCGTGCTGGGCCAGCACGGGACCCATCACTGGGGCAAGCCGTTCCATGATCGCGGGCGAGTTGGGACCGGTCCGCGCGTAGTCCTCGACGATCGCCTCCGGTTCGGCACCGAGGGCCAGCAGCAGCGAGGCGGCCAGTACACCGGTGCGATCTTGGCCGGCGGCGCAGTGGAAGACCGTTGCTCCGGGGGTGGTCGCGATGATGCCGAGCGCCGTGACGATCCTCGGTGCCGCCGTCTCGAACATCCGGATGTAGAGGCTCTCGAACTGCGACTGATCGGTGAGGTCTGCGCCGGTGGCCTGGTTCGACGCGTCGTCGAGCGAAGTCAGGAAGGGCACGTGGTGATAGGTGACCGGCAGAGAGCCGAAGGGGCCACGACCGGTGAACTGGGCCTCGGTGTGCGAACGCAGATCGATGATGGCGGCCACACCCGTGTCGACGAGGTCAGTCGCGCTCGCGTGATCTGTGGTCGAGAGGTCGTCGGCGCGGAGGGCGAATCCCGTGCGTAGCGTGCCGCCGGCGATCGGGATACCTCCCAGGTCGCGAAGGTTGACTGGAGCGGTGAGCGGCAGGTCGATGATGTCGAGTGTCATGTGATCTTCTTCCGGATGATGGCGCTGGCCTGGTCGATGATCGTGACGAGCACGATGATGCACAGGACCATGGCGCACAGGTGGCCGTACTCGTAGCGGTTCATGGCGGTGGTGAGCTCGAGACCGATGCCCCCGGCGCCCACGAGTCCGAGGATCGTTGCTCCGCGCACGTTGCCCTCGAACAGCAACAGCGTGTAGCTGGTGAGCATCGGGAGCGCCTGCGGAACGATGGCGTACTGCACGATCTGCCGCCGAGAGGCGCCGACCGACTCCATCGCGACGATGGGGCCACGGTCGACCGCTTCCATCGCCTCGGCGAAGATCTTGCCGATCGTGCCGATGGATCCGATCGTCATGGCCAGGATGCCGGCGAACGGGCCGAGTCCGACGGCGGAGACGAACATGAGGGCGATGACGAGATCGGGCAGCGCGCGGATGATGTTCATCGTCCAGCGGCAGGCGTAGTACAGCCATCGCGGGGCGATCGTGCTCGCCGCGCCGAACGCCATGATCAGCGAGAGGATCGAGCCGAGGGCAGTGCCCACGATCGCCATCTGCAGCGTCTCCACCAGCAGCAGGACGATCGTGCCGAGCTTGGAGAAGTCCGGCGGGAACATGCGGGAGATGAACTCCCCCATGTTGGCCGCACCGTCGCCGAGCTTGAGGAAGTCGAACTGGGCCCCGTTGGCCGACCAGATGAAGAGCGCAACGGCAACGGTCACGCCGATCACGAACCGTGTACGCGGGATCCGGAACGCGCGCTCCATGCGCTCGCGCGCCTGCGGATCGAGCGTGGTCTGGTGGGCGGAGGCCGAGCCCGATCTGCGGGCCTCGTCCGGCGTCCGCGTGTCCAGCAGTGCCATCAGCTGTCCTCCTCGCCGTCGCGCGTGTCGTAGACCGGGGCGAGCCGCTCAGCATCGAGCTCGCCGGTCGTGCCCTCGACCACGATCTCGCCATGGCGCAGACCGATGATCCGGTCCGAGTGGGCGAGCGCGAGCGGGAGCACGTGCAGGCTCACCAGCACCGGAATCTGCTCGTCCCGGGCGATGGACTGCAGCAGCTCCAGGACGACACGGCTCATGGTGGGGTCGAGCGAGGCCACGGGCTCATCGGCGAGGATCAGCGTCGGGCTCTGCATCAGTGCACGTGCGATGGCCACGCGCTGTTGCTGACCGCCAGAGAGGGTCCGCGCCTCGTCGCCCGCCTTGTGTGCGATGCCGACCCGGTCGAGCAGCTCGAGCGCCCGCTTGCGATCGGCGCTGCGGAAGGTGCCCAGCATGTTCACCGGTCCGGCCGCGTACAGCGATCCGGTGAGCACGTTCGTCAGCACGCTCAGACGGCCGATGAGGTTGAACTGTTGGAAAATCTGACCGACGCGGGATCTCAGTTGGCGCAGCTCACCCCGCCCCAGGTGTGCGACGTCGAACTCGTCCGCGCGCACGCTGCCCGATGTGATCGGCGCGAAGCCCGTGAGGGCCTTCATCAGGGTGGACTTCCCGGATCCGGAGGACCCGAGAAGCGCCACCATCTCACCGCGGTGCAGGTCGAGATCGACACCGTCGAGCACCAGGGGGGACTCGGGGGTGTAACGCACGCGGAGGTCGCGGATGCTGACCCGTCGCTCGGTGGTGATCGAGGCCGCGGCGGACACCGGGGCGGCGCTCATCACTCGAGGTCCGAGATGTCGACGTCGGCGATCGCGGCGATGTCGACGAATGGCTGGAACAGCTCGCGGTCGGGTTCCACGATCGGTTCGAGGCCCTCGGGCATGGCTTCCATGTAGAGGCCGAGCACGTCACGGTTCTCGTCCGAGAACACCGCGGGGATCGCCGCCAGAAGCGCCTCGCGCTTCTCCGCGCTCATTGACTGGCTGCCGAGGAAGGTGAGTGAGATCGGCATCCCGATGCTCTCCCCGATCGAACGGGTCTCGCCCTCGTCGAAGGGGAACATCGGGTCGCCCTGACCGGCCATGGTCGGGAAGATCGTCGACGTGCACGCCACATCGGCCTGCCCTTCCTGGAGGGCGATGAAGCTGCGATCGTGACCGCCGGAGAAGAGCTCCTGGAAGTCCTCCCCCGCCGTGAGCCCGGCTTCGTGCAGCATGTGCGTCGGCATGAAGAAGCCGGAGCTCGAGGCCGGATCGGCGAACGCGATCGTGGTCTCCGGAGTGATGTCCGCCAGCGACTGCAGGGGCGAGTCATCGAGCACGAGGCAGGTCGAGACCGGCTCGTCGGTGCCGGGCCAGGCCACGAGCGAGTCGACCTCACCGGTGTTGACGGCCAGTGCGGAGGGGAAGCCGCTCATGATGCCGATGTCCTCGTGACCGGCCCGGATCGCCTCGATCACGGCGGAGTAGTTCGGCACGTCGGTGATCTCGACCTGCATGCCGGTCTCCTGCTCGAGGAGCTCCTGCATGGCGTCGACAGGTGTCTCGACGCTCGGATCGTCGGTCAGCGGAAGGGTGGCGAATCGGATGACGTCGTCATCGCTAGTGGTGCCGGAGGAGCTGGTGGTGCAGCTCGCGAGAGCAAGGGCGGACGCCGCGGCGAGGGCGCACGCAGCCAGTGGAGCGCTCATTCGCATGAGTGGAGCCTTTCGGGTCAGGATTCCCGGGTGAGGACTCACTCATCGTGGCGAGGCGAGGTAACCAGCAATTACGAGACCGCTAGTACCTGATTGGAACACTCGATGAACGGCACGTGACGCCGCCACGGTCGCCGCCAGCGCGACGGTGTCTCGTGGTCGCGTCAGAGAGCGACGGTCACCACTGCGGGTGGACCGCTGCCCGCAGGCGGCGGTCATACACGTCCCGGACCGCGCCGTCGAAGGCGTCGAGATCGAACCCGCCGTCCAGGAGCGCACCCGCGCGCGCGTTGGACGCGGCCTGGGCGACGTTGCGTGCTCCTGGGATTACGCTCGTCACTCCGGGGCGCGAGGCGATCCAGGCGAGGGACGCGGCCGGGAGAGGGACGCCGTCGGGAAGCGCATCGGCGAGCTCGAGCGCTGCGGTGAGTCCTTCGTCGAAGTCGACCCCGGAGAAGGTCTCCCCCTTGTCGAAGGCTTCCCCGTGCCGGTTGAAGGTGCGGTGGTCGTCCGCGGCGAAGGTGGTGGCCGTCGTGTATTTTCCGGAGAGGAGACCGGAGGCGAGCGGAACTCGCGCGAAGATCGCCACACCGGCGGCCTCGGCGGCCGGGAGCACCTCATCGAGCGGCTTGAGCCGGAACGGGTTGACGATGATCTGCACGTTGGTCACGTTCGGGCGGGCGATCGCGTCGAGGGCCTGCTGGCAGGTCTCCACGGAGACGCCGTAGGCGGCGATCGTGCCGTCGGCCACCAGGGCGTCGAGGGCGTCGTAGGTGGCGGCCGCCTCGATCACAGGCGATGGCGGGCAGTGCAGTTGCACCAGGTCGAGCGTGTCGACGCCCAGGTTCGCGCGGGAGCGGTCGGTCCAGGTACGGAAGTTCTCCGGGGTGTAGTTCTCCGGGACCTGGTCGGCGCGCCGGCCCATCTTGGTGGCTACGGTGATCTCGTGACCGGGCCGGTCGGCAAGGAAGCGGCCGATGATCTGCTCGCTGCGTCCGTCGCCGTAGACATCAGCGGTGTCGAACAGAGTGACACCCGCGTCGGCGGAGGCGGACAGCACTGCCAGGGCGGCGGACTCGCTGACCTCGCCCCAGTTGCCGCCGAGCTGCCAGGTTCCGAGGCCGATGGCCGAGATCTCTCGACCGATGCGGCCGAGTGGGCGGTGCTGCATCACTTCTCCGTTCGACGTCACGGATCTCCCACGCACCGTGCCGAGCAGGCGGTGCTGGTGATCGACCAGGCACCAGTCTGCACCACGGACCGATCAGCGTGCGTGCTCCGACGGCGCAAGCACGTGCATCGCCGTCGCGGCAGATCCCTCGTCGGTCGATGCCACCACCACGACTCGCTCGGCGAACGTCCCTGCCACGGTTCCGTCGGGAAGGGCACCCAGGTCCACACGCTCGGGTGATTGCGGATCGTGCACATCCACCGCCGTCAACTGGTCATACTCGCGCCCGAAGGGCGCCAGCGTCGGTTCCTCCCAGACGGGTGCCGGCCGGCCGTTGATCCATGTCGTTCCAGCCACCGAACCGAACGGTGGATCCGGGACGAGGGCGGCCGTGCCGGCCTCGAGGTCGACGACAGCAAGCTCGAGCGAACCCATCAGACCCACGGCCGTGTTCCCGTGCACCCAGGTCTCGTAGATCATCCGCGTGCTCTGCGGGAACTGCAGGAAGGGCTGCCCTGACGGCGAGGGGACACTGACCTGGCCGCCGTCGGTGAGGTGCAGCACGTCCAGCCGCAGACCGTCCGCAGAACTGAGGAGTGTCGTTCCGTCGACCGTGGTGAGCTGAGTGCTGTCCGCGAAGAGGCCCCATGCGTGCCGGCCCAGCTGGAGCGGCGCGCTCCACGTCCTGTCTCCGGTGGTGAGGTCGTAGGCAGTGACCTCCGAGGGCAGGATCTCGGCGTCACGCAGTTCCTCCAGCGAGTCCTCCAGAGCGTGGACGATGAGCTGGTCGCCCACGATGCCGAACGCCGTCGGCAGCTCGGATCCTGGAACAGTCATCTGGTCCCCGGTCCGTACATCGGTGACGACATGACTGCGGTCACCGTCGATGGACTGCACCTCAACCAACCATCCCATGGCGGGAACACCGCCGCCGGGAGTCCTGGCAGGAACACTCCGATACGCCCCACGCGAGCCGGGGTTGCTCCACAGGACCTCGCCCGTGTTCAGGTCGATACCGCGGTGCACATCGCCGTCGTCGTATGCCCAGGCTGCAAGCACCGTTCCGTCGTGGACGAACGGTGCGATCCGTGCCGGGCCGGTCCACAGCTCCGCTCCAGTGCCAGCATCGACGGCGAGCATTTCCTCATCCATATCGGCGATGCTGTGTGCCCCGATCAGAACGACATCACCGACGACGTCAACCGGAGCATCGTCGTGCGCCTCGGACATCGGAACAGGGTGGTCCCACGCCACCGAACCGTCATCCGCTGCTCGAGCGCGTAACAGTCGATCGCCGTCCACGGTGAGGATGAGGGACTCGGTGGCACCCACAGGTTCTTCGGTCCCCTGCAGCGACCACGCCACCTCCGCCTGGGGGCGCACCAGCGGCTCGACGACCGGTACGGCCGCCATGAGCAGCGCGACAGCCACGGCACCGCCCGCCCACCAGGCACGACGTTCCTCCCGGCGCCACGCCGTGGTGATCATCGCTACGGCCAGCATCGCGACGCCGAACCACCACGCCACCGGCGACCAACCGCGCCACAAGGTCAGCGCGCAGAGCGCGACTCCCAGCAGTCCGAGGGTGAGTGTCCCTGCCCCGATTCCCCTCATGCCTCCCCCTCCTCTAGGCCTGCGACGCACCGACGAGAAGCACCCTCGGACCGGCACTGCTGCCAGTCTAGCGACAGCATTTCCGCCAGCCGAGGCAGGATTGAGGCATGCGTCTCGTCACCCTCCTGGAACAGATCGAGCTGATCAATCGCGACGATCTGGACGCTGCCATGGAGTTCGGACCGCTCGAACTGGGGCCGCGCGGCATCACCGTGCACGAGCTGCTGTGCGTGGACGGGCGCTCGAGGGTGGCGACATCACCACAGGTCGCGGAGTTCTACGCCTACGCTCTGTGGTGGAAGCACTGCTCGGTGGAGTTGGAGTGGTGCGACCCACAGCACTCCGCGGAACTTGTCGCCCAACCCCCCGTTCGGCAGATGATCACCGCGGACATCGCGCACCAGGATCTGCAGATACCTGGCCTGGCGCCGTCAACGGCCGTACTGTTCGCGCTCGACAACCGGGAGTCCCCGTTCGAGCGGGCGTACTTCGTGTTCGACATCTCGGAACCGCGGGTCGTCCACGCAGGTTCCGAGATCAGCGTGTTCGACGACCTGACCGGATATCTGGAGTCATGGCGTCGGAGCCTCGCCTGAGCCATCACCTCCTCCTCACCCTCGTCATACCGTTCTCGATTCACCCGCAGATCACCCAGGAACTTTCACCGCACGATGCACTGCGAGAAGCAGACTGGGGATGAGGTCAGAAGCACTGACGAGAAGCGTCGGCCACGGCACGGGTCGGCGACCGTGCGACGGTCGACGGAAGGGGCGCGTCATGGATGGTGCTCATCGCGGTCGGTTGTCGTACCGCGCCGCCTCCGACGACCCCCGACTGACCTGCACCCTGTACCGGTGCCCAACCGCCGACGTGAGACGGCCCGTCACCCTCCCAGGTGCGGGCACGACGGATCCTCAGGCACCCGAACGGCACGGGACGTGGATCCGCGGGAGCGTCGTCCGAATCCCCCGGACGCCCTCTCCTCCCTGGCGCGTTACCGCAGCGTGGCGATGACGAGCCGGCACACCTACCCCAGATACGAGACCACCGTGACCTGTGCGACCTCAACTATTTCCCGCACTCTCCTACATCCGCGGAGATGAACGATGCACCAGCCCTCGTTGCACCAGCAGAAGCCCGTCCGGATCGAGGCAATGCGCTTCACGACGGACACTGCCGAGGATGTCGCACGGTGGTGCGATGGCGTCCTGGGTGGCACTCGGCGCAGCGCCCGCACAAGGACGCCGGTGCTGACCATCTTCGGTCAGATCCACGGCACGATCAGAGCCATGCCCGGCGACTACGTGTACCGGACGCGCGACGGCTCCTTCTTCGTCGCCGGCCCCGCCGCGTTCGAGACCCAGTACGAACCTGTGTCTACTCACTAAGCTTCCGTCTGGAGCGCCCCGAGACGACCAAGCGGTGGGCGAGGCCGACGTGGTGCTCGGCAGATACTGGTCCCTGAGCGACGTCGTGCTGGCTAGATACCCCAGGGGTCTAACGTGTCAAGCGGCTGTGCTCTGGCGGTGTGCCCAGGCGGTGTGCTCGTCGTAGGGGGTGGCGTGTTTGAGGCAGCCGTGGAGGATGGCGATGAGGCGGTTGCCCAGGGCCCGTAGGGCTTCGTGGTGCTTGTAGTCGGCGGCGCGGCGTTCGTCGTAGTAGTCGCGGGCTCCGGGGCTGTGGGTCAGGGCGCAGAAGGCCCACTGGTCGATCGCGTCGTAGAGGCGCTTGTTGCGCACGAGCCTGGCCACCACGGCCCGTTTCTTGCCCGAGGCCTTGGTCAGGGGTGAGGTGCCGGCGTAGTTCCTGCGAGACTTGGCGCCGGCGAAGCGTTCGGGGTCGTCCCCGAACTCGCCGAGTACCCGGGCGCCGAGGACGTCACCCAGGCCTGGCAGCGAGAGGTAGATGTCGGCGTCCGGGTGCTGCTCAAAAGACTGGTCCAGCTGGTTTTCGAGCTGGTCGATCTGTGTGTTGAGGGTGACCAGCAGTGCCACGGCGGACCTGGTGGTGGTCGCGTAGGCGTCGGCGATCTCCTGCGGCGCGCGCAGCTGCTCGGTGCGCAGGCTGGCCTGGATCCGTTCGGCGGTGGCGTCCAGGTAGCGGCGGCGCCCGCCTGCGCGCAGCGCGGCCTTGAGCTGGGTGATGCTCAGCCGGGCCCCGGTGGCCGGGTCGGGAGCGCGGCCCAGCACGGCCAGGGTGTCGCGGTCGTCCAGGTCCTCGAAGGCGTCCACCGCGGCCGGGTAATACTCGCGCAGGGCGTTGCGCAGCCGGTTGGTCTCCCGGGTGCGTGACCAGATCATGTTCTGGTGGGCCCGGGCCAAGACCTTGATGCCCTCCACCTGGGAGCTGTCCCCGGCGACCGGGCGGTGGTTGTGGGCGTCGGTGCGGACCAGGTCGGCCAGCATCTTGGCGTCGGCCGGGTCGGACTTGCCGCCGCCGACGTGGTGACGCTCCCGATACCGGGCGGCGGCCTTGGGGTTGATCGCGTAGACCACATACCCGGCCGCGACGAGCGCCTGCACCCACAGTCCGCGGTCAGTCTCGATCGCGATGGCCACCTGCTCGGGGTCCTCGGTGTGGGCACCGACCATGGCATGGAGGGCCCCGATCCCGGTGATGCCCTCCGGCAGCCTCCTGGTAGCCAGCTTCTTGCCCGTCTCGTCCATCAGGTGCACGTCGTGGTGATCCTCAGCCCAGTCGTCCCCGACGAAGATCATGTCCACCACCTCCTCTCCTCGTGTCGGTTCATTCTTGCGGAGCCGAGACCGCCCAGGCAGCGACCTAATGGATCAGTGCTCACCACGCGACCACAGGTGGACCGGCCGGGGCACGACACCCCATCAGCACTCGACGGGCGACCTATCCGCCGACCGGGGCACGATCTAGCCATAGAGGTCAATGCCTCAGGCTGAGGACGGTGCTCACCGGCCGACGGCTCGGCCAACAGCCTCCCACCCGAGGAAAGACCTCACCTCTAATCGGCGACTGCACTCCCATTAGGCTGGTAGGAACGCTGGCCACGCACGGAGTCTGGCGCCAGCGAACGGACCAGAAGGGGCACCATGGGGTTGTTCACACGTCGACGGGGAACGCGCTCACGCCCGGCCGAGGCGTCGGCTGCGACGTCTGACGACACCGAAAAGACGAGCGTCCCCGCTCTCTGGACGGACGGCGTCGGCCGGGTGGGGACCCGCTCTCTGCAGGTCCTGGCAATCCTGGCCGTGGTGACCGTGGCCGTGTTGGCGCTGACTCGGCTCACCCTCGTGGTCATCCCGGTGCTGATTGCATTGGTACTCGCCGCGGCGATCTCACCGCTCGTGGGTCTGCTGCGCCGCCGCGGTGTTCCCTCCGTGCTGGCCACCGTCATCTCACTGCTCACGGTCGTTGCGGTGTTAGCCGGGGTCGTGTGGTTGGTCACCGTGGCGGTGGCGAGCCAGTGGCAGATGCTGCGCGACCAGGCCCTCGACGGGTTTGCCCAGCTCCAGGAGTACGTCCAGCGCCTCCCCTTCGACATCACCGACGAGCAGATCCAGTCATTGCAGGACTCCGCCCTGGAGCTGCTGCAATCCGACGCCGTCGGCTCGGGTGCGCTCGCTGGAGCCTCACAGACGGTCGACTTCGTCGCCGGTCTGGCGATCTTCGTGGTGGTGCTGTTCTTCTTCCTCAAGGACGGCCCACAGATCTGGGAGTTCATGCTGCGCCCGCTCGAGGGAGCGCGCTACGAGCGTGGCCGACGCATCGGCGAATCCACGGTCCGCACCCTCGGTGGCTACGTGCGCGGAACCGCCATCGTCGCTGCGGCCGACGCGATCTTCATCGGGATCGGGCTGGCCATCGTCGGCGTTCCGCTCGTGATCCCGCTGGCGGTGCTGGTGTTCCTGCTGGCCTTCATCCCGCTCGTGGGTGCCACGCTCGCCGGGGCGCTCGCGGCACTCGTCGCACTCGTCGCCCTGGGCCCGCTCGAGGCGCTCGTGGTGATCGGGATCGTCGTGCTGGTGAATCAGCTCGAAGGCAATTTCCTCCAGCCGGTGGTGATGGCGCGCACGCTGAGCCTGCACCCCCTCGTCATCCTGATCGCACTGACCGCAGGCACCGTTCTCGTCGGCCTGACCGGTGCCGTGCTGGCGGTCCCGATCGCGGCATCGATCTGGGCGGCGATCCAGGTGTGGGACGGTCCCGACCTGCCCGCGTGGTTCGCCCGGAAGAAGGACCGCGGGGCTGCGTAGCTCGCTGGTACATCCACACCATCGGAGCAACCCGACGAGAGCCAAGGACGGCCGAACCCATCACTCTCGGGTTCGGCCGTCGGCGATGTCCTTCAGACATCTCTCGGTCGGGCTGACAGGATTTGAACCTGCGACCCCTTGACCCCCAGTCAAGTGCGCTACCAAACTGCGCCACAGCCCGAGGGCCCGCGAACGGGCCGCGACGAGAGTACCGCAGCCGAGCCCGATCCTCCCAATCGAGACGCGCTCGCACTACCGCCAGCTTGTCACCAGATCCTCGATCGCCTCGCCCGTCGCTCCGGCGTCGCAGCCCTCCACCACGATCGTGGCCCGGTCATCCTCGGTCGCGTACTCCAGGTGCGTCGTTTTCCCGCCCGGGCAGCCCTCACCGAACTCGGCATCGCCGCGGATGTCGTGCTCATCCAGCACGTCCGCGAGCCGTTCGAGCTCGGCCGGATCGGTCTGCACCTGCTCGGAGGTGTCGAAGTCCTCGATCGCCTGCGACTGCGTGTGCGTCGCCTCCACGATCGTCACCGGACCGGTCTCCTCCTCGGCGCAGGCCGCCACCGAGACCGCCAGCACCCCGGCCGCCACCACACCAACCACACGTCGCATCGCTGTATCCCCTCTCATGCCCGCCACTCCTGCACCAGTTCCGTGATCGCGATTCCTGCGCCGCTCGAGTCGTACAGACCCACGGTCACCATGAACGCCTCGTCCTCCGTCGTCTACACCACCGTCGTGGTGAGCGCACCGTCACCCATCTCGTCCGAGGTGAGCTGGCGATCACCGGTGATGCCGTGCGCATGCTGCACCTCGGCGAGCCGCTCCAGCTCCTCCGGATCGGTCTGTGTTTCCCACGTGCCCTCGAAGTCGCCGGCCGCATATTCCTGCAGATGGTCCGCCTCGACGACCAGCAGCTCGTCGCCCCGGTCACAGCCGGCTGCGATCACCACCAGCAGCCCGGCCACCGCCGCGCCCGTCACCTGCGTCCTCATGCAGTCATCGTCGAGCACCACGGGCCGGATAACCATGGGCAGCAGAGCCCATCCCCGCACCATGGGTCACAATGGCGTCGTGACTCCGCTCACCTCGCTCCGGCTGCGCCTCAACGCGGCCCTGATGCTACGCGTCGCGGGGCCGGACCCGGTGGGCATCCAACGTCGCATCCACGCGACCCCGGGGCCGCGCTGGTTCGCACCGGACTCCCCGATCGGGATCGTGCACGGGGACGCGTCCATGTACGTGGGCGGGATCCGTGCCCTCCTCCTGCAGTCGTTGCACCCGCTCGCGATGGCCGCGATCGCACAGCACTCGCGCTACCGCGAGGACGTCTGGGGGCGTCTGGCCCGTACCGCCACCTATATCGCCACCACCACCTACGCCACCATCGAGGATGCCGAACAGGCGATCGCCGTCGTTCATGCGGTGCATACGAGGATCCACGGCACAGCCCCTGACGGCCGGCCCTACCGCGCCGACGACCCGCAGCTGCTCACGTGGGTGCACCTCGCCGAGATCGACTCCTTCCTCACCGCGCACCAGGTGCTCGGCCGGCGCCCCCTCTCGCCCACCGACGCCGACACCTACGTCGACCAGACCGCATCGGTCGCCCGCCGTCTCGGCGCCGCCGACGTGCCCACCACGGCCACCGGGCTGCGGGCGGCCCTCGACCGCTACCAGCCGGAGCTGTCGGGCTCCCCCGAGGCGCGGGAGGTGGCAGAGTTCCTGGTGCACCATCCGCCCGTGCCTCCCTTGGCCACACCGGGCTATGCGCTGTTGGCGAGGGCCGCCGTCGCCAGCCTGCCCGCTCGGGCACGGACCATGCTGGGCCTGCCCGCCCAGGTGACCGCTCGCCCGGCCCTGCTGGCCGGCCGGGTGGGTACCGAGCTGATCCGCTGGATCAGCACTCCTCCCCCGCTTGCCCCGCACGACGGCGGCCCTTCCGTCGACGGCGGACCGAACCATCATGAACCGCTCACCGCAGACTCCGCCCTCGACCCTCAGGAGCAACGATGACCGACCAGCCCACCCTGCCCACCGTCGACGAGGACTGGACCACGGCTCTCGCCGTGGTCGCCCACCCGGACGACATGGAGTTCGGCACCGCCGCGGCCGTGGCCCGCTGGACCGCGCAGGGCAAGACCGTCGTCTACTGCATGGTCACCTCCGGCGAGGCCGGAATCGACGCACTCCCGCCGGAACAGTCCGGGCCGCTGCGGGAACAGGAAGAGATCGCCTCGGCCCGCGCGGTCGGCGTCGACCTCGTGGAGTTCCTCCGCCTGCCCGACGGCGTGCTGGAGTACGGCGTGCCGCTGCGTCAGGCGATCACCGCCCAGGTGCGCAAGCATCGACCCGAGATCGTCATCACCGGCAACCACCGGGACACCTTCGCCGGCGGGTTCCTCAACCAGGCCGACCACATCGCCACCGGCCGCGCCACTATCGACGCCGTCCGTGACGCCGGGAACCGGTGGATCTTCCCCGACCAGATCACCGATGGCGTCGAGCCCTGGAACGGGGTCCGCCAGGTCTGGGTGGCCGGCTCCCCCGCGCCCACCCACGGCGTCGATGTCACCGACACCTTCGACGAGGGCGTCGCCTCCTTGAAGGAACACGCGGCCTACATCGATGGGCTGAACTGGGAGTTCGACCCGGAGGCGTTCCTCACCGAGATCTGCACGGCCGAAGGCACCCGCCTCGGCGTGACGTACGGTTCGACGTTCGAGGTGGTCAACCTGGGCGGCTGAGGTGCGCAGCGCCGGTAGTCTCGCTGGCATGAGTTCCGAGCGATCCGGTGGCCGCGACCGCCGTGCCGGCCGCGTGCCGGGCATGCTCGGCGTCGTCATCCGGTCGCGATGGCTGGTGACCGCTCTCGCGATCCTCAGTGCGTGCGCCGGGGTCGCCGGCCTGGTCGTCCGGCTCACCTCCCCGGACGGGTTTGCCATCTTCACCTTGGACCTCGCCGACTTGCGGACTGCCGCCTTCGTCTTCGGTGTGGTGGCGCTGAACGGGTCGATGGACCACAGCACCCCCGGGCCCGGGGTCGGGCCGCCGAAGGGCTGGCAGCGGGGCACGTTCCTGTTGAGCGTCCTGGGTGGCTCGCTGGGGCTGGTGCTGCTCGTCGTCTACCTGGTCGGCTGATCGGCCGGCTGGGCCCGATCCTCAGCCGAACTCGCCGGAGGCATCCACGACGGACTCCGGCGCGTTCTCGTCCCACGGAACCAGGGCGTTCGCCCGGGCGATCTGTGCGTAATGCCACGCGCTGTCCTTAGGGGTGCGCTCCCCCGTGCGATAGTCCACGTAGACGAGCCCGAACCGCGGCCGGTACCCGAGGGCCCACTCGAAGTTGTCCAGCAAGGACCAGTGCATGTACCCGACCACGGGGGCACCGGCCTCGATCGCCTCGGCCATCGCCGCCACGTGCGCGCGCAGGTAGCGGATCCGGCGCACGTCATGCACTCGACCGTCCGGTCCCGGTCCGTCACCGTAGATGGCACCGTTCTCGGTGATCATGAGCGGCGTCCCCGGGTAGTCGGCGCTCAGCCGGAGCAGCAGGTCGCGGAACGCACCTGGCGCGATCTCGGTGCCCTCGTCGGTACGGGACACCTCGCCCCGGCTGCCGATCACCTTCCACGGGAATGGGGTGCCCGGCCCCGGTTCGGCAGCCGCCATCACCCGGTGCGTGTAGTAGTTCACCGCGAGGAAGTCGCTGCGCCCGCCGATCGCGGCCTCGTCTCCGTCGCGGATGAAGTCCAGGGGCGCACCCGTGGCTCGCTCCCAGTGCTCGCGCATGTCCGCCGGATACCCCGAACCGAGCAACGGCTCGAGGAACCACCGGTTCACGTACCCGTCCGAGCCCTCTGCTGCGGCCACGTCGGCCGGGTCCTCGCTCGCGGGCACACACGGCAGCAGATTCGGGGCGGCACCGATCCTGCCGTCGGTCAGTTCACGGAGTACGTCATAAGCGGCGCCGTGCCCGAGCAGCACGTGGTGCCCGGCGCGCACCGCCTTACCGAGGTCGGCGATCCCCGGGGCGTGCAGGCCCAGCTGGTAGCCGAGCAGCTGGATGATCCACGGCTCGTTCTGGGTGATCCACCAGGGCACCCGGTCGCCCAGGCGCTCCCCGACGGCGGACGCGTACTCGGCGAATGCGGCCACGCTCTCCCGGCCGACCCAGCCCTCGTGGGCCATCAGCGCCGAGGGCATGTCCCAGTGGTTCAGGGTGAGCACCGGGGCGATCCCGGCGTCCAACAACGAGTCGACCACCCGCTCATAGTGGTCGAGCGCCCGGGATTCCACCCGTCCGGTGCCCTCGGGCATGACCCGCGACCAGGCGACCGAGAACCGATACGCGCTCAGCCCGAGCCGGCGCAGCAGCGCCACGTCCTCCGACCACCGCTCGTAGGAGCGGCATGCGATCGCCGCGTCCACCCCGCCCTCGATGGCTCCGGGCCGGGCAGCGAAGTCCTCCCATACGCTTCGCCCGCGCCCGTCCGCCTCCAGGGCACCCTCGATCTGGTGCGCACTGGTGGCGGCGCCCCAGAGGAAGTCGTCCGGGAATGTCGTGCTCTTGCTCATCTGTGCTCCCTCGTTCCTGCCCATTCACCGTCGGCGATGTCCACGTCGGTGCCGGCCACCACCGCCCGGTAGGTGCCACTCCTCGTCGTCTGCTCGCGGCCAGACCGACAACCACCGGCACCCACTCGGCACCCACCGACTCGGTAGGCGCCACTCGCCGTCGCCACCCCGCCGCCAGACCGACAACCACCGGCACCTACCCGGCCGGTCGTCCCGCCGCGGTGCACCTCACGCCCGCCCGGCGGCCAGCGCCTGCTCGGCACCCAGCAGCAGCACACCGACGCTCCAGGCGTGCGAGAGCCCGAGGATCATCCCCTTCGGCTGGAACGCGGCCGTCTGGTAATACCGCTCGGTGATCATGCCGCGGTAGGCGTTCATCTCCCCGTCCACCCGCGGCACGCACTGCCGGAAGCAGGCCAGGTGCTCGAGCGCCCGGTCGGCGTAATAGTCGTCTCCGAGCGCCTCGGCGAGCTGCAGCATCTCCGCGGTGCACACCATGCCGTAGGCGTGCAGGTGCGGGTTCGAGGGCGAGGCGTTGTCCGCGCCCCGGCTGGCGAAGCCGTACATCCCGAGTGGGGTGCGCGGATCGAAACCGGTGTTGTAGGTGTACCGGAAGGTGAGCATCCAGTCCGCGGCCCGGCGGGCCAGGTCCAGCCAGCGTGCCTCGCCGGTGCGCCGGTGCAGCGCCATGTAGGCGAGCACGGCGGCGTATCCGTCCTCCGAGCTCGGCGCCAGGTCCACGTCCTCGGGGGCGCCGTAGAGGAATTCCTCGTCCACGAATCGTGCGTAGTACTCCCCCGCGCGCTGGGCAGCCGCCAGGTAGCGCCCGTCACCATCGAGCCCCTGCTCCCCCGCTTCGCACAGTGCCGCCACCCAGGTGAGCCCGGCCGCGCCGGACCAACTCATCACGTGCCCGGTCTGCGCGTGGTGCAGGGTGCCGAGATTGCCGTCATCCCGCTGCCGGCCCGCCATCACGTCGAGATTGCTGACGGCGGCTGCTCGCCACCGCGGGTGACGCACCCCGGAGGGGGTGCCCAGGGCACGCACCAGGAACAGCGCCGCTTCCCCGAGCGTGCGGGCGTGCAACGCCCCCTTGATCGGTGACCAGGACTGCGCCCAGCCGGTCGCCCGGTACCAGGTGCCCCAGAAGGTGCCCGAAGGTGCCAGCTCTGCGGTGCAGAAGTCGATCACCCGCTCCGCCGCGGCCACCGCGGCCTCATCACCGGTCCTGTGCCCGTATCCGAGTAGCGCCTGGGCCCACGGGATGCCGCTGACCCAGCCGATGTGCATGGCCTGCCGGTCGGTGCCGCCGATGCCACGGTCGAAGCCGATCGTCTCCAGCAGCACGCCCGGGTCGGGGTCGTAGTGCCAGCGCACCAGTCCTTCGGCGGCGATGTCGGCGGCCTCAGGCACGCTCACCCACGGCTCGACCGGCGCCTCGTCCGCCCACAGCTCGTGCACGGCGCGCAGCACCTCGGCGTAGCCGTGCCGGTCGCCGTCGAGCTCGGCAACCCACGCAGTGAGCGTGTGCTCCTCGGCGGGCTGCCACGTGTGTTCCTCCCGGAGGGCGGGCGCCGCTACCTGGGTGCCGTCATAGGAGACTGGGTGCTCGGCGTAGGGGAACCGCAGGTGCACGCGGGCGCCCGTCTCGCCGGCGGAGAGCCCCGGTCCGGTCATCCCCAGCGTTGAGGACTCCTGCGCCACGAGCACCACACCGCCGGTGTCGCTCCACCCGAACACGGCCGGGGTGGCGGCCCGGTCGGCGCGGAACTCCCAGGCCGAGCTCACCATGGCCTGCGGGTCCGCCTCCCCGACGGCGAAACGCGGGAAGATCCGGTCGCACGCCTCGGGCCGGTTCTCTCCGTAGAAGGCGCCCGGGATCAGCCACCACGGCCATTCCTTAACGACGCCTCCCCGCTTGCCGGCCTGACTGCCTCCCTCACTGCCTGCCGCGTCGCCTGTCTCGCTGGACTCCTCGGTTGCCGGCCCTCCGGGGATCTCAGCGACCAGTCGCACGCTGGCGGTCACCGGCTCGGGGCCGAGGTACCGAACGTCCAGGCGCACCGGACGCAACCCGGCCACGCCCGGCTCCCCCACGGCCACCGTCACCTCGAATGCGTCGGACGGGACGCCGTCGGCAGTCTCGACGATCGCCTCCAGGTGCGGGCCGGCCATCACTCCCCCAGCGGCTGCGTACTGATCTCGGCGACCGGACCGTCGGCGAGCGGCCACTCGATCAGGTCGGTCTCGGTCACCGCCCCGTCGGCGGTGATCCGGAAGGTGCGGATCTGGTGCGCGCCGAAGTCGGTCTCCAGCACCTGACCGGTGAGCGGCAGCTCCAGCCGCGCCCGTGCCGGGCGGCCGGTGGTCTCCACCGCCCGCACGATCAGATCCGGTGCGCCACCGCCGCGGGCGGCCTCGGTGATCTTGATCGCGGTGATCATCACCTGCTCGCCACCGTCGGCGGCGAAGGAGCCGACCGGGGCCAGCTCGCCGTCGTGGAAGGACTCCAGCATCGCCCGCACCGGCGCGCTCAGCTCGTTGCCACGGCGGGTCAGGTTCGCCTCGCGCCAGTCCCCGGCATGCGGAACCAGCAGATAGCTGAAGGACTGCATCCCCTGATCCTGGAAGGAGTAGAAGCCCTCCGGGTCGAGCAGCCGCGGGTCGTGCCAGGAGTAGACAGGGCTGCGCACCGCCGTCACGCCGATGCTCGGGTCCGCGCCGTTCTCGGCCGGGGACACGTCGTAGCCGTGCTTGGTGGTGGTCACCACGGCGAGCCCGGCCCGGCGGTGGTCCCCCCGCCGCAGGGTCCCACTCACGCTCACCCACTGCTGGGCGGGCTCCTCGGCACCATCCACCGGACGGTCGATCGCGGCGTACGGGATCTCGTAGGTGGCCTCGGTCTCGTCCAGGGCCACCGGGAAGCGCAGCTTGAGCAGGTGGTGCTCCTCACGCCAGTCGAGGGTCGTGCGCACCTCTACGTGGTCGGAGTCCCGGGTGAGGATGAACTCCTCCACCAGCGTGGAGCGACCCCACGCACGTTCCACCCGGATCCGGGCCCGCACCGGACCGCTCTCCCGCACCAGGGCGCGCACCACCGGCATCTCCTCGCCCGGCCAGGCGTAGGAGACGACCCGGTGGCCCCAGGTGTCGGTGGGGTCGTCGCACACCTGGGTGTGCGGCCCGGTCGCGCCGCCGAAGACGTCGGCACCGGTGCGCTTGTCCAGCAGGGAGCGCACCCAGCCACCCGCCTGGTCGATCTCGAGCCTCAGGTGCTGGTTCTCCACCACGGTGGCGCCCGCGTGCTCGGCCACGGTGAGGCCGGCGTCGTCGATCTCCTTCGGCCCGCGCAGCAGCCGGTAGAGCCGGTACCCGAACGCCGGGATCTCCGTCTCGAAGGCGCACGCGGCCCGTCCCTTGTCGTCGGTGGTCGCCACGGACTGCACCTTCTGGCACGCCACCGGACGGTCCGCCGCATCCACCACGTGCACACCGAGCGGCTGGGCGCCGTACTGCAGCTCCACCACCTGGCGCACCGGCCACGGGTGCGGGTTGAAGACGAGCACCGGCTGCGTGCCGTCGGCAAAGGGCACGTCGACCTTCCGGGCGATCACGTTCTGCACCTTGGTGATGATCCGCTTGGAGATCGCGATCGCCTCACCGAGCTGGTCGCGGGAGTCGTCGTAGGAGGGTTCGATCGCCGAGCCGGGCAGGATGTCGTGGAACTGGTTGAAGAGCACCTGCTGCCACGCGCGGTGCAGGTCCTCACCCGGGTGCTCCAGCCCGTGCAACCGGGTGCCCACGGCCGCCCACCGCTCGGCTGAGAGCACCGCGTTCTGCGCGCGACGTTGCCAGGCCTTGATGCCCGAGTGCGCGGAGTAGCAGCCCGGCGAGTGGTGCTGTAGATCGTCCGTCCAGACCGGCAGCTGCGCCATCTCCTCGCTGTCGATCCCCCCTCGGCGAGCGATGAACTCGTCGAAGTACTGCCGCGGTGAGCTCATGACCAGCCTTCCGAAGGATCCCATGCGGTCGAAGCGGTGGATGGAGTCGATGTTCGCCTTGGTCGGGCCGCCGCCGTGGTTCCCGACCCCGAAGAGCACCATGAGGTCGCCCAGCGAGCGGTCCAGCGCCGCCAGCGCCTTGTCGGTGTGCCCGGAGACGTCGCCGGGCGGGCTGCAGTACTCGTGCGGGATGCGGTAGCCGAGCACCCGTGAGCCGTCCGGTGCCTCCCACCAGAACGCCGTGCCGAGGCGGCCGTCCTCGGCCGGTCCCGGGCGCAGGAAGGTGTAGGAGTCCATCCCCTGCCCGCGTAGGATCGCCGGGATCATCGCGTTGTGCCCGAACGGGTCCACGTTCATCCCGACCGTGGCCGTCTTCCCGAACTTCTCGGCAAGGTACCGCTGCCCGAGGAGACCCTGCCGCGCGAAGGACTCCCCCGTGGGCATGTTGCAGTCCGGCTCGACCCACCAGCCGCCGGCGTTCACCCACCGGCCCTCGGCCACCCGGGCCTGAATCCGCTCGAACAGCTCCGGGTCCTGTTCCTCCACCCAAGCGAGCAGCACCACCTGGTCGCAGGTGAAGACGAAGTCGGGGTACTCCTCCATCCGGTCCAGTGCGGAGCGAAAGGTGGCACGTGCCTCCTGGTAGCCCTCCTGCCAGGGCCACAGCCACACCGGGTCCAGGTGCGTGGCACCGACCATATACAGGGTGCGGTCGAGGGTGGCAGGCGGGCGCCGACCGTTCAGACCGTCCGGCTGGGGGCCGGAGGGTGCGTTCGCGATCGGTGCAGTAGCGGGACTCGCGTGGTCAGCGACGTCGCTCATGGAGAGCAGCTCCTGGGAAGAGTGGGCGGTCATCGGGGTGCGTCATCGAACGTGGCATCGTTCCCACATCCGACGGTACGCGATCGGTACAGCCATGGCAACGCGGCTTGCTAGTCAGGATCGCGCCGAACTGACGGGTATACGTCAGAGCTCGCTACATGGTGCGAGGCTTGCCGGATGTCCGTCAGCTCGGTACGGGCTACGTATGCACATCGATCAGTGCCTCCGCATGCTGGCCCAACCGCAGGTCACCCACGGTGAGGTCCACAGCGATTCGCCCCCGCCGGCGCGGCGGACCGGCCGCAGTCACAGTGAACGGCACCCGCGCGGTGCCACCTGGTTCGAGCGTCACCTGGTCGGGCCCGACGGCGGTCCACCCGTCCGGGAGCACCGGCGTCACGAGGGCCGTGGCCGGCTCCCGCAGGGGGTTGCGCACCCACACCTGATAAGCGACCGTCCCACCGGAGGAGACGGTGGACCGGTACGGCTCGATCCGGGCGAACACGCCGTCCGCGCCGGTGTCCAGGTCCTCGAGCGGCAGCAGGTCGTGGTGGATCTGCACGAGCTCCTCGGCCTCGTCAGCGAGCATCTGCAGGTAGTCGTCGGTGACCCACCTCTCCTGCCAGTGCCCGGTGATCATCAGCCCTGGTTCCACCCGCTGGTAGAGGGCGGCGCTGTCCCGGTAGTCGGTGATCCGGAACCTGTTGTGGTACTGGTAGTTGCGCGTCTCCCGCGTCTTCCCGGGGACGCCCTGGCCGTCCTGCTGGTCACCGGTCACCAGCACCCGCACCCCGTCCACCGCGAACTCGAAGGCGGCGGCAAACAGCGTGTGCCCAGGCAGCTCATGCACGGTGATCTCGTACTCGTGCCAGGTGAACGCCTCGCCGATCGGTAGCTCCCGGTCACTCGGGATCGGGTCGTGCCACAGGCAGGGCAGGTCGTAGCGCGCCGGGTCGGCCAGGATCGGGGCCACGTTCGCCGGGCTCCACACCTGCGTGCCCTCCACCTCCCGGAGCAGGTTCAGCCCGGCCACATGGTCGTCGTGGTAGTGCGTGGGCAGTGCCACCTCCACGTGGGTGACCGGGTGATGCGCCTTCAGGCCCGGCAGGCTCGCCAGCCAGGGACGGCGGGCGGCCCGCTCGTGACCGGGCGGCAGACCGGTGGTCATGTCATAGCCGTAGTCCATCACCAGGGCGGCCCCGGTCTCCGAGATCAGCACATAGCTGCGGGACTCGCTCGACTCATTGACGAGCAGGTGCTCGGTGAGGTTCCGGTACGGGTCGGCGAGCTTCTCCCGGATCCGCGTCGGCTCAGGGCGGCGCTGGTTCACGTACTCCAGCAGCCGGTCCCCGGTGAGCTTCAGCGCCGCGGCACCCGGATCCATCACCTCCCCGTGCGAGGGCAGCAGCACGTCCGGCTCCTCGGCGGCGAGGATGTCGCACGCGAGCACCGCCATCGTCGGGCCCTCGTTCTCGGTGTAGGACCACTGCGTGGACAGCAGCGACCACACCTTGCCCGGTGCGTAGAGCAGGTCACCGGTGAACGCCAGACGGCGGCCCTTCTGAAGGAGGTAGGTCACCGACCCGGGGGTGTGCCCGGGCGTGGGCAGGGTGCGGACCTCGATGCCGCCGTAGTTCGCGCTGCGATACTCGGGCACGGTCGACGTGATCGGCACCGACTCCAGCAGGGAGAACCGGTCAGTGCGCAGGTTGTAGTTGTTCCCCACCTCCCGCGCCGCCCACATCGCCTCCACATCGGAGAACAGCTCGGCCTCCACCGGCGGCACGTGCACCGCGATCCCCGCCTCGACCGCGCGCGGCAGTCCCTGCGCCTGGTCCCGATGGTGGTGCGTCATCAGCACGTCGGTGATCGCGTCCAGTCCCAGCTCGTCCAGCAGGTCCAGCACCCGGCCGGAGCCGAAGTCGATCGCGATCCCGGTGCGGTGGCCCGGATCCGAACCCTCGGCACGGATCACGTACACGTGGCACGTGTCGCGCACCCGGAACACCCCGGGCGCCACCTCGGTGACCTCTGCCTCGGAAACGGACGGGACGCCGTCGGCCATCTTCTGGCTCCTCATCGTGGGCGGGCAAGCACGGCACCGGCCGCGCGCAACTGGTCCTGCAGAGCGGGCACCGGCACGTCCTGCACAGGCACAGCATCCCGCGCCGCGGCCGCGGCGGCGAGCCCAGCGGCCTCCCCGAGCATCTGGTATTGGGGCTCCATCCGTACCGAGCTGAACGCCAGGTGGGAGGCGGAGATGCACACGGCGGCGATCAGGTTGGTGCACTCGGCGCGCTTCGGCACCAGGCTCCGGTACGGGATCGGGTAGGCCGGCACCCCGATGGAGAGGTACCCCTCGGTGACCGTCATCGCCACCGGGTCGGGGTGCTCATACGCCCACCGCCAACTGCGCTGCACCTCGCGCACGTCGAGGTGGTAGGACCCCAGGGCGATCACGTCCTCAGCGGGGCGGGCCTCCAGCAGGTCGTGGGCGGTGAGCACATGCTCGCCGAGCATCCGCCGCGCCTCGCGCACGTAGAGCTGGTGCGGCAGGTGCTCGGTGTCGGTGAACTCCCCCGCCGGCAGGCCCCAGCGCTGCATCTCGGTGCGCACGTGCTGCGGCACGCCCGGGTCGGTGCTGAGGAAGTGCAGGAAGTCCCGGGCGTGGTGCAGATGATGGCGGCGGATCTGCTCTCGGCGCTGCGGTGTGGCGTCCGGGTACTCCCAGGCGGTGCCGTCGAGCACGTTCAGCGAGATCGGGCCGAGGGAGTTGCCGTCGGCCATCCCGCCGGGCAGGTTCGGCTCCAGCCCGAGCAACTTGCCCGCCGGAGGAGCGCCACCGTGCGCCTCCCAGTACGCGAAGACCCGCCGGTACAGCTCCCAGTGGGCGTTGTCGTAGTCCGGGCTCGGGGTGAACGGCACCCGGTCGGCGGCCGTGGACAGGCACACCCGGTATCCGTAGGCCATCACCCCGCAGTCGGCCTCCCCCACGCCGACCATCGGCTCGGGCTTGATCTGCGCCAGCAGCGGGCTCTCGACGTGCCCGGTGGGGTCGTCGGCGAACGGGGAGATCCAGGCCGGCATGGTGTGCCGGCCGGGGAGCAGCTCCTGCCGGCCCGCATGCGCCTCCCCGTAGGTGCTCACCGCGTCCCGCCCGACGGCGTAGCTCACCCCGGCCGCAGCGAGCAGGTCACCTTCGTAGGAGGCGTCGATCACGACGGCGGGGCGCACCTGGTCACTCCCCTGCGGCGGGTGGGTGCCCAGGTGAGTGTCATCGGGGGCGAGATCGAAGGTGACCTCGGTGATCGTGCCCTCGCCCGTGGTGGCCGCGGCGAGGCCGCGGCCGAGTCGCACGTCCACACCGGCCTGCTCCAGCCACTGGGTGAAGATCTGCTCGGCCACGTGCGGCTCCGGACCGGCGAAGTGGCCGACACCGACGTCGTAGTGGTCCGCGATCGCCTGGCGGAGCCGGGCGGCCGGGCCGCCCAGGGCGCGGACGTCCCCGACATCGGTGTAGCCGAGGCCGCCGGAGGTCATCCCGCCGATGTGCCGGCCGGGTTCGGCCAGCACTACCTGCGCACCGGCGCGGGCCGCGGCGACGGCCGCGCACACCCCCGCCGAGGTGGCGCCGTAGACGAGCACATCGGTCATCGCGGTTCGTCCGTCCCCCGACGGCGCTGGTAGGCGCTCCAGGTGTCCCGGATCAGGGCGTAGTCGTCGTCGGTGAACGGCTCGCCGCTGCCGTCGATCCGTTCGGCATAGTACAGGGCCGGCACCCCGAGGGCGGGCTGGGCCTCGGTGTAGTCACGCCACTGGTCCCGGTCCGGCATCGGCCACTGGTCGGTGTCCAGCGGGAGCCCGGGCAACGCCGCGGCGGCGATCCGGGCTCTCGTGCGCACCTGGTCCGCGACCGGGACGAAGGTACCGGCGGGGTCGCGCTCGAGCACGTCGTTGAGCCGCACCATGTCGGTCGCGTCGGCGAACAGCGGGTTCGGGGTGTGCGTGACGACCAGGGCTTCGGCGCGGACGGCCTTGGTAGCCGCGTACAGCTCGGCCAGCAGGGCGTGCAAGGCGGCGATCCCCCACGGTGCCCCATCGGTGCCGCGCAGGTGGTTCCCGGCCGGGGCGCGCTGGGTGAAGTCCACCTTGAACCCGTCCGCCCCGAGCCCGCCGTCGGCCACCGGGGTGAGCAGATGGGCGACCGTCCGGCGCAGCCGCTCCCGGTAGGCGGGGTTGGACGGGTCGGCGGCCACCGGGCGCCCGGCCGGGTCGAGGATGCACTCGTCGGCCGGTAGACCCTCGGGGTCCCATGCCTTCCACCACAGCAGCACCCGCTGCCCGGAAGCGTGCCGCTGTGCGATCCATCCCGTCAGGTCCGGCCATTTGGTGGTGTCCACCGCGCCGGTGCCGTACGCCGACTGCCATTTGTCGTCGATCACCACGGTGCCCGGGGTGATGTCGTGGGCGGCGAGGGTGCCGAGCAGCTCGTCGTAGACGTCCTGGCGGGCCAGGTCCGCTGCGCTCACTCCGCCGGTGGGCTCCTCCCCGGGGCGGCCCCAGCGGGCGCGGGCGACCTGGGCGCCCCAGCCACAGAAGATCGGTTCGTGCCACCAGGCGGGTGTGTCCTGGCTGCGGACCTGCGGCGCGAGGCCGGAGGCGACCAGATCGTCCCGGGATGCGGTGACGCAGTCCCACGGGTCGTCGGTGAGGCGTAGCGCGATCTCCGGTGTGTGGAAGGCGCCCTCCACCTCGGTGTGCGCGTCATAGTCGAAGGCGAACCGGAAGCCAGAGTCCAGCGGCTCGTAGCGCCACTCGGTGAAGGTGCACTCGCCGATCCCGGCGCGCACCCAGGCGCTCATCCACCGGTCCCGCACGCCGATCGCCACGGCCAACGGCGGTGGGGAGAACACCGCATGCAGTCGGCCCGGGTGGGCGTCGCCCAGGATGCCGAGCACCGACGGCGAGGTGGCGGGCCGCGCCCACTGCACCGGTTCGCTCGGGTTCGGGGTGAAAACCGACTCTCCGGCGCAGCGGGAGAAGAAGTCGCCGCACGCCCCGCTGGGCAGCACGGCGGAGCCGCCGAGCACCCGGGCGGTGGTGAGCGTTCCGGTCCCGGTGACCTCGGCGCGAAGGCGCACACTGTCGCCGTCGGCGCTGAGCACCACGGCGGCGGTGTCCCAGGCGGTCGAGGACCGGCGCACCTCGATCTCCACAGACTCATCGACATCGGCACCTGCCCGCCCGCGGACCTCGGGCGCCTGCACCTGATAGGTCTCGTCCGCGGCACCCACCCGGTCCAGGGAGGCGAACAGGGAGAGTTGGGCAACCTCGGCGCCGTCCGGTGCGAACAGCAGCGCCCGCGGCGGGGTCACCCCCACCGGGTGCACCTCGAGCCGGTAGGCAGCGGTCTCGACGGTGATCACGCCGTCGCGGGTCTCGACGTTCATGACTGCCTCCCGGCCGACGATCGGGTGATGCGGACCGTGACCACCTGGAACGGGGTCAGGTCGAGGGTGAGGCGGTCGCCGTCGCGCTCCAGCGGAGCCAGCGCGGCGATCTGCTCGTCCGGCCGCTCGAGCAGGTCGGTGACCACCGCATCGCGCATCTGCACGTCTTCGGCCACGGTGAGCTCGGCCCGGCCGCGGCCGCCGCGGGACTCGTACAGCCGCAGCACCAGGTCACCGGACCCGTCATCGGCGAGCTTGACGGTCTCCAGCAGCACGGGGCCGTCCTCGATGGCGACCAGCGGCTCCACTCCTCCGGCACCGCGACGTTCCCGCAGCGGCCGGCCGGTACGGTAACCCGCCCGGATCGCCTCCGGCAGGTCGGCCCCGCAGACGAGCTGGTAGCGGAGCACGTGCCGGCCCTGGTCGGTCTGCGGGTCCGGATAGCGGGGTGCACGCAGCAGCGACAGCCGCACGGTGGTGGCGCCGGCGCCGCGCGCCTCACCGGGTCCGGGTCGGGTGGCCTCGTGCCCGTAGGTGGCCTCGTTCGTCACCGCCACGCCGTAGCCGGGCTCGCCCACGTGCAGCCACTTGTGCGCCGGGATCTCGAACTTGGCGGCGTCCCAGGAGGTGTTCGTGTGGGTGGGGCGCTGCACGTAGCCGAACTGGGTCTCAGCGGTGGACTCGCGTGCATGGACGTCCAGAGGGAAGGCCACCTTGAGGATGCGTTCTCGCTCGTGCCAGTCCACCTCGGTGGTGCACTCGAGGGCGATCGATCCGGCGGCCAGGGCGACCTCCTGCCGGTAGGTCGATCCGCCGTCGGTGCGGGTGATCCGCACGACCGGACGGGCGGGGTCGGAACTGTCCACCTCGATCCGGTCCACCGCGGTGAGCGCGTGCCCGGTGTGCCGGTAGAACTCGTCCAGATCCCAGGCGTCGAACCGGTTGGGTGTGTCCGGATGCAGCCAGAGGGCGTTGCCCGGGCCGGCGAGCACCTCCCGGTCGGCGCCGTGGTCCCACACCGAGACGACGGTGCCGTCGGTACCGATCCGTACCCGCAGCAGGCCGTTGTCCAGGTGCACCTCGCCGTCGGCCTGGTGGGTCTGGACGGCGGTCGCGTCCCGCCGGGGGGCGGCGCCTCCGAGGGGAGGGACGCCGTCGTGGGGGTGCGGAGTGGCGTTGAACGCGAGCGGCACCTCACCGGTGCCGGCCAGCACCTCCAGGGCGCCGTCGATGAGCGCCTCCAGCCGGGCGGTCAGCGCGGCGTAGCGCTCCCGTGCCTCCCGGTGCACCCAGGCGATGGACGAGCCAGGCAGGATGTCGTGGAACTGCAGCAGCAGCACCTCTTCCCAGATCCGGTCCAGCTCGTCGGCCGGGTACGGCGTGCCGTGGCGCACCGTGGCGGTGGCGGACCACAGCTCGGCCTCGTGCAGCAGGTGCTCGGTGCGGCGGTTGCCCTCCTTCATCGCCCGCTGGCTGGTGTAGGTGCCGCGGTGGAACTCGAGGTACATCTCCCCCGACCACACCGGAGCGTGCTCGCCGTACTCGGCGTGCGCGGCGGTGAAGAACTCCTCCGGGGTCTCGATGTGCACCTTCGGGGCGCCGTCCAGATCGGCCAGCCGGCGTGCCGTCTCCAGCATCTCCCGGGTGGGGCCGCCACCGCCGTCGCCGTACCCGAAAGGCAGCAGCGACCGGGTGGCGCGGCCGTTCTCCCGGAACTGCGTAGTGGATCGGGCGAGCTCGGGGCCGTTGAACTCCGAGGAATAGGTGTCCGACGGCGGGAAGTGCGTGAACACGCGGGTGCCGTCGATCCCCTCCCACCAGAATGTGTGGTGCGGGAACGGGTTGGTGGAGTTCCAGGACATCTTCTGGGAGAGGAACCAGTCGAACCCGGCCAGGCGGGCCAACTGCGGCAGGGAGCCGGAATAGCCGAACGAGTCCGGCAGCCACACCTCCCGGGCCTCGGTGCCGAAATGCTCGGCGAAGAAGCGCTTGCCTGCGGTGAACTGGCGCACCAGCGCCTCCCCACCGGGCAGGTTCGTGTCCGACTCCACCCACATGCCGCCGACCGGGACGAAGGTGCCGGCCGCGACGGCTTCCCGGACCCGCTCCCACACCTGCGGATGGTGGTCCCGCATCCACGCATACTGCTGCGCGGACGAGCAGGCGAAGATGAACTCCGGGTACTCCTGCGCCAGGGCGATCACGTTGGAGAAGGTGCGTGAGCACTTCCGGATCGTCTCCCGCACCGGCCACAGCCAGGCGGAGTCGATGTGTGCGTGTCCGACGGCGCTGACCGTGTGGGCGCTCGTGCGGGCGCGATCGGCGAGCACGCCGGCCAGCTGAGCCCGGGCGGCAGGAGCGGAGGAGGCCACCCGGTCGAACCCGCCGGCGTCGAGCTCGTCGACCATCCGGTCCAGGGCGTAGCGCAGCTCATGGTGGCGCGGGTCCGACTCGGGGGTGGTGGCCGCGATCTGGTGCAGCAACCGTGCCTCGATCAGCAGGTGGTGCACCTCGGGTTCGCGCAACGCGAGCTCAGCGCGCTCCAGCCGGTACAGCGGGGTGTCCCCGGCGGTGTCGAGGTCGCCGAGACTGGACACGGTGCCGTCGAAGCGGGGGTTGGACGCCGCCTCGAGGTAGACCTCGAAGGTGCCGTCCGCCGCGATCGGGGCACCACGCTCCCCGCCCACCGGCACGTACGCCGTCCGTGGCTCGACCGCCTTGAGGATGGTGCCGTCGGCGGTGTAGGCCAGTCCCTCCGAACGGAAGCCAGGTCCGCCCGGGCCGAAGCCGAGGTCCACGAGCAGCTCGATCCGTTGCTCCTCGGCGTGGGCACGTATCGCCTCGCCGACAGTCCCGGTGAACCGGAACCAGGTAGTACCCCAGGGGCGGCCCCAGTCCGTGCCGACTGCGAAGGGCGTGAACTCCCCGGCCACAGCCTCGGCGAACGGGACGGGCTCGCCGGCCAGCACGTGCGCGGCGACGACGACGGGGGTGCGGTAGGAGTGCACGGCGGGTGTGACGCGCTCGGTCAGGGCGCGGTCCACCCGCGCCCCGAGGTCGGTGATGGTGCGGTGCATGGGCTCTTCCGGGTCGGGCGGGCGTGCGGTCGGTGCGGGTGGTTCAGGAGGCGCCGGCGCGGCGTGCGGCGGCCAGCACGGCTTGCACCCCGCCACGTGGGGAGGTGAGCGCCGGCACGGGCAGGTCGGCATCTGCCACCGCCGGGGCCATCGATGCCTGGGCGATCACGATCACGTCCGCCGTGGCCGCCACGCGTTCCGCGGCTGCTCTGATGGCGGCGTCGTGCCCCGCGACGTCGCCGGATGCCTTGGCGTCCGCGGCACCGGCGACCACCTCTGCGGTCACCTCGATCCCCGCACCGGCGGCCGTCTCCAGCAGGCGCTGAGTGGGCCCGAGCGTCGACTCGAAGGTAGCCAGGGCCGCGATGCGCTGATGGGTGCCGGACGCCGCGAGGTCGCGGGCCTGCTCGGCCATGGCCGCATCCACCCGCAGCACCGGGATGGCGACCTGCTCGGCGGCCGAGGCGATGGTCTCCCCGATCGAGGAGCAGGTGATGAGGACGGCGTCCGCACCGAGGTCTGCCAGGTGCTGCACGTGCCGGCTGACCCGCTCGTGCACGCCTTCGTCCACGCCCGTCGCCATGGCGGTGCGCAGCAGCCAGGCGTCCGCCACGTGCAGCGCCTCGGCCGGCTCCGGCGTGGTGTATTCGGCGAGCAGGTCCTCGAAGGTGGGGGTCAGCGCGGGGGCGGTGTGCACGAACCCGATACGCAGTGCACGCGCCGGCACGGCGCTCATGCCTCGGTCCACGGGCGAGCGGTCGTGTCGACGGTCTCGATGAGGCGCTCCAGTCGGGGCACGGAGACCTCCCGCAGCCGACCGGGTACGTCGTCGCTGCCGACCACGTCGCTCCAGAGCGCTCGGCCGGCAAGGAACCCGCTGGCTCCGGCCGCACAGGCGGTTGCGACGGCGTCGTGGAAGTGGTGCAGCGCCACTCCCTGGGACAGGACCACCCAGGGCCCGGTGATGTCGCGAGCCAGGTCCTCGCAGGCCGCCCGGAGCGCAGCCGGCTCCCCTGCACCCGCCATCGGGACCTGAACCTTGTACAGGCTGGGCCTCAGCGGCGACAGTTCCCGCGCGGCCTCCCGGATCGCAGCAGTCTGATCCCAGTCCGCATCCGACTCGGTCGACTGGCGCACCACCGGCTCCAGCACCGAGAGGATGCCCCGTTCGGCCGCCGCGGCGATGAACCGCTCGGCGAGCCGCACCCTCGCCTCGCGCTTGTCGTCCCGGCGCCAGATGATCAACAGCTTGATCGCGTCTACACCGGCGAGGTCGAACTCCGGGGCGAGGACGACATCGTCGAGCTCGGTCTCCTCGACCGGTCCACCGGGCACCTGGGTGAGCGCGTCGGCGGCGAGGATGAACCCGGTGCGCCCGCCGAGCAGGTCACGCGCCTGGTCGTGGCCGAACTGGCGATCGATCAGGAAGCCGGAGGCGTGCGTGCCGAGGGCGTCGGCGACCGCGAGCTTGAAGTCCACGAGCACCTGGTCGCCGACATGGCCGGCTCCGGCGTCGGCGAACATGGTGCGCAGACTCTCCCGCTGATCCATGGCGACCATGGCGAGAGCACCGCTGGGACGGGCGATGGCATTCAACGTCGGTGTAGTCACGAGGCCATCGTGTTTGCTTGTGAACACATCCGTCAAGAATGTTCAGGTATTGACAACATTGTGTGCGACGGGCTCGAATGTCCCTGTGCGCTACACCGACGCCCCGACAAGACGCGACGAACTGCTCCGCCGCCTGCGCGACCGCGGCTACCTCTCGTCCAAGGACGTAGCCGCTGAGCTCGGTGTCTCCGAGATGACGATCCGGCGCGATCTGACCCAGCTCGACACCGACGGCCTCGCCCGACGCGTTCCTGGCGGCGCCACCGCCCAGGACAACACCGGACTGGAGTCCTTCGATCGGCGAGAACGTCGCTCCCAGGCACCCAAGCTGGCCATCGCACGGGCCGCCGTCGCGCTGCTCGACGATGCAGACACGGTGGCCCTGGACGCCGGCACCACCGTGGCCGCCGCAGCGCCACTCTTGCCTGGCGGGACGCGCGTGATCTCGCACTCCATGCCCGTCCTGAGCGCCTGTGAGCACCGGACCGACCTGGAGGTGATCGGACTGGGCGGCACCTACCACCCACCGACCCGATCCTTCGGCGGGCCGGCGACGCGCGCCGGAGCCGACGACCTGGCCGCAGACGTGGCGCTCCTCTCTGCGGTCGCCGTGGCGAGCGATGGACTGTACTGCACAGCCGCATGGGATGCCGAGGTGAAGCAGATCCTCACCGAACGGGCTGAACGCACCATCCTCCTGGTGGACCACTCCAAGGCCAGTGCCCGCGCACCGCTGCGATTCCTGCGCTGGGACCAGGTCGATGTCGTGGTCACTGACCGTGGCATCGACGAACTCACCGTGCGCCGCTGGCGGGACGCTGCCGGTCACGTGGTCGTGGCCGAATGACGGCCACCGCGCAGCCACGTGTACACCCTCGATACCGGCAGGACAGACACACCATGTTCGCTATTGCACAAACTGGGCAGCGCGGCTATAGTCGCCGCGTTGTGGTAACGATGCCACATGCCCGGACCAGGCCCTCGACATCGTGGTTGTGTTCAAGGGCACCGGATACGTCGACGCCCAGGAGGACGCGATGACACAGACCACGGCGGACACCGCCGGAGGGACGAAGGGACCACCTTCGAAACCCCTCAAAGCGCGCAAGTACAACCGGCGCGAGGCCATCGCCGGGTACCTGTTCATCTCGCCCTGGATCCTCGGGTTCTGCATCTTCACCGCAGGCGCGATGATCTGGAGCCTGGTGCTCTCCTTCAGCCGGTACAACCTGGCGACCAATGCCCAAAGCCCGGTGGGGTTGGCCAACTACGAGTCGCTCTTCACCGACCCTCGGGTGGCTACCTCGCTCGGGAACACACTCTTCTTCGCGTTCCTCTCGGTGCCGCTCGAGATCGCTTTCGCCCTGTTCCTCGCCACGCTGCTGAACCGGCTCGGGCGGGGAGCCGGGTTCTTCCGGACCGTCTTCTACCTGCCGAAGATGACGCCGATGGTGGCGACCGCTGCGATCTTCTTCCTCCTGCTGAACGGCAACTCAGGTGCGATCAACCAGTTCCTGCGCTTCTTCGGAATCTCCGGTCCTCAATGGTTGGTGGATCCGGACTGGATCAAGCCGTCAATCGTGCTGATGTCCCTGTGGGCAGTCAGCGGCACGATGGTGATCTTCCTCGCGGCCTTGAAGAATGTTCCCCGGGAGCTCTACGAAGTGGCGTCCCTAGACGGCGCCGGCGCGGCCCGAAAGTTCACCACGATCACCCTGCCGATGATCTCCAGCGCGATGTTCTTCAACGTCATCGTGCTTTCCATCGCCGCCTTCCAGACATTCGACCAGGCGTATCTGCTGTTCTGGCGGGATCAATCCAACGCGTCCCCGGAGTCGTCCCTGTTCTATGCCGTGTACCTGTTCCAGCAGGCGTTCCGACAGTTCAACTTCGGCTTCGCCGCCGCGATGGCCTGGCTGATGTTCGTGATCATCATGTGCGTCACGTTCATCCAGATGAAGTTCGGTAACCGGTTCGTGTACTACGAGGGAGACAAGTGATGAGCGTGAACACCACGGCGATGCAGACCGCCGCCGCTCCCGAGCAACCGCAGCCCGAGCGCCAGATCATTCGCGAGAAGGTACGGCTGAGCACCAGGATCGGTCGCGGCACCTCGTGGGTGTTGCTGCTGATCTTCACGGCAGCCTTCATGTACCCGCTGATCTGGCTGATCTCCGCGAGCCTCAAGGGCCGCGGGCAGGTCTTCGACAACACCCTCGTGCCGGAGACGTTCAACTGGGGCAACTACGTGACCGTCTGGGACGAGCTTCCCCTTTTCAGCTGGCTGTTCAACAGCGTCAGCATCGCCGTGCTCGCCTCGGTGGCGGTGGCTTTCTCCAGTTCGCTCGTCGCGTTCGGCTTCGCCTACTTCCGATTTCCCGGCCGCAAGATCCTGTTCGGCCTGGTGCTGGCTACGATGATGCTGCCCGGAGCAGTCACGATGATCCCGATCTACCTGATCTGGAAAGAAGTCGGGCTGCTGGGTACGTGGGCGCCGCTGTGGGCCTACAACCTGTTCGGCTCCGCCTTCTACATCTTCCTGCAACGCCAGTTCTTCCTCGGCTTGCCGCGGGAGC
Organism: Ruania alba; assembly: GCF_900105765.1. Classification (NCBI taxonomy): domain Bacteria; kingdom Bacillati; phylum Actinomycetota; class Actinomycetes; order Micrococcales; family Ruaniaceae; genus Ruania; species Ruania alba. The sequence goes on from NZ_FNTX01000001.1 coordinate 1,713,648, forward strand.
TGTTCGAAGCGGCACGGATCGACGGCGCCAGCTACTGGCGGCTGTTCACCAAGATTGCGATGCCGCTGTCCATCCCGTCGGTGGTCATCGTGCTGCTGTTCGAGTTCCAGGCGTCCTGGAACAACCTCCAGCAGGCCCTGATCTACCTCAACGCTGGAAGCGTGAGTGACTTCACCGCACCCCTGGGCATCGCCTACGCGATGACCAAGTACTCGCCCACCGCGGGTGGGCAGGGTGACTACCAGTACGTGATGGTGGCCTCCCTGATGGTCACGTTGCCGATGCTCGTGCTGTTCGCGTTCGGGCAGCGGTACTTCATCGAAGGTGTGGCCACCACGGGCCGCAAGGGTTGATCCGATCGCTCCCTCCTGGTCAGACGAGGACGCCCCCGCCGATTCGGCGGGGGCGTCCCTGTCGTTGATCCCGAGAGGAGGCAGCTGACTGGTTCCATGCTGAGGGGCGTCAGAGCGGCCACAAGCGGCGCTCGACCCGATACCAGCCGGTCAGCCCGGTCCGCATCACAAGCTGCTCGCGGCCTGCTCCGGACCTGGCTCGGTGCTCCACCTGGCCGGTCGCTCCGGCGGCGGCGCCGTGGACTCGCGCTCCCGCAGCAGCGCGGCGAGCATGATGGTCCGAGCCGGGACCTCGGGGCGTTCGATCCGCTCGAGCAGCTGACGCACTGCGATCTCGCCGAGCGCTACCGAGTCCTGTGCCACGGCGGTCACCCGCGGCGAGACGAGCGTCATCCAGGGAGCGTCGTCGAAGGCCACCAGGCTGAGGTCGTCCGGGATGGTGATCCCCAGGTCCGTCGCGGCCCGCCACACTCCCTCGGCGAGCACGTTGTTCGCGGCGAACACCGCCGTCGGGGCATCTTCACGGCTGAGGAGCTCCCGCGCGGCACGATAGACGTTCGGTACGTCCCATCCGGCGCTCACGACCAATGCGGTATCTGGGTCATGACCGGCCGCAGCGAGCGCCGCCTGGTATCCGGCGAGGCGGTCCCGTCCGGTGGTCCAGTCGATCTCGTCGATCACGAGGGCGATGCGCTCGTGACCCACCGCCAGCAAGCTCTCGGTGGCCCGTCGCGACGCCGTCATGTTGTCCACCACCACGGCATCCACCTGGCCCGCAGCGAACTGACGGTCGACCTCCACCACCGGGACATTGCGCTCGGCCAGGTACGTCGTCACCTCCGGGCTCGTGGGGGTGATGATGACACCCGCCACTCGCATGGCGAGGAAGCGCTCGGCCACCTCCACCTTGGCCTCCGGGCCGGTCAGGTCGTCAGCCAGGATGATGCTGTAGCCGTGCTTGCGTGACTCCTGGCTGATCCCGGATGCCAGCTCGCCGTAGAAGGAGTTGCGCATGTCCCAGACCAGCACACCGATGGAACGGCTGGTCTGCTGCTTGAGGAAGCGGGCGGTGATGTCAGGGACGTAGCCGAGCTCCTGGGCCACCGACTGGACGCGTTCGCGCACGGCCGGTGCAACGTAACCACGGCCGGTCAGCGCACGGGACGCCGTCGACCGGGAAACCTTCGCTGTCTCGGCCACGTCGCGAATGGTGGGCCGACGAGTCGGGCTGCTCATCGCGCCTCCCGGCTCGAGCACTGGCTGGGACGTCTCATCTGGTTACGCTCCGCTCGTCGCCTGCACCGCTGCTAGGCATGGTATCGATCTCCGCTGGCCCCTCGGCGTCTTCGCGACGCTCGCGGACGTCGAGCACCACATCTGCTCGCCCCCAGGCCGGGACGGTGACCTCCCGCGTACTGCGGTGCCCCGGCAGCCGCGTCTCGACCAGCGCACGGGCTGAGTTGCCGGCGGTCTCTCGGAGCCGCACGCGCACCTGGTCCTCACTCACCGGCCGCAGTTCGGTGAGCACGTCCCCGTCGGAGGTCACGGACAGTCCGCTCGTTCCCTGCCACGGCACCGGTATCCGGGTGGCCCGCGCCTGCAGCGGCACCCCGGCATCTCGTCCGAACGTCGCGACCTGCGCAGCGGCCGGAGGCTGTTCGATGGGCAGGAACCGGTAGCGGTAGGTGCGAGTGCCCTCTTGCCGGGCCTGGAAGTTCGTGAAGTGCAGGTTGTTCATCAGCCAGCTGTTGATATGGCCAGTGCGCGGCTCCAACGTCCGTGCCCACGTGCCCGTGTGAAAGTCACCCAGCTGGACCAACGGTGCGTCGTAGCTCGACCACAACACTCCCGATGTCACGTCACCGACACCAATCGCTTGCTGGATCGAGTACCAGTCCTTCGAGGTGTCCGGGAGCTGGTCCTCCTCCGGCCGGTAGACCGCACCCGCGGTCTCCAGCAGGAACTGCGGTTCGGCGAAGGCGAACGGGAACGCCACGAAGATGCTCTCCGGGCCGAATGCCTCCGGCTTCACCAGGTGCACCGCGAGGTCGATCGCGGGGGTGTCTCGATAGATGGTGAGCGTGGTGCGTGCCGGTGGGAGCCCAGGCGGGGTGCTCTCCCACTCCACCGTGACGGCGTCCGACCGGGTGGTCACGCTGATCGGAGAGCTCATGGTGGCCGGTGTCCGATCGAAGTCCGGACCGGGGTTGTCGGGGTGGAAATCCTTGGGGCTACGCGTGAGCATCGGGTGCGTGCTGCCGGGGCGCACGGATTCCACCACGACGGCACCGAGCGCATGAGGCGTACCAGTGTCGACGAGCTCGCGACCATGGCGTTCATCGACCAGCGAGACCAGGCCGCCACCGGCCCTGCTGACCGTGAGCCGGTAGTGTCCGAATGTCAGGTCGACGCGTTCGCTCTCGGTCCGCACCTCGCCTTCCTCAGGCAATGGCAACCTGGTGAGGCCGAAGGCGGGCACCGTCGCGACCAGGCGTACCCGGCGGGCGCCATCGACCTCCACCTCGACCGGTTCGGTCCGTTCGGTCTCGGTGGGATTGGTGACGACTACCGTGGGCGGCTGGGTCGCGTCTACCTCCGGGAGCTGCTCGCTGGTCCCGGAGGCCACCAGGCGGTGCATCCCTTCTACCGCCAGGTCGCGCGCGACGTCCCATGCGCCGTAAGCGAATCCGGCCTTGGCATTCCAGTGAGAGTGAGACAGGGTCGAGAACGGCTTGCTGTAGGTCTCCCACGACCCCCAGGTGTGCTCGCCGAAGAGAAGCAGTTGTTCGTCCACGGCGTCGAGGTCGCGCACCACACGCGACGGTGGACGCGACCGTACCGGAGCCCGACGGTATCCGATCACGTCGGCGTAGCTCACCGGGCCGTCGCCCCGAAGCATTGTCAGCGCCAGGTGCGATCCGGCAGCCCGGGTGAAGCTGCGGGCCTCTCGATAGACCGCCACCTCGCGAGCCGTGGAGCCGTGACCGTGCGACCACCAGTCCGACCATTCACCACGCAGCGCGGGCACCGCGTCGCCGCTGGCTGACTCGAGGAGGGCGTCCAGGGCCTGGTCCGTTGTCGCCGTACGCATCGGACGATCCGGATGCAGCTGATTCCAGCGGCGGACGACATCGAGAAACAGTGCGGTGGGCCATCTGTTGTCATTGGCGGCGTGCACCAGGGCGGCGTCATACGGGTAGTCCTCGCGTGCCTCAAGATCAGCCACGAGCTCGCCGATGCGTTGCACCGCCAGGTCCACGTCCCCGTCGATGATCCCCCACTCCTCGCCGATCCCGTAGTGGGTGGACAACCAGACGAAGACCTGCTGGCCGCTCACGCCCTCCCACCAGAAGCCGGACGGCTGGGTCAACGGCGGTCGTCCGTGATCGGGGTTGAGGGCCATCACCAGCCGGTCCAGGCCGGCACGGCGCATCTGTTCCACCGTTCCCCACGCGATCCCGTTCACATCACCATGCTGTTCGGTCCGCAGGGTCAGCCCTGCGTCTCGCAGGGTGCTCAGCGCGTCATAGGCCACATCGAGCTCGGCCTCGCTCGGGAGCTGGGTCATGTTCAAGTAGCCCCCGGTGAGGCTGATGCGCCCCTCGTTCACCCGAGCGACCAGCCGTGCCACATCCTGCGGCGTCGCCTCGGCCACGAACTTCAGCACCGGGCGGGAGACCTCGAAGGTCCACCGGAACGCGTCCGGACCGTCACCGTCGTGCTCGTCGCAGAGGTCGAGCACACGTGTGACGATCTCGGTGTGCAGACCGTCCACCAGTCGTGGTGACAGGGTGTAGCCCACATCGTGATGGGTGTGTCCCACCAGGTACAGGTGGCGAATACGGGACATCAGGAGATCCTGGGCCTTTCCTTCTCTGGCATCGTTGCCACACCGACACTAGTCTCCTCTACACCACAGGAGCAAGACACGAATGGCGACCAATCCGCGCATTTATCCCAAATATCACAGAAATGCAGGTCACGGGTTGATCACTCCGCTTGTGATGACGCCTCCCGTCGTCTACCGTTCGATGTGGGAAGGATTCCATACGCGGCACCGACGACGGTGCGGCGGCACCCACCTCCCGGCACAGTCGCCGGGCAGTCACACGAAGGGACTTGTGAGATGACGACGAGAAAGCGCCTGATCTTCGCCGCACTCCCCACCGCGCTGATCCTCGCCGCCTGTGGTGGCGGCGACACCGGCGATGAGGGGGACGGCGGCGCCGAGGGAGTCGACTGGGGTGCCGAGCCCACCGGCACACTGTCCGCCTGGGGTTTCAACAACGCCGACGACGTCGGTCAGTCCCGTCTCGACTATGCGGCGGAGCAGCTCTCGGATCTCGAGATCGAGCTGGATGCCACGGGTTTCGACGCCCAGAAGTTCACCACCCGCCTCGCCAGCGGCGATGTGCCCGATGTGGTCCAGATGGACCGCCGGTACGTCGCCACCTATGCCGCGCAGGACCTGCTCCTGCCGCTGGATGAATGCTACGCGGCCCATGACGTCACGCCCGAAGAGGACTACTACCCCTTCGTGATCGACGACATGAGCCTCGACGGCCAGATCTGGGGCGTCGGGCAGTTCTTCCAGCCACCGGCGATCCTGCTGAACATGGACGTGCTGAACGAGGCCGGGGTCAGCGCTGAGGACATCGACACGTCCCAGCCCGAGGTGCTGCTCGATGCCATCGAGACCATGTACCAGGAGGAGGGTGGCGTTCCCAACCGACTGGGACTGGACCCGGTAGCCACCGGGCAGGGTGAACTGTGGATTCTCGGTATGGGTGGACAACTCACCGACGCCGAGGGAGTGCCCACTCTCGACGACCCCTCGAACGTGCCCGGACTGGAACTGTTGCAGCAGGTCACCGACGCCCAGGGCGGCTTCGCCGAGGTGAAGAGCTTCACTGACTCCTTCGACACCTTCGGCGAGAACAACCAGTTCGTGGCCAACCAGGTCGGCGCACAGGTGAACCCCCAGTGGTACCCGAACGTGCTGGTGCCCTATGTCGACGACCTCGACCTGCAGGCTGTGCCGTTCCGGGGCCCGGACGGCGAACCATTCTCCGTGGCTTCCGGCACTGCGTTCGTGGTGCCCGCCGGTGCCGAGAACCCGGCAGCCGCGTGCGCCTGGATGCTCAACCTGACCTCCCTGGAAGGCTGGGAGGCCGCCGGCCAGGCCCGTGGCGAGACGCGTGAGGCGGACGGTGGGATCAACACCGGGCTGTTCACCGGTTCACCCGAGGCCGACACCAGCATTCGCGAAGAGTGGGTCGTGCCGACCGGCAACGAAGGGCTCGACCAGGTGATCTCCACCTACTACGAGGTGCTGGACTACGGCCAGACCTACGGCGCTTCTCCCGCCGGTCAGGACATTCAGAACGAGCTCAACAACGCAATCACGAGCACGCTGCTCGGTGAGGCAACACCTGAAGAGGCACTCGCCGAGGCACAGGCTGCGGCGATGCGGGCCTACGACAACGTGACCGCTGGCGGCTGATCGACTCCGCCAGCCCAGACACAGGTGGCGTCGGGTCTGCGAGAGCAGATCCGACGCCACCTGTGGTCTGTGTCGACAGGGCGCGCCCGAGGTGCGCTCAGCCGCGCCCGAGGCGCACTCAGCGCCGGCGCTTCTCCCGCACCCGAACCCCGATCGAGATCGGGGTTCCCTCGAAGCCAAAGGTCTCACGCAGCCGGCGTTCGACGAAGCGCCGGTAGCCAGGGTCCAGGAACCCGGTGGTGAACAGCACGAATCGGGGCGGACGAGTGCTCGCCTGCGTGGCGAACAGGATGCGTGGCTGCTTGCCGCTGCGCACCGGGTGCGGCTTGGCGGCGGTGACCTCACCGAGGAAGGCGTTCAGCTTCCCGGTCGGAATGCGGGTGTCCCAGGACTCCAGCGCCGTGTCGAGCGCGCGCACCAGCCGGTTCGTGTGCCAGCCGGTCTTCGCCGAGAAGTTCACCCTCGGTGCCCATGGCACCTGCACGAGCTGCTGTTCGATCTCCCGGTCGAGGAAGGACCGCCGATCGTCGTCCATCAGGTCCCACTTGTTGTAGGCGATCACCAGGGAGCGTCCGGCATCGATCACCTGTTGCACCACGCGGATGTCCTGCTCGGTCATGGGGACGCTGGCGTCGATGAGCACCACCCCCACCTCGGCCTTCTCCAGCGCAGACTGGGTCCGCAGGGAGGCATAGAAGTCGGCTCCGGAGGTCTGGTGCACCCGACGTCGGATCCCGGCGGTGTCCACGAACCACCAGGGACGGCCGCCGACCACGACGAGCTCGTCGACCGGGTCCCGCGTCGTCCCGGCGACCTCGTCGACCACCACACGGTGGGCGCCCGAGATCGCGTTCAGCAGGGACGACTTGCCCACGTTCGGCCGGCCCACCAGGGCCACGCGCCGTGGCCCGCCCTCCGGGATCTCGCCCCCGACGGCGGACGTTTCCGGAAGTACCTCGAGTGCGGCATCGAGCAGGTCGCCCGAACCACGACCGTGCAGTGCCGAGACGGGGTAGGGCTCGCCCAGGCCGAGCGACCACAGCAGCGCCGCATCGGCTTCACCGCGCTGATCGTCGACCTTGTTGGCGACCAGCAATGTGGGTTTGCCGGCGCGCCGCAGCATTCGCACCACGTACTCGTCCTCGTCCGTGGGCCCGACTACGGCGTCCACGACGAAGAGCACCGCGTCGGCCAGGGCGATCGCGATCTCGGCCTGATCGGCCACGCGGCTGCCCAACCCCTTGGCGTCACGCTCCCAGCCGCCGGTGTCCACGAGGGTGAACTGGCGCCCGGACCAGTCGGCCGGGTAGCTCACCCGGTCCCGGGTCACGCCCGGTGTGTCCTGCACGACGGCCTCACGACGGCCGAGGATCCGGTTCACCAGGGTCGACTTGCCCACGTTCGGTCGCCCGACCACGGCGAGCACGGGCGGCGGGCCGGCCGGCTCGGCACGGTCCGTGACGTCGTCGCCCCCTGCGAGCAGGGCGAGGTCGTCCTCCTCCAGCTCGTACTCCCGCAGGCCTGCGCGCAACGCTTCTGCACGCTGGCCGTCCTCCGCGGTCTCGGTCAGATCAGGGCGTCGCGGGTCCACGAGCATGTCATCGGACACGTCGTCGGCGGCAAGGCGCTCTGTAGGCTTCGACTCATCGTTCACAGCCGCTATTCTCCCCGCTGTGCGGTCCTACACCTAACGCGATCCGATGTGGGTCCGCGCACGTCATGGTCGGATCACCTGCGACCGGCGATCGTCAGCACCCTGCCCGTCGTCAGATCTCGGTAGTCCGCGGCAGCGGCACGCCGTGCCGCTCGGACGCTCCGTGCACGTGCATGCTCAACTGCTCCTGGATCGTGCCCATCGCGTCGGTGACCGCCGTCCGCCCGATCCCCGCCTCGGGCGCGACGGCCTGGAACGGCTCGCCGAACTCCACCACGAGCCGTCCCCGGAAGCCCGGGATATAGCCGGGCTTCTTCCCGGCGGGCCGGGTACCCAGGATGGCCACCGGGAGCACCGGGGCGCCGGACCGCACGGCGAGCCAGGCGATCCCTGCCTTGGTCTGCTTCACGTCGCCGGTCCCGCGCGTGCCTTCGGGGAACACCCCGACCAGGCGGTCCTCGTTCAGCAGAGTGAGCGCCGTCTGCAACGCGGCCCGCCCGTTGCGTCGGTCCACCGGAATCTGTCCCGCGTTGCGCATCAGGAACCCGATCACCCCGGAGAACATCTCCTCCTTGATGATGATGTGCGACTCCCGCGGGATCACCCCGTGCAGCAGTGGACCGTCGATGATGCCCGTGTGGTTCGCGGCCACGAGCAAACGGCCGGTCCGCGGCATGCGGTCGCCCCCGACCACCTGCGTGTTCCACACGCCGTGTGCCAGGCACCAGCCCACCCGGCGGGACCAGGTCGGGCCCCAGCGCTTGATCTGCGCAGCGGTGATGGCCTGGCCGGGGGTCGCGGCTCGGTCGCTGCTCATGAGTGCTCCTCGGGGGATCCGGTGCTGCGGGTGGATGCGGCGGAGACGATCTCCTGCACGGTGGCCACCGCCTCCTCGAGGGTGAGTGCGGAGGTGTCCACGCTGATCACGCCATCTGCGGCGGTGGTGAAGTTGGAGACGGTGGAATCGTCCGCGTCCCGACGGATCACCTGGTCCCTGGTGGCCGCAAGACTCACCTCGTCCACCGTGCCGTGCACCTCGCGTGCCCGGCGGGCAAGCCGGGCCTCTTCATCGGCCAGGAGCAGGATCCGTACGTCGGCGTCGGGGGCCACCACCGTGGTGATATCGCGGCCCTCGGCAATCACGCCGCGGCCGCCGCTGTGCGCCTGGTGACCGGTCTTAGCCTGCCCGCTCTCGGCGGCGATCACGTCGCGCTGCCGGCGCTGCAGCTCGGCGCGCACGTCCAGGTTGGTGGCCACCGCGCTCACCCGGGTGGAGATCTCGGTGCTGCGGATCACCACCCCGACGTCCTCCCCACCCACGATGAACGTCGGATGGGCGGAATCGGTACTGATCTCGAGCGGCATCTCCCGGACGAGCTGAGCCACCGTCGAGTGGTCGTCCAGGTCCACGCCCGCGCGGATGCACCACCACGCGGCGGCGCGATACATGGCGCCGGTGTCGAGGTAACCGAGCCCGAAGTGGGCCGCCACGCGTCTGCTGATCGTGGACTTTCCTGACCCGCTGGGACCGTCGATGGCCACCACGATTCCATCGACGCTCACGGTGCCACCACCCGCCAGCCACGCTGCTCCAGTGCCTGCTCGAGCGGCTGCGCCGAGTCCTGTGTCACCGACACGATCGCCATACCCACCTTCTGCTTCGGAGAGTGCTCCATCTGGAAGTCCTCGATGTTCACGCCGATCTCTCCCACCTCGGAGAACAGCCGGCCGAGCTCACCGGGCTCGTCCGGCACCAGCACGGTCACCTCGGCATAGCGGCGCCGCGCTCCCCCGTGCTTGCCGGGCACCCGGGACACCCCGTGGTTGCCGGCAGTGATCAGTCGAGAGATCCCCGCCACGGCCCCGGGGGCGAGAGGTCCGTCCGCGGCCGCGCGCTCCACCGCTGCTACGAGCGAGTCCAGCTCGTCCCGGATGCCACGCAGCAGCCCACTCACGGCGCGTGCGTTGCCGGTCAGGATCGCGGACCAGAGCCGCGGGTCGGAGGCAGCGATTCGCGTGACGTCACGCACGCCCTGACCGGCGAGGGCGAGCGCCCGCTCCGGCGCCTCCGTCAGCTGGGCGGCCATCAGCGACGCCATCAACTGCGGGACGTGGGAGATCAGCGCTACAGCGTCGTCGTGCTCGACAGCGTCCATGGAGACCACGGAGGCACCCGCATCGGCGGCCAGTGCACGCACGGTCAGCACCGCGGTGTCCGTGGAGTGCTCGTGCGCCGCGATCACCCAGGGCCGGCCGATGAACAGGTCCGCGGAGGCAGCGGCGGCGCCGGACTTCTCCCGGCCGGCCATCGGGTGCGAGCCGACATAGCGGCTCAGGTCCACCTGGGGATCAGCCTCGCCCAGCTCGCGCAGCTCGGCGAGCAGGACCGATTTCACGCTCGCCACGTCCGTCACGACGGCGTCCGGGAACGTCCGTAGTGCGCGTGCGACTTCCCCTGAGGTCACGTCAGGCGGTACGGCCACGACCACCAGTGCGGGCGCCGCGGGCGCGTCGATCTCCCCAGCGCCCAGATCGCGGGCCAGGGCCAGCATCGAGGGCGAGGTGTCGGAGAGGGTCACCGGTACCTGCCGTGCCGTAAGCGCGAGTGCGATGCTCGTGCCCAGCAGCCCGGTGCCGACGATGTGCACCGGGCCACGGGTCGCGGTGGGATCGTCGGCCGTCACGAGGTCACACCTTACCGGCGGCTCCGGCCGGTTCCGGTCCCGGCGCTCCCGGCGACCACCAGTCGAGGTCTCGGCCGTGCGGGTGCGCCGTGCCGAGGGCTTGTCCGTCCAGGCTCAGCACGAATCGGTGCGCCATTTCCCGGACGTCCACATCCTCCAGGCCTGCCACCCCCAGGTCGCGGCTCACCGCCAGCCCTTCCAGCCCGATCCGATGCACATCCAGAGCGTCCAGCTCGGATGCGAACCGGTGCCGACCGTCCTGATCCAGGTAGGCGGCTGCGGCACTGTGTGTCACCACGACCGGTGCTCCCGGAGCTGCGGTGCGCAACGCTGCGACCGTCTCGGCGATGTCGTCAGGGAAGGAGCCCGCGCGGATGTCCACACGTGCACGCGCGGCCATCTCCAGCGCCGCCGCGAGCCGCGTCGCGCGTTCGGTGTGCTCGGGCCAGACGAGGCACCGGAGCCAGCGGCGTTCGTCCGGGTCACCGGCCTGCACCGGGTGCGCATCGAGCCCGAGCCGTGCGGCGATCTCCGGGTGGCGATCGGGAAGTGGTGGATTGCCCCGGACGCTCGCTTCCAGCAGCACAGCTCCGGGGTCCGAGGCGTCGCCGAGCCGGGTCGTACGACCGTGTTCGTCGGTCCAGGCGTAGCACCACCGGTCCGGGAGCAGGCACAGACCAGCGCTGGCACCGAGCTCCAGCAACGCGAGCGGGCCGCCGACCAGTCCAAGTGCCGGCAGCATCACCGCACATCGCGCGGCCTCGTTGGTCTGCGTGGCACGAGCTCTCATCAGCGCCGCGACCTCCGCCGTCTGTTGCCGCAACTGTGCCAAGGCGGCGGCCGGGTCCTCGACCGGGGCGCCGAACCACCGCAGTGCACCGAACAGCAGGTTCGGCTGCCGCTTCGAGCGTGGGAGGGCGTCGAGGAAGGCGATGGTGGTCGGGTCGTCCGCGACTGCCTCGGCCAGTGCCTGGTACTGCGGTGACGAACCACGCGCCTCTACCTGGGCCCAGGAACGGTAGAACGCGGCGGTATCGCGTGCCTGTGTCTGCATTCGACTACAGCTGTACTGCGGTCATCAGGCTGCCCAGCTCACGTCCCTCGATCACGCGCGTACGGCCGGGTTTGAGGTGGCCGAGCCGGATCGGACCGATGGTGGTCCTGCTGAGCTGGGTGACCGGGTGCCCGACCTCCTCGAACAGCCGGCGGACGATGTGCTTGCGCCCCTCGTGCAGCACCACCTCCACCACGCTCGCCTGCGGCGTGGTCTCGAGCACCGTGAAGGCGTCCACGCGCACCGTGCCGTCCTCGAGCACGATCCCGTCCTTGAGCCGGCCGCCGAGGCCGCGCGCGACCGCGCCCTCGACCTTCGCGACGTAGGTCTTCGGAATCTCGTACGAGGGGTGGGTGAGGCGGTGCGCGAGGTCGCCGTCGTTGGTCAGCAGGATCAGCCCGGTCGTCTCAGCGTCCAGCCGCCCGACGTGGAAGAGCCGCTCCCGGCGATCAGCCACGTACTGGGACAGGTCCGGGCGTCCCGACTCGTCCGCCATCGTGGAGTAGACCCCGGCCGGCTTGTGCAGGGCGATGGTGACCAGCGAGTCGTCCAGCTGTACGCGCAACCCGTTCACGTGGATCACCGCACGCTTCGGGTCCACCCGTACGCCCAGTTCGCGCATCTGGACCCCGTCCACACTCACCCGCCCGGCAGCGATGAGTTCCTCGCAGGCCCGGCGGGAACCGAAACCGGCACCGGCCAGGACCTTCTGCAGCCGGACGCCGTCGGGGGTGTGCACATCACGGGCCGGGTGCGGCGAACGCTGCTGGCGGTTGCTGCGGCGGCCGCCGCGGGAGGTGGAGGGTGTCATCGTGTGCCGCTTCCGTCGATGTCGTCGAAGCTGTCCATGTCGGGCAGGTAGGGAGCCAGGGGTGGCAGGTCGTCGAGGCTACGCAGTCCGAGCCGCTCCACGAAGTAGGAGGTGGTCCGGTAGAGCGTGGCACCACCCTCGGCGTCCTGGCCGGCCTCCTCCACCAGTCCGCGTGCGAGCAGGGTACGCACGACCGAGTCCACGTTCACGCCGCGGATGGCCGAGATCCTGCCCCTCGAGACCGGTTGCCGGTAGGCGATCACTGCGAGGGTCTCCAGCGCGGCCTGGGTGAGCCGCGCGGTCTGCCCGTCGATGACGAAGGCATCCACGGCGTCGCTGAAGGCTGTCGCGGAGTAGAAGCGCCACCCCCCGGCGACCTCGCGCAGCTCGAACCCGTGCGGGCGCTGCCCACCGGTGTACTCGGCGACCAGACCTTCCAGTGCCGCGGTGACCTCCGCCGTCGGGACCTGCAAGACCGATGCGATGCGCTCGGCAGGCACTGGTGACTCGGCCACCATCAGGATGGCCTCCAGCGCGGACGGGAGTCCCCCCGGAGCATCCAGTACGCGCGCGGCGGCGGGCATCTCCTCCGGCTGCTGCGCCGGCGGTGTGTCCTCGGGCGTGCTCATCCGGGGCCCTCCTGGGTGTCGTCGCTGTTCTCGGTCTCCTCGCCGCCGGCCCCTGCGTCGACGGCCCCGCCCGAGTCGTCGTAGTCGTCGATCACATCGACGTCCCCTGCATCGGCACCGGTCCACCGCACGGTCAGCTCCCCGAGCGGATCGGCCTGGTCGAAGCCGATGGCTCCCTCACGGTACAGCTCGAGCAATGCCAGGAAACGCGCCACCACCACCGGTGTCCCGTCCGCGTCATCGGTGAGCGTCCGGAAGGACAGACTCCGGGAACGCCGCAGTCGGTCCACCATCATCGCTGCCTGCTCACGCACGCTCACCGCAGGGTTGTGCAGATGGGAGATGTCCACACCCTCGGCAGCAGGTTTCGGCGCCAGGGCCTGGGCCGCAAGGGCTGCCAGGTCCTCGGGTCCGATCTGCATGATGAGCTCGGGCAGCAGGGCGGCGAACCGGGGTTCGAGCGCTACCTCCCGGGGGTGGGCGCGGCCCGCCCGTTCCCAGGCGGCGCCGAGGTGGGCAGCCACCTCCTTGAAGGCGCGGTATTGCAGCAGGCGTGCGAAGAGCAGGTCCCGGGCCTCCAGCAGCTCCAGGTCCTCAGCGTCCTCGACCGCGCCGCGCGGGAGCAGTCGTGCCGCCTTCAGGTCCAGCAGCGTGGAGGCGATCACGAGGAACTCGCTCGCCTGGGACAGGTCCCACTCCTCCTGCCCGCGAATGTGGGCGATGAAGTCGTCGGTCACCACCGCCAGTGCCACCTCGGTGACGTCCATCTTGTGCTTGGCGATCAGGGAGAGCAGCAGGTCGAACGGACCGGAGAAGTTCTCCAGCCGCACCTCGAACGTCGCCCGGTGGTGGGCGCTCGCTGTGCGCGCGTCCGCTCCGTCGACCAAGCCGTCCGGTGAGTCCTCGACGGCGGAACTCGCCACAGGTTCGACCGTCACCACGGGTGCATCAGGAGTCAGGCCACGTCGCCACGGGCGATGAGCTCGCGCGCGAGCTTGCGGTAGTTGTAGGCGCCGGCATGGTTCGGGGCGTAGGTGGTGATCGGCTCGGTCGCCACCGAGGCGTCCGGGAACTTCACCGTCCGCGCAATCACCGTGTCGAAGACGGTCTCGCCGAACGCCTCCCTCACTCGCGCGAGCACCTCGCGGGAGTGCAACGTGCGGTTGTCCACCATGGTGGCGAGGATGCCGTCGGTGTGCAGGCGCGGGTTCAGGCGGTCCCGCACCTTGTCGATCGTCTCCACCAGCAGGGCCACGCCGCGCAGCGCGAAGAACTCGGTCTCCAGCGGAATGATCACCCCGTGGGCCGCCGTCAGGGCGTTGACCGTGAGCAGCCCGAGCGAGGGTTGGCAGTCGATCAGGATCACGTCGTAGTCGTCCGCGACGGGGCGCAGCACGCGGCCGAGCGCCTGCTCGCGGGCCACCTCGTTCACCAGCTGCACCTCGGCCGCAGAGAGGTCGATGTTCGCCGGCACGAGGTCCAGGTCCGGAACCACGGTCTGCTGGATGACCTGGTGGATGTCCGGCTTGGCGGCCATCAGCTCGGTGTAGACGGTCTGATCGAGCTCGTGCGCGTTGAAGCCGAGACCGGCCGACGCGGCGCCCTGCGGGTCGAAATCGACGATCAGGACCTTGCGGCCGTACTCCGCCAGCGCGGCGCCGAGGTTGATGGTCGTGGTGGTCTTTCCCACCCCGCCCTTCTGGTTGCACATGGCAATGATGCGCGCCGGGCCGTGCCCGTTCAGCGGCTCCGGTACGGGGAAGTCGCGGTCGGTGCGGAGCTCGGTTGCATCGGTACTCACCCCGCCAAACCTACTGGCCACTGGGGCCATTACCAACCGCGCACGCCGTTCAGGGCGTGACCAGTGCGGGTAGTCCGGGCTCGTTGCGGGGTACTCCGGCTCCCCTCAGGTCCTGACGAGAGCGGGTCACGTCGACGTCGGGCCGACGATCGCGGCGTGCGCATTATTCCCTTGGCTGTGCCAGATCATGGGTGCCAGGCTGTCTGCGGACCGTACCCGCGCCGCCCGATCGGGCCGCGCGGCCAAGACGAAGGAGGTGGCGAGATGACCGTCACGATGCGTTCGACCATCCCCACCTGCTGCGTTCTTGGAGCCTCACGTGAGCACACCTTCCTCTCCCTTCGACCTACCCGGCGGGTTCGATCTCGCTGACGACCAACGCTGGACCATGTACGGCGAACCCGGGGTCCTCACCGGACCCGCGCCCGTCCCGGACTGGCTCATCACTGACGACGGCGCCGTCGAAACCGAGATTGGCACCCTGAAGTCCGGCAAGGAAGCCGACGTGGACCTGTTGGAACGATCGGCGGCTGGTCGCGCCCACCTCCTCGCCGCGAAGCGATACCGATCGCGGACCCATCGTGACTTCCACCGCGACTCCACCTATACCGAGGGCCGGCGCGAACGTCGTTCCCGAGACCAGCGAGCGGTGGCACGCGGCACCCGATACGGCCGCACGGTGCAGGCAGGACAATGGGCGGCCACCGAGTTCTCCGTGCTCTGCGATCTGGCCGCCGCCGGGGCGCCTGTGCCCTACCCGGTGCAGCTGGACGGCACCGAGATCCTGATGGAGCTCGTCACCGACACCGCTGGAGACCCAGCGCCGCGGCTGGCCGCGACACGACCGGACCGCGCACTGCTCGCCCGCTATTGGGAGGACGTGCGCCGTGCCCTGCGGATGTTTGCCTCCCGACAGCTCGCGCACGGCGACCTCTCCCCGTACAACGTGCTCGCCACCGGTGAGCGGATCGTGGTGATCGACGTGCCGCAGGTGGTGGACCTGGTGGCGAACCCGCACGGTATCGAGATCCTCGACCGGGACTGCCGCACCATGTGCACCTGGTTCACCTCCCACGGTCTGCCACAGGACCCGGACGTGCTGCTCGCCGAGCTGATCTCGTTCGCATGGTGACCACTCGTAGGCTGAGGCTCATGTCCGCACCGCACCCACAGCCCACTGTCCGCCGGTACACCCGCGAGGACCAGATCGCCGGGCGCCGTCTCGGCGCAGAAGCCTTCGGGATGCCCGCCGGCGGGCCACCACCGGTCACGGACGAGCCCTGGCCCGTCCCGGGTGTGCAGCACTGGGGCGCTTTCGACGGCGCCACACTCGCAGGCCAGATGGTCGTCGACGACTTCGAGTCCTGGTGGACCGGGTCGCTGGTTCCCACGGCCGGGATCGCAGGAGTCACGGTGGCCGCGGAGTACCGCGGTCACGGCCTGGTGGAGGGCCTCTTCCGTGCCGCCCTCGGCGCCTCTCGCGAGCAGGGTGCGGTGATCTCTACCCTGTTCCCGAGTGCCCCGGGCATCTACCGGTCGTTCGGTTACGAGCTGGTCGGCAGCTTCGACACCGTGCGGGTCCCCACGGCAGCGGCGGCCATGGTGCGCGGTGGCGATCGCCTCCGGGTCCGGCGGGCTGCAGTCGCCGACGTCCCCGCGGTCCGTGCCGTCTACGACGCCTGGGCGGCCAGCCAGTGCGGGCCGCTGAGCCGGCGTGGCGCCCCGTTCACTGCCACCGACGAGCAGTACCTCGACCGGTTCACCGGGGTGACCGTGGTGGAGAACCCGAGCGGCGCCGTCATCGGCTACGCCTCCTGGAGGCGTGGTCCCCAGGAGGACAGCGCGCTGGAGGTGACCGATCTGCTGGCGCTGACCGCGGACGGGTACCGCGCGTTGTGGAGGATCCTGGGCTCGCACGCCAGCATCATCCCCTCGCTGCATCTCAAGACCTCCGGTGCCGATCCGGCACGTCTGTTCCTGCCGACCACGGACTGGTCGGTGATCGGTCGGCAGGACTACATGCTGCGGGTGGACGACGTGCCCGGCGCCTTCGCCGCACGTCGCCTCCGCGGCACCGCTGAGGCGACGTTCACCGTGGCCGGTGACCGACTCGGGGTGGGAGACGGCACGTACCGGCTCACCGTGGCGGACGGGGCGTCCCGGTGCGAACGGGTCACCTCCGCAGCACCCGACGGCGTCCCCACCTTCACACCGCAGGGCCTCGCGCTGCTCTGGGCCGGGGTGCAGAACTGCGCGACCCTCCGCTTGCTCGGCCACCTCGACGGCGGGGATCCGGAGACCGACGCCGCCCTGGACCAAGTGCTCGCCGGGCCCGAGGTCCAGATCCGGAACCACTTCTGAACGAGCGACCCGGTGCTCGACGGCGGCCCGCGCTCGCAGCGCACCAGAAACGCCACCGAGCCCGGAGGATGACTGCTAGCGTGCGAGACGCACCGCATTGGGTCGAGGGGGTCATGTTCTGATGGAAATACTCGCAGGAGCCGGGGCCGTGGCGGTCATCGGAATCGTCGGCGCCGTTCTGGTCGTCGCACTCGTGATCGGGTTGATCGTGTTCCGGTCCTGGGTGAAAGTGGCCCGCGCCGACGAAGCGCTGGTCGTCTCCGGTGTGAAGCAGCGTGGCGTCGACGGCGAGCCGGAGAGTTCCGTGCGCGTGGTCGTCAACGGTCGGGCTGTGGTCAACCCGATGACGCAGCGGCACGAGGTCATCTCGTTGCGTTCCCGACAGGTGACGATGAACGCCGAGGCACAGTCCGAGGATGGAGTGACGCTCGACGTCGAGGCGGTCGCCATCGTGAAGATCGGTTCGCACCCCGCCTACGTGAAACGCGCCGCCGAACGGTTCGCCTCGCAGGACTCCGCCATCGAGGTCTTCACCACCGAACAGCTCGAGGGCGCCCTGCGCGGCGTTGTCGCGAAGTTGCCGGTGATCGACCTGATGCGCGACCGCAAGCGGTTCTCCGAGCAGATCGCCACCGACGTCTCGCTGGAGCTGGAGGAGCAGGGTCTCATCCTCGACTCCTTCCAGATCAAGGGCATCACCGACAACGTGGGCTACATCCAGTCCCTCGGTGCACCGGAGATCCAGTCCAAGCGCCAGGCCGCAGAGATTGCCGAGACCAACGCCGAACGCGCCGTCCGGCAACAGCAGATCACCAACGAGGAAGCCAACCTCGTCGAGCAGACCGAGTACGACAAGAACCTCGCCGCCTCCAAGTCCGAGGTGGGCCGGGCCAACGCCCAGGCGCTCCAGGCCGAAGCGCTCGCCAAGGCCGAGGCCGAGCAGCAGGTGCTGAAGCAGGAGGCCGAGAACACGCAGGCCCGCCTGGACTCCGACGTCAAGCGGGTTGCCGACGCCGATCTCTACCGTGCGTCCAAGGCCGCAGACGCTGACGCCTATCGCCTCACGAAGGAAGCGGAGGCGCAGGCAACGATCGCGAGCCGGGAAGCCGAGGCCACCCGGGTGCGTGCCGAGGCGGACGCGGAGGCCACTCGTCTCGCCGGTGAAGCACACGGGCAGTCGATCCGCGCCGAGGCGGACGCCCTGGCCACGCACCAGGAGGCGTTGCTCATGCAGCGCGTCGTCGACGCCCTGCCCGAGCTCATGACGCAGTTCGCGAAGGGATATGCCACGATCGGCGAGGTCACCGTCGTCAGCAACGGAAGCACCGAATCCGGCGCCAGCGGGGTGCTCGCCAACGAGAGCTCGGTGGCCATGCGCGGTGTATTCGACTCCGTGCGGGCGGCGACCGGTATCGATCTGGGCGAGGTCATCCAGGGCCGCGCCGTCGGACGAGCCTTCGCCGACGGCGCCCACCCCGAGCCCTCCGCCACTGACAGTCACCCGTCACCGGCCGCCCCCGACGAGGGGCCCGACGTTGCCCCTCCCGCAGACCCGACGCCCCCGGCGCAGTAGCCCCCGCAGGCCGCGCGCTGCCGGGCTCACCCGCGGGCGCGAGGGTGGCTGGCGGCGTACACCTCCCGAAGCGTGTCCGGGGTGACCAACGTGTAGATCTGCGTGGTGGTGACCGAGGCGTGCCCCAGCAGCTCCTGCACCACACGCACGTCTGCACCTCCGGACAGCAGGTGCGTGGCATAGGAGTGCCGCAACGTGTGCGGGGAGATGTGCGCCTGCACTCCCCCACGCTCGGCAGCGGTCTGCAGCACCGCCCACGCGCTCTGCCGGCTCAGCGGGTTCCCCCGCTGGTTCAGGAAGGCGACGGAGGAGCCGCGCCCGCCCTGTGCCAGCACCGGGCGAGCGCGGACCAGATAGGCCTCGAGCGCCTCCACGGCGAACCGGCCCATCGGCACGACCCGCTCCTTCCGGCCCTTGCCGAACAGCCGCAGCGAGGGCGCCTCGCGGTCCAGGTCGAGGTCGTCGATGTGCAGACCAACAGCCTCCGAGATCCGCGCGCCGGTGCCGTAGAGCACCTCCACGAGCGCCCGGTCGCGCAGCCCGAGCACCCCATCGGCCATGGATGCGCCCGCCAGGAGCTTGTCGACCTCATCGGTCGAGATCGCCTTCGGCAGACGTTTCACCCCGCTCGGCGGACGCACTGTGGCGGCAGGGTCGTGCTCGGTACGCCCCTCCAGGGTGGCGAACCGGTGCCACCCACGCACGGCGACCACCGCCCGTGAGGTCGAGGACGGCGAGAGCGGATGGCCGCCGTCGGAGCCGCTGCGGAGCGCTTCGACGTAGTCCGTCACATCACCTTCGGTGACGTCACTGAAGTGGTCCCGACCGCGCGCCGTCAAGAATCTCGCATACCGGTTCAGATCACGACGGTAGGCGGCGAGCGTGTGCTCGGACAAACCTCGTTCCACGCCCAGATGCGCCAGGTACTCCCGCAGGTCCGCCTGGAACGGCGAGACCTTCGGAGCCGGCTCAGTCGCGGTCATCGGCTCAGAACGGCAGGAACGGATCGATCGAGATCGCCACGAATACCAGGGTCAGGTACGTGATCGACGCGTGGAACACCTTCATGGCGCCGAGCTTGCGGGTCGTCCCCGTGACTGCCCGTCGATACAGCGCCACGCAGGAGCCGCCGAACCACGCGCCCGAGGCCACCGCAGCGGCCGAGTAGAACCAGCCCATGTCGGCGACCGGGATCAGCGCGAGGGAGCACACCACCATAGCCACGCAATAGCCGATCATCTGGCGCGCGACGCGTGTGTCCGCCACCACCACGGGCAGCATCGGCACGCCGGCGTTCGCGTAGTCCTGACGGAACTTCATCGACAGTGGCCAGTAGTGCGGGGGCGTCCAGAAGAAGATGATCCCGAACAGCAGCAGCGGCGCCCAGTCCAGGCGCCCGGTGACAGCGGCCCATCCGATCAACACGGGCATGCAGCCCGCAGCACCACCCCACACGATGTTCTGCGAGGTCTGGCGCTTCAGCAGCATCGTGTAGCCGACGGTGTACATCAGGTTCGCCGCGAGCGCGAGGACCGCTGCGACCCAGTTCACCGTGAGCCACAGCCACACGACGGAGAATGCCCCGAGCACCAGGCCGAAGACGAGGCCGGCACGCGGAGTGATCTCCCCGGTGACCAGCGGACGGTTTCGGGTCCGGTTCATCACCGCGTCGATGTCCCGGTCGTACACCATGTTCAGGGTGTTCGCCGAGCCCGCCGCTGTCGCACCGCCCACCAGGGTCGCGATGATCAGCCACCACGAGGGAAACCCGCCTTGCGCGAGGATCATCGTCGGTACCGTGGTGATCAGCAGCAGCTCGATCACCCGGGGCTTGGTCAGCGCCACGTAGGCGCGCACCCGAGCCGCGACAGACTTCCGGCGCAGCGTCGCCGCACCGGCGGAACCGGCAGTCGAACGCGGGTCGGTGGAGAGCGGGGCGTCGGGCACGTCTGTCGCGGTCTTTCGTCTCGGGAGGCGTGATGTCACGCAGGTGCAGCGATGGGAACGCCGCTGCTTGCCAGTGTAGAGGTTCCACTGGCGGGGGCTCATGACGACGGCCAGCTTGGGGCGTCCCAGCGGGTGGTCCACGGTGCGGGATCGCTCACACCTGACCTTCGAGGATTGAGTAGGCTCAGAGCCAGTACCGGCCCCGTCCGGGCCGAGGAGCAGACCACACACCCAGTACCGCGTTCGCACGATCGCGAACGAGAGAGATGAGGTCCCGTGAACGCCCCGTCCACCAAGACCGCCACCGCCGCCGCCCCGCGGTCCGCGACCGTCGGCTGGAACGAGCTCGACGTGAAGGCCGTCAACACCGTGCGCGTGCTCGCCGCAGATGCCGTCGAGAAGTGCGGCAGTGGCCACCCCGGAACGGCGATCTCGCTCGCCCCGGCCGCCTACCTGCTGTACCAGAACGTGATGCGCCTGGACCCGGCTGACCCGGACTGGCTGGGCCGGGACCGGTTCGTGCTCTCCGCCGGCCACTCCTCCCTGACCCAGTACATCCAGCTCTACCTCGCCGGCTACGGCCTCGAGGTGGAGGACATCGCCGCACTGCGCACCTGGAACTCCCTCACCCCCGGGCACCCGGAGGTCGGTCACACCAAGGGGGTGGAAACCACCACTGGTCCGCTCGGACAGGGAGTGGCCACCGCGGTCGGGATGGCGATGGCCCAGCGCCGTGTGCGCGGGCTGCTCGATCCGGACGCTCCCGCCGGATCCTCGCCCTTCGACCATCATGTCTACGTGATCGCCTCGGACGGTGACCTGCAGGAAGGCGTCAGCGGCGAAGCATCCTCGATCGCAGGCACGCAGGAGCTCGGGAACCTGATCGTGCTGTGGGACGACAATCACATCTCGATCGAGGGCGACACCGATGTCGCGTTCACCGAGGACGTCGAGGCCCGCTACGAGGCCTACGGCTGGCACACCCAGCGCGTGGACTGGACCGGCGCGGACGGATACGTCGAGGACGTGGACGCACTCGCCGCCGCGATCGAGGAAGCGAAGTCGGTGACCGACCGTCCGTCCTTCATCGCTCTGCGCACCATCATCGCCTGGCCCGCACCGACGAAGCAGAACACTGGGGAGGCGCACGGGTCTGCCTTGGGCGAGGACGAGGTCAAGGGTCTCAAGGAGGCCATCGGTTTCGATCCCGAGCAGAACTTCCAGGTCGAACCCGAGGTGATCGCCCACACCCGCAAGGTCGGTGAGCGTGGCGCCGCGGCGCACGCGGCATGGGACCAGCAGCTGGCCGCCTGGGCCGCCGCGAATCCGGAGCAGGCCCAGCTCCTGGAGCGTCTGCGTGCCCACGAGCTGCCGACCGACTGGGCGTCCGCCCTGCCCACGTTCGACGCGGGCAAGGCACTCGCCACCCGCGCCGCCTCGGGCAGTGTGCTCGGCGCTCTGGCGCCGGTGCTGCCCGAGCTCTGGGGCGGCTCGGCCGACCTGGCCGGGTCGAACAACACGACGATGAAGGGCGAGCCGTCCTTCATCCCCTCGGACCGTTCCACCAACAAGTTCGAGGGCAACCCGTACGGGCGAACACTGCACTTCGGGATCCGCGAGCACGCGATGGGTGCCATCGTGAACGGCATCGCCCTGGACGGACTCACTCGTGCCTACGGCGGGACGTTCTTGACGTTCAGCGACTACATGCGTGGCGCCGTCCGTCTCTCCGCCGTGATGCAGGCGCCGTCGATCTTCGTGTGGACGCACGACTCGATCGGCCTGGGCGAGGACGGTCCCACGCACCAGCCGGTCGAGCACCTCGCCGCCTGCCGCGCGATCCCCGGTCTGTCCGTGGTGCGCCCGGCGGACGCCAACGAGACCGCCGCAGCCTGGCAGGCCGTGCTGGAGCGTCGGGACGGTCCCGCCGGCCTGGTGCTCACTCGCCAGGGGGTGCCGACCTTCCCACGCGGTGCGGAAGGCTTCGCCACCACCGACGGCGTCGCGAAGGGTGCGTACGTGCTGCTGGAGTCCTCCACGCCGACCCCGCAGGTCATCCTGATCGGGACCGGCTCGGAGGTTCAGCTCGCTGTCGAGGCGCGCGAGCAGCTCGAGGCCGAGGGAATCGGCACCCGTGTGGTGTCGGCGCCGTGTCTGGAGTGGTTCGACGCGCAGGACGCCGAGTACCGCGAAACTGTGCTCCCGCCGGCGGTTCGCGCGCGGGTGAGCGTCGAAGCCGGGATCGCGATGCCGTGGTACCGCTACCTCGGCGACGCGGGCCGCGCCGTCTCCCTCGAGCACTACGGAGCATCCGCGGACTACAAGACGCTCTTCACGGAGTTCGGTATCACCGCCGAGGCCACCGTGACAGCAGCGAAGGACTCGCTCTCCGCAGCCGCCTCGTGACCCCGCCGGCCCGGGCGGGTCGACCGTGACCTGACGATCGACCCACCCGGGCCGGTTCTTCCTTCCCCACCCGAGGAGTTCGTGATGACCGACATGGCTAACACCCCATCCACCACCTCCGCGTCGCCTCTGGCTGCGATCAGTGCCGCCGGCGTCTCCATCTGGCTCGACGACCTCTCCCGTGACGCCATCGAGTCCGGAGATCTCGCCGAGCTCATCGCCGAGCGGCACGTGGTCGGTGTGACGACCAACCCCACGATTTTCGCCGGCGCCCTCGCCGACGGCACGGCCTATGATGCGCAGCTGCGTGAGCTCGCGGCCGCCGGCGCCTCCACCGAGGAGGCCGTGCTCACTCTCACCACCGACGACGTCCGCGCCGCCTGCGACCTGTTCCGCCCCACCTTCGACGCCACCGGCGGCAAGGACGGGCGCGTCTCGATCGAGGTGGACCCACGCCTCGCCCGCGACACCGATGGCACGATCGAGGCCGCGCACCGCCTCTGGAACACGGTCGACCGCCCGAACCTGTGCGTGAAGATCCCGGCCACCAAGGAGGGACTGCCGGCGATCACCGCCGCCACCGCCGCCGGGATCAGCGTGAACGTCACCCTCATCTTCAGCCTGGACCGGTACCGTGCCGTGGCGCAGGCCTACGTGGACGGGCTGGAGCAGGCCCACCAGGCCGGCATCGACCTGACCACGATCCACTCGGTGGCCTCGGTGTTCCTCTCCCGGATCGACGCGAAGGTGGACGCCGCGCTGGAACAGGCGGGAACCCCGGAGGCCATGGCGCTGCGCGGTCGTGCCGCGATCGCCGGAGCCCGGCTCTGCTACGAGGTCTTCGAGGAGATCTTCTCCACACCGCGCTTCGGTGCCCTCGCTGCGGAGGGAGCGCATCGTCAGCGTCCGTTGTGGGCCTCCACCAGCACCAAGGACCCCGACTACCCGGACACCATGTATGTGGACGAGCTCGTGGTCGCGGACGTGGTGAACACGATGCCGCGCAAGACCCTCGCCGCAGCGCACGACCACTCTCGAGCGACAGGTGCGGACGCGGTGCACGGCACCTACGACGACTCCCGCCAGGTACTGGACGCTCTCGTGCGGCACGGCGTCCCCTACGAGAAGATCCTGACCGACCTGGAGGACGCCGGTGTGGCCTCCTTCGAGAAGAGCTGGGCTGAGCTGCTCGAGACCGTGACCGCTGGTCTGCGCGCCGCCGGCTGAAAGGGCTTCTCATCTCCATGCCGAACACAGTTGCGCCTGCCTCCAACCCGCTGCGCGATCCCGCCGATCGGCGACTCCCTCGTATCGCGGGGCCGGGTGGCCTGGTCCTCTTCGGAGTCACCGGGGATCTGGCCCGCAAGAAGCTCCTTCCGGCGATCTTCGACCTCGCCAACCGTGGCCTGCTGCCGCCTGGCTTCGGCCTCACCGGCTACGGACGCCGCGACTGGGACCACGACCACTTCCGTGGTGTGGCCCGGGAGGCCGTCGAGGCCCACTGCCGGACCCCCTTCGACGAGCATGTCTGGGAGCAGCTCGCCAAGGGCTTCCGGTTCGTACAGGGCACGTTCGATGACGAGGAAGGTTTCGCGAACCTGGCACGTACCGTGGCCGAGCTTGACGCCGAGCGTGGCACCGGCGGCAACCATGCCTTCTACCTCTCGATCCCGCCGGACAAGTTCCCGGTGGTCTGCCAGCAGCTCTCCGAATCAGGTCTGTCCACACCGAAGCCGGGCACCTGGCGGCGCGTGGTGATCGAGAAGCCGTTCGGCTCGGACCTGGAGTCGGCACGCGCGCTCAACGACGTGGTCGAGGAGGTGTTCCCGGCCGATGCGGTCTTCCGGATCGACCACTACCTCGGCAAGGAGACGGTGCAGAACCTGCTCGCGATGCGATTCGCGAACCAGCTGTTCGAGCCGATCTGGAACGCCAACTATGTCGACCACGTGCAGATCACGATGGCCGAGGACATCGGTATCGGATCCCGCGCCGGCTACTACGACGGCATCGGCGCCGCGCGAGACGTCATCCAGAACCACCTGCTGCAGCTCCTCGCACTCACCGCGATGGAGGAGCCGGTCTCGTTCGAGGCGGACTCCCTGCGCACGGAGAAGGAGAAGGTGCTCTCCGCCGTCAGGCTGCCGAAGGACCTGCGCCAGCACACCGCACGAGGTCAGTACGCGGCCGGGTGGCAAGGTGGTGAGCAGGTCCGCGCCTACCTCGACGAGGACGGGGTGCCCGCCGACTCCGGCACCGAGACCTATGCGGCGATCCGCCTCGATGTGGACACCCGTCGCTGGGCCGGCGTGCCGTTCTACCTGCGCGCCGGGAAGCGGCTCGGGCGCCGCGTGACCGAGATCGCCGTGGTCTTCAAGCGGGCCCCGCACCTGCCGTTCGACCTGAACGAGACCCAGGAGCTCGGCCACAACGCCCTGGTGATCCGGGTGCAGCCGGACGAGGGCGTCACCATCCGGTTCGGCTCCAAGGTCCCTGGCACGGCGATGGAGGTACGGGACGTCACGATGGACTTCGGGTACGGGCACTCGTTCACCGAGTCCTCCCCCGAGGCATACGAGCGACTCCTCCTGGACGTGCTGCTCGGTGACCCGCCGCTGTTCCCGCACCAGCGGGAGGTGGAGCTCTCCTGGGAGATCCTCGACCCGATCATCGACGCCTGGTCCACCTACGGTCAGCCCGACCAGTACCGGGCCGGCACCTGGGGTCCGCCATCGGCCGACGCCATGCTCGCACGTGACGGACGGACCTGGAGGCGGCCGTGATCATCACCCTGAAGGACACCACCACCGCCGAGATCGGCGCCAGCCTGGTCCAGCTGCGGGAGGAAGGCGGCGCCGTCGCTCTCGGCCGGGTCCTCACCCTGGTGATCGTACCCACCGACTCCGGAACGTCCACCGACGCCCTGATCGAGGCAGCCAACCAGGCCAGCAAGGAGCACCCGTGCCGGGTGATCGTGGTGGACCCGGCGGGCACCCGCGGTGAGCCCGATGAGTCAACTGCGGCCGGGTTGGACGCGGAGATCCGCATCGGTGGGGATGCCGGCGCGTCCGAGGTGGTGCTGCTGCGCCCCCTCGGCGGTGCCCGCACCGAGGTGGACACCCTGGTGATCCCGCTGCTGCTGCCGGACGCACCGATCGTGGTGTGGTGGCCGACGAACCCACCCGAACATCCCGGTGAGGACCCGCTCGGCCGGATGGCCCAGCGCCGGATCAGCGATGTGGGCGAGTGCGCAGACGCGATCACCCAGCTCGCGCACCTCGGTGCCGTATACAGCCCCGGTGACACCGACCTGTCCTGGGCCCGGACCACCCTGTGGCGTGGAATCACCGCCGCCGCCCTGGACGGTGCGTCCGAACCGGTCCGTGCCGTCCGGGTGTACGGGTCCAAAGAACGCCCCTCCACCCACCTGTTCGCCGCCTGGCTGGCCTCGGCTCTCGACCTGAACGTGACAGTGCACCCCGAGCCGGACACGACCGCCATCACCGGACTCGATCTGGAACGCGCCGACGGCACCATCTCGATGCGCCGCCCCGAGGGCGAGGTCGTGGTGACGATCACCCAACCAGGTCAGCCCGACCACGAGCTTGCCATGCCCAAGCGCCCCCTCCAGGACTGCCTGATGGAGGATCTGCGGCGGATGGATCCGGATGCCGTGTACCAGCGGACCCTACTGAACGGCCTTGCCCGCGTGAACGTAACGGAAGGATGACGATGACCGCTCAGCGCGCCGTCCTGGTGCACCCCGGTGCTGATGCCCTCGCCCGCGCGACGGCGGCGCGGCTGCTGCTCGCCATCGCGGACGCTCAGGCGCTGCGCCGCCCGGTGCACGTCGCGATCACCGGCGGCACCGTCGGCACCCAGGTGCTCGTCGAGGCGGCACGCTCGCAGCTGCTCGAGAACGTCGACCTGACCGGGCTGCACATATGGTGGGTCGACGAGCGTCTCGTGCCAGCTGGAGACCCGGACCGGAACGAGGGGCAGGCCACCGAGGCACTGCTCGGCGGTCTGGACATCCCGGCAGCGAATGTGCACCGGATGCCCTCCTCGGACCACGCGAGTGACCCGGACGCCGCCGCTGCCGACTATGCGGCAGAGCTCGCCGGCTTCGCCCCGGAGGGCTCCGCGGTGCGGGCACCCGAGTTCGACGTGGTGCTGCTCGGGATGGGACCGGACGGGCACATCGCGTCCCTGTTCCCCGGGCAAGGCACCGTCGCCATCGACGACCGGACCGTCATCGGTGTACCCGACTCCCCCAAGCCGCCGCCGCGGCGGCTCTCCCTGGCGGTTCCGGCCCTCACGAACGCTCGTCAGGTGTGGGTGATCGTCGCCGGTGCCGCGAAGGCGGCGCCGGTCGCCCGCGCGCTGGCCGGTGCGGACCCCGACGAGATCCCAGCCGCAACCGCGGCCGGTCGCGACCTGACGCTCTGGCTGGTGGACGCCGAGGCCGCCGGTCACGGACCCAGCCCGGAGAAGGTGGTCTCCGCCAGCCGTGAGGTCGCCGCGGACGCCGCCACGCTCTTCGAGCTGATCGCCGACCCGGCCCGCCAGCCCGAGTGGGACGGCAACGACAATCTCGCCGAGGCAGCCCCCGGACAACGGGTCCGTGCCGTCGGTGACGTCTTCCGCACCACCCTCACCAAGGGCGCCGTTCGGGAGAACCACGTGGTGGAGTTCTCCGAGGGTCCCGCGATCGCGTGGCAGCCCGCCGAGGTGGGCCGTCCTCGTCCGGGGCACCTGTGGCGCTGGGAGCTCACCCCAGTGGACGAGGGGCGGACCACGGTGACCCACACCTACGACTGGTCCGGACTCACTGACACCACCCGGCTCGAGCGTGCACGGTCGACCACCAGCGAGAAGCTGTTGGCCTCGATCGAGCGGCTCGCCCGGCTCGTCGAGGGCTGACGGCGGAGGGTCGAACAGGTCGTCCGATGCGGTAGGCCATGACCGGAGCGCAGCAGGTCAGGAGCCGCGCCAGTCGTGCAGCACCTGGGCGGCCACGTCCGCCACGGGCCGGCCTGCCACGTCGATCACCGTGTCGTCCACCCCGGCACCCTCCAGGATCCGGTGCAGCTCGGGTGCGCGGCGCAGGTGCCAGTCCAGGCCGGCGCCATCGCCGTCGGCCGCGTGTCGGGCACGGAGGCGGGCCTGCACCTCCTCGAGCGGCACCCGCAGACGCACCACGTGCAACGATCCGCCGACCGCGTCCGTGTAGCTCGGGCGCATCGCCCGCTCCTCGAGCACACCGGCGAGCACCAGCACGGTGGCGCCATGCCGGCGGTACACGGACGCCAGGGCGCGCAACGCTGCCAGCTCCACTGCGGCGCCGAACGGATCGTCCGCCGTCGTCGGCCAGGTGCGCCGCACCTCGTCCAGGTCGAGCACCGCGTGCGGCAGGTCTTGTGCCGCGAGGGCGGCACCGACGGCCGCGGCCGTCGTCGTCTTGCCCGAACCGACCGTACCGTTCAGGAAAACCGTGCGGATGATCAGCCGCCGCGGCGTGCACGCAGTGCGGAGAGCGCCTCGTCGAGGAGAGCAGCGCCGTCGGCGTCGCTACGACGCTCCTTCACGTACGCAAGGTGGGTCTTGTAGGGCTCGTTGCGGGGAGCCGACGGCGGGTTCGCCTGGTCCTGCCCGGCAGGGAGCCCGCAGCGCGGGCAGTCCCAGGTCTCGGGGACAGCGACGCCCTGTTCCTGAGCAAAGCTCGGCCGTGTCTCGTGACCACTGGCGCACCAGTACGACACCCACACCCGGGGGGCCGAATCGCCGCGCTCGGCCTCGCCCATCGGGCCCGCACCCACACGTGAACCGCGAATCGCGCTACCGCCTGCCATCGAGGAACTCCCTGCTCAGAATGTGAAGCGTTGGATCAGGCCCAGGAGCACGATCACCACGCCCCAGACGATTGCGGACCCGATCGTGATCCGGTTCAGGTTGCGCTCGGCTACGCCGGAGGAGCCGAGACTGGAGGAGATGCCTCCACCGAACATGTCGGACAGGCCCCCACCCTTGCCCTTGTGCATGAGGATCGAGAGCACCAGCATGAAACTGGTCAGCACCAGTAGTACCTGCAGGACGATGGTCAGTGCGGTCACGTGTCGCTGAACTTTCCTCGTGGGGGCATGTGTACCGGTCGAACCCGGTCATGGGTGAGTCTACGTGATCGGTGCGAGACGATCGTCTCGCACCGATCACGCACGCTCACGGTGCGGCACTCCCGTGCAGCCGGATGTGCGCGCACTGGTCCGCGGTCAGAGACCGACGTTGTGGGACTGGTACCGCACGATCGCCGCGAACTCCTCGGCGTCCAAGCTGGCGCCGCCGACGAGAGCGCCGTCGACGTCGGCCTGGGCCATGATCGTGGCGACGTTGCCGGACTTCACCGACCCGCCGTACAACACACGGACGGCGTCGGCCACCTCGGTGGAGTAGAGCTCCGCGAGCCGGCCACGGATCGCCGCGCAGACCTCCTGCGCGTCCTCCGGGGTCGCCACCTCACCGGTGCCGATGGCCCAGACAGGCTCATACGCGATCACTGTCTTGGCGGCGTCCTCGGCAGAGATCCCGTCGAACGCGCCGTCGACCTGAGCGAGGGTGTGCGGAACCTGCTCACCGGCCTGCCGGACGTCCAGCCCTTCGCCGACGCAGATGATCGGGACGATGCCGCCGCCCAGGGCGGCCTTGGCCTTCGCCCCGACCAGAGCGTCGCTCTCGTCGTGGTTCTCCCGGCGCTCCGAGTGACCCACGACGGCGTAGCTCACGCCCAGCTTGGTCAGCATGGCCGCGGAGATCTCACCGGTGTAGGCGCCCTTCGCCTCGGTGGAGATGTCCTGGGAGCCGTAACCGATCTCCAGCTTGTCCGCGTCCACGAGAGTCTGCACCGAGCGCAGGTCCGTGAACGGCGGGCAGACCACGACCTCGACCGAGGAGAAGTCGTGCTTGGCGTCCTTGAGCGTCCACGCCAGCTTCTGCACCAGGTGGGTGGCCTCGTGGTGGTCGAGGTTCATCTTCCAGTTGCCCGCCATGAGCGGGGTACGTGTGGGCATGTGTTGCCTTTCCGTGGGTCGGCCGGGATCAGTCGGCGAGGACGTCGATACCGGGCAGAGTCTTGCCCTCGAGGAACTCCAGCGACGCACCGCCGCCGGTGGAGATGTGGCTGAAGCCGGCTTCGTCGAAACCGAGCTGGCGCACCGCGGCTGCGGAGTCGCCGCCGCCGACGATGCTGAAGGCACCTGCACTGGTCGCGTCGACCATCGCCTGGGCCACAGCCTTCGTGCCGTCGGCGAATGCCGCGAACTCGAACACGCCCATCGGGCCGTTCCATACGACGGTCTTCGCCTCGGCGATCGATGCGGCGAACGCAGTCGCCGAATCCGGGCCGATGTCGAGGCCCATCTGGTCGTCCGGGATCGCATCGGCGGGGACCACGGTGGCGGGGGCGTCGGCGGCGAACGCCGGCGCCACCACCACGTCGGTCGGGAGCACGATCTGCACGCCACGCTCAGCAGCGGCCGCCAGGTACCTCTTGACGGTCTCGACCTGGTCCTCCTCGAGCAGGGAGGAACCGACGGAGTGCCCCTGCGCCGCGAGGAACGTGAAGACCATCCCGCCACCGATGAGCAGCCGATCGGCCTTGGTGAGCAGGTTCTCGATCACTCCGAGCTTGTCGGAGACCTTCGACCCGCCGAGCACCACCGCGTAGGGGCGCTCGGGCGACTCGGTGGCGCGGCCCAGCGCCTCCAGCTCGGTCTGCACGAGACCACCGACGGCGTGCGGGAGCTCCAGTGCCACGTCGTAGACACTGGCCTGCTTGCGGTGCACCACACCGAATCCATCGGAGACGTAGATGTCAGCCAGCGCAGCGAGGTCGTCCGCGAGCGAGGCACGCTCGGCGTCCTCCTTCGAGGTTTCGCGCGGGTCGAAGCGGATGTTCTCCAGCAGCACCACGTCGCCTGGGTGCATCGCCGCGACGGCGTGCCGGGCCCCCTCCCCGACGGTGTCGGTGGCCAGGGTCACCGAGGTGCCGAGGAGCTCACCGAGCCGCAAGGAGACCGGCGCGAGCGAGAACGCCGGGTCGACGGCGCCCTTCGGGCGGCCCAGGTGCGCGGTCACGACGACACGGGCGCCGGCCTCGGTGAGCCGGCGGATGGTCGGCAGCGCGGCCCGGATGCGACCGTCATCGGTGATAGTGGTGCCGTCCAGCGGCACGTTGAAGTCAGAGCGGACGAGGACGCGCTTGCCGCGCAGCTCGCCGAGGTCGTCGATCGTCTTCATGAGTCCTCCCACGGATTCTTCGAGCCTGGGACCGACCGCATGACCGCGCCCGCGTGCTCATCAAGCACGCGGGCGCGGGTCACGGGCGGTTCGTCAGAGCTGCTCGCCGACGTAGACGGTGAGGTCCACGAGTCGGTTCGAGTAGCCCCACTCGTTGTCGTACCAGGAGACGACCTTGACCTGGTCGCCGATCACCTTGGTCAGCCCGGAGTCGAAGACGCTCGACGCCGGGTCACCCGCGATGTCGGTGGAGACCAGCGGGTCGTCGGAGTAGACGAGGATGCCCTTGAGCTCATCGGTCTCTGCCGCTTCCTTGATCGCGGCGTTGACCTCGTCGACGGTCACCTCGCGCGAAGCGGTGAAGGTGAGGTCGGTGGCCGAGCCGGTCGGGACCGGCACACGCAGGGCGTATCCGTCCAGCTTGCCGGCCAGTTGCGGGAGCACCAGGGAGACCGCCTTCGCCGCACCGGTGGAGGTGGGGACGATGTTCAGGGCGGCGGCGCGGGCACGGCGCGGGTCCTTGTGCGGACCGTCCTGCAGGTTCTGGTCGGCCGTGTAGGCGTGCACCGTGGTCATCAGGCCGCGCACGAGGCCGAACTTCTCGTCCAGCACCTTGGCCAGCGGGGCCAGGCAGTTCGTGGTGCAGGAGGCGTTCGAGACGATGTGGTGGTTCGCCGGGTCGTAGTCGGTGTGGTTCACACCCATCACGAAGGTGGCGTCCTCGTTCTTCGCGGGCGCGGAGATGATGACCTTCTTCGCACCGGCGTCGATGTGCGCCTTCGCCTTGGAGGCGTCGGTGAAGATCCCGGTGGACTCGATCACGATGTCGGCACCGAGCTCGCCCCACGGAAGGGCGGCCGGGTCGCGCTCGGCGAGGGCCTTGAAGGTCTGGTTGCCCACGGTGATGGACGTCTCGTCGAACGAGACGTCCTCGGACAGCTTGCCGAGGATCGAGTCGTACTTGAGCAGGTGGGCGAGGGACTCGTTGCTCGTCAGGTCGTTGACACCGACGATCTCGATGTCTGCACCGCTTGCGAGGACGGCACGGAAGAAGTTCCGTCCGATGCGGCCGAAGCCGTTAATTCCGACGCGGATGGTCACGTTTTCCTCCTGGCGCGCTCGTTGCGCGCATAGCGTCTGGGTCGGGGAATCGCGTTACTCACGCGAGAGCGGCCGCCGCGAGCGACCGGGGAGGCCGTGATCGGAAGTTCGGGCACGGAGTCTCACCAGGAGTCAACGGTACACCCGTGGCGGGCAAAGGTCCGCTTACTGAGCCGTCGGGAAGCGAACCGTTCACATATCGAGCATGTCTTGGGTGAGATTGCTCTCAGTGTCCGGGACGCCGAGTTCCTGGGCCCGCTTGTCCGCCATCGCCAGCAGCCGCCGGATCCGACCGGCAACAGCGTCCTTGGTGAGCTGAGGGTCGGACAGCTGCCCGAGCTCTTCCAGGCTCGCCTGCTTGTTCTCCAACCGCAACCGGCCGGCCTGCCGGAGGTGGTCAGGCATCTCCTCACCGAGTATCTCGAAGGCACGCTCCACACGTGCGCCGGCGGCCACCGCCGCCTGGGCGGACCGGCGCAGGTTGGCGTCGTCGAAGTTTGCCAGCCGGTTCGCGGTCCCCCGCACCTCCCGGCGCATCCGTCGCTCCTCCCAGGCGATGACGGCGTCGTGGGCGCCCATCCGGGTGAGGATCGCGCTGATCGCGTCACCGTCCCGGATCACGACGCGGTCGACTCCACGCACTTCACGTGCCTTGGCTTGAATTCCGAGACGACGGGCTGCTCCGACGAGCGCCAGTGCGGCCTCGGGACCGGGGCAGGTCACCTCAAGAGCAGAGGAGCGGCCGGGTTCAGTGAGTGACCCGTGCGCCAGGAACGCTCCCCGCCAGGCGGCCACAGCATCGCCGATGCTGGAGTTCACCACGTGCGGCGGGAGTCCGCGCACCGGACGGCCGCGATTGTCCAGCAGACCCGTCTGCCGGGCGAGCTGCTCACCACCGGCCACCACGCGCACCACGTAACGGTTGCCGCGGCGCAGCCCGCCACCGGAGACCACGATCACCTCACTGTTGTGCCCGTAGACCTCCTGGATGGCCTGACGCAGGCGACGGGCCGCGACACCGGTGTCCACCTCGGCCTCCACCACGATGCGCCCGGAG
Organism: Ruania alba; assembly: GCF_900105765.1. Lineage (NCBI taxonomy): Bacteria > Bacillati > Actinomycetota > Actinomycetes > Micrococcales > Ruaniaceae > Ruania > Ruania alba. The sequence continues at coordinate 1,746,874 of NZ_FNTX01000001.1, forward strand.
ATGATGTGCAAGCCACCAGCGAACCGGAGGGTCGCGGCCACCTCAGCCTTGCGGGCGGAGAGCTTGTCCACCTTGAGCCGGGCGAGCTCGTCCTTCACGTCGGCGGTCAGAGACATGAGCGCCATCCTGCCATTCATCGAGACTTCTCCCCCACGTCGCCAAGGAACCGTTCGAACGCATCGCGGTACGCCGCCGCCAGCCGCAGCGTGTCGTGCCGCGGCGTGCCATCACCCTCGCTGACCTGCCGCAGCAGCAGGTCAGCACCGAGAGCGCCCGCACAGGCGGACAGATCGTCGATGTCCTCCACCGCCGTCGGGTCCGCGATCACCACGTCCAGGCGCAGGTCCGGAGCGAACTCCGACAACGATCGCACATGGTCGGCGGCGCTGAACCCGGAGGTCTCTCCGACCTGCGCAGACAGGTTCAGGGTAAGCCCGATCCGGGCGTGCGTGGTGTGCAGGGCTCGAGAGATCTCGGGCACGAGCAGATGCGGCATCACTGAGGTGTACCAGGAACCGGGACCAAGGATGACCCAATCGGCGTCCAGGATTGCCGCCACGGCCTCCGGGCAAGCCGGTGGCTCTTCCGGGAGAAGCCGCACCCGCTCGACATGGCCGGCCGTGACTGCCACCCGGCTCTGTCCACGCACCAGACTCCGGTGCTCGGCCGAGCCCTGTCGGTGCACCACGTCCGCCTCGATGTCCAAGGGCACCGCCGCCATCGGGAGCACTCGCCCGTGCGCACCGAGCAGCTGACCGATCAGGTCCAGTCCGGCCACCTGGTCGCCGAGCAGTTCCCAGACCGTGGAGATGAGCAGGTTACCCACCGCATGCCCGTGCAACGGACCGGTGGAGCTGAACCGGTGCTGCAGCACGTCCCGCCAGGTATGCCCCCAGTCGGACTCGTCGCACAGTGCAGACAGAGCCATGCGCAGATCTCCCGGAGGCAACACTCCGAGTTCTTGTCGTAGCCGCCCGGACGACCCGCCGTCGTCGGCCACGGTCACGACGGCGGTCAACGCCGTGGTCACATGCCGCAGAGCACCGAGGGTGGCAGCCAGGCCGTGCCCACCGCCGAGCGCGGTCACGTGCGGACGACGGTCGCGGCCCCCGCCCGCCGGCGGGCGACGTCCCGGCACAGCCGGCGTCATTCGCGCCCCAGGTCGCGGTGCACGGTACGCACCGTGCGGCCCTGAGCACGCAACGCCGTGGCGATCGCTTCGGACACGGCGACCGAGCGGTGCTTGCCGCCCGTGCAGCCGACGGCGATCGTCACGTACGGCTTCTGCTCCTGGATGTAACCATCCAGGACCGGCTCGATCGCGGCCACCCAACGCTGCACGAACTCCTCGGCACCCGGAAGACCGAGCACGTAGTCCCGCACCGGTTCGTCCTTGCCGGTGAGGTGTCGCAGCTCGTTCACCCAGTACGGGTTCTTCAGGAAGCGCATGTCCACGACGTGATCGGCATCCAGCGGCAAGCCGTACTTGAACCCGAAGGAGACGGTCGTCACCCGCAAGGCGGTCTCGGTCTCGTTGGCCACCAGGTCGCGTACCGCCCGGGCCAGGTCATGCACGGAGAGCTCGCTGGTGTCGAGCGTCTCGTCGGCGCGGGAGCGCAGGTGGACCAGCAGGCGCCGTTCCTCGGCGATGCCGTCCAGCATCCGGCCGTCTCCCTGCAGCGGGTGCGGACGGCGCACCTGTTCGAACCGTCGCACCAAGACCTCATCAGAGGCGTCCAGGAACACGATCCGATAGTCGATCCGTGCGCCCCGCAGATCGTCCAGCACCTGTACCAGGTCGGAGAAGAACTCGCGTGAGCGCACGTCCACCACGGCTGCGAGCCGCCGCACACCCCCGTCCGCCTGAGTCATCATTCCGGCGAGAGCCATGATCATCTTGGGCGGCAGATTGTCCACCACGTACCAGTCCAGATCCTCCAGCACGGCCGCGGCGCGGGTGCGACCTGCTCCGGACATGCCGGTGATGATCAAGATCTCCGGTCGATCGTCGGTAGGGGGTGGCGTGGATTCCTCCAGCAACGGGATCCCGTACGGCACGGTGGTGGGCTGCTCCGCAACGTCCTGCGAACCCGGCGGGGAACTCGATTCGCTCATCCTCCAAGGATGGCACGTGCCGGCACGTTGCGACGGGTCCGTCGCCGATCTCCCCCGCCCGACGGCACGGCGGCGCACATCTATGGCGACTTCTGCAAGGCATCGGCGATGGTTGCCGCCAGCTTCGGTCCGATACCGGAGACCCGAGCGATCTCGTCGGGGCTCGCCCCACGCAGCGCACGCACCGACCCGAACTCCTTGAGCAGGGCCCGTTGCCGACTCGGTCCGAGCCCCGGAACTGAGTCGAGGGCGGAACGGGTCATTCCCTTGGCGCGGCGCTTGCGATGGTGGGTGATCGCGAACCGGTGCGCCTCGTCCCGTAGCCGTTGCAGCAGGAACAACCCATCGCTGGTGCGGGGCAGCACAGCAGGGTAGTCCTCCCCGGGGAGCCACACCTCCTCAAGCCGCTTGGCCAGGCCCACCACGGACACATCCGTGACGCCCAGGTCCATCAGCGCCTGGTGCGCTGCGGCCACCTGGGGTGCTCCGCCGTCGACGACCACCAGCTGAGGCGGGTAGGCGAACCGGCGCCTCTCCTGCACGGCTGCAGGCACCCCGGTGGCGTCAGTGACGGCCTCTCCGTCCTCGGCCGCATCCACCGCCTCGCCGGCTGCGCCCTCCGCCTCGGCAAGGTGCCGGCGGAACCGGCGGGTGAGCACCTCATTCATCGCCTCGGTGTCGTCCCGGGCGCCCGTGCCGTCCGGACCGCGGACCACGAAATGCCGGTACTCGCTCTTGCGCGGGATGCCATCCTCGAAGACCACCATGGACCCGACCTGCTCGGTGCCGGAGGTGTGCGAGATGTCGTAGCACTCGATGCGCAGTGGCGACTCGGGCAGGCCGAGGTGCTCGGTGAGCTCGGCCAGGGCCGCCGACCGGGCGGTGAGGTCACCCGCCCGCCGGGTCTTGTGCAGGGCAAGAGCCTGCACGGCGTTCTGGTGGACGGTCTCGGCGAGAGCGCGCTTGTCGCCGCGGTGCGCCACGTGCACGTTGACGGCGGCCCCGCGGATCCCGCGCAACCACGCCTGCACCTGAGGCAGATTCTCCGGAAGGACGGGAACGATGATCTCCCTCGGCACGACAGTCTCATTCCCGTCGACCACCTCCGCATCGTCGGCGGCATCGCCGTAGACCTGTTCCAGGAGGCGCTCGACCAGCTCGGCGTCGGAGATGTCCTCGACCCGTTCGGTCACCCAGCCACGTTGGCCACGGATTCGCCCACCGCGGACGTGGAAAACCTGTACGGAGGCCTCCAAGTCATCCGCCGCCATCGCGAAGACGTCGGCGTTCGTCCCGTCCGGGAGCACCACGGCGTTCTTCTCCACCACGCGTCGCAGTGCCGCAAGATCGTCGCGCAACCGCGCCGCCCGCTCGAAGTCGAGCTCGGCCGACGCGGCCTTCATCTCCCGCTCCAGGCGCTTCACAGCGGCGCCGGTCTCCCCCGCCATGAAGGCACAGAAGTCCTCGGCAAGGTCACGGTGGGCGTCGAGGTCGATCTGCCCGACGCATGGTGCCGAGCACTTGTCGATGTAGCCGAGCAGGCAGGGGCGCCCGGATTGCTCGGCCCGCCGGTACACACCCTTCGAACACGACCGGATCGGGAACACCCGCAGCAGGAGGTCCACGGTCTCGCGGATCGCCCACGCATGCGAGTAGGGGCCGAAGTAGCGGGTGCCCTTCCGTTTCGCCCCCCGCATCACCTGCACCCGGGGAACGTCCTCCCCCATGGTGACCGCCAGGTAGGGGTAGGACTTGTCGTCGCGGTACTTGACGTTGAAGCGCGGGTCGTACTCCTTGATCCAGGAATACTCCAGCGCCAAGGACTCCACCTCGGTGGCCACCACGGTCCACTCCACTGATGCTGCGGTGGTGACCATCTGGGCGGTGCGCGGATGCAGCCCCGCCACGTTCTGGAAGTAGTTGCTGAGCCGGGCACGCAGGTTCTTCGCCTTGCCCACGTAGATCACCCGACCGCGCGGGTCGCGGAATCGGTAGACCCCCGCCTGGGTCGGGATCTCTCCCGGTCGTGGCCGATAGGTGGAAGGGTCTGCCATGCCAACCAGCGTAGTTCGCGCTAGCGTGTGGTCATGGGACCACTTCACACCTATTCAGTCACCGTGGACTGGACCGGAGCCGGCGAACGTGGCACTGAGTCCTACACCGCCTACTCACGCGACCATGAGGTCACCATCGAGGGGAAGCCTGCGTTGCCCGGATCGGCCGACCCCGCCTTCCGCGGTGACGCCGACCGGTACTCACCTGAGGAACTCTTCGTGGCCTCGCTCTCCCAGTGCCACATGTTGTGGTTCCTGCACCGGGCCGCCGTCGCAGGCGTGGTGGTGACCGGATATGTCGACCGTGCGACTGGCACGATGCGGGTGGAGACGGCTGGAGCCGGGCAGTTCACTGAGGTCACCTTGCACCCGAAGGTCACGGTGGCGCACGAGGTCAGCGACGACGTCATCGTTGACCTGCACCAGCAGGCGCACGATCACTGTTTCATCGCCCGGTCCGTGAATTTCCCCGTGCGGCACATGCCGGCGACCACGCGCGTGGCCGAACCGGCCTGACCCCCGGCTCCACGACCGGGGCGGTCAGCCTCGGGTGAGCGCAGCGTGCCGATCGTGCCGGTGCGCCACGTCCCGGAGGCCGTCGCGTTCTACGGGTGGCTCGGTTCGCCGCACTGACCGGTCGGATCGTCGCCCGTCCGACTCACGCACTCTCCCGCTTCGCCTTGGCGATCTTCGCAGAACGGCGCGCCGACCGTGCCTTCGGCCGGCTCAGCGGCGCGACCGCCGTGACCGGCTTCAGGGTGGGGCGCGCCGTCGAGCCGAGAATCTCTGCCAGGAAGGCGCCCGTGTGTGACCCCTGGACCGCCGCCACGTCCTCCGGATGCCCTTCGGCCACCACGGTGCCTCCGCCGGAACCACCCTCCGGGCCCATGTCCACGACCCAGTCAGCGCTCTTGATCACGTCGAGGTTGTGCTCGATCACCAGGACCGTGTTTCCCTTCTCCACCAGACCTTGGAGCACCCCCATCAGCCGGCGAATGTCGTCGAAGTGCAGACCGGTAGTCGGCTCGTCGAGCACGTACACGGTGCGACCGGTCGACCGCTTCTGCAGTTCGGAGGCCAGCTTCACACGCTGTGCCTCACCGCCGGAGAGCGTAGGGGCCGGCTGCCCGAGCCGCACATATCCGAGGCCAACGTCGACGAGGGTGTGCAGGTGCCGGGCGATCGCCGGAACGGCGGCGAAGAACTCCGCCGCCTCCGAGATCGGCATGTCCAGCACCTCGGCCACGGTCTTGCCCTTGTAGTGCACCTCGAGCGTCTCGCGGTTGTACCGGGCCCCCTGGCACACCTCGCACGGCACGTACACGTCCGGGAGGAAGTTCATCTCGATCTTCAACGTGCCGTCCCCCGAGCATGCCTCGCAGCGGCCGCCCTTCACGTTGAAGGAGAACCGGCCCGGTGTGTAGCCACGCACCTTGGCCTCGGTGGTCTGCGCGAACAGCTTGCGCATGTGGTCCCAGACGCCGGTGTAGGTGGCCGGGTTGGATCGCGGTGTCCGCCCGATCGGGCTCTGGTCGACGTGCACGACCTTGTCCAGCTGGTCCACGCCCGTCACCCGCTTGTGCCGGCCAGGCACGTGCTTGGCACCGTTCAGCTCGTTCGCCAGCACGTTGTACAAGATCCCATTCACCACGGTGGACTTCCCGGAGCCGGACACCCCGGTGATCGCGGTCAAGGTGCCCAACGGGAAGGAGACGTCGATGCCCCGCAGGTTGTTCTCCCGCGCACCGTGCACCGTGACCCACCGGCCCTTCTCCGGCGCACGCCGATGACTCGGCAACGGGATGCTGCGACGACCGGACAGGTAGTCGCCCGTGAGTGAGCCTTCGGCGGCAAGCAGACCGTCGTAGTCGCCGGAGTGCACGATGTGGCCACCGTGCTCACCGGCACCGGGTCCGATGTCGACGATCCAGTCAGCGGTCCGGATGGTGTCCTCGTCGTGCTCGACCACGATCAACGTGTTACCCAGGTCGCGCAGTCGAGACAGTGTCTCGATCAGCCGGCGGTTGTCCCGCTGGTGCAGCCCGATGCTCGGCTCGTCAAGCACGTACAGCACGCCCACCAGCCCGGAACCGATCTGGGTGGCCAGACGGATGCGTTGCGCCTCACCGCCGGAAAGTGTGCCGGCGGGGCGAGACAGCGAGAGGTAATCGAGTCCGACGTCCAGCAGGAATCCCAACCGGGAATGGATCTCCTTGAGCACCTGGCCGGCAATAGCGGCCTCACGCTCACCCAGCTGGAGCCCATCCAGGAACTGCTTGGCCTCATCGATGGAGAGGAAGCACACGTCGGCGATGGACTTTCCACCAACGGTCACGGCGAGCACCTCGGGCTTGAGCCGGGCACCCTGGCACGCAGGGCACGGCACCTGGCGCATGTACTCCTCGTACTTCTCCCGCGACCACTCCGACTCCGTCTCGGTGTGCCGGCGCTCCAGGAACGAGATGACGCCCTCGAAGCCGGTGGAGTAGGAACGTTCACGACCCCACCGATTCCGGTATCGCACGTGCACCTTATGGTCCTTGCCGTAGAGCACGGCATCCTTGGCACGCTTGGGCAGCGCGCGCCACGGGGTGTCCACCGAGAACCCGAGATCGTCACCGAGCGCGACCAGGACCCGGTCGAAGTACTGCGAGTTGCCGCTCGCCCACGGGGCCACGGCCCCCTCCGCCAGGCTCAGCTCATCGTCCGGGATCACCAGCTCCGCGTCCACCTCCAAGCGAGTACCCAGGCCGGTGCACTCCGCACAAGCCCCGTACGGTGCGTTGAAGGAGAACGTCCGGGGCTCCATCTCCTCCAGGGCGAGGGGGTGGTCGTTCGGGCACGCACGCTTCTCGGAAAACCTCCGGGTGCGGTCCGCGTCGTCGGCGTCGAGGTCCACGAAGTCGGCCACGACCAGGCCGTCCGCGAGGCCGAGTGCGGTCTCGACCGAGTCGGTGAGCCGCTGCCGGATGTTCTCGCGCACCACGAGCCGGTCCACCACCACGCTGATGGTGTGCTTGAGTTTCTTCTCCAAGGTCGGCGGTTCGCTGAGCTGGACCAGCTCACCGTCCACCAGCGCGCGAGCGAAACCCCGGGACTGCAGGTCCTTGAAGAGATCCGCGTACTCCCCCTTGCGTCCGCGCACCACGGGTGCGAGCACCTGGAACCGGGTGCCCTCGGGCATCTCGCGCAGCCTGTCCACGATCTGCTGCGGAGTCTGGGCCACGATCCGCTCCCCGCACGTGGGGCAGTGCGGAGTGCCCGCCCGGGCGAAGAGCAGGCGCAGGTAGTCGTACACCTCAGTGATCGTGCCCACGGTGGAGCGCGGGTTCCGGTTCGTGGACTTCTGGTCGATCGAGACTGCCGGGGACAGGCCCTCGATGAAGTCCACGTCCGGCTTGTCCATCTGACCGAGGAACTGGCGCGCATACGCGGACAGTGATTCGACGTACCGGCGCTGTCCTTCGGCGAAGATCGTGTCGAACGCCAGCGACGACTTCCCGGACCCGGACAGACCGGTGAACACGATCAGCCGATCGCGGGGCAGCTCGATGCTGACGTTCTTGAGATTGTGCTCGCGGGCACCACGGACGAGGAGGGTCTCACTCACGTCCGCCATGGTAAGCCGAGGTACCGACATCGCACAAACGTTCTATGTTGGGTGGGCGTGTTATTCCACGTGGACGCGTCCGGAACGACGCGCACTCGGACCTCACATGGGGCAGCATGGACGGATGAGTGAGACCACCCATCCCGTCCCAGGACACGTCGAGCCAGGTGGCGCTGCACTGCACTGGCAGGTCGGTCCACTGCGCATCGGCAAGGTCAGCGTCTCCGCGCAGGACAACAACGCCTACCTGCTCACGCACACCAGCGGGGAGCAGCTCCTCGTCGACGCCGCCGACAGCGCCGAAACACTGCTCGAGGTGCTCGGCGGTGCGCACCCCCAGCCACACCTGACCACCGTGCTGACCACCCACGGCCACTGGGACCACCACCGCGCACTGGCCGCGGTAGTGGGTGTCACGGGCGCGGAAGCTGTCGCCGGCCGCGACGACGCCGGACATCTGCCGGTCACCCTGGGCCGGGCCCTGGACCACGGTGATCACCTCGTGCTCGGCGACATCCAGCTCGAGGTGATCAGCCTGCGCGGCCACACGCCCGGCTCCATCGCCCTCGCCTATCACCCGCCCGACGGCGCCACCTGGCTCTTCACCGGGGACAGCCTCTTCCCGGGCGGGGTCGGCAAGACCGATTCAACCGGCGACTTCACCCGCCTCCTGAGCGACGTGACCGCCCGGGTGTTCGAGCGCTTCGATGACGACACGGTGGTGCACCCGGGCCACGGCGACAGCACCACGCTCGGCGCCCAACGCCCACAGCTGGGCGACTGGCGCACGCGCGGCTGGTGACCGCCGCCACTACAGTGCCCCTCATGAGCACCTTCGCCGTCGAGTACTCCTACGACATCACCCGCACGTCGGACATCAACGAGTTACGCCCACAACATCGGGAGTTCTTGCGCGCCCTTGCCGACGAGGGCACGCTGCTCGCCTCGGGACCGTGGCTGGACAACGCTGCACCGGGTGCCCTGCTTCTGCTCAGCGCCGAGGACGACACCACAGCCAAGCAGATCCTGGACGAGGACCCGTTCCAGCGGGCACACGTCATCACCCACCGCACGGTGCGCGCGTGGAACCCGCTGATCGGGGTCTTCGCCGACAGGGCCGAGTAGTCAGCGATACAGGTCACCGGACGAGGTCTCCTCGCGAGCTGCGTCATCGTCGCCGTCAGGCGTCGTGCGCTTGCCCACAGTCACCGAGGCCACAGTCGTGACCACCAGGATCCCGACGATGACGATCAGGGACAGCCACGTGTTCGGCTCCGGGATCGCCGTCCAGTGCTCCCCGCCGTTGATGAAGCCCAGCTCGTTCTCGTGCAGCGCGTGGTTCACCAGCTTGAACCCGATGAACGCGAGGATGGCGGCGAGACCGTAGTTGAGGTAGACGAGCCGGTCGAGCAGGCCGTCGATGAGGAAGAACAACTGACGCAGCCCGAGCAGGGAGAAGGCGTTCGCCGCGAAGATCAGGAAGACTTCCTGGGTCAGGCCGAAGATGGCCGGGATCGAGTCCACCGCGAAGAGCACATCCGCGCTGCCGATCGCGATCATCACGATGAGCATCGGGGTGATGGCCCAGCGGCCCTCGCTGCGCACCAGCATCTTGTCGCCCACGTAGCCTTGCGTCGTGGGAAACACCCGCCGGGTGAGACGAAGGACCCCGTTCTCCTTGAACTCCTCGTCGTCCTCCTGCTTGAGCTGGGTGATCGCGGTGTAGATGAGGAAGGCGCCGAAGATGTAGAACACCCAGGAGAACTGGGCCACGATCGCCGCGCCGGCGAAGATGAACGCCGTACGCAGCACGAGGGCGATGACGATGCCGATCAGCAGCACCTTCTGCTGATACTCCCGGGGCACCCGGAAACTGGCCATGATCAGCACGAACACGAACAGGTTGTCCACGGAGAGGGACTTCTCCGTGATGTATCCGGAGAAGTACTGCAGGCCGTACTCCCCGCCCCATTCCCACAGCACGAACACCCCGAACAGCAGCGCCATCAACACGTAGGCGAGCGACCACAGGCCCGCTTCCTTGAGGCTGGGCGCATGCGGGGTCCGCACGTGGCCGACGAAGTCGACCGCCAGCATGATCACGATCACGCCGACCGTGATCGCCCATGCCCAGACAGGAACATCCATGAGAAAAACCCTCCGGTGAGTCAACGATGGCACCGGAGGTCTCCCCCACCCTGTGGTGGGCCGATGGCGCCGAGGCGGACTGGGCCTGCCTGTGGTGACGACGACAACGCTTAAGGGGTACTCCCCTCCTAGACGCCCGATCATACACGGAGATCTGGAGCCTTCTCAGCACCCTGAGGCGCAGATTCTCGGCAAGCCGACAGGGGGTGCGAACAGGTCCCCGGAGCCCAGCGGGGTCTACGGAACACGACTTCACGATGGAGCGCACCGGCGCAGCTCCCTCGAGTTACTCCAGGCAACGACCACCGCAGGTTGCGAATTGGTCCAGCAGGTAGCGAAAGCCCCGATCTACGGGTGCGCCAGCTGGTCCCGAGGCGGGCAGCCTGATTGCCCTACCATGGGCTCCCAAGGAGGCGACCTGTGACAAGTATGCGAACCCGTGAGTGGGGTGGGCTGGAGCGTGAGGTGTTGCGTCTGTTGCGGGAGCAGGCCAAGCCAGTAAGCGCACGCCAGTTGCAGGATCTGTTCGCTGAGCCAGTGCCCGCGTACACGACGCTGATGACTGCGCTCACTCGGCTCGAGCGCAAGAGTGTGATTGCGCGCGTCGAGGAATCGCCCCGTAAGGTGCGGTTCTCCATTCGGCGCTCCGATGGGCAGGACGCCGGCATATCGATGATGTCGGCGCTAGACGAAGCCGGCGATCGACAGGCTGCGCTGCTAGCATTCGCGGGGAACCTCGACGACGACGATGTGGCGCTGCTGCGGGCGGCGTTCGCCGGGCAACGCAAGAAACGGTGACGAGCGGACCATGTTCCTCTTGCTGGTGTTCGGGTGCGCATCGGGCGCTGTTCTGACAGCGTTTCTGGCACCCCGGGTACTGACGGTGGGCCGTTGGCAGATGCTGCATCCCAGACTCGCGCTCACCGCGTGGTTCGCCTCGTTCTTCCTCGGTATCCTCCTCATCCTGACCGCATTGCTCGTGAGCATTGTCGGGGCAGTGACCGCTTCATCAGCACATCCCCACACAGAAGCGGTCCTGCTGACGCCCGCGGCCTGGCTGGGGCTGGGCGGGTTCGGAGCTGCGCTCGCTTTCATCACGGCATCGGCGTCCACTGTCGTAGCCCATGACGGCGTCCCGGAGCGGGCGTTCACGGCGCTCGCCTGCTCACGCGAGAAGCGAAGCGACTTCACCCTGGTGCGTTTCGAATCGGACCAGCATGTCGCTTGTGCTGTGCCTGGGCGTCACCCCGAGATCCTGGTGTCGACGGCGATGGAGGCAGCCTTGTCATTGCCACAGTTGCAGGCTGTCCTTGCGCACGAGTACGCACACTTGCGTGCGAGGCACGGATGGGCGATCCGCATTGCCCGGGTCAATGGGGCGTGCCTGCCCAATACCCGGCCGGGCCAGGCCTTTCAACAGGCCACGCGGCTGTTGATCGAGCTCACTGCGGATGACACGGCCGCTCGGCAGGCTGGGGCGGCAAATCTCGCCAACGCGCTCTCCACCCTCGCAGAGATCACAGGTGCCGAAGGTCTACGGCTGCGCGCGGAACGTGTGACTGCGCGGCGGTGGCCGCCCTCGAAGCAACGCCGGCTGCCGGAAGCGGTACGCATCGCGGCTCCCGCGTGATCCGCTGCCACAACTCACGTCACCCTCATCGACATCTTGTAGAGTTAGGTGGCATGAGAGTCCGTTCTGGCGGAAGGGTTTCTGAGTATCGGTGAGTCCGAGTTCGTGGTGAATGGCATGACCTGCGTGCGCTGCGAACGCGTACTCACACCGGCATTGCCTGACGTGCAGACGTGACAGTCGCCGACGTGAACCCCATCAGTGGACGGGTGCTGCTGCAGCATGCCGGACGTGTCGGCAGAGGCACGGTCGCAGTTGCTGTCGGCGACGCTGGTTAGGAGGCGGTCTCGTGAGTACGTCCTCCCCGGTGACAACTCCCTCAGCCACCTCGGCCGGTGAGCCCCACAACGATGACTGTCACGTGCTCCGTCATCGTCGATGGCCGCTTGCCCTGACAGTGACGGCACTCGCGCTTCTGGCCGTCGTGCCGGCAGTGGTCACGACTGTGCGCGCCAGAGCGGAGCCCTACGAGCGACTGCTCCAGGGCTTCCCAGGCCTCGATGTCGGTGTTGCCACGGCCATCGGACAAGCCATCGCGGATGCGGCCTCGACCGTCACGGTCGGCGCGCTGCTGTGGTTGCTGTTCTTCCGAACCGCGCGGGGCCATGATGCGGCGCGACTGGGAGGCCTCATCGAGCTGACGGTGCTACAGATCGCTTCCGCGATCTGGGCGACGGCGGCGATGGCGATGGTCGTGTTCGAGATGTTCGACAGCAGCGGTGTCCCGTTCGCACGTCTCGGCGAGCCTGGCGCAGTCCAGGTTCTCTACGAAGCCAGTGCCTTCCCGCAGGCATGGACCGTCGCGGCGGCAGCAGCGATGGTGGTCTTCGTCATGAGCATGTTTGCCGACCGGTGGACGGGCCTGCTCATCCCGCTGTGGGCGTCCATCTTCGGTGTGCTCGCTCCGGTGGTCGTGGGGCAGATTCTGGTCGGTCCGAATCACGATTTCGGCAGCGACGCAGGCATCTATCAGGCGTTGGTCGCCCCGGCGGTGTTCGGCCTGATGGTCGTCGCAACGATACGCGTGCTCTCCGGTCGGCCGATCGCTCCGGAAATCCTTGCCCGCCTGTGTGTCACGATCGCCGTGCTCTTGCCGGTGCTCATCGCAGCGGACGCGCTCTTGGCGTGGTTCAAGCTCGCCGGCAGCGGACTATTCGACTCCGTGACGGGCTGGCAGATTCTGCTCCGTGCAACCGGCTGGCTGATCGCGGGAACGACGATCTGCGCGGCATGGGCATCGTGGCGGCGGGGCCGGCTGACCGCGCACCGCATGACCGGCCTGCTGCTCATCTCGACGGCCGCGGCCGGTGTCTGGCTGGGCGTGTCGGCGGCCATGACGCGCATCCCGCCACCGCAGTACTTCGCGCCGACGAGCATTACCCAGATCTACCTCGGCTTCGAGGCACCCGACGAGCCCACACTCGAGGTGCTGTTCACGCAGTGGCGACCGAACCTGCTTTTCCTCGTCGTCGCGATCGCGGCCGTGACGGTCTACCTGTGGGCGGTGCGGGCGCTGCGGCGTCGGGGCGATCGGTGGCCGATCGGTCGCACGGTGTCATGGATCGCCGGGTGGGGCGTGGTCGTGTTCGCCACGAGTTCTGGGTTCGGGAGATACTCGGCCCCAGACTTCGGGATCCACATGATCGTGCACATGAGCCTGAACATGCTCGCGCCGATCCTGCTGGTGATGGGCGGAGTGCTGACGCTGCTGCTGCGCGTGACGCGCTCCGACGACTCCCGGCCCGCTGGACTGCATGAGTGGATCACGTGGGTGCTGCACTGGCCGGTGTTGCGGTTCGTGTTCAACCCACTGCTCGTATTCGCCCTCTTCGTCGGTTCGTACTATGGGCTGTATCTCACGGGCCTTTTCGGGGAGTACATGCGCTTCCACTGGGCGCACCAGTTGATGAACGCGCATTTCCTCGTCGCCGGGTACTTGTTCTATTCGCTCGTGATAGGTGTGGATCGGCCGCCGCGGCCGTTGCCGCACATCGGAAAGCTCGGGTTCGTGTTGGCAGCGATGCCGTTCCACGCGTTCTTTGGCGTGATCCTCATGAGCAGCACAGAGATCATCGCGGAGAACTTCTACCGCTCCCTCGCCCTGCCCTGGGCCGACCTGCAGTCAGCGCAGTATCTGGCCGGCGGGGTGGCATGGGCCGGTGGGGAACTCCCGCTGCTGATCGTGATCATCGCGCTCGGCGTCCAATGGTCCCGGCAGGACGCCAAGGACGCCCACCACACGAACCGGCACTTCGATACCGGTCGCGCCGACGAGTTCGACCAGTACAACCGGATGCTCGAGCAACTCGCCCACCGGCCTGGTCGCCAGCCCGCGCCCGGCCGCCGCGACGTTGACCAGGAGAACACCACATGACCACCAACGCCCCCCGTCCGGCCCCCGAAACGACGCTGCCCCACGAACCAGTGCAGCTGGACGTGTCCGGCATGACCTGCGCGGCATGTGCCGGGCGCGTCGAACGCGCCCTCAACAAGCTCGATGGCGTGCGCGCGAGCGTGAACTATGCCACAGAACGGGCGATCATCACCGGTCTCACCGCGGACCGGGTCGGTGACGCCGTCCAGCGGGTGGAGAAGGCCGGCTACGGGGCACGGGTGCACGATGACGCCGACGATACGTGGTCGCGGCGGGCGACTGAGGTACGGATCGATTCACTGCGGAGGAGGCTGCTGCTCTCGGCGATCCTGACGGTCCCGCTGATGGATATCACCATCATCCTCGCCCTCGTCCCCGGCTGGCGGTTCCCCGGCTGGGAGTGGGTCTGCGTGCTGCTGGCACTGCCCATCGTGGGCTGGGCGGCATGGCCGTTCCACAGGGCCACACTCCGGAACCTGCGGCACGGGTCGGCCAGCATGGACACTCTCGTCTCCCTCGGCATCACCGCGTCGTTCGGTTGGGCGGTGCTCACGCTGCTGTTCGGGCTCGGGCAGGAGGGAACCGGATATTGGCTCGGGTTCGGCGTCACTCCCGAGGGCGCGAACTCCATCTATCTCGATGTCGCTGCGGGGATGACCACCTTCCAGCTCGCCGGTCGCTACTTCGAGACCCGCTCACGCCGGAAGGCCGGCGACGTGCTCGGCGCCCTCAACCAGCTCGCGGCCACCCACGTGCGGCTCCGAACCGGCGACACCGAGACAATCGTGCCCGCGGCGTCACTGCGGGTCGACGACGTCTTCGTCGTCCTTCCCGGCGAGACGATTCCTGCTGATGGCGCCATCACCGCCGGCACCGCGGCGGTCGATACGAGCATGCTCACCGGTGAACCGCTCCCCGCAGACCTCGGCCCCGGCGATGCCGTGGTCGCCGGGACGATCAGCACGAACGGACGCCTGGAGGTGTCCGCCACGAGCGTCGGCGCACACACTCAGCTCGCGCAGATGGCGGCACTCGCCGAGCAGGCCCAAGGTCGCAAGGCCCGGGTCCAGACGCTCGTCGATCGGGTCACCACGTACTTCGTGCCCGCCGTGATCGTGCTGGCGATTCTCGTCACCGTCGGCTGGATGCTCGCCGGGACTCCGTTCGAGGACGCGTTCGGTATCGGAATCGCGGTGCTCATCATCGCCTGCCCCTGCGCCCTCGGGTTGGCGACCCCGACAGCGCTCATGGTGGGCATCGGCCGCGGCGCAACCCTCGGCATCCTCGTCAAAGGCCAGGACGCACTGGAAGCGAGCGGCACCATCACCACCGTCGTGCTCGACAAGACCGGCACCCTCACGACCGGCGAGATGGCCGCGCGCACACTCATCCCGGCAGACGGGGTCGGCGAAGACGAACTCCTCCGGATCGCCGCGTCGGTCGAACACGGCTCTGAGCACATCATCGCCCGGGCCATCACCGCGGCCGCCGATGCCCGGCAGACCGGCCGCGAGCCGGCCACCGACTTCGTCACCCATCCCGGTCGTGGCATCACCGCCATGGTTCGCGGTGACATCGTCGCGGTCGGAAGCCCCACGTTCCTGCGAGAGCACGGCATCGCCGTCACGAATGCCGACGACCAGGGCCAGACGGACTCAGGAGCGGAAACCGCCGTCCTCGTCGCCCACGGCGACCGGCTACTCGGGCGCATCGGGCTCAGCGATGCGATCAAGCCCGGCGCTCGGAAAGCGATCGCGGCGCTGCACCGCCAGGGCATGAAGACCGTGCTGCTCACCGGTGACACCCGGATCGCCGCAGAGCACACCGCCGAACGGCTGGGCATCGACACCGTCATCAGCGGCGTACTCCCGGCCGACAAGGCCGGCACGATCCGCGACCTGCAAGCCCGAGGCGAGCGGGTCGCGATGGTCGGCGACGGAATCAACGACGCCGTCGCTCTCGCCGCGGCCGACCTTGGTCTCGCCGTCGCCTCCGGCACCGACATCGCCTTGAAGTCCGCCGACATCATCCTCGTCCGCGACGACCTCGCCGTCATCCCGGACGCCATCGGACTCTCCCGCCGCACCCTGCGCACCATCAGGACCAACCTCGGCTGGGCATTCGGCTACAACATCGCCGCCATCCCCATCGCCGCCGCCGGCCTGCTCAACCCGCTGATCGCCGCCGCAGCGATGGCCCTGTCCTCGGTGCTGGTCGTATACAACAGTCTCCGTCTGCAGAACTTCCGCCGCGCAGACTGACCACTCCAATTAACTCTACATCTTGTAGTAGATTGGCGTGATGATCGTCGCGCCGTGGAACCTCATCCTGACCACTGCCTTCGTGTACACGGGGGCGGTGTTGGCCGTCAATCTCATCGCCAGGCTCCGCAGACCGCGAGCCGAGCGGCGGTTCGACGGCGAGGCGCTGGTCGATGTCAACCACATGCTGATGTCCGCGGCGATGATCTGGATGTCCTGGTCGATGGAATCCGCGCTCACCCTCGGGCTCCAGGTCGCCCTCTTTGCCGCTCTCACCGCTGGCCTCCTGCTGTTCCTGCTCGGTGCAAGGACGACCAGGCGGCGCCGCGATTTCGGCTGGCACGTCGTCTTGAATGGGGCGATGATCTGGATGCTCGCCGCCATGCCGCTGCTGATGGCCGACATGGACATGAGCGGCGAAGGACGTGCCGCCATGATGGGAACGCCGATGTGGGCGGGCGTCGTCAACATCGGCTTCGTCGTCCTGTGTGTCGCGGTCGCCCTGTGGTGGGCGTACCGTGCCGTCACCGCTCAGGGGCACCGGCTGCACGTGAGCGTCCACGCCGTGAAGGGAATCGGGATGGCTGCCATGCTCGTGCTCATGAACTGACCAGGCAGCGACTGGAGCCCGACCGGGCGGTACTCGCCTGCCGCGTCGCGGAGCGTGACGATGCCCCGTTCTGCCAACAGTGTGGCGCCGAGGGCACCCCGCGAGGCCGGCTCCGGCGGCCGTTGCTGAGCCTCGGGCGAAGCTCTCGCGGGCCCGGTTCAGGACGTCGGCTCAGGCTGCTTCCAGGCGTCGGACTGCCGAATCGCGGCATCGAACTCGCCCTCGATCTGTGCATCGTGCCTTGCTGTGGCCAGGCTCACCAGGATCGCCACCACACCGCACGCGAGGAACCCGGGAACGATCTCGTAGATCAGCGAGTCCCCTAGCCCGAGTCTGGCCCAGAAGAAGACCACGACGGCGCCCGTCACCATCCCGGCCAGGGCGCCCCAGGAGGTGAGGCGACGCCAGTACAAGCTCAGGATGATCAGCGGTCCGAAGGCGGAGCCGAATCCCGCCCACGCAAATCCGACCAGGTCCAGGACCGAGCCCTCAGGGTCGCGTGCGATGACGGCCGCGACCACTGCCACCACCAGCACGGCGAACCGACCGAGCAGCACAGTCATCTTTCCTGACGCCGCGCGCGTGAAGACCACCTTGACCAGATCCTCCACCAGCGCGGAAGAACAGACCAGGAGCTGGCTGGAGACCGTGCTCATGATCGCGGCGAGCACCGCGGCCAGCAGGATGCCCGCGATGAACGGGTGGAACAGAAGGTCCGCCATCCGCAGCAGCACCGTCTCCCGCTCTTCCTCGATGAGCGTGACGCCCTGCGTGGGCAGGTAGCCGATCGCCAGCAGGGCCAGCAGCACCGCACCGCCGGTGGACAGGATCATCCAGCTGATCCCGATCCGTCGTCCAGCCACGGCGTCCTTGGCCGACCGTAGCGCCATGAACCGGACGATGATGTGCGGCTGTCCGAAGTAACCGAGCCCCCAGGCGGCGGCCGAGATGATCCCGACGAAGGACGCGCCGGCGATCCAGGACGTCGCCGAGGCATCCACGGCCCCGATGGCATCGACGCTCTCTCCGAAGCCACCCATGGCCGCGATCGCCATCGCCGGCAGCACGATGAGCGCAACCATCGACATCAGCCCCTGCACCACGTCCGTCCACGCCACACCGGTGAACCCCCCGAACATGGTGTACGCGAGGGTGACGCCGGCGACCAGCATCATGCCGGTCAGGTAGGAGGCCCCGAACGCCCCCTGGAAGAATGTCCCGGCGGCCACCATGCCGGACGAGACGTAGAAGGTGAAGAACACCAGGATGACCAGGCCGGCCACGATGCGCAGCAACCGGGATTGGTCGCGGAGCCGGTTCTCGAAGAAGCTGGGCACTGTGATCGAGTTGTTCGCGACCTCGGTGTAGCTGCGAAGGCGCGGCGCGACGAACTTCCAGTTCAGCCACGCCCCGACGACCAGCCCGACGGCGATCCACGCCTGATCCAGCCCGGCCACGAAGATCGCGCCGGGCAGGCCCAGCATCAGCCAGCCCGACATGTCCGAGGCCCCGGCGCTGAGCGCGGCGACGCCGGGCCGGAGCCCGCGCCCGCCGAGCATGTAGTCCTCACCGGTCGAGGTGCGCTTGTACCCGTAGTACCCGATCAGCAGCATGACCAGGAAGTACAGGGCGATCGCCACCCACAAATAGGTGTCCTCGTTCACAGGTCTCCTTCCACATGGCGACGGCCGGGCGCGCGCACGCACCCGGCCGTCGGACGTCGTCGTGGGCCCCATCGTGCCGTGCTCGCACGGCCGTGTCTCCTGGACAGGCGACGATCGACGTGGTGGTTACTTCATCGTGCCCTGGCTCACCGAACCTTGGAGCTGACGCTGGAAGAGGATGTAGGCCACCAGGACCGGCACGATCGTGACCACCGCGGCGGCGAACATGGCACCGAAGTCGACGGCGTAGCCCGCCGAGGAGATGAAGCTCGCGAGCACCTGGGCGAGCACCCAGTTGCTCCGGTCGGTGTTCAACGCCACCGGGAGCAGGAACTGGTTCCACAGGCCGAGGAAGTTGAAGATGGCCACCGAGGCCATCCCCGGGCGGGCCATCGGCAACATCACCTGGAAGAAGGTGCGCCACTCCCCTGCGCCGTCGATCGCCGCTGCCTCGGCGATCTCCCCAGGCAGTCCCCGGAAGAAGGAGTACAGGAAGAACACCGTGAACGGCAGCGCGAATGACACATAGGTGATGATCAGACCGGGCAGCGTGCCGAGCAGGCCGAGGTTCTGCAGCACGAAGAACAGCGGCACGATCGCCAGGAACACCGGGAAGGTCAGGCCCGCGAGCATCAGGTAATAGATGAATCGGCGTCCGAAGAACTCGAACCGGCCCAGCACGTAGGCGCACATGGAACCGAGCAGCATCACCAGGATCAGCGCGGAGCCGACCACGATGATGGTGTTGACGAAGGCGTCACCAAGCCCGGAATCGACCCAGGCGTTCCGGTAGTTGGAGAACCCCCACTCGGCGGGCAGACCGAAGGGCGACGCAAAGATCTCGCTGGAGGTCTTGAACGAGCTGAGCAAGGTCCACAACATCGGGGCGATGACGAGGACGCACCAGACCACGAGAGCGGTGTGCGAGACTCCACCGACCCAACGGTCGCCCTTGGCGGGCGGCGGCTTGCGCGCGACGCGCGTGTCGATGGCGGTCATGACGTGCCTCCCTCATCCTTACCGCCGGTGAGGCGGTTCACGGTGAACACGATCGCGGCGAAGAACAGCGTGACCAGAGCGATGACCACACCCATAGCGCTGGCGTATCCGAACTGACCCTCACTGAACGCGCTCCGGAAGAGCTGCTGGGACATCACCAGGGTGGAGCTGTCGGGCCCGCCCTGCGGATTCAACGCCTGCATGTACACGAAGGCGTCCAGCGCCATGATCCCGATGTAGATGTAGGCCGTCTGTACGTTGCTGCGGATCAACGGCAGCGTGATCGACCACGACATCCGCGCCCGGCCTGCACCGTCGATGCGTGCTGCCTCATAGGTCTCGGCTGGGATCCCCTTGATCGCCGCGATGAACAGCAGCATGTAGAAGCCGACGAAGCCCCACACGATCACCAGGATCGACACAGGCAGCGCGGTGGTGACATTGCCGAGCCAGGCGAACGATTGGAACTGGTCCAGGCCTAGACCGGTCAGGATGCCATTCACCAGCCCGCTGCTCGGGTCCAGGATGAGGCGCCAGATCAGACCGATCGCGATCCCCGGGATGACGTACGGGAACAGGGACACCACCCGGTAGAAGCCGGCGTTCTTGACACCGCGGATCTGCCCCCTTCCGGACCCTCCGATCGTGATGAGGATCGCGAAGATGAGAGCGATGGACAGCGTCACGAAAGGCACGACCAGCCCGAGCACAATGCTGTTGCCGACCGCGTTGGTCCACCGAGGATCCTGCGCCAGCTTGACGAAGTTGGCGAACCCGATGAAGTCGAACTCCGGTGAGAACCCGGTCCAGTTCGTCAGGGAGTAGAACCCGGCTTGGATGAACGGGGAGATGACGAAGACGAGGAAGAGCGCCAGCGGGACCAGGAGGAACACGATGAAGAAGCTGATCCGGTCGAAGGTCCACTTCTTCCGCCCTCGGCGGGACCCATTGCTGGGTCCCGCCGCGACGTCCCGGGACGGGGGCGCGCCCCGTCCCGGCGCTGAGATCTGTCCGCTCATGAGACCTCGATCTTCTCGATCGTGTCATCCTCCCGCACACGGTCCGAAGTGGCCTGCAGTTCGTCGGTCAGGTCCTCCACGGACTTCTGCCCGTCCAGGAAGGAGTTCCAGATCGGCAGGTGCTCGGGGTTCATCCCGTAGGTCTGGCGGAAGTCGAAGGTGAAGATCGCACCATCGGCGGCCGCGAGCAGGTCGGTCTGGGACACCAGCGCCGTGGACCCGAAGCCGTCGGCCGGCACCGTGTCCTTGACAATGGTCGGTGCCAGCTTCGTCGCAGCGAAGTTCTCCGCCGACTCCTTCGAGAGCATGATCCGCAGCAGCTCCTTGCCTGCGGCCGTGTTCCCGTCCGAGGGGACGATGAACGGTTCACCGGCGGTGGAGTGCAGCGCGTTCATGCCCATGGCCGGGCTCGAGGACAGGCTCATCGAGGAGACGCCCTTCATCTCGAAGCCGTCCGCCGTCTGGTCCTTCATCTCGTTCTCGATCCAGGAGCCGGACGGGTACAGGATCGCCTCCTGCGCATTGGACCACTGCGCCTGGGCCGCGGTGAACTGCGTGCCCGAGCCGCCCGGCTTGAAGTAGCCGGCGTCGATGATCTCCTTCATCGCGGTGAACACGCCCTGGACGGCGTCGTGCCGCCAGGCGTCCGGTTCCAGGTTCTCCAGGGCGAGCCGCAACTCGTCACCGGCCTCCTTGATGGCCGACTCGAGGGCGAGCGTCTCGTAGTACGTCGCGGCCTCCGTGCCCCAGGCGAACAGATAGAGCCCCTCCTCCTGGGCGGCAGCGCCGAGCTCCTTGGCCTCGTCCCAGGTGGTGGGCGGGGTCCAGCCGTGCTCCTCGAACAGGCTGGAGGAGTACCAGACGCCGTACACGGTCAGCACGTAGTTGAGCGCCGCGAGCTTGTCCCCGTAGGTACCGGGGGCGAGCACACCCTCGAACAAGGTGTCCCGGATGTTCGTGCCCTCGAGGTTCGGGGCGTCGATCACATCGGTGAGGTCGGAGAGCTGGTCCAGGATCGTGTTGAAACCGATCGAGCCGGCACCGGAGTTGTCCACCAGGTCGGGCGGGTTCCCGCCGACGAACCGGGGCTGCAGTTCGGTGGCGATCTGGGTGGACGGCGAGACCTCCACCGAGGATCCCTCGTGCGTCTCGGCGAGGATGTCCGCGGCGAACTCGACGTAGTCCACGCCGTAGCCGCCGTCGAAGATGACCGCGTCGACGGTGGTGTTCTCGGCCATGCCGAACGGGTTCTCCGCCGTCATCTCGCCGCCCGGCTCCTCGGAGCCACCTCCGGTCTCTTCGTCACCACCACCACCGGTGGCACAGGAGGCGAGGGTGACGCCGAGCGGGACGCTCGCTGCGGTGTAGAGGGCGCCGCGCAGGACGGACCGGCGGTTCGGTGCGTGGGTGAGTGAGTCGTTCATGTCGTCCTTGACCTTTCGTTGTGCGTGCAATTGGGGGATGTGCTGCCCGGCAGGTAGTCCTGACGGGCCGGAACCTGACGGTCAGCCGCCGCGGCGGATCCGACCGCGGTAACGGTCTTCGAGTGCATGGTTGTGCTCATCACCTCCCGGTCGATTGGCCGAGATGTACAGCGGCGGCACTGTGCCGGCTTCGAGCATCCGCTCGGTGACGCCGAGCGTCAGCGCCTGGGCGATGAAGGCAGCCGTGATCGAGGAGACCGCACCCGCGCCGTACTCCTCGCCGAGAGTCAGGGTGGCATCGCCGTACGGGGCCAGGTTGTCGATCACCACGTCGGCGACGTCGATCAGGCGCTTGCCGCTCGGGTGCTTGGGCTCCACCGCCATCGTGTGCTCCATGCTGGTCACAGCGATGATCTTGTGCCCGCGCTCCTGCACCGCGAGGGCGAGACCAACGATCGACCCGTTCACGCCCGAGTTGGAGGCGATGACGAAGACATCGTCGGAATGCAGGGGCGCAGCGTCCAGCAGTTCCTCGACCACGTCCGGGTCCCGCTCCATCGCGGCTCCGGCGAGGTCGGCCACCGGCCGGTCCCCGTAGAGCACCACGTCGCGCAGCGCTATCCGCGTGGTGGGGATCAGACCGCCGGCGCGACCGGCAATCTCCATGGCGAACGCCTCGGAATGTCCGGTACCGAACGCCTGGATCACGCCGCCGGCGTCGAGCGCTTCGACGAGCAGGTCCACAGCAGGGTCGAGCGTGCCATCGGTGGCGTGCTGGGCGAGTGTGTCGAGCCGGCGGGAGACCTCCTGGTGGAAGTCGGCTGCGGCGGAGATCATCGATGTCCTTTCGGTGGGGATGCAGAAGCGAACAGGGTCCGCAGATCAGTCGGGTCGGCGATGTGAGGCGACGGCGTCAGCCGAAGCCGCGATTCGTGCGACCGTGGCGCTGTAGTCGAGCTGGGCCACCAGCAGATAGAGCACGTCGAGCACAAAGAGCTGAGAGTGCTTGGCGGAAAGATCGGCCGGGTGCAGGTACTGCTCCGGGACGGAGGCCAGCAGGGTGCAGTCTGCGGTCTGGGCCAAGGGTGAGTTCCTGAAGCTGGTGATGGCCACGGTGTGGGCGCCGGTCAGCTTCGCCCGATCGAGCATGTCCAAGGTCTCGCGGGTCCGCCCGCTGTTCGAGATGCCGATCGCGATCGCTTGCTCGTCGAGGATGGACGCGCTGGCCAGACCGGCGTGCACGTCACCCCATGCGTGCGCGTTCACGCCGATCCGATAGAGCCGGGTGCGCATCTCCTCGGCCATCGCGAAGCTGCCACCGGTGCCATAGATGTCCAGGTGTCGCGCCGCGCCGATCTGGTGTGCGACCGAGGCGGCGATGTCCAGATCGAGAACGTCTGCCGTCGCTCGAAGCGACCGCACATGGGCGTTCAGCAGCGCACGCAGCACGTCCTCCGGCGTGTCATCGGGGTCCAATGCCCGACCCATCTCGGCACGCCAGGTCTCTTCCGAGTTCGACGTGTCCCCGCGGCCAGAATCCGTGGCCACACCCACGCGGAACTGGACGTAGCCGGGGTAGCCGAGCTGACGGCAGAATCTCGTCACGGTGGCCGGTGAGGTCCCGGCCCGTTCGGCGAGCTCGGTGATGGACAGCTCCAGCGGGGCCGTAGGGTCCTCGAGGAGAACATCGGCGATCTTGTCCATCGCCGCGGACATCAACGGGCGGTTGGCATGGATACGCTCAGCCACCCGGAGTGTCCGGTCGACCTCGGCCTGAGCAATCCGCACGTGAAAATCCCTCTCGCATCATTGGTGAAGTACGTGAAAGGTATTCTCAACCAGGTCACTCGTCAAGCCAATCGGAGGAATCGTGACCAATTGTTATCTCGGGATCGACGCCGGCGGGACCTCGACCCGTGCCGCCGTGGTCCGTGCCGACGGCACCTGCGTCGGTGTGGGGCGTGCCGGCAGCGGGAACCCGATCAGCGCCGGACCCGACCATGCCGCCGCACAGGTCCTGCTCGCCACCCGCCACGCACTCGAGGACGCAGGCATCGGCGCGGACCGGATGGTCGGTGGTATCGCAGCGATGGCGGGAAGCCGGGTGGCTCGCCACGCGGACTGGCTGAACGATCCGCTCCACGAGGCCGGGATCGGGATCTCGTTGACCCTGGAGCCGGACCTGCTCGCCGCCTTCCTGTCTGCCACGCCGCAGCCGGACGGCTATGCGGTGGTCGCCGGTACCGGTGCCGTGGCCGTGCGCGTACGCGGCTTCGAGCTCGAGGCCGTCACCGATGGCTTGGGATGGCTACTCGGTGATGCGGGATCAGGGTTCTGGATCGGCCACCAGGCAATCCGGCACGCCTTGGCCGCGCTGGACGGCCGTGCCCCGGCGTCGACACTCACGGACGCGCTCCTCGAGTCGCTGGAGCTCGATCCGGAGGCGCCAGCGGAGGTGGAGGGACGCCCGGGTGCGATTCAGCACGCCGTCGACCTGCTCTACACCTGGCGCCCGGTGGAACTCGCCCGGTTGGCGCCCCTGGCCTTCACGGCCGCACAGGCGGGCGACCCTGCTGCCGTCGAGATCGTCGACGAAGCCGGGCGCGCACTGCGTGCCGCGCTCACCTCGATGCTCGTCCCAGAGGTGTCCGGACCATTGGTGTTCGGCGGGAGCGTGCTCACCCAGCAGCCTGCGGTGGCCTCGGCCGTTGCCGCCGCGGTGCCGGGCCAGGAACCGCTGCTCACCTCCGACGGGTTGGTCGGCGCGGCCGTGCTGGCGCTCCGTCGAGGCGGCGTGACGGTGTCGGAGGCGACCTTCGACCGCCTCAGTGAGACGATCGCGGCACGGCGGAACTGATCCCCGCTCACGCGGTGGCGGAGGTCATCTGCCGCAGCTCCTTCTTCAGGTCCGCGATCTCGTCCCGCAACCGGGCGGCAAGCTCGAACTGCAGTTCCTCGGCTGCGGCGTGCATCTGGTCGTTGAGCTGCTGGATGAGGTCCGCCAGATCGCTCGCCGCCGCACCGGCGAGACTGTCGCGCCCGCTCGGCACGGGAGCCTTGCCCTTGGCCTTCCGGTAGCCGCCCTCGAGGAGTTCCTTGGTATCGATGTCCTCGCGGGTGAGCATGTCCGTGATGTCGCCGATCCGCTTGCGCAGCGGCGTCGGGTCGATCCCCATCTCGAGGTTGTAGGCGAGCTGCTTCTCCCGGCGCCGATTGGTCTCCTCGATCGCGTGCTGCATGGACGCCGTCACAGTGTCGGCGTACATGTGCACCTGTCCGGACACGTTTCGGGCCGCTCGCCCGATGGTCTGGATGAGTGAAGTTCCGGAGCGTAGGAATCCTTCCTTGTCGGCATCGAGAATGCTCACCAGGGAGACTTCTGGCAGGTCGAGCCCCTCGCGGAGCAGGTTGATCCCGACCAGCACGTCGAAAGTGCCCATCCGGAGTTCCCGGAGCAGTTCGACCCGACGCAGCGTGTCCACCTCGGAGTGCAGGTACCGCACCTGCACCCCACGTTCGAGCAGATAGTCGGTGAGGTCCTCGGACATCTTCTTCGTCAGGGTGGTGACGAGCACCCGCTCGTTCCGCCCGGTGCGCTCGGTGATCTCGGCGAGCAGGTCGTCGATCTGCCCCTGGGTGGGCTTGACCACGACCTCGGGGTCGATCAGACCGGTGGGCCGGATGATCTGCTCCACGACGCCGTCGGACTGGCTCAACTCATAGTCACCGGGCGTGGCGGAGAGGTACACGGTCTGACCGATCCGCTCGAGGAACTCCTCCCAGCGCAACGGACGGTTGTCCATCGCGCTCGGTAGCCGGAACCCGTGCTCGACCAGCGTGCGCTTGCGGGACATGTCGCCCTCGTACATCGCCCCGATCTGTGGCACGGTCACATGTGATTCGTCCACGACGAGGAGGAAATCCTCGGGGAAGTAGTCCAGCAACGTGTGCGGCGCAGTACCCGCCTCGCGCCCGTCGATGTGCCGGGAGTAGTTCTCGATGCCGGAGCAGGAGCCGATCTGGCGCATCATCTCGATGTCGTAGGTGGTCCGCATGCGCAGCCGTTGCGCCTCGAGCAGCTTGTTCTGCGACTCCAGCGCCGCGAGCCGTTCCTCGAGCTCCGCCTCGATCGTGGTGATCGCACGCTCCATCCGCTCCGGACCTGCGACGTAGTGCGTGGCGGGGAACAGATAGACCTCCTGCTCCGAGCGCACCACCTCACCGGTGAGCGGATTCAGGGCTGCCAACGACTCGATCTCGTCGCCGAACATCTCGATCCGCACCGCGAGCTCTTCGTAGACGGGGATGATCTCAATCGTGTCCCCACGCACCCGGAAGGTGCCGCGGGTGAACGCCATGTCGTTGCGGGTGTACTGCATGGTGACGAACTGCCGGAGCAGGTCGTCGCGCTCGACCTGGTCCCCCACCCGCAACGGGACCATCCGGTCCACGTACTCCTGCGGCGTGCCGAGGCCGTAGATGCAGGACACCGAGGCCACCACGACGACGTCCCGCCGGGTGAGCAGGTTGTTGGTGGCCGAGTGCCGGAGCCGCTCCACCTCGTCGTTGATCGAGGAGTCCTTCTCGATGTAGGTGTCGGTCTGTGGGACGTAGGCCTCGGGCTGGTAGTAGTCGTAGTAGGAGACGAAGTACTCGACGGCATTGTTCGGGAGCAGTTCACGAAACTCCGTGGCCAGCTGGGCAGCGAGGGTCTTGTTCGGCGCCATCACGAGTGTGGGCCGCTGCACCTGCTCGATCAACCAGGCCGTCGTGGCCGACTTCCCGGTACCGGTGGCGCCCAGGAGCACCACGTCCTTCTCCCCCGCGTTGAGGCGTTCGGTCAGCTGGGCGATGGCGGTGGGCTGGTCTCCCGCGGGTTGGAACTCGGAGACGACCTCGAGCGGGGCGAGGGTGCGCTGCAGATCGGTGACGGGACGCATGGTTCCTACGGTACGCGCGGGGTGTGACATCCTTCCCGTCGTGACCACTCAGCCCCGTCCGCAGCACCGCCCGACCCTGCTCCCCATCGACGAGGAGCGGGTCGTCTGGTCTGACCCCACCGCCGACCTGCCGACCGCGCTGGCCGACCGTCCGCTGCTGGTGCTGATGCACGGCTACGGTGCGCACGAGCACGACCTGACTCCCCTGGTTCCCGCGATCGCCGGCAACGCGGTGGTGGCGAGCCTGCGTGCCCCACTGCCGGCCGGCCCGGGCTACGCGTGGTTCCCGATCGAGGATGTCGAGAACGCCGGGTCACCCGATCCTGCCATCGCCGCCGCCACGACCGCTGGAGTGATGCGATGGCTCGAACGCACCCAGGCGCTGGCCCGCACCAACGGGCCGGTCGGCCTGCTGGGCTTCTCCCAGGGCGGTGCGATGGTCACGCACCTGATGCGGCACCACCCGGAGTTGTTCGCGTGCGGTGTGGCCCTCTCCGGGTTCACCGTGCCCGGCCTGGTGGGCGGGGACGAGGCGCTCGCTCAGATCCGCCCTCCGATGTTCTTCGGTCGCGGGAGCGCCGATCCGTTGATCCCCGCACAGGTGAGCGACCGCACGACGGCGTTCCTCGCCTCCCACACGCAGCTCACCACGCGCGTGTACCCAGGTCTGGGGCACGGCATCGCACAGGATGAGGTGGACGAGGTGGCGTCCTTCCTCGCCGAGCACCTCAACACATAGGCGAGAAGAACGACCGGGCGCGGGCCGCCGTCGGCTATCGGAATGCTGCAACCTGGGCGCCCAGGGGGCAGGATGGAGATGCATCAGCCATCGACATCTCGGGAGAACCCTATGTCCGTCGTCAGCAGCGCCAGCACCGCCTGGACCGGAGACCTGTTCAACGGCTCCGGTCGTACCACCTTCGACACCTCCGGTCTGGGCACCTTCGATGTGTCCTGGGACGCTCGTACCGGTCCGGGCGCCGGAACCACCACCCCGGAGGAGCTCATTGCCGCGGCGCACGCGTCCTGCTTCTCGATGGCCTTCTCGAACGAGCTGGCCAGCAACGGGACGCCGCCGGAGACGGTGAACACCTCCGCTGAGGTGACCTTCGTCCCGGGCACCGGGATCACAGGGATCGCCCTGACGGTCTCCGCGAACGTGCCGGGGATCAGCGAGGAGGACTTTCAGCGGATCGCGGGCGCCGCCAAGGAAGGATGCCCCGTCTCGGGTGCGCTCAAGGCCACCCCGATCACCCTGACGGCGTCCCTCGCCTCCTGACCGCAGGCACCATCACGGCCGGTCCGCCTCTGGCGGGCCGGCCGTCTCCTTGGAGCGTGCCGCCGGACCACCATCGGGCCCATGGACCGGGTCCGGAGCCGCCGTGACCTCGTCCAGTTGTTCTCGGAACCAGTTCGCGGTGAACTGGCCGGAGGCGATTCCGAAACTGAGCGTCGCGCGCTGGTACTCGGCGATGTCCTGGTATCCGTCCGGGACCTCTACTGTCTCGAGGCGCTGCTCGAGAGCCTCGAGGCCGGCAACGTCTGAGTCGATCCGGTCGACGATCAGGCGGAGCACCGCGACGCGTTCCGCTGGTGCGACGAGGCCGAGGAAGAACTGCCTCGGAAGGACGGCCGTCTCGAGGTCGGGGCCGACGATCTCGCTGGTCATCCAACGCCGGAACGCGGCACCGCCGGCGTCTGTGACGCCGTACACCTTCTTGCCTCGCGCACCTTCCTCTGTGCTGACCACTTCGATCAGACCGTCCGCGAGTAACCCGTCCAATGCGCGCTTGATGCTGCCGGAGCTGGCGCTGTAGAACAGCGACGGGCCGGCCTCGAACGCCTTGACGAGCCCGTAGAGACTCTGCGGACCAATCAGGAGCAAGCCAAGGATCACGTGAGCCATGCGGACACGCTAACACCCTTGACTCTCGTAGACATATCTACTAGACCTGTCTACGAGACATGCCAAGGAGGTATGGATGACCCCGCCCGACACTCTCGACCGGCTGCACGCCGGCCTCGAACGCCTCACCCGCCGCCGCGCACCAATGCCGGCGCCGCAAGTCCTCGTTCGCACCCCGGACTGGGATTTCACCTTCGGGGAGCACGATCGTCCGTTCCATTCGGCGAGCATCAGCAAAGTGCTCGCGGCCACTCTGGTGACCATGCTCGTCGAACGAGGAGATCTCGACTTCGACACACCTCTCGGTGCCCTGCTGCCGGCATCCGACACCGATCCACTGCCGGCCGCTCCCGGCGTCGACATCGCGTCTGAGGTGACCGTCGACCACCTGCTCTCCCACACCAGCGGATTGCCGGACTACTTCGTCACCTCACGCGGCCATGACACCGCCTGCTCGGCCCGGACGCTCACCACCGATCCCGATCGGCTCTGGACCGTGCCAGAGATTCTCGCCTCGACACGGAACCTCCCACCGGTCGGCCGCCCCGGGGAACGCTTCTGCTACTCGGACACCGGCTACACGCTGCTCGGCAGAATCACCGAGGAGATCACCGGCACGCGATTCGAGACGGCGTTGCGCGAGCACGTCTTCGACCGGTGTGGGATGAGTACGACGTCAACGCCCCATGGCGACGCCACAGTGCCCGCCGACCTCGCCCAGCTGGACATCGTGCCCATGTGGATCCGCGGTCACGAACTCAGCCGTGCACTGTGCCTGAGCGCCGGCCGCGCCGACGGCGGCATCGTGACCATCCCGGCTGATCTGATGCGGTTCCAGGAGGCACTCCACACCGGACAGCTCATCACCAGGGACCACCTCGACCGCATGCGGCGGCCTCGGAACCGGTTCCGGCGTGGCATCCACTACGGCGCGGGCATGGCCACCATCAAGTTCGGCGAGTTCGCCCCGCCGTTCTTGCGCGGCGTTGCAGAGCCGGCCGGTGGCATCGGGCTCTCCGCCACCCACATGTTCTACTATCCGCAGCAGCGCGCGCACGTCATACTGAACTTCCACTCCACCCGCGCGATGAGTCAGAGCTTTCGATTCCACATCACCCTCGCCCGGCTGATCTCGCGGCCCGCGATGAGCGTAGGAGGCTGAGCCGTATGCACATCTCCACCGGCCACTGGGCGGCGTTCGGCGGCGGCGTGCTCGGCGCGAACTGCGTGCCGCACCTGGTCACCGCCGCACGGCGGGGACGGATGCTCACCCCGATCGCCGGCGAGGACTCCGGTCCCACCGCGAACCTCGCCTGGGGCGCGATCAACCTGACGGCGAGCGTGGCCCTTGCCGTCAGCGCCCACCGGCGGCTCGACCGGCGTGCAGAGGGTGCCGTGGCATGCGCGGCAGGAGCCGCCACGTTCGGCCTCTGGGCCTGGGCGTACGAGACCTGGTCGCACTGAGTCCGGTCGCGGCGAGCCCCGCAGCGGTCAGGACGGCGGCGGAACCCAGCCGGTCTCAGCCGCCCAGGCCCGCATCCGCGGCCACGCGTGGTCGAACCATGGCTCTTTTGCCTCGGCGTAGTCGCCGGTGGTCTCGCACCGGTCGACCAGCTCCCGCTTGAGCCTCGCGTACTCTGCGCGGGCCCCGGTGTCCGCGCGCAGCCAGTCCCGGAACAACAGCGCGAACTGCCACCCCGGTCCGTCACGCACGCGCACGTGCAGATTCACGGGCCGGCCAGGGTCGGCGTTGGCATGGAAGCGCTTGGGCCACACCTCCGCCGGCACGCCATCCTTGGCTGAGTCCCACCAGTGCCCGGGCAGGCGCGGGAAACCCGCCAGGTGAAGCGCCTCCGACAGGTGATCGGCGGCATCCAGGTCCGCGACGCCCAGCTGGAGGTCGAGCACGTCCTTGGCCACCAGACCGGGCACCGAGGTCGAACCGATGTGGTGGGCGCTGCGGATCGCGGGTCCCCCGGCGAGGCGCAGCCGTTCGAGCAGATCCTCGGCCTGTGCCGACCAGTCCCGTGGCGCCCCCGGGTCGGCGACGACCGCTGGGGCCGATGGACGGTCGGCCCGGCGGCCGTCCCGCACATTCTGAGCGTATGGCGCAATCCGCTCAGACCAGACGCACTGTACCTGCGCCACCGTCTGCTCGGGGGTGCCCTCGTTGTCGATCCACACGTCGGCCACGCGACGCCGGGCGTCGTCGTCAGCCTGGGCCGCCATCCGTGCGCTGGCAGCGCTGGTGTCCATGTCGCGGTCCCGTGCCAACCGTTCCAGTCGAACACGCTCGGAGGCTCCAACGACGATCACGAGGTGATGGTCCCTGGCCAGGTCGTTCTCCACCAGCAGCGGGATGTCGTGAACCACCACTGAACCGGCGGCGATGGTAGCCACTCGCGTCTCGGCTGCCTCCCGTACCCGGGGGTGCACGATCGCATTCAGCCGCGCGCGGGCTTTCGGGTCACCGAACACCAGCTCGGCCAGCGCTGGCCGGTCGAGCGCTCCGTCGGGCCCGAGAACCTGTGCACCGAACTCAGCCACCACCTCGGCCAGCCCATCGGTGCCCGGAGCAATGACCTCCCGTGCGAGCACATCGGAGTCCACCACGACGGCGCCCCTCGCCTCGAGCAGTCGTGCCACGCTGGACTTGCCCGCACCGATGCCTCCCGTGAGGCCGATGCTCAGGGCGTGCGTCATGACACGCTCCCGCTCGTCGCCGTGAGGTCGGGCCGCGGGTCGAGGGCCTCCTCGAGGACCACGTGCAGTGCACGGGCGATGCTCGCCAGGTCCAGCTGCTCGGTGGCAGGCACGTGCACGAATCCGGCACGCCGCCGGCCCGGTTCGGTCTCCGCCCACGCTGAGGCCCGGTAGAAGACGGCGTTGCAGACGTAGGTCCCCGCCGTCATCGACAGAACGGCTGGAATGTCGGCGGCGTGGAGCGCAACGAGCGCTCGCTTGACCGGGAGCGACGTCCACAGGCCCGTCGGGCCGCCATCGACCACGGCGACCTCCGCCGGCTGCGCGCCGTCGTTGTCCGGGATCGGTGCATCGCACAGGTTCACCGCCAGTCGTTCCAGGCTGATCCCTGGTCGCGCAGCGGCCAGGCCGGTGGCCACGACGAGCGTGGGCTCGTACTCGGCCAACAGACGTTCCAGACGCTCTGCGGCTCGCTCGTAGGAGACGGGGAGCTGCGCCGTCACCAGCCGTTCCGGGCGACGCCATTGCTCGGCGACGAGCCGGACGGCATCGATCGACGGGTTGGTGCGGGCACCGTCGAACGGTTCGAATCCGGTGAGGAGGACGGTCGCGGGTTCGGCCACGTGCCTACCCTACGGCCCGTCTGACCTAGCATCCGCAGTCTGATTCATTCCCGCCGCTCGGTCAGACTGCCGCCACTGGGTCAGACGACGGTCGACACAACGACACCGGCCCGCCACCTTCGCGAGGTGACGGGCCGGTGATCGATCATCCGGTCAGTTGCCGGTGAGCTTCTCGCGAAGCGCGGCGAGCGCCTCGTCCGAGGCGAGCGTGCCGCCACCCTCGACCGGGGCCGAGGTGTAGGAGGACTCGGCCGCGGGCTCGGAGGAGCTGCTGCCGCTGCTGGCCGGGGCGGGTGCCGCGGCAGACTCGGCGTCGGCCTCGATGGCGCGCTGGACCTGAGCCTTGTGGGCCTCCCAGCGAGCGTGCGCCTTCGCGTACTGCTCTTCCCAGGCCTCGCGCTGGGTCTCGTACCCCTCGAGCCACTCGTTGGTCTCCGGGTCGAAGCCCTCCGGGTACTTGTAGTTGCCCTGCTCGTCGTACTCCGCGGCCATGCCGTACAGCGACGGGTCGAAGTCGTCCCCGGCGAGGTCGACTCCATCGTTGGCCTGCTTCAGCGAGAGCGAGATCCGGCGACGCTCCAGGTCGATGTCGATCACCTTGACGAAGACCTCGTCGTCGACCTTCGCGACCTGCTCGGGCACCTCGACGTGGCGCTGGGCCAGCTCGGAGATGTGCACCAGGCCCTCGATGCCGTCCTCGACGCGCACGAACGCACCGAACGGCACCAGCTTGGTGACCTTACCCGGCACGACCTGGCCGATGGCGTGGGTCCGGGCGAAGGCCTGCCACGGGTCCTCCTGCGTGGCCTTCAGCGAGAGTGAGACCCGTTCACGGTCGAAGTCCACGTCGAGCACCTCGACGGTGACCTCCTGGCCGACCTCCACGATCTCGTTCGGGTGGTCGATGTGCTTCCAGGACAGTTCGGAGACGTGCACCAATCCGTCCACGCCGCCGAGGTCCACGAACGCACCGAAGTTGACGATCGAGGAGACCACACCGGGGCGCACCTGACCCTTCTGCAGGGTCTGCAGGAAGGTGGAGCGCACCTCGGACTGGGTCTGCTCCAACCAGGCGCGGCGAGAGAGGACCACGTTGTTGCGGTTCTTGTCGAGCTCGATGATCTTGGCCTCGATCTCCTGGCCGATGTACGGCTGGAGGTCGCGGACACGGCGCATCTCCACCAGCGAGGCGGGCAGGAAGCCACGCAGGCCGATGTCGAGGATCAGGCCGCCCTTGACGACCTCGATGACGGTGCCGGTGACGACGCCGTCCTCTTCCTTGATCTTCTCGATGGTGCCCCAGGCACGCTCGTACTGTGCGCGCTTCTTGGACAGGAGTAGACGGCCCTCCTTGTCCTCCTTCTGGAGAACGAGAGCTTCGACCGCGTCTCCGACAGCCACGACCTCGTCGGGGTCGACGTCGTGCTTGATGGAGAGCTCGCGCGAAAGGATGACGCCTTCGGTCTTGTAACCGATGTCGAGGAGAACCTCGTCGCGGTCGACCTTGACGACCGTGCCCTCGACGATGTCACCGTCATTGAAGTACTTGATGGTCGCGTCGACGGCTGCGAGGAAATCTTCTTCCGAGCCGATGTCGTTGACCGCGACCTGCGGTGCGTTCGTCGTGGCCGGGCTGGTGATAGTCATTGAGTGTTGGACTCCGTTGCGGACAGGGATAGTGGGGTACAGGGACGTGCGCGAGGATCGCTCGCAAGGCACACGTGAGAACCCACGATCTCCGGTGGGCGGGTGATCCGACGATCTGAATCTCGCCAGTTTCTTCACCCCGCACCCGGTGTGGGCGCAGGAACGCACGAATGACCTCGGTAATCCTACCCCGCCCGTGGAACTGCTGGCAAAGTGCCTCGTCAGTGCTGCTGGCGGCGGTCACGGGGCCTCGCACGGCGGCGCGCAACAGGCATGATGGCCGGATGCAGACAGCGGGCGACGAGCACGGCGACGAGCGCCTCGCCAGTGCCGGATTCCACCAGGTCGATGCCGCAACGAGCCAAGACGCCGCCGCCGCCAACGCGCGGTGGTGGAGCGAGACCGCCGAGGAGTACCTGGACGAGCACGGCGCCTTCCTGGGGCCGGCCGACTTCTGCTGGTGTCCGGAAGGGGTGCGGGAGTCCGAAGCGGGGCTGCTGGGACCACTCAGCTCGCTGCGTGGACAGCGCGTGCTGGAGATCGGCGCCGGTGCCGCCCAGTGCTCACGGTGGCTCCGCCGTCACGGGGTGGATGCCCTGGCCACCGACGTGGCGCCGGGAATGGCCGAAGCGGCCGCCCGGCTGGACGCAGAGACGGGCATC
This sequence comes from Ruania alba, assembly GCF_900105765.1. Classification (NCBI taxonomy): domain Bacteria; kingdom Bacillati; phylum Actinomycetota; class Actinomycetes; order Micrococcales; family Ruaniaceae; genus Ruania; species Ruania alba. Next base: position 1,781,263 of record NZ_FNTX01000001.1, read on the forward strand.
GACGTGCCCTTCCTGACTGCGGACGCCCGGGAGCTTCCGCTGGCCGACGCGGCGTTCGACGTGGTCTTCACGGCCTTCGGCGCGATCCCGTTCGTGCCGGACTCCGGTCGTGTGCATGCGGAGGCCGCTCGGGTGCTGCGTCCGGGCGGACGCTGGGTCTGCTCCGTGACCCACCCGGTCCGTTGGGCCTTCCCGGACGATCCGACCAGTGCGGGCCTGACGGCGGTGCGTTCCTACTTCGACCGCACTCCGTACAGCGAGGTGGACGCCACCGGTCGGCACGTCTACGCCGAGTTCCACCGGACCGTCGGCGATCACGTCCGCGAGCTGGTCGCCGCCGGATTCGACGTGCTGGACCTGGTGGAACCGGAGTGGCCGGCGCAGAACACCAACGTGTGGGGCGGATGGGGACCCGAGCGCGGCGAGTTCCTGCCCGGCACGTTGATCCTGGTGGCTCGACGGCGCACCAGGTGACGGTGCCCGGTCAGTGCCCGGCGTCGCGCCAGTTCGACCCGGTTCCCACGCTCACCTCGAGCGGCACGGCCAGGTCAGCCGCCGCGCCCATCTGCTCCCGTAGCACGGCCTCAGCCACCTCAGCCTCGCCGGGCGCGACCTCCACGACGAGCTCGTCGTGCACCTGAAGCAACAGACGTGAGCGGAGATTCTGCTCGGTGAACGCGGCCTGCACCCCGATCATCGCCACCTTGATCAGGTCCGCGGCGCTGCCCTGGATCGGGGCGTTGAGTGCCATCCGCTCGGCCATCTCACGCCGCTGCCGGTTGTCGCTGGTCAGGTCGGGCAGGTACCGACGGCGGCCGAGGATCGTCTCTGTGTAGCCGTTCACCCGGGCACCGTCCACCACGGAGGCGAGGTAGTCGCGAACACCGCCGAACCGTTCGAAGTACTCCTCCATCAGCCCGCGTGCCTCACCGGTATCGATCTTGAGCTGGCGGGACAGGCCGAAGGCGCTGAGTCCATACGCCAGTCCGTAGGACATCGCCTTGATCTTGGACCTCATCGAGGCGGTCACGGCCTCGGGGGCGACGTCGAACACGCGCGAACCGACGAACGAGTGCAGGTCCTCTCCGGACCGGAACGCCTCGATGAGGCCGTCGTCCCCGGAGAGGTGGGCCATGATCCGCATCTCGATCTGGGAGTAGTCCGCGGTGAGCAGCGACTCGTACCCCGCGCCCACCACGAAGGCCGCGCGGATCCGGTGCCCTTCCTCGGTACGGATCGGGATGTTCTGCAGGTTGGGGTCCGCGGAGGAGAGCCGCCCCGTGGCCGCGATCGTCTGCGAGTAGGTGGTGTGGATGCGTCCGTCCGGGGCGACCGTACGCAGCAGGCCCTCCACGGTCTGCCGGAGCCGGATCTGGTCCCGATGGGTGAGCAAGTGCTCCAGGAACGGGTGTTCGGTCTTGGTGTACAGGTCGGCGAGCGCGTCGGCGTCGGTGGTGTATCCGGTCTTCGTCTTGCGCGTCTTCGGCATCTCGAGATCGCCGAAGAGCACCTCCTGGAGCTGTTTCGGGGAGCTGAGGTTCACCTCGCGTCCGATGACCTCATACGCCTGCGACGCGGCGTCACGCACGCGCTGGTCGAACTCACGCTCCAGCCCACGCAGATACTCGGAGTCTGCGCCGATACCGGCCTTCTCCATCTGAGCCAGCACATCGGCCACCGGCAGCTCGAGATCGGTGAGCAATGCCCCCGAGGCACGGTCGTTCAACTGATCAGTGAGCACCACAGCGAGCTCGACCACCGCGGCAGCACGCACCGCACTGAGCTCGGCCTCGTCCGGACCGTCGAGCACCAGCATCTGCTGGGCGCCGTCGGAGCCTTCGGTACGCAACTCGCGACCGAGGAACCGGACGGTGAGGTCGGCCAGCGCATAGGAACGCTGATCCGGGTGGCACAGATAGGCGGCGGTGGCGGTGTCGAAGCTCACGCCGGCGAGGACCAGCCCACGCCCGTCCAAGCAGTGCCAGCCCGCTTTGGCGTCGTGCAGGACCTTCTCCCGGCCCGGATCGGCGAGCCAGGTCGCCAGGGCGGACTCGTCGTCGGGGGTGATCTCGGTCAGGTCCACGGTCAGGACCGCGCCGCCCTCGGCTGCTACGGCCATCCCCCACGCATCACCGGCGCCGGAGGCGACGGTGCCACGAACATCCACACCGACCCGGCCGGTGGCATGGGTATCCAGCCACTCCTGCAACCCTCCGGGCGTCAGCGCCGTGACGTCGAGGTCGAACGACTCGGCCGTCGCGGACTCCGCGTCGCCGGCATCCATCTCGAAGAGTCGGTCGCGCAGCACCCGGAACTCGAGCGCATCGAACACCTGGTGCACCTTCTCGCGCTCAAAGGCCCGCCGGGGCAGATCATCCAGCCCGACCGGGAGCTCCATGTCCCGCAGCAACTGGTTCAGCTGTCGGTTCAGCAGCACCTGGTCCAGGTGGTCCCGGAGTGACTGGCCGGCCTTGCCGGTGATCGACGGCGCATCAGTGACAATGCCCTCGAGTCCCTCATGGGCGAGGATCCACTTGGCCGCGGTCTTCGGTCCCACACCCGGGACGCCGGGCAGGTTGTCGCTGGTCTCCCCCACCAGAGCCGCGAGGTCGCTGTACTGCGCCGGGGACACCCCGTACTTCTCCTGCACCGCGGCCGGTGTCATCCGGACCAGGTCGGAGACACCCTTGCGCGGATACAGCACCGTGACCGACTCGTTGACGAGTTGATACGTGTCCCGATCGCCGGAACAGATGAGCACGTCATACCCAGCTGCCTCCGCCTGCGTGGCCAGCGTGGCCAGGATGTCGTCGGCTTCGAAGCCCTCCCGGCCCAGCGTGGTGATCCCGAGTGCCGCGAGCACCTCCTCGATCAGCGGGATCTGTCCCCGGAACTCCTGGGGCGTCTCGTCCCTGGTGCCCTTGTAGTCCGCGTAGGTCTCCTTCCGGAACGTCTGGCTGGAGACGTCGAAGGCCACCGCTACGTGCGTGGGATCCTCATCCCGGAGCAGGTTGATGAGCATCGAGGTGAAGCCGTAGACGGCGTTCGTCGTCTGCCCGGTGGTCGTGGAGAAGTTCTCAGCAGGGAGGGCGAAGAAGGCACGGTAGGCCATCGAGTGCCCGTCGATGAGCAGGAGCCGGGGTCGCGCAGTGTCACTCACACCTGACAGCCTAGGCTGCATGACCGACACTTCCGATTCAGCGCTGACCGAGCCGACCGATCTCACCGCGTGGGACCTCCGCGGCACACTCGTGGAGAAGCTCGGGATCGAGCTGCTGGAGACACGTCCGGAACGAGCCGTCGGGCGGATGCCTGTCGACGGGAACACCCAACCGGCAGGCCTGCTGCACGGGGGCGCCTCGGCTGCGCTCGCGGAGACCCTCGCCTCGATCGCGGCGACGTTGCATGCCGGGCGCGGACGGGCCGCCGTCGGGCTGGACCTGAACGCCACCCATCACCGGGCGGTACGCACCGGGTGGGTGCGCGGTACGGCGCAGGCGCTGCACCTGGGCCGGACGACAGCCGCCTATGAGATCGCAGTGCTCGAAGAAGGGTCTGACCGGCGCGTCTGTACCGCACGGTTGACGTGCATGCTCCTCGACTCGGCCTGAGAACGCTCCACCAGCGCAGTGAGGTCCACGCCGCGCGCAGGAGTCTCCGGCAGTCCCCTGCTACGCCGTCGACGTGCAATGAGCTCATCCAACCCTCGGGTGCGCCGTTCCCTCGTGGCCGACGGCGCGAGTTCGAGACGCCGCAGCACCGAGGCCGTCTCGGCCACGCGGCGGGAACCGGCCGGGGAGAAGCCGAGGCCGGAGAAGAATCGCTGCTCGCTCCGGGCACCGGTGAGGGGCACGGTGACGATGCGCTCGGCACCGTGCCGGGCCGCCTCGATCGCGCCCTGCTGCATCAGCGCCCGGCCGGCACCCTGGCGACGGTGGTCACCGTGCACGTAGAGCGCCTCCACCTGGAGGTAGGGCACGTCACACAGCAGTCCCGGTGAAACACACTGCAGTAAGGCAAGGCCGATCAGCTCGGAATCGACCTCGGCGATCACGAGCCTGCTCTCCGGCATCTCGAACCATGCGCGTAGGTGCGTCTCGAGGCCCGCCACCTCAGGCGCCACGAACTGAGGGCCGAGCGGGGAATCAGCCCGCGCGGACCGCACCAGCGGCAGGACCGCTGCCAGATCGGACGGTTCGGCGAGCCGGGCGCGCACGGCGGAGAGCTTCACCACACTCGCACCTCCCGCTCATGGACGGACGTCGTGGCACACACTACGCCCGAACACCGAAGGTCGGGAGTGCGGGGCACAGATGCGGCGGGTGTTACTTGGAGCCGACCTGGTCGATCACGGCGTCGGCGACCTCACGCATCGTGAGGCGGCGGTCCATCGACGTCTTCTGGATCCAGCGGAAGGCCTCGGGCTCGCTCAGGCCCATCTTGGTCATCAGCAGCCCCTTCGCCCGGTCCACCCGCTTGCGGGTCTCGAACCGGTCCGTCAGGTCCGCGACCTCGGACTCCAGCGCTGCGATCTCTTGGTGCCTGGAGAGGGCAATCTCCAAGGCAGGCAGCAGGTCACCCGGGGTGAACGGCTTCACCACGTAGGCCATCGCACCGGCGTCGCGTGCCCGCTCGACGAGCTCGGTCTGGGAGAACGCGGTGAGGAGCACGACCGGCGCGATCCGCGCCTTGGTGATCCGCTCAGCAGCCGAGATGCCATCAAGCACCGGCATCTTGACGTCCATCACGACGATGTCCGGCTTGAGCTCGGTCGCCAGAGCAACAGCGGTCTCACCGTCACCGGCCTCACCGACCACCTCGTAGCCGGCCTCGGCCAGCGTCTCGACGACGTCGAGCCGGATGAGCGCCTCGTCTTCAGCGACCACAGCCCGGCGGGCCGTTCGCGCCTTCGGGGCCTCCTCAGGCGCGCTCTCCGGCAGTTCAAGGTCGAGCAGGTCGGGGTTGTTCGTCTCCGGCGTCCCGCCGGTGGTCTCATCCGTCACAGAGTGATCCTAACGTGCGCATACCGGACAGTGCCCCGTCCCGGACTCGAACCGGGACGCCCGTGAGGGCAGCCGGGTTTGAGCCGACCGCGTCTGCCTATTCCGCCAACGGGGCGTCGCAGCCCGCCAACAGGCTGCGGTCGGCTATCTTAGCGTGCCTGCGGGACGTGGCTGAACACGAGAGACATCAACCCGGCAGGGGGTCGCGCGCGATCGGGCAGGTCATGCAGTGTCCGCCGCCACGTCCCCGGCCGAGTTCGGCGCCGCGAATCTCGATCACCTGGATTCCTGCGTCACGCAGCAGCGCATTCGTCACGGTGTTCCGATCGTAGGTGAACACCACTCCGGGTTCGACGGCCACCGCATTGTTGCCGCTGTCCCACTGCTGCCGCTCCGAGGCATAGGCGTCCCCACCCGTCTCGATCACCCGCAGCGCCGGCAGCCCCATGGCACGGGCGACCACGTCAACGAAACTGCCCACCCCCTCGTCCCGCACCTCCAGCCCCGGCGCGGTCTCACAGGGGTACAGGCTGAACGTGCGCACGCCGTCCATGATCGCCGGGTACACGGTCACCACGTCACGGTCGGCAAACGTGAACACGGTGTCCAGGTGCATCGCGGCCCGCAGCTTCGGCATCCCCGCCACCACCACCTGCCGCGCCGCTCCGGCGTCGAACAGCACCCGGGTGAGCTGGGTGATCGCTTGGCGCGACGTCCGCTCCCCCATCCCGAGGAGCACCACCCCGTCTCCCACTGGCATCACGTCACCACCCTCGAGGGTCGCCTGGCGCCAGTCCAGTTCGGGATCGCCCCACCAGATGCGGTCGGCGGAGAAGTCCGGGTGGAAGCTGTAGATCGCCTTCATCAGCAGTGTCTCGCCCCGTCGAGCGGGCCAGTACAGCGGGTTCAGCGTGAGGCCGCCGTACAGCCAGCTTGTCGTATCGCGGGTGTAGAGCATGTTCGGCAGCGGCGGGAGGAGATACTCCGCGCGAGGTCCGCCCACCTCGGCCAGGGCGAGATAGGCCGGCCGGAACTCGCCGGGCAGGTCAGAGGTAGCGAGCCCGCCGATGAGGTACTCGGCCACGTCTCGCGCCGGGAGCGTGTCCAGGAATGCCAACGTGTCCGCGACCAGGCCCAGACCCACCGTGTTCGCCTCGATGGTGCGCTCCAGCAACCACCGGCGCGCCTCCGGCTGCGCCATGGTCTCGGTGAGCAGGTCCAGCAGCTCCACCACTTCGACGCCGCGGTCGGTGAGCTGGGCCACGAAGTCGGCGTGGTCCTGCTGCGCGGCACGCACCCAGAGCACATCGTCGAACAGCAGCGCATCGGAGGTGGAGGGAGTCAGCCGCTCGTGCGCGAGCCCGGGTGCGCAGACCAGCACCTTGCGTAGCCGACCCACCTCGGAGTGCACCCCGTGAGTGATCATCCCAGGCCTCGGTCAGCCAGCACGGCGCGTACGAACTCATCGATGTGGCGCACCCGGTCGACGTGTGTCACGTGCGCGTTCCACGGCCGGTCCATCAGGTAACCACGGGTCCCGGCCGCGCACAGGCGCGCCACGTTGTCGGCGTTGTCGTCGACGAACACGTCGGTACGGACCACGGTCTTGTCCGCGGAGAACGTCAGACCGTGGTGGGCGAGGGCGTGCCGGTCCACCCAGGCGCGGGTCTGCTGGCGAACGAGCTCCGAAGTGAGACCGGCGAAGTCGCCACAGCCCCGGGCGGTGATCAGCTGCACCTGGTGCCCCGCGTCCACGAGGGCCTGCAGCGCCGCACCGGCGCCGGGGAGCGGGTCCGCCGAGTAGAGGGTGCCGTCCTGCACCCCACGATGGATGACGGCGTGCCAGGAGTCCGCCGAGCAGCCGTACTCCACGTAGGGGGTCCAGCTGGTGATCTGTGCAGGCGGGCGATCACCGGCGATCCCGGCCGCCAGGCTGAGCTCGTGGGCACGGCCGGACCAGTCGTAGAGCACGTCGTCGATGTCGACGCCGACAACCAATGGCGATCTCACCGTGACACCCTCCTTGCGCTCCGTGCTCCTACTGTGCCACGGAGGATCGGCCATTCTCAGCCGACCGTGATGCTCTCCACCAACGGGGTGCAGGCAGGTTCGATCACCTGCCGGGCGCCGTCGTCGGTCCATTGGCAGTAGGCGTGCAGGAGTTGGGTCTCGGAGAACAGCCAGTAGCCCACATAGGAATACTCCGCCAGGCCGATCTGCTGGGTGATCGCCGGCTGCCCGGCCACCTCCGTCATCTCGGCTTCGCCGAGCGGCTCGGCGTCGATCTGGTCGCGATAGCGCCCGAGCTGCTCCTCCACCGCCTCCAGGGGTACTCGTCCGCACGCGTCAGCGAACTCGTCCCAGTCGAGCCCGGTGTAGACGACCACCTGGATCACGTTCAGGCCCGGCACGGCAGGGTCGTTCGGCTCTGCGTACCAGGTGGAGTGGACCTCCTCGACGGGATTGTCCTCGTGGTAGCTGAAGCTCTCGACAAATCCCTCGGGCATCGACCACTGGGCAGTGGTGAGGTCCAGGTCGGCCAGCTGCAGTTCGTTCTCGTCCGGGGCGTTCTCCCCACACTCCAGCAACTGCGGTGGGATCGTCCGAGGGCCATCACCACCGCTGTCGCTGCCACTCTCGCTGCTACCAGCCCCATCGCTGCCCGAGTCAGGCTCGCCGTCGGGTCCGAGCTCGTCGACCAGCTGGCAGCCGGTGAGCAATGCAAGCGCCGCCGCCAGGGCTGCGCCCGCCGCGACCGATCGTCTCTTCATCGTGCTCATCCGACCTGCACGCTCCCGATCAGGTCGGCACACCCGTCGGCGATCTCTTCCTGCGCCCGGTCACTCGTCCACTGGCAGCCGATGAAGAGCAGTTCGGTCTGGGAGAACAGCCAGTAGCCGCGGAAGGTGTAGTTCGGGATCTGCATGGTCTGCGTGACCGCCGGCAGACCCGCCACCTCGGTCAGCTCGGCGCCGTCGAGGGCCTGGGCACCCAGGGCGCTCTCATACTCGGCGACCCGTTCCAGCATCGCCTCCAGCGGCACACGGTTGCATTCGCGCGCGTACTGTCCCCAGTCCAGGCCCACGTATCCGATGACACCGAGCAGGTCGAGGCTGTCGTAGCCCGGCTCCTGGGGCACCAGTGTCTCGAGGAACGACTGCTCTTCGTAGGCGAGATCGTCGTAATAGCCGCTGGCTGAACGATATCCCGACGGCACCGACCAGCCTCCGTCCGAGGCCACCAGTTCGTCGGTGAGATCCACCTGCGGCTCGGCGGACTCTCCGCACTCGAGCAGCTGTGGCGGGATCGTGCGCGGACCGTCCTCGCCGGCCGACCCGCCTTGGTCGGTCGATGGCGTCGCGGGACCGTTAGTCGGGTCGCCACCGAGTCCGGGAAGCCCCCGACACCCTGCGAGCAGGACCACCAAGGACAAGAGTCCCGCGAGGCGAATCGACCTGCGGCGCATCTCAGCCGACCTCCACGGTGGGGACCAGCTCCGCGCATCCCTGCTCGATCAACTCCTGGTACTGCCCGTCGGTCCACTGGCAATAGAGGTGCACCAGGTCGGTCTGGGAGAACAGCCAGTAGCCGACATAGTCATAGTTCGACAACCGGACCCGTTGGCTGATCGCGGGGAGGCCGGCCACCTCGGTCATCTCCGGTTCCCCCAGGAGCTCGGCGTCGATCTGCTCCATATACCCGGCAAGGCGCTCCTCGACGGCGGACAGCGGCACCTGACCGCACTGCCTCGCCTGCTGCCCCCAGTCCAGCCCCACGTAGATCGCCACGTTCAGCACGTTCAGTGATGGTGCCGGGTCATCGACCGGCTCGGCCACCCAGAGGCTGTGCAGTTCCTCGACTGGATTGTCCTCGTGGTACCCGCTGGCCTCGGCGTACCCGCTCGGCGTGGACCAGCGGACCGTCGTCAGGTCGGTCTCGGTGAGCACCAGCGACTCGTCGTCCTCTTCCCCGTCGCCACTGTTCTTGTCGTCCGCACCGGGATCGGCGGACTCGTCACCGCATTCCAGCAGCTGCGGTGGAATGGTGCCGCCGTTGCCCGACCCGTCCGACGAACCCTGATCGGACCCCTCGGCCCCGGTGGGATCGGGCCCGCCCGGCAGCTCCGGCATGCTGCCGCATGCGGCCAGCAGCACGGCGCCAAGCAGCGCCACACTGGCTCGTACCCCGGTCCTGCTCATTCACCCGCTCCCGTCTCTGGTGATCTGACAGCACGGTACCGCGACGCCCTGGTCCCGGCCGTGTCGCGGCACGGGGAGGACTCCCCGTCAGCCGAAGGCGAGGGAGTCGACCACCGTGTCGCAGCCGGACGTCACCTCCACCTCGCTGGTGACCCACTGGCAGCCGATCAGCAACAGCTCCCCCTCGCCGATCACGAGTGTGGCGGCCACGATGAAGTCGTATCCGGCGTACTGCTGCGCCTCGGTGACGGCGGCCACCCCGTTGCCGACCTCGGCCCATTCCGGCGCGGTCGCGGTGATGTCGCCCTCGCGGTGCCACCGGTCCAGGAGTAGCTCCACCGCCTTCCGGTCCACCACACCGCAGGCGTCGACGAGCGGTTCCGGGACATCGGTGTAGTGCACCAGGGAGATGATCTCGATACCCGTCCCGGGCGAGCTCGGCACCAGGTAGGTGTCCGTCCGCGACTCGGTGATGGGTGCGATCTGGGTGTAGCCACCCTCCTCGTCGAAGCCGTCCGGGTTGGTCCAGGTGGCCGCGGCCAGGTCGGGCACATCGCCACGGTCCTCGCACTCGCGCAACTGCGGCGGGACAGTCCTGGGCCCACCGCTGGCCCCGTCGCCGCCGGAGTCACCGCCTCCTGTCCCGGGCGAGCCGGTCGGTGCCGGGTCGCTCCCGTCGTTGCCAGAGCACGCGGCGAGCGGAGCGAGGAGGCCCGCCAGGACGATGACGGCGACCGCCCGGGACAGCCGGGCGGTCGCCGTCATCATGTGTCGCCCGGCAGCGTCAGCCGCCCAGCTCCTCGCCCACGGTGTGCACACGGATGGAGTTGGTGCTCCCGGACACTCCGGGCGGCATTCCGGCGACGACGACGAGGTTGTCTCCCTCGTCGACCTGGTCGGCGGCCTTGAGCACCACGTCCACCTGGTTGATCATGTCGTCGGTGTGCTGCACCTGCGGCACGGTAAACGTCTGCACGCCCCAGCTCAGCGCCAGCTGGTTGCGCACCACCGGCACCGGGGTGAAAGCCAGCAACGGGATCGCCGAACGCAGGCGGGACATCCGCTTCGCCGAATCCCCTGACTGGGTGAAGCACGCGAGGTACTTGACTCCGAGCGTCTCCCCGATCTGCGCAGCCGCCTTGGTGATCACCCCACCACGGGTGTGCGGGGTCGCGCGCAGCTTGGCGATCCGCTCGAGGCCGTGCTCCTCGGTGTTCTCGATGATCCGAGCCATGGTGCGCACGCAGTCGAGCGGGTACTCACCCACGCTTGTCTCGCCAGAGAGCATCACGGCATCGGCACCGTCGAGCACCGCATTCGCACAGTCGGACGCCTCCGCACGCGTGGGCCTCGGCGAGCTGATCATCGACTCCAGCACCTGCGTTGCCACGATCACCGGCTTGGCGTTGCGCAAGCAGAGCTCGGTGGCGCGCTTCTGCACCATCGGCACCTGCTCGAGCGGCAGCTCCACACCCAGATCGCCCCGCGCGACCATGATGCCGTCGAAGGCATCCACGATCTCGGGCAGGTTCTCCACCGCCTGCGGCTTCTCGATCTTCGCGATCACGGGGACAGTGCGCCCCTCCTCGGACATGATCGCGGCGACATCCTCATAGTCCGCCGCCGAGCGCACGAACGACAGGGCGATGAAGTCGGCGCCCTGCTGCAGCCCCCAACGCAGGTCCTCGGCGTCCTTCTCCGACAGTGCCGGCACGTTGACCGCCACACCCGGCAGGTTCAAGCCCTTGTTGTTCGAGACCGGCCCAGGTACCTCCACACGAGTGGTGACCCGGGGGCCATCCACCGAGGTGACCCGCACGGTCACCCGGCCGTCATCGATGAGGATCGCGTCACCGGGGTTCACGTCGCCCGGCAGGCCCTTGAAGGTCGTCGAGACGAGCTCCTTGGTGCCCGGCACGTCCTCGGTGGTGATGGTGAAGGTGTCGCCCTCGGCGAGATAGTGCTTCCCGTCCGTGAACCGGCCCAACCGGATCTTCGGTCCCTGCAGGTCTACGAGTACGGCGACCGCGCGCCCCGATGCCTCAGCGGCCTCACGGACCCGCTTGATCACGGCGGCATGAGCATCTGCATCGCCATGGCTGCGGTTGATCCGCGCCACGTCCATCCCGGCGTCGACGAGCGCCTGGACCATCTCAGGGGACTCCGTCGCCGGTCCCAACGTGCACACAATCTTGGCTCTACGCATACCTCAAACCTTATGCCTTCCGACCGACGCGCGAGACGTCCGGCCACGCGGGCGTACACCCGTGTACCGGGCGTTCGTCCTGAATTGCCCATCCGTACACCGGATGGCTGTGTTCGTCTCTTGAGGCCTCAGACAGTCACCTGCATCGTCGTCGGCTCGATCGGGGCCGGCAGCTCGGTCTGGCCACGCAGGTAGGTGTCCACGGCTGCCGCAGCGGATCGACCCTCGGCGATGGCCCACACGATGAGGGATTGTCCACGGCCGGCGTCCCCCGCCACGAACACCTGCTCGCGGGAGGTGCGGAACTCCTCGTCGCGGGTGAGTCGTCCGCGCTGGTCGACCTCAAGCTCCAGCTGGTCGACGAGCCCGTCGGTCTGCACGCTGGTGAAGCCCATGGCGAGCAGGACGAGTTGCGCCGGGATGGTGCGCTCGGTGCCTTCGACCGGCTCCGGGCGCCCGGAGGACATGTCGACCTCCACCACGCGCAGCTCCTTGACGCGCCCGTTCTCGTCGCCGACGAACTCGACGGTGGACGTGGCGTAGACCCGCTCGCCGCCCTCTTCGTGGGCCGAGGAGACCCGGTAGATCATCGGGTAGGTGGGCCAGGGCTGGCCCGCCGGACGGTCGTCGCTCGGGCGCGGCATGATCTCGAGCTGGATCACGTTCTTCGCGCCCTGGCGCAGTGCGGTACCGAGGCAGTCGGCGCCGGTGTCGCCGCCGCCGATCACCACCACATCCTTGCCCTCAGCAGTGACCTGACCAGGCACGTCCTCACCGAGCGCGGCACGGTTGCCCTGGGGCAGGTAGTCCATCGCCTGGTGAACACCGTCCAGCTCACGGCCCGGGACCGGGAGGTCCCGGCGCACCGTGGCGCCCATCGAGAGCACCACGGCGTCGTACCGTTCCAGCAGGTCGGTGCCGGTGAGCTGGCCCTCTCCGCCGATCTCGATACCCGGGCGGAACCGGGTACCTTCGGCCTCCATCTGCTCCAACCGGGCGTCCAGATGACGCTTCTCCATCTTGAACTCGGGGATGCCGTAACGGAGCAGACCCCCGATACGATCGTCCCGTTCGTACACCGCCACCGTGTGACCGGCGCGGGTGAGCTGCTGGGCAGCGGCCAGCCCCGCCGGACCGGACCCGATCACGGCCACGGTCTGGCCCGTGAGCTGCTCGGGAACCTGCGGGGTGACCAGACCACGCTCGAACGCCTCGTCGATGATCGAGAGCTCGATGTTCTTGATCGTCACGGCCGGTTGGTTGATCCCGAGCACACAGGAGGTCTCGCACGGCGCCGGGCACAACCGCCCGGTGAAGTCCGGGAAGTTGTTGGTGGCGTGCAGCCGCTCGATGGCCTCGTCCCATCGCCCGGTGCGGGTGAGGTCGTTCCACTCAGGGATCAGGTTGCCCAGCGGGCAGCCGTTGTGGCAGAACGGGATGCCACAGTCCATGCAGCGGCCGGCCTGCCGCGTCAGCGCTGCGGCATCCTCCTCGCGCTTCTCATAGACCTCGTTCCAGTCCATGATCCGGACGGGGACGGGGCGCCGGGTAGGCAGCTCCCGCTCCCGGACCTTCAGGAATCCCTTGGGGTCAGCCACGGGTCGCCTCCATCACTCGGTTCCACACGTCGGGTTCGGCCACGTCGACACCGTCGGCGCGGGCGTCGGCCAGCACAGCGTTCACGCGGGCGTAGGCGGGCGGCAGGACGCGGGTGACGCGTCGCCGCACCTCCTCCCGGTCGCCCCTCAGGGCCTCCGCTACCTGCGAGCCGGTGTGCTCGTAGTGCCGGGCGAGGAGGTCCATCACGATGTTCAGGTCCTCTTCGTCCAACTCGGACAGGGAAAGGTCGCCGGCCGCCAGCGCCGGACCGTTCATCAGATCCGGGTCGAGGTCGAGTACGTAGGCAGTGCCGCCGGACATGCCGGCGCCGAAGTTGCGCCCGGTCGGACCGAGCACCAGCACGGTGCCGCCCGTCATGTACTCGCAACCGTGGTCGCCCACGCCCTCGACCACAGCGGTCGCACCGGAGTTGCGCACGCAGAAGCGCTCCCCGACGACGCCGCGCAGGAAGATCTCCCCAGCCGTCGCGCCGTAGGCGATCACGTTGCCGGCGATGACGTTGGAGGCAGCCTCGAAGGTGGCGTCCTCGGTGGGGCGCACGATCACACGCCCACCGGAGAGTCCCTTGCCGACATAGTCGTTGGCGTCACCCAACAACCGGATGGTGACCCCGGAGGTGAGGAACGCACCGAGCGACTGCCCGGCGGAGCCGTGCAGCGTGATGTCAATGGTGCCGTCCGGAAGGCCCTTGGCGCCGTGCGCTTTCGTGACGGCGTTGCCCAGCATCGTGCCGACGGTGCGGTTCACGTTGCGGACCTGCTCGGTGATCTGCACCGGCGCACCGGTCTCGATGGCCGAGCGGGCCTGTTCGATCAGCACGTTGTCGAGCGCCTTCTCCAGCCCGTGGTCCTGCCCCTTCACACACCGTGGGGCCGAACCCTCGGGCAGGGTCGGCTGCACCAGGATCGGGGAGAGGTCCAGCCCGGAGGCCTTCCAGTGCTCCACGGCTGCCTTGGTGTCCAGCGCGTCGACGGCGCCGATCGCCTCGTCCAGCGACCTGAACCCGAGCTGAGCGAGGTACTCACGCACCTCCTGCGCGATGTACTCGAAGTACGTCACCACGAACTCGGCCTTCCCGGAGAACCGGGTGCGAAGCTCGGGATTCTGCGTCGCGACACCGACGGGGCAGGTGTCCAGGTGGCACACCCGCATCATCACGCAACCAGAAACGACCAGCGGTGCGGTCGCGAAGCCGTACTCCTCCGCACCGAGCAACGCCGCCACGATCACGTCCCGACCCGTCTTGAGCTGACCGTCGGTCTGCACCACGATCCGGTCGCGCAGGTTGTTGGCCACCAACGTCTGCTGGGTCTCCGCGAGACCGATCTCCCACGGACCACCGGCATGCTTGAGCGAGGTGAGCGGGCTCGCCCCCGTCCCGCCGTCATGCCCGGAGATCAGCACGACGTCGGCGTGTGCCTTGGACACACCAGTGGCGACCGTCCCCACGCCCACCTCAGAGACCAGCTTCACGTGCACCCGCGACTGCGGGTTGGCGTTCTTCAGGTCGTGGATGAGCTGGGCGATGTCCTCGATCGAGTAGATGTCGTGGTGCGGCGGCGGGGAGATGAGCCCGACGCCCGGGGTGGCGTGCCGGGTCTTGGCCACCCAGGGGTAGACCTTGTTCCCGGGCAGCTGACCACCTTCACCAGGCTTGGCACCTTGAGCCATCTTGATCTGGATGTCGTCCGCGTTGACCAGGTAGTCGGAGGTCACCCCGAAACGGCCGGAGGCCACCTGCTTGATCGCGCTGCGGCGCTTCGGGTCGTAGAGACGGTCCTCGTCCTCACCACCCTCACCGGTATTCGACTTCCCGCCCAGCTGGTTCATCGCGATCGCCAGGGTCTCGTGCGCCTCGACGGAGATCGAGCCGTAGCTCATCGCCCCCGTGGAGAACCGCTTCACGATCTCGCTGACGGGTTCCACCTCGTCGATCGGGATCGGCGCACGCACGCCCTCCTTGAAGTCGAACAGGCCGCGCAGCGTCATCAGGCGCTTGGACTGTTCGTCCACCCGTGAGGTGTAGTCCCGGAACACGTCGTAGCGGCGGTTCCTGGTGGAGTGCTGGAGGCGGAAGACCGACTCCGGGTCGAACAGGTGCGGGTCACCCTCACGACGCCACTGGTACTCGCCACCGACGTCCAGACGACGGTGAGCTGGGGAGATTCCGCTGCGCGGGTACGCCGTCGCGTGCCGGGCGGCCACCTCGGTGGCGATGACGTCGAGGTCCACCCCACCGAGCGGGCTAGCCGTGGCGGTGAAGTACTTGTCCACCAGCTTCTGGGACAGGCCGATCGCCTGGAAGACCTGCGCACCCCGGTAGGAGTGCACGGTGGAGATGCCCATCTTGCTCATCACCTTGAGCACGCCCTTGCCCAGGCCCTTGATGAGGTTCTTCACGGCCTGTTCGGGAGTGACCCCCTCGACCACGCCGGAGCGGACCAGCTCCTCCACGCTCTCCATCGCCAGGTAGGGGTTCACCGCGGCGGCACCGTACCCGATCAAGAGGGCCACGTGGTGCACCTCGCGGACGTCTCCGGCCTCCACCAGCAGCGAGATCCTGGTCCGGGTCTGCTGACGGATGGTGTGGTGGTGCACGGCCGCGGTGAGCAGCAACGACGGGATCGGCGCCCACTCAGAGTTGGACTCGCGGTCGGAGAGCACGATGAAGCTCACACCGCGCTCGATCGCCTCGTCGACCTCGGCGAAGATCTCCTCGAGACGCGCCTCGAGCGACTCGGCGCCACCGGCCACGCGGTACAGCCCACGGATGGTCACGGACTGGAAGTCCTTGCCCGGGCCACGGGTGCGCTGGATGTGCCTGATCTTGGCGAGCTCGTCGTTGTCGATCGTGGGGAACGGCACGATGAGTTTGCGTGCATGATCGCCGATGTCCGCGAGCAGGTTCGGCTCGGGGCCGATCGCACCACCGAGTGAGGTGACGAGTTCCTCGCGGATGGCGTCCAGCGGCGGGTTCGTCACCTGGGCGAACATCTGGATGAAGTAGTCGAACAGCATCCGCGGACGTGCCGAGAGCACCGCGATCGGGGTGTCCGTACCCATCGAGCCGAGTGCCTCGGCACCAGTGGCCGCGATCGGACGCAGCAGAATGCGCAACTCTTCCTCGGTATAACCGAAGGTCTGCTGACGGCGCAGCACCGAGCTGCGCGAGTGCGCCACGTGCTCCCGGTCCGGCAGGTCCTCCAGGCGCACCAGGTTGTCCTCGAGCCACTGCGAGTACGGGTAGGCGTCGGAGAGCTCGCCCTTGATCTGTGCGTCCTCGATGACCCGGCCCGAACCGGTGTCGACGAGGAACATCTTGCCCGGGGAGAGCCGGCCCTTGCGGGCGATCTTGGACGGTTCGATGTCGAGCACTCCGGCCTCGCTGGCCAGCACCACGAGCCCGTCATCGGTGATCCAGTATCGCCCCGGGCGCAGCCCGTTGCGGTCCAGCACGGCACCGATGTACCGGCCGTCGGTGAAGCACATGGCGGCCGGACCGTCCCACGGTTCCATGATCGTGGAGTTGTACTCGTAGAACGCGCGCCGCTTGGCGTCCATGGAGGCGTGGTTCTCCCATGCCTCCGGGATCATCATCAGCACGGCGTGCGGGAGCGAACGGCCCCCCAGGTGCAGCAGCTCGAGCACCTCGTCGAAACTGGCCGAGTCGCTCTGTTCCTCGTCGCAGATCGGCAGCAGCGCACTCATGTCGCCCAGCGCGTCGGAGGCCAGTGTTCCCTGCCGCGCGGCCATCCAGTTCCGGTTTCCACGCACGGTGTTGATCTCACCGTTGTGGGCCACCATCCGGAACGGGTGGGCCAGCGGCCAGGACGGGAAGGTGTTGGTGGAGAAGCGGGAGTGCACGAGCCCGATCTCGCTGGCGAAGCGCGCGTCCGACAGATCCGGGAAGAAGGGCTCCAGCTGGGTGGTGGTCAGCATCCCCTTGTACACCAGCGTGCGACTGGACAGCGACGCGAAGTAGACACCCGCCGTGTGCTCGGCGCGCTTGCGGAGACGATAGGCACGCCGGTCGAGCTCCTCACCGGACAGTTCGCGATCAGGCGCGGCGACCACGAGCTGCCGGAAGGTGGGCATACAGTCGCGTGCCATCTGCCCGACGAGCCCATCGGTGGTCGGCACATCACGCCAGGCAAGGACCTCCAGGCCCTCCTCGACGGCAATCTCGCCGACCAAGGTGGCGGCCTCGGCCGCCTCCTTGCTGTCCTGCGGCAGAAAGCCCAGGCCGATGGCATAGTGTCCCGCTGCGGGGAGCTCAGCATCCACCACGTCGCGCACGAACGCGTCCGGAACCTGGGTCAGGATCCCTGCCCCGTCGCCCGAGTTCTCCTCGGCGCCCACCGCACCGCGGTGATCAAGGTTCGCCAACGCCGTCAGAGCAGCATCGACGATGTCGCGGCCGGGAGTGCCACGCATGGTCGCAACGAAGGCGACACCACACGCGTCGCGGTCCCGAGCGGGGTCGTACAGACCCTGCTTCGCAGGTGCCGCACTGAAACGCTCGTAGGGGCTCACGCCCAGCGGGGTGCTGTTCATCCGACCATCCTCACCACCGCAAGGATTCGAGGGCGATCCTGCGGCATCGATTACGTACTGCTGGGACGCCGTCGACCCATCTTCTACCTAAACTTTACCGTGCTTGTGTGTCAGCACGCGTATCTGACCCGGACGGGCGGTCGGACGGCGGATGCCCAGTGGCGGTGCATCCGGGACGATATCGCACCTGTCAGCGCGGAGCGTCGTTCCGACCTTCATCCGAGGCGACAGTCTCATCAGGCGAACCGCTCGCGGACGACGACGGGGCCGCCGAACCCGATAGGTCCGGCTCCGTCCCGCCATCACTCCCGTCAGTTCCGGCTGCACCGTCAGCGTGCTGCTGCTCCACGTCGGGCCCAGCCGTATCCGCCGTGTCAGCAACGTTGACCGAATCATGACCGGAGTCACCATCAGCGTCGCCGGAGTCGGTGTCGGTGTCGGTGTCGGTGTCTACACCGTCATCAGTGTCGTCTTCGGTATCACCCGCGTCGGGCTCGTGTCCGGGCAGCCACGGCGACGGCTCCCGTTCGGGATGCCGGCGGGAGAGCACGATGAAGATCACCACTGCCACCAGGCCGACCAGGATCGAGGTCCACACGTTCAGCCGGAGCCCAAGGACCATCTCCGCCTCGTCGATGCGGAGCATCTCGATCCAGACACGACCGAGTGTGTAGACCACGACATACAGCCAGAACACACGACCGTGCCCGAGCCGGAACTTCCGGTCCGCCCAGACCAGCACAGCCGCCATGGCGAGGTTCCACACCAGCTCGTACAGGAACGTCGGATGAAACAGGGTGCCGGCGGGGTAGTCCATCCCTTGTGCCGCAAGCACGGACGGGTCGATCTGCAACCCCCAGGGCAGCGTCGTCGGCGCACCGAAGAGCTCCTGGTTGAAGTAATTGCCGAGCCGGCCGATCGCCTGGGCGATCAGCACGGCAGGCGCCATGGAGTCCACCACCGTGGACAGACGTAGCCCGGCACGCCGGAGCGCGATCCAGACGCCGATGGCACCCGCTGGGATAGCCCCCCAGATGCCGAGCCCACCGTTCCAGATCGCGAAAGCGTTCCAGGGGTTCCCGTCCGGCCCGAAGTAGGCGTCCGGGGAGGAGAACACGTGGTAGATCCGGGCTCCGATGATGCCCAGCGGCACCGC